>CASEHD010000005.1 GCA_949287655.1 uncultured Christensenella sp. | reverse complement strand
AAAATTTGCCGGCTTAAAACTGCATGCACCCTCAGGCGATGATTTTTAGTGTGTGTTTCAGCGAGGCGAACGCAGATAATATTATAATATTTTCAAGTGCGAATCGATAAAAACGCATAAAAGGCGCACCTCAGGGCTGGTTCGTATTATTCTGGGCTGGTATACCGGACCGGAATAATGTGAAACGTTTCTCTGACAATGAGTTTTACAGCGGATTTTGGCAAAGCGAACACAGATAGTAGTGTACATATTTTCAAGCGAGATTTGTCAAAAGCCGCGTAAAAGGCACGTTTCCGGGCGGCTTCGAATTGCTTCGGTACGGCACAACTAAAGCGAAGACAAAAAGAAATAAAAAAACGAGTGACTATAAAGTCACTCAATTTTTTATACTCAAACACATTGAGCTTTGCGATGGCGGAGAAAGAGGGATTTGAACCCTCGCTACGGTATCCCGTACTACTCCCTTAGCAGGGGAGCCCCTTCGACCTCTTGGGTATTTCTCCATCTGTCGAAGCTTTTAAGCGTTGATTGCAACGATAATATTACCATAAACTTCAGGTGTTGTCAAAGCATTTTGCATAATTTTATCCTTTGCCGCACGGGTGAAAGAACAAATTTTACGGGGATACGGACGGCGCGGCGGCAGTTGCACGAAAAGAAGAATGCTTTTCATATAATATCCCGTCGCGAATGGCGACGAAGGACAATAATGATCGGATCGCCGAAAGGCAGAATTGCTCCGCCGTGCGGATGGCGACACGGGCGGATGGTCGCAAAGCGAAGGAAAAAGGGGGGAGACGAGTGTAGTATTGTTCGGATGCCGAACAAAATGTTTTCACAAAAAATTTCAAATTTTGGCGGAGAGTTTGCCGCACGTTGACAAAATATCATGTTTAGCAAAGAGTTTTGCAAAAAGCGCGTTTGCTGTTGTTTAAGAGGCTAACGTCATGTTATAATGATTGTGGAAAGGAGGTTTAGTATGAAAAAGTTTTGGTTGCTACTCATTACAATCGCTTTGGTGCTTGCGCTTTTAGGCACGATCTTGGCATGCAGTGACAAGAACGAAGGAGAGGGCGAGCCGCCCGAAACGTCGGACACTTTGCCGCAATTCGACGGCGAAAAGACAGATCTCGGCAAGGAAGATGTCAAGGACGAGATCAAGGACATGATCTTGGACGGCATCGACGTGCCGAGCATAACGGAGCCTGGCGACGGCGGCGCGATCTCGCAAGAGGAAGCGCTCGCTCAACTCGAGCAATTGTTCGCCGAGACGGAGAACGTGCAGGCATTCAGGGCGACGAACGTCACAGACGAAAAGTACAACGCGTACAAGAAATCGTGTGAGGACGCGGGCATGACCTATGCCGGCGAGTATAATGTCGAGGGCACGATCTACACCGCGTATACGGGCAAGAGCTCGATGACCTTCATCATCCGCAAGGGCACGGAAATGATCGCCGCGACCGTTGCGATGAAGTCGGACACGCAGGTTGTGTACGAAATGCCGGCGGACGAAGTGTGGGCGCGCTTTGGGCTTTCGGGCATGAAACAGCCGGCAAACAGCCGCATCATCGGCGTCGAAGAGGATAAAAACGGCGCATATCTGTCGGTGGAATTCGAGTTCGATTCCGCGTCGAAGCCGTCTTTCGACAGCGTTGTCGCGTTCTGCAAAGGCAAAGGCTTCACGCTTGCCGAGGATTCGCGCCATGAGTCGGACGACGGCTACGAGCGCGATATATGGCGGTGCAGCACGATCATAGACGAAGAGGTGTTCGAGTGCTATGTCGATTACATCGCCGCCACGGATATGAATGCGTCGCGCTCTTGGTGGACGCTTTACATACAGGTCGCCAACACGACTGCCGAAAACGAGACGTCTTTTGCCGACGGATACGAAAGCGCGACCTATTTTGTCAAATACGAGAGGACGTACAACGACCTCTATGAGGACAAGGGCGAAGACAAGCAAGAGGGCACGGTGACCCGTGTCGGCGTCGAAGTCGCCACGTTCGGAGCCGCCGGGGCGGCGTACGGCGACGTCTTCTCGAGCGACGAAGTCTCGTACGACGGCATTTTGTCGGCGGAATGGAAGCTCGACTACGAGACCTATCTTTGGCTGTTCGACAAGTCGACGCGCGACAACTACACCGTCGACAGGATGCGCAAGCGCCTCGGCGAGAGACGCGAACTCGACGTGGTGAGCGACTATACCGTCACAAGGCTCGATTCTGCGCAGGCTAATTACATGGGGTCGCGCAACCGCGTTAAGACGGGCGAGACAAAGACGATCGCCGGCTTTGAATGCGAAAAATACACCGCAGACGTGCACGTCAACGGCGATGACGAAGAGGACATCGTCTGGACCGCCGAATTTTGGATCGACAAAGCGACGGGGCTCGTGCTCGAATACAGCGGCAGAGACAGGTGGGACGACCCCTCGTCCACGCTCAGATGCAGTCTCGTCCGCGTCGAAGAGGCAGACTATGTCGCGCAATTGATCGCGCTGCCTCTTGTCGGGCAATTGCAGGCTCAAATGCCCGTCGACGAGATGAAAGAGGCGTTCGGCTTGGACGAAATGCCCTTTGACGGCATTGACGGCGCGGAAGGTTGGTATGTCGACGTCGAGCAAGTCGACGACGGAGTCTACGCCGACCGCTTTTACGTCTACGGCGTGGACGACGCGGAGTTTGAGGCGTTCGGCAATCAGCTTGTCGCAGACGGCTGGCGTGAGGACGGCTATGGCGAGTGGGTATATGACGACGGCGGCGTCAACGGCGCAAAATACAATCAATATCGCGTGTTTGTCTCCGAGCAAGGCGGCGGCACCATAGAGGACAGATACGACGGCAGAGAAGTGACGATCTCCGTGACTCAAAAATCCCTGCCCGTGTTCATTTATGGCACTCAACCGCTCGTCGTGAGAATGGACGTTGAGGACATCTTCGACGAAAACGTCACACACAAATACACCGTCCAAGCAGACGAAGAATTCGTCGTCGTGATACGCGACGAAGAGCCGACCGTTTACAGGCGCACCGACGGCGGCATGTTGGTCGAGATGATGCCCGACGGCACGCCCAATCCCGACGCGGTCGCGATCACTCCGGCGGAGTTTTGCAGCTTCAATTATGGGGTGTTTGAATGGATGACGCCGTCCTACTACGGCTCGTTTGACGACGTCGCCGAAGACGGCGGACCGCTGTGGAGCAACGAGGACAGCGACGTCGTCGCAGGCAGAGATGTCGCCAAGCTGAGCAACGGATATGTGACGTTGTGGTATGACGAGGAGCTCGACCTCGTGCTCAAGCGCGAATACAGCGAAGGAGTGAAGGGCGCCGAGGTCACCTACTACGGAGAGCCTGCGCAGGCATTCCCCGACGACAGACCGCAGCTCGAGACGGACGTGTTCGTTTGGGGCATGGATACGGCAATCGAATACGGCGCGATCTCGTGGGACGCGCCCGAAGGCTATGCGGAGGAAAACTTCGACGACATCACCTATTTGACCGACCAGAACGTCTCCGACGAGGCGATCGAGGCGTATCGCGCCGCGATCGAGGAATACGCCCAAGCCGTCTCGCTCTATGAGAGCGAAAACAGCTGGAACGGCGTATATGCGAAGGGCAAGTATGCGGTCAAGATAGACGCGTACTATTACGCCGAGGGCGAGAAGGAAGGTTACGGCGGCGTGTGGGACGTCAAGATCTTCGAGTATGCGCTCAAGACGAGCGCCGAGGACTTCTTCGGCATAGAGTGGGGTACGAAGACGGCGAGCGTCGCCCAAAAGCTGGGCGAAGGCAAATACGGCTACACTCAATCCGTGTCGGACGAATGGGGCGAAGAGGAAAAGCCGGGCGAGGACATGCCGATAATCGACTTTGACAAAGACGGTAACAAGGTGAGCGCGAACGGCGCGCTGTATGTGTTCAACGGACAGAGCGCGAAAGTGTACAACGGACTTAACGACTTCGCCGGTTTGCAATTCGTCTATTCGGTCGGCGAATATGCCGGCACCGCGGAGAGCGTCGTCGACAACCCGCTGCCTGCCGCGTTGAGAACCGTCTTCGATACCTCGAAGATGACGGATGCCGGCACAGAAGTTGTGAACGGCACAACTTGCGACAAGTACACGGGAACAGCCAAGTTCAGAGGCGTAGAGAGCGAGTACACTGTCTGGGTGAAAGACGGCGTGACCTACCGCTATTCCGGACCTGAGCTCGGCGGAGATTTCGGCTATGTCGGGACGATGACTTGCGAATTGAAGTTCGAGGACGTCGCGGTCACGTTGACCGCTCCCAAAAGCGAAGAGGACTTGATCGTCATGGGCGGCGAAAAAACGGCGGCGGAATGGATCGATGAACTGTGGCTGAACGGCGCGACGCTTGAAGGCTTCAAGTCGTACAACATCGACTATGTCACCGACGATGCAATGCGCATCAGATTCATCTTTGACGGCAAAACGCGTCCGTCGTGGTCGTACAATGGTCGAACGGGCGAAATCGACGGCGCGGATGACGAGATCACGCTTGACGGCATGACTCAATCGTTTTGGGCGCAAGAGATTTTGAGCGAGCCCGAGATCGTAGTCGGAGAAGACGGCAGCGAGATGATCGAGGACGAAAAGAAAGTGATCGGCTGGGAGGTCATTATGGAATTTGAATTGACCTCACAGATCGCTTGACGATCGAACAAAACGCACATGCGAGGCGGAGCGCAGACGTACCTGCGTTCCGCCTCTGTCGCACTTGAAGTGAAAACGGTGATGTATTTTTATGGACACTATAAATTAGCCTTGTTTGGTTGCTATGATTCAAGTTTTATCGACGAATTGGGATACGGCTTCTTTTCTCTTGATTATCCTGTCAAAATATGTTAAAATAAATCAAAAGACATCGAGAGGCCGCAGGGGGATGAAAAACAAGGAAATTACGGTGCTTGATCAGGCGATACACATCAATAAGGACGATTACTTTTCTTTAACGGACATTGCGAGATATAAGAATTCCGAAGAGCCTCGATTCGTCATCCAGAATTGGATGCGCAGGATAGACACGATACAGTATTTGGGACTATGGGAGCAGTTGAACAATCCGAGTTTTAACCGTGTCGAATTCGATACGTTTAGAAGCGAAGCCGGGCACAATTATTTTACCATGACGCCTAAAAAATGGATAGAAGGCGTCAACGCGATAGGCATTGTCTCCAAGGCCGGTAAATACAACAGCGGCACTTACGCTCACAAAGATATCGCTCTTCAATTCGCTTCATGGATATCGCCGGAGATCAATCTTTATATCATTAAAGAATTCCAACGTCTGAAAGCGGAAGAACAGAAGCAGCTTGATTGGTCTGTCAAGCGCGAACTTGCCAAGATAAATTATCGGATACATACGGACGCAATCAAAGATAACATCATCATTCCGCGTGAAATATCCAAAGAGCAGGCGACATTTGTTTATGCGAGCGAAGCCGATGTGCTCAACGTTGCACTGTTTGGGATGACGGCAAAGGAGTGGCGCGACAAAAATCCCGACAAAAAAGGAAATATTCGCGACTATGCCGAAGTGTCGCAGCTTATTTGTCTTTCCAATCTTGAAAATTTGAACGCATATTTAATCGAACAAGGAGTCAGTCAACCTGAACGACTTGTAGAACTGAACAGGGCAGCAATTCGCCAAATGAAAATTTTGGCGGAAGAGCGGTCGAGGTTGCTTGACGATAACGGCGAAGAGTGAGGGTTATAATGAAATTTTCTGAGAAAGTGAAGTATGCAAGGATGAAATTATTGCTCACGCAAGAAGCGCTTGCGAAAGAATTAGGCGTTTCGTATGCGACGATATGCCGCTGGGAAAGAGAAAACCGCGAGCCGCAAATCGTATCGCAGGGCAAGTTCTATGCTTTTTGCGAGAGTAAAGGTATCAAATTTGAAGAGTGAGGAGGGATGTTCAAGTGATAAGAGCAGATATAATTTCAACAGTTGGAAGAAAATATCTTACAAGCAACATTGAAAATGACGAGTTCAGCTATCCTAAGGGATTTAGCGCGGCGGCGTTACCTTTCAATCCTATTAGAAATAAAGCGAAGAGATCTTTTGAAAAGCTTGACATTCGCTTTGTAAAAGATAATGTTACCGTGCTGATAGAAACGAAGCAAAATTTTACTGTGGCAGATGAAGAACAGTTATCCGCATATGTTGAATATGAAAAGGCGCTTACCGGCAACAAAACAGTTGCCATTCTTGCCAACACAATAAACGATAATATCAAAGTGTGGAGAGGCGTTGTGTCCGACAGTGATCTGATGCCAAAAGAAACTGCGCTTCGCACAATGGATGAGTATGTGGATTTTTATACTCCTAAAATAAATGACAAGGAAAAGGTGATGCAAAACACATATAAACTCAATGAGTTATTGCACCGCCATAGTGTTCCCGAAAAATTAAGGAGTCAGTTTGTAGGGACGTGCCTTCTTGCATTGAAAAAAGGTTTGGATTATGCGAATCAAACATTGTCAACGGCACAAATCAGAGTGCGCATAAGGGAAGTTTTAGAGGACTTGTTAATTTCAGATATAAACAAGGCAGCGAAGGTCGTATTGTTGAACAACAACGTTCTTGAGAATCAGTACATAAAGCAATTAAGCATATCCGCATTCAGAGAAATCCTGAAATTTATTGAAGATAACATATTGCCTTTTATTAACGACAAGAGCACTTCCGGACAAGATCTTCTTAATCTGTTTTTTGTAACCTTCAATAAATACGTCGGAAAATCGGATAAAAATCAAGCCTTTACGCCGGATCACATCACGGATTTTATGGCGAAAATAACCGGAGTAAACAAACATTCCATAGTGCTCGATCCTTGCTGCGGTAGCGGTTCGTTTTTAGTGCGCGCAATGACACAAGCGTTGGACGACTGTGCTACGGCGGCAGAGCAGGAAAACGTTAAAAAACGACAAATATTCGGGATCGAGTATGATGAAAACATATATGGTCTTGCTACTACGAATATGCTGATACACTCAGATGGCAATTCAAACATAAGACGGGGCAGTTGTTTTGATTTTGCTGATTTGATAAAAGAAGCAAAGCCAAATGTAATCTTGATGAACCCTCCATATAACGGACAGCGTATTCATTTGCCTAAAAGCTATGTCGATACTTGGGCAAAAGATAAAAAGGAAGATCCTTCAAAAGGATTGTATTTTGTCAAGTATATAGCGGATACGCTTAATTCGATCAATCTCCATGCAAAATTGGCGGTTTTGCTGCCTGTTGCTTGTGCAATAGGGACAAGCGGCGAGATCGCTCGACTTAAAAAGGAAATACTGGAAGAAAACACATCCCGGAGCCAGCGCTTCCGCATGTTGTATGGTGTTTAAGATAGGCACGAAACATAGCGATGTTTCAAATCCTGATACTTACTTTGGCTATTACAAAGAAGACGGATTTAAGAAAAAGAAGAATCTCGGACGCGTGGAACAGGTCGATGCTAACACCGGCAAGAGCAAGTGGGTGGAAATCGAGAAAGATTGGATCGAACTTTATCGCAACAGACAATCTGTCGACGGTTTATCGGCGACGCACAAAGTTGACGGCGATGATGAATGGCTGTGCGAAGCTTATATGAAGACGGATTATTCAAAACTTACTGAGCGAGATTTTCAGCAGACGATCAATGATTATCTTGCTTATCTTGTAAAGGAAGGGCATATTTATGAAGCTTAAAACGGAAAATTGGAAAGAATTTTTACTTGCAGACTATTTTGATATAGTGGCTGGTAAATATCATTATCCCAACGAATATGATATTGGCAATACCCCTTATATTTCTGCTTCAAATGAAAATAACGGAGTAGCTCAAAAAATAGATTTAGTTGCCGATTTTCGAGGTAATTGCATTGTCACAGGAAAAGTTGGTTGCACAGCATTTTATCAACCAGATGATTTTTGTGCTACAAGTGATGTCAATATATTTTACCCAAAATTCAATTTAAACGAAAAAATAGCCCTATTTATTGTCACAATAATAAATTTTAATGAAAATTATAAGTGGGGATATGGTCGGCAATGTCGAGTTGGTGACAGCAAGGAAATTGTTATAAAATTACCCGCGAAAGATGACGACACGCCGGATTGGGATTTTATGGAGCAGTATATTAAGTCGCTAAATTACAAGCCGTTAGCCACGGCTAACCGGGGGGGGGGTACGTATTACTTACTCATGGCTTTAATTCTTGGAAAGAGTTTCAGTTGGGGGATTTGTTCGAAGTTAAAAAAGGAAAACGTCTTACTTCGGATGATCAAATCGAAGGAAACACACCATACATTGGCGCAATCGATTCGAATAACGGCGTAGCAAATTATATCGGACAAGAAGCAATACATGAAGGAAATGCTATCTCTTTAAGTTATAACGGATCGGTGGGCGAAGCGTTTTATCAGCCAAAGCCGTTTTGGGCAACAGATGATGTGAATGTATTGTATTTTAAAAAAGAAAACGGATATGAGTTCAATAAATACGTAGCATTGTTCATTTGCACAGTGTTGAGACAAGAAAAATATCGCTATTCATATGGACGGAAATGGGTGCTTGAGAACATGCGTGCTACGGTCATAAAATTGCCGGCATATCAAGGAAAACCTGACTTCAATTTTATGGAAAAATATATGAAATCACTCCCATACGGGGATAGAGTTTAGGGGGGAGTGAAAAAATATATGTTCAGAAAATACATATAAGAACCATAGAAACTTCAGCAATCTTGAAATGGAGTTCCACTAAGGATTAAATGTAATTATAGGGGCGAAAATTCTGCCCATGTTTTATGGGATGTCGAATGAATGTTTGACTGTTACCTCGAAGGTCTATTGCAGTATAGCGCGCAATTTGGGCGTTGACAACACAACGGTGTGGCGCAGACGGCAAAACCTGCAAAAGAAATATTTAGCCATAGCGTCTCATTGACCGCAAAACGGGCAATAAAAAAGTAACCAAAATTGACTTGTTCAATTTTGGTTACGATTGGTGGAGACAACAGGACTTGAACCTGTGACCTCATGCATGTCAAGCATGCGCTCTAACCAACTGGGCTATGCCTCCACGCGAGTAAGGCGATTATAGCACAACAAAGTTGCGATTGGCAAGGATTTTGAAGGGGTTGCGTAAAAAATATTGATAAGTGCCGGATAAAGGTCGAAAAAAGTGCGAGTATGGTTGAAAAATTTAAATGCTATTGAAAACAAGAGGCGGTTTGTGTTAAAATATAACGGTAAATAGAAGAGGTGGCGGACGGGCGTCACGCCGCGAAGAATTCTTTTAACTGAGGAAAAGGAGAAAAGCTTATGTCGGACAGCGTGAAAAAAGTACACAGAAAAAAGAATAAAGGGCTGATTATCCTTATAACGATACTGCTGGTGATCGTTGCAGTCGTCGGCGCGTTCGCGGCGGCTTTTGCGTTGAGTTCGGTAAAGGGTACGCCGAGCGCCGAGGTCTGGGAGGAGAATATGGAATACGATATAAAGAACACCTTTACCTTGCAGAAGACTCCGGGAGAAGATTTTATAATACTCAATCTCACAGATATTCAATACAACGACTTTCTTGATATAGGGCAGCGGAAATATACCGAAGAGACGATCACGGAGCTTGTAAGGCGCATAGAGCCCGATCTCATTACGCTTACGGGCGATCAGATATGGGCGCCGTTCGTCAAATATTCGATCGAAGACCTGATAGAGTTCATGGACTCGTTTAAGATCCCGTGGGCGCCGGTCAACGGCAACCACGACGGCGAAGGCAACGTCGACCTGAACGCTGCTGCCGAAAAGTACGAAGAGTCGGAATACTGCCTGTTCAAAAAAGGTCCGGGAAACATCGGCGGCGTAGGAAACTACGTGATAAACATAATGGAAGGCGACGTGATAGTCGAGTCGCTGATAATGATGGATTCGGGGGCGGGCGCCGATTTTGACGATCTTGCGGAATCCGAAAAGATGTATTATCCTGAACTTGACGAGGATTTTGAGCTGAAATACGACAAGAACGGCGAACTCGTGATGAGACAGATAGGGCATGACTATGATTATATCAAGCCCGCGCAGGTCGAGTGGTACCGTTGGTGCGTCCGCGGCGCGGCGGCTTACAATGAGAGCGTCGGCGCTCCCGCACCCGAGTCCGCATTGTTCATACACATCGCGTTGCCGGAATATTATATCGCATACTGCGAATATCTTGAGTCGGGAAAGAGCGAAGAATACGGCTTTTTCGGCGAGATGCGCGAGGACGTCTGCTGCAGCAAGAAAAACAGCGGAATGTTCGACGCGATACTTGAAGAAGGCGGCACAAAGTACGTGTTTGCGGGACACGACCACGTCAACGATTATTCGCTGATATACAAGGGCGTAAGGCTGACTTACGCGCTGAAGACGGGCGACAGATGTTATGCGGACGACGACGTCAACGGCGGCACCGTGTTCACGATAGGGGAGCACAGGACGGTCGCGCACGAATACATAAAGATAGACTAAAAGGACGGAGCCGCAAGGCTCCTCTTTTATTAATCGGACGGGCATTGCGCGGTTTTTACGCGCGGATAGCATAACTTATTTTGAGGGTTGAGCACGTAAGCAAAAAGAAAGATATGAAAAACCTCCGACTGCGGCATTTATGTTTTTTCAGTATTAAAAAACCGTTGCGGGGAGTTTGCTTCCGGCGCTGCCGTTTTATTTTCTGACGACCGTCTTTGTCGGCGCCAAGCCGTCTTTTACCAGTTCTTCAAGAAAATATTTTTCAAAAACGTCAGATTCGATATGCCTTGAAAAAGTCACGTTGCATATGCCGTTAAAGCTTATCGCCGTCACGTAGAAGGGCGCGTAAAGAGGGTTGCCGCCTATCACTTCGTAATCGATCACGCCGTTTTTCGCAAGGTTGTTTTTGACCAGCCCCAGGTTGCTGAAAGAGGTGTTGCTCATTCTTTCGCCCAGCAGAGTGTCGCCCAGGTCTACGAGGAAGTCGCTGATAAACCGGGGAAGGAATCCCAGCACGCCGTGCATCAGGTTCTTTCCGTCGTTCAGAAATGCTTTGAGCTCATCCTCGTGCGTAGCGATCTCAAAGTGTTCGTGCAGCTTTTTTATCAGTTGCGCTTTGTCGCCGCCGAAAGTTTCGAACTGGGTCGTAGCGACAAAGTTGGTCAGCGTGGAGGTGGGGAAACGTTTTCTGAGATCTATCGGCATCTGCAGGCGTATGCATTTTTTGCTGCCGCGTTCGTCCCTCAGTCTTAAAAACGTTACGCAAAGCGCCGCCGCGAGGTATTCGTGCAGAGTCGCTCCGTACGATTTTGCCACCGGTTTGAGCGCCGCGAGGTCGAAAGAGTAGGTCGTCGATATGTTGCCTCTGTCTTTTATCACCTTTTCTTTGAGTTTGAATTGTCCGCGCCCAAGGCTTTTCGCGTGGTTTATCTTCCCCTTTTTGTTTTCCGCAAAGCGCAGATAGCCGTCCTCGAACTCCTCGTCGGTCGCCTTGTCGCGCCAGTCGAGGATATTCGTCATATCGACTTTTTCGCCCAGCAGGGTGAAATAGCAGGCGAGCAGGCAATTCAGGAACGCGACGCCGCCGTTGCCGTCCGAAAGTATATGATACAGCTCAACGCATATCATATTGTCCTCGTACATCACTTTGAAAAGCGGCTTTTTGGCGTATCTGTGATAGTGTTCGCGCTGCGGGTTGAAAGGCTCTGCGGTTATCTTCATATCCGCGACCTGAAGCGTTCTCAGCCCGTGCCACCTTCTTCTTATGATGACGGTGTACATCGGGAAACGCGGTACGACCAGGTCGATTGCTTTTTGCAAGATTTCCGGGTCGACCTTTTTGTCGAGATTGGCGAGCACGCGGAATTGAGAACGAGTGTTGCTTATAGTCGCAAACGGCATCGCACCTACCGATATTGTGAATTTTCTGCCGGTATATTTCATTATATTCTCCTTTTCATACGGTAAATCTGAAAGTAAAAACAAGAAATCCCGAATATTTATCAGATCTTCGCGGCAGGAAGCGGCGGATGACGCAACTTCCGTATTTAAGATAGCATAGCATATCAGAGTTCCGTAGTCAAACAAAAGCGCATATATAATTTTTAATTATAGCGCAATTATCAGCCTTAAAAAGACGGAAATGACAGAACAGGCACGTTTAGCAATCTATCCGCAATAGCAAAAAATATTTGTCCGCTTTGAAGACGCATTAACCGCTGTGCGATGAGGCGGCGCGTATATACGGCGCGACGAGATACGTGAAATAAAAAACGGGGAATCGTATCCCCGTTTTTTTATTCATTTTGTCAGGTTGCGTCAGTTCAGCAGCTGCAGATAAGCGTAGGCGGATACGTTGACGTCGGCATAAGTGTCGGCAGTCTGCATCGTTATACTGAGACACAGGTAATGATATTCACCGTCGTCGGGCAGAGTTACCGGCAGCGTCACCATGAGTTTTACACGACCGCCGACCGTTTCGCTTTTGCTCACCTGAACTTTTTCGGCGTCTATCGTGACGTTTTCGTCGGAGTAGACGACGTGGTTGTCGTCGATAGTATGACTATCTTCTCTGGTTATCGTAAAAGTGTTGAGAAGATCGGGATCGTAAGCCGCTTCGTCAAGTTCCAGTTCTATGCTGATCGTGCCGTCCGAGACTTGGTTTGTAATTACGTTCATATAGCCGTTGGGATCGTTTTCGACGACCGAGTAATTGAGGATTATCGGCTTTATGCCGTAGTTTTTATCGTGGTAGCCCCAGTAGAAATTGACGTTGTCGACGAGAGATACGGTGAAAGTATAATCTCCGAAAGCGTATTCGTTGAGAATTATACGGTAATCGTATACGGTGCCGCCGCTGACCGTGATAATGCCTGTTCTTACGACCTTGCCGATCGCTCCGTCGTCTCCCGCATAGAGAGGAGTGTCCGAATCTTCTTTATATACTGGCAGTTTTTTGCCGTTTTTGTCGGTGATGTTGACCATTTTAAAATAATATTCGAGAAAGTCGTCGTCGTTGTCCAAGCCAAGCGAGTTGAAGAATTCGAGACCGTTTTGAGTACATTCGTTGAGCTGCACGTCTCTGTCAATGACGAGCTGCTCCTCGTCTCCGAAAACAAACGAGGTGCCGTAGTTGCTTCGCACATAGCCCGGCGCTGCGGTCACCGTGCATTCTATATAAAGATTGTCCGTATTGTAGTTGTCGGAGTATGGCGTGAGGGCGATCTTATATTTTTTGTCGGGAGTACCGACGCTTATCTCGTCATCGGGATCGATCCAATCCCACGTGGAGAGTTCCACCGTTTCTCCGCCCTTATTTGTTACGGTGCATGAATAATCCGGTCTGCGTATGGCGGAGATCTTCGCATTGCCGGGACCGTCATATGAGTTGAACTCGTAAGACGCGTTCAGCGTGGGCAGAGAACCGATCTCAAGGGTCTCTTTTTCAACGGTGACCTTTTGCAGGTTCGTCAGCTGAGTGTCGTAATTACCCGAAGCGGTCAGTTTTAAGAAGAAATAGTATTCTCTCGCATCGATATATGTTTTATATTGACTTCCGTCCTGTTCGTAGGGATAATACATGTGCGAAGCTGACATAAGGTCGTACATCGTATAGCTGTCGGTCGCAGCGTCCGCAAATTCTTCTTCATATTTTGAAACTTCGATATAATACAGCTCAGCGTTCCTGTCGTCGCCGTAATATACTAGCGGGTCTGAATATCCGCTGACCGCTATCGTCTCTGTCAGATCGGGTATCGCGCTGTATATCCAGGACGAGGGGAGCCCCGTGATCTGATAATCGGCGTCGGAAGCGGGCAGTATATTGAAATATACGGTTGCCTTTGCGCCTCTGTACTCGTAAACGTATTCCCAGTTGCCGACGTCGTAAAGCACCGGGGTTTCGGTCACGGATACGTCGTCTTTTGTGATCTCTGCGATCTTGAGTTCGGGAGAATCTGCTGCAAGCGGTGCCGTAGAGCCGTCCTCATACTGCACTTTGAAGCTCAGAGTGCTGAAATCCGGATAGGCTCCGCTTTGGTCGATAGATTTTTTATAATAGAAATCGCCCAGGTAAAAGAAGTCATAGTCCTGACCGTCGCTGCTTGTTATCATAAGCAAGCGTACGGTTTCCGATTTTTTATTATCGCAGGCTGTGATCCCTACTGCAAGGCATACGGCAAGGGTAAGGATCAACAAAATCGTCAAAGTTTTTTTCATGATAACCTCCTTTTCCGCATAATGCGGATTTACGAACGGGAAAGGTCTTGGCGAAAGTTGTAACGATATTACCCGTTAAATATTTATATTTATATACATTATATCATAGGACTGCAGGTTTGTAAATAGCGGTCTTTCCGAAAGGAGAGAGTAAGCGCGCCGCGCGTTTTCCGCAACGGTCGTGACAGGTTGTAAAAAAAGCATATTGTAATCGTCCGGACTGTATGATACAATAAAGAAAAGGAAACGGAGGGAAATATATGGAAAATATACTTTTGATAAAGATATACGGCAACGCGACCCGCGAAGACTGGATGAATATCAACCGCTATTACGCGAACTATATTGCCGAGTTCAGAGAGAACGCGAAAGCGCTGGGTTTCGAGATACGCATCGCGTATATAAACACGATGTCTTTCGACAAAGTGTTTGCTGAAATATCCAGCGATAACTTTCTCTCCAAAGAGAAGGAAGAAGCGGCGGCGATCGTAAAAATGCTGACCTCGGAAATAAAAGTCGCTGAGGACGGCACGGCGACGGTGACCCCATCGGACGTAAAGATAATTTACCGTCAGATAACGGCATACTGAGATTGTTGTATACCGCCAAGGCGCGTTCGCGCGCGATCGCGGCGCGAGTCTTCGCACGGCTCGCACGCCGCGCAAAGTCCCGCACGGTTTGATTTTAAACATAAAATAACGCACGCGTTTTGAAGCGCACCTCAAAAGTCGGATGCTTTTGGCGGCGCTCATCGTTTGCCGGGGCGTACTTTGTCGCTTTAATTACCTTGCGGCGGCAGTATTTTTGAAAAATGCCTCGCGCCCGCGTCGTAGCGCGCTATCGCGTCGGCGTAAAACGCACGCATTGAATCGCGCACGCTTTGAGGGTAGACCAC
The DNA here is from genome assembly GCA_949287655.1 of uncultured Christensenella sp. Lineage (GTDB taxonomy): Bacteria > Bacillota > Clostridia > Christensenellales > UBA3700 > Ornithoclostridium. The sequence continues at coordinate 77,984 of CASEHD010000005.1, read as the reverse complement.
GTACGCCTCTTTGCCGAAACGCACGAAATATTGAATTATCTGATTGTGAGAACATTCGAAACAATAGTCGTTGTTCACGATCTTCACGGGTACGGGACGGTGTACGTACATTCTTTTGAACAGCTCAACCCCTTTGCGGGATAACCGTATTCTTACCTCGCTTTCGTTTTTGCCGTAGCGGAATTGCGGACCGTAGGCGAGCATTTTCGCGAACGTCGCCTTTTGTTCTTCCGTGAACGCCGCATTTTCATGAAGGACGGTCACGCTTTCTATTCTCGATAGACGCATCGGCACGCAGTTTCCGTCGTTGCACGACAGCAGATATACGTGCAGTTCTTCCTTTGAGTCAGTAAGCGCGAACGGCGAAAGTTCGTGTTTTTTGCCGCCGTTTGACGCTGAGGTGGTCACGAATATCTTTTTCTTCTGTCCGATAGCCTGCATTATCGCGCTGTATTGCGGCATAAAGACTATTTTTTCGCGCTCGTCCTGAGGAAGGGAAGCGTACGAAGAAAACATATTGCGGAAATATTCGGAAAGGGTCGCGCCTTTCAGCAGATATTCTTCTGTGTACGCGATGACCGGCTCGGATTCCTTTGTCGGCTTGATTGAAAGGGCGCAGTCGAATTTTTCGCGGCTGCGCGCGGCGCTCAGCTTGTTGATATGCGCCGCTATCTCGTAACACAGCGTCTCTGCGTCTTTGACGGGGGAAGAACGCTTTGTCAGTTTCTTTTTGAGATATTCGAAAAGTTCGGCTTCTTTCGCGCGGTAAGAGTCGTGATAATTCACTATGACGCGTGTATAAAGCGCGTTTTTGTTGAGAGTGAGCCCGTCTTTTTTATAAAATTCGAAAGACTCCGCGTCCTTTATCAATATGTCCGCCGTCTCTTTTGTCACGTTTATCTTGATCTTTTCTGTCATTCCGGTCTTTCTCCTTTTCAAATCCAATAATAGTATACCATAAAAAGTGGTCTTATTCAATAATATTTATTTGTTAAAATATAAAACTTAACGGTGTTTTTAACTCATTTATATAAAATAATGTCTTAAAAAGGTGGTCAAAAAATTTATAACTATTGACAATTGACAAATATCTGAAAGAGAGAGATAATGATTTTGCGAAAGGGAAAGGAGGAGAACAAGTGAAAGATGAAAAGTTAAAAAGAATGTATCTCGGGTTGCCGAAAGAAGTAAGAGATCAGCTTTCTTTTGAAAGTTACGCAGCGCTTCCTGAGGCGGTAATAAAGCATCTGACCCCGTTCACGAGGAAAGAATATAAGGAATATCTTGACGATACGGGATATTTCGACTTTCCGGAAGAGGACGACTATTTATGGGCGGAAGAAGATAACGAAGAAAATTTCACGGAGGATAAAAAAATGAAAATATGTCATATGCAGGCAATGAAACAGATCAAAGAACTCGAAGCGCAGAAAAAAGCGCTTATCGATTTTGAGGACAACAACTGTCAGGTGTCTTACAAGGAGGACGAGATTAAAACTATGTCGGATTACGACTATGCAAAGACGCGCGAAGGGATCAGAGAACTGGACGCGAAGATACGCGCCGTCCGCTGCGCTCTCGCGGCAGCGAACTGTGTGGTAAAGGTCGACGGTTTTGACGTTACTCTGGGCGAAGCGCTGATCCTGCTCGCGCAGTTGCAGAACGAAAAAACGCAGCTCGAAAGCCTTGCTTCGAGAAAGCAGAAGAGACGTGCCGTGACCTATAACGGCGTCGTCGAATACTGCGAATGCGTTTACGACGTCGACGAAGTCAAATCACAGCTTAAAGACCTCAGGCTCAGGATATCAGATCTTCAGATCGCGATCGACAGGGCTAATCTTACCAATTACATAGAGGTCGATATTTAAGACAAACGGCGCACGCTCCGCGTGCGCGGACGTTCCTTGAAAAAAGACTTGGCACAACACCAAAAAGATCCGATAATGACATGAGTTAACAGTCGATACGGTTCAAAGTTGAAGTTAAAGTTCTGACTTAATACGTTTTTCGGTAAAGTTTATCGTTGCCGCAGATTTTAAGAGAATTAACAGGCTGAGACTTTTTTCAGAAAACTTTCGGCGGTGGAAGTAAGGTTATAAACCGCTTTTTTAAGCAGGCATTAAAATGTTTGACCGCGTTCGCCCCGGACGGTGTTTTTCGCGAATTTTCCGTCTTTACCCGGTAGGCGGGGCGGCGCGGTTATTATGATTAAAGGACGGCGTTTCGATTAAAACCGCAAAGCCGTCCTTTATTCGTTTTATTGTCAAATATAGGTTTTTGACGCGTCAGATCTCGTTTATTATGCCGGTGAACAGAGGAACGTCACGGCTGTCCGTCACGATAAATCCGAACGCCTTGTCAACTACAAAATCGAGGTAAACTTTTTCGTATTTCTCTGAACCGGGATCAGCGGCGCCGTCGCCGGCTATCACGGTGACGGCAGCGCCTTCTATTCCTTTTTTGTCGACGCTGAGCTTAGCCACGTGCTTTACCTCGGGGCAGTAGACGGGAGTGGTGAAAGACGGGTCGATAAGCCCGCTCATATCGCAGGCGGTCGTGAACAGGTCCGATATCCCCATTGCGGAAAGCACGCTTTTTAAATCGCCGTTGAATTCCGCATTGAATTCGGGGAACAGACAGCGGGTATAGTATTTTTTGCGCGCATCGTCGTCTGTCGCGTTGTAATCGTTTTCTTCGTTTACCGCGGCGAGGCTTTCCGCGGTGAATACGTCTTTTACGTCTACGCCTTCGTCGGGAAGAAGGAATTTTATCTTGTACCCCGCATAAGTCCTCGTATAGAACGAGGTGAAGCCGTCGCCTTCGTATGCTTTGCCCGGAATGTAGTCCGCTTGCAGGAACTTTTCCGTCTTTTCGCCGTTCGCGCCTTTGAACGTATAGTCGTTCTGCGTAAGAGAGATATCGTCGCCGTCTCTCAGCCAGTTGTCTTTGAGATAGAGGGTGGATACCAGCGCGAAAAGGGTCTCCGGACCGAGATCGAAATCGCAATCTATAAGTTTGTTCGTCTGTTTCTTTACGTAATAGCGGATCGCCTTGTTCGCGTTCGCGTTGTCGCCGGCGAAATCGGCGGAGTAGGAATAGCAGAAATATTTATCCGAAAGGGTATTTATCGCGTTTGGTCTGAACGGGACGTTTTCGCCCAGCCATACCGAGTTGTACAGCGTGAGCCTTCCCGTTTTGAACTCGCGTTGAAGGGAGCGGATAAGCACCCCGTAGTTTTCAAAGAGAGTCTCGTAAGATGTGTTCATCGCGCTCAGGATCTGTTCTCTCGTCTCGCCTGCCGCACATTCCGCCGCCAAAGCGAGAGCGGCGTAAACGCTTATCGGAGATACGGCGAAATTCCCGTCTTTTCCGTCCGCGACATTTGAGGAAAGATTAAAAGAAAAAGTCTTTGCCGACGCTTGTAAAGTCTCGTATCCTTCGCCGGCAAGCTCGACGTAATCGGGGGAGCTCAGCGCGGCGGGTTCGCCCAGCGTCGTGCTTTTTCCTTTTGAACATGCCGCAAACGCGGTGATCGTAAATATCAGAGACAGAAGAGCGGCAAAGATCTTGATTTTCGTTTTCATATTCTCCTCCTTTGTAGGGTCGTTAAACCGTTTACACAATATATACGCAAACGGCGGGCGGATTTTCGGGATACCGCGGAAATATCCGCCGTCACGGGTAATATCGTTGCCGGTTTGCGCCGGGCGGAGTTATGGTGCGAAAAAAATCTGTCCTACGCCTTGTCCTTATCCAGTCTTATAAGCGTTCTCAACGTGTTTTTCGCCGCTTCCTGCATCTCGCCAAGGGTAATACAGCCTTCTTTGCCGACGGAATCAATGAGTTTTTTGTACTTTTTATAGCCTTTTGTCGAATAGGTTATCGTGCCGGGCATCAGTACGTCCACGCGAGAGCGGATCCTGTACGCGTTGTCGTTTATCTTCGGGAATTCCGGGCTTGCGCTTTTTCTCATCCACCAGTCGGTTATCACGGTGCCGTCGAAACCCCACTCGTCGCGGAGGACGACTTTTACCGTGTCGAAATTGTAATGGCTCCACACGCCGTTTATCTTATTGTACGAGGTCATTATGTTTATCGGGTCGCTCGTCTTGACGCATATCTCAAAGCCTTTCAGGTATATCTCGCGCAGCGCGCGTTCGGATACGCGGCTGTCGTTTGAATTCCTCTTGACTTCCTGGTTGTTGCAGGCGAAATGTTTGGGGCACGCCGCCTTGCCGCGGCTTTGCACGCCCTTTGTGAACGCCGCCGCGAATACGCCGCTTATCAGCGGATCTTCCGAATAATATTCGAAGTTTCTGCCGCAAAGAGGGTTGCGGTGTATGTTGAGACCTGCGCCGAGAAGCACGTCGGTGTTGTAATGAGCCATCTCGTCGCCGACTTTTTCGTACAGTTTTTCGACGAGGTCGGGATCCCAGGTGCAGGCGAGAGCGGTGCCGCAGGGGAGAAGTGCGTTGAAATGTCCTATTCTTATGCCTGCGGGTCCGTCCGTCGTGATCACCGCGCGCACGCCCTTATCTTCGAGCGACTTAATTATGCCGCCGTAAGAGCCGGCGTTTCCCGCCACGCCCTGCGGCGCGTTCATGCAGCCGTAACCTCTTGTCAGCGCCTGCAATTCCTCTGTATTCAGGGTCGCGACGAAATCGTTGAGAGAGAGTTTCCCCGAAAGTACGTCCTTAAAGTTTTCGCCGCTGTATTTTCTCGCGGGAATTGCAGCGGGAAGGGAGTCGAGTATGCGTTTTTTCAGGTCGTAATCCGCGACCGGCGTGCGCTCGTAAACTTTAGTGATCGCGCCGTCCTTTTCTGCCGCTTTGAGCCTGTCGAACGGGTCTTTCACTTTGCATACGGGGCTGTGCGTCGATAAAACTTTGTCGGAGTCCAGCGTATATCTGCCCGCGACGGTCTCGGTCCTTACGCAATTACCGACGAAGAAAACGTATTCACCCTTTTCGAGCACGTAAGAGTGGGCATTGCCGGTCGCGCCGCCGTCGTCGTAAGAGGAGTAAGCGTAATCGTCGCAGCAAAGGGTCAGGCTCTGACTTTCGTCCGGCTGAATAAGCGCTGTCTTTTTGAACGCGGCAAGGACTTTCGCCGCCTTGCCCAGCTTGCCCTGCGGCGCGCCCGCGTAAAGCTGCACGACCTCGCGCCCCGCGCGTTTACCGGTGTTTTTAACGGTAACGCCGACTTCGATTCCTTTATCCGTCTTTTTGAAATTGTCGACCTGTATCGAGAAATCGGTATAAGAGAGCCCGAAACCGAACGGATAAAGCACCTTGTTTTTTTCAAACGTTTCGAAATAGCGGTAACCGACATATATATCTTCTTTATATTCGTTGTATTCCGTCCCGCCGAAGTTTGCGGAAGAGGGGTAGTCGTCGTATTTTTTAGCTATCGTATCCGTCAGTTTGCCGGACGGGTCGACCTTGCCCGTCAGCACGTCGACGACCGCGTTGCCGCTTTCCATTCCGCCCTGCCAAGCATATACGACCGCGCTCAGCTTGTCTCCGTACTTTAGAGTCCACGCCATGTCTATCACGTTTCCCGCGTCTATCACCGCGACCGTCTTTTTAAAAGAAGAGGTCACTTTGTCCAGGAGCGCCGTTTCGTTGTCGGTCAGATAATAGCTGCCTTTTTCAAGCGTGTTTTCTCTGTCTTCGCCTGCGGCGCGGCCGATTATCACCACCGCGACGTCGTTGTTTTTTGCGGCTGCGGTCACGAGGTCGGACGGGATATCCGCTTCGGGATAACACATCGGCCAATGCCCCCACCAGCCGTCGTTGGGTTCGTTCGCGGTTGCGGAACACCATTTTTCATAGAACGCCGATACATCTTTGTCTACGGTGACGAAACCGTCTTTTTCCGCGTTCTTTATCGCGTCCGAAAAGTTGATTTTATACGGCGCGTTGACGTTGCCGCCGCTTCCGTAACCTACGTAAAACCAATTGATCTGGCATCTGCCGAATACCGCGACTTTTACCGCGTTCTCGAGCGGCAGCGCGCCGTCGTTTTTGAGAATTACAGTACCGTCCGCGCCCGACCTGCGTATAAGTTCGCCGATGCCGGGGGTCACGTATCTGTCGCCGACCGCTAAATTCATATCCTGCATAAGTCCGTTGCCGGTAAATCTGTCGCTTATTTTTTTGATGAGTTTTTCAATGCTTTTTTTAATGCCCATATCCGCCTCGCGATGATGTTTATATGATACTTTTATGATAACAAATAAGGATAGCGCCGTCAACGGGTATGTAAAAACGCATAAATGATATTGAGTTATTTTTGCTTTTGACAGAAAAAAACGTCCTCTTTGCGAGTATAGAAGATGAAAGGAGGAGATAAATATGAAAAAATCGGCGTTTATTATGATTTGTGTCGCGGTTTTCTTCGCGTTTGTATTTTCCGCCTGTACCGGGGAGGTCCAAAATACCGTTGTGGATCCTGCCGAATACGGCGAAGGGGCAGTCCCTCGCGAAAATTACAAAGAGATAGAATTCGATACGTTAGACGGGTTTTTCACGACGGAGGCAAAATATTCGACGGATATCGCCTCAAATTTTCTTATCGCAACTTCGCTTTCGCAGTTCAAAACCTGGTGCGGCGGCAGAGGTTTGTCGTATTTTGACGAAAGTAAAGACGGCTATTATTCCGCAACGGCGGTCGAGATCAGAAAGACCGTTACGGACGGATATTTTGAAGAAAACGCCCTTGTCCTCATTCATTACGTTATGGGCAGTTACGACACTTTCGACGTTGACGGATTAAGATTGTCTGACGGTTTTCTGACCGTGGTCGGCTCAAGACCGAAAGGCGCGTACTCTACCGCCGACGTCCTTACCGCGTATTTCGGCATCTTCGAAGTCTCGAAAGATGACGTTTCGGACGTAAAGGCGGTAAATATAGGTTTTATAAGAAAGTGAATTCGTTAAGCGGGGGTGACCTGCGGCAATATAGGCTGGCACGAAGCGGAGCAGATGTAAAAGAGTGGAAAATAAACTAAGCGCGAAGAAAAATAAAGCGGACGCGCACCATAAGGAGTATTCGCCCCGCGTGGCGGGAGCATAAGTCGGCTTGCGCAAGGCGCGGCAGAGTTAGCGGAGCGGAAATTTAAACTTAGTGCAAATTGCAATAAAGCGGACGCGCACCATAAGGAGTATTCGCTCAACTATTCGTTACGTAGGTTGGGGATTATTGCTAACCGCGAAAGCGGCGTAAACGCCGCCGAATCCCGATGAACGCTTCGCTTTTCATGAGGGATTCAAGAACTCCGTTGGGGCGGCGCAATAAAAAACACGCAATTGCTTGCGTGCTTTTTTATTGTGGCGCACCATAAGGAGTTCGAATCCCTAACCTTCGGTTCCGTAGACCGACGCTCTATCCAGTTGAGCTAATGGTGCAAATGCCCGGATCCTATCCGATTGCTTAATTATTATAGTTTGATAATTTGATTTTGTCAAATATTTTTGAGAATAAATTATCTTTGACGGCGCGGCGAGGGTAATGGTATAATATCGGTATGCAAAAGGAAAACGATGCGCCTGAAATGAGGCTGGACGATCTGGAATATAAAGGGCTTTCTCTGTGGCAATATCCGTCGCTGTATTGTTTTACTTCGGACGCCGTGCTTCTTGCGAATCTTACGAAGGTGAAGAAGGGTGATACCGTCGCGGACTTCGGGACGGGTAGCGGGATAATCGCGGTGCTTATCGCCGCAAAGACGAACGCGGCGAAGATATACGCGCTGGAAAAGCAAAGTATAATGTGCGACCTCGCGAGAAAAAACGCGGAGCATAACGGCTTAGCGGACAGGATAGAGGTCGTAGAGGGCGATATCGCCGACGCGGATAAACTTCTCGGAAAGGAGAGCGTGAACGTCGTCGTATGCAATCCGCCTTACTTTAAAAAGGGCAGCGGCGCGGAAAGGGAACGCGAGGAGATAGCCGTCTCCCGTCACGAGAGCAGCTGCGACCTCAAAGGCATAATAGGAAGTGCGGCGAAAGTGTTGAAATACGGCGGCGCGCTGTATATCGTTCACAAGGTGGACAGAATGGCGGAAGCGGTGGGGTATATGCAGGCGGCGGATCTCAAAGTCAAGAAGATGACGCTGGTTTACCCGAAGGCGGACAGGGCTGCCGACGTGTTTATCGCGGAAGCGAGAAAGTCCGGCGCGGACGGAATGAAGCTGGAAAGCCTTGTCGTATACGAAGCGGACGGCTCGATGACGAACGCGGCGAAAAAGCTTTACGCAAAGGAGTAGTATGGAAAGAGGAAAACTGTATATCGTCGGTACGCCGATAGGCAACCTTAAAGACATAACCTTGCGCGCGCTCGAAACGCTGAAAGAGGTCGACGTGATAGCGTGCGAGGATACCCGCCATACGCTCGGGCTTCTGACTCACTACGAAATAAAGAAACCGCTTATCAGCTACTATAAACCCAAGGAGCGCGAGGGCGCGGAAAAGATATTGAGAAATCTCAGCGAAGGCAAAAGCGTCGCGCTTGTCACCGACGCCGGTATGCCGTGTATCTCCGACCCGGGAAGCCTGCTCGTGAAAGAGGCGAGAGAGGCAGGCTACGACGTCGTATCGGTGCCCGGACCGACCGCGGTCACGACGGCTGTGGCGCTCAGCGGAATTTTGGAGCCCGTGTTTGTCTTTATAGGTTTTCTCCCTTCGAAAAAGAAGGATAAGACGGCGCTTTTGTCGCAATATAAAGCTGTAAAAGCCTCTCTTGTCTTCTACTGTTCGCCGCACGATATAAAGGATGATCTTAAATGTTTTTACGAGGCGCTTGGCGCAAGAAAAGTCAGCGTGATAAGAGAACTTACAAAGGTCTACGAAAGCGTTGAGGAAGGAACGCTGGGCGAGTTTGAGATAGAGGAAGCGCGCGGCGAATACGTCGTGATAGTTCACGCCCCAGAAGAGGTCGGAGAGACCAAGCCGGAAGGCAGCATAGAAGAGCAGGTAAACGCGCTTATCGCAGCCGGCGCAAGCAAGAAGGACGCTATAAAGCAGGTCGCCAAACAAAACGGTCTGCCCAAAGACGAAGTGTATAAAAAATTTATCTGAGGTAAAAAATGCAGAAGGCTTTGGAAATTACCGGACTTAAAAAATATTTCGGAGACGTAAAAGCGGTCGACGATATTTCTTTTGATGTCGAAAAAGGAAGTCTGTTCGCTTTTCTCGGGCTTAACGGCGCAGGCAAAAGCACGACGATAAATATCATCTGTACATTGCTTAAAAAGGATGACGGAAAGGTCATTGTTTCTGGCACAGACATAGACAAGGACCCTACAGAAATCAGAAGAAAAACGGGAGTGGTATTTCAAGGCTCTGTTCTTGACGAAAAACTCAGCGTATACGACAATCTTGCGGTTAGAGCGAGTTTTTACGGCATTTACGGTGCGAAATGGAAGTCAAGACTTGCAGAACTTGACAGCCTTCTGTCTTTTAGCGACCTTCTTAAACGTCCTTACGGCAAGCTGTCGGGAGGACAAAGGCGCAGAGTAGACGTCGCGAGAGGACTTATCAATTCTCCCGAGATACTGATACTTGACGAGCCGACCACGGGACTCGATCCGCAGACGAGAAAAACTGTCTGGGAAGTTGTTGAAAGACTTCGCGAAGATACGGGAATGACGGTGTTTCTCACCACGCATTATATGGAAGAAGCGAGAGGGGCTGACAACGTAGTTATACTGGATAGCGGTAAAATAGCGGCAAAGGGCACGCCCGTAGAACTCAAAAAGGCTTATTCAAATGACAGACTCATAGTATACAGAGAAAGAAGCGAAGCGGCTGATAAGGCGTTTGAAAAGAACGGATACAACTATGAAAATAACGCATATTCCGTAAGCGTTAGCGGCGGCGAAGACGTAAAACGATTGCTGTCCGTACACGGAGATATTATCACCGATTTCGAGGTCGTAAAAGGGGATATGGACGACGTATTTCTCAACGTTACTGGCAAAAAACTAGAAGGAGCCGCGCAATGAAAAACCAGAAGTTCAAAGACGGAGCGGTAACGCTTGCCAATCTTATCAGGCGCAGCCTCAAAATATTTCTGAAAGACAAGGTGGGCGTATTCTTCTCGTTGCTTGCGCCTCTCATCGTGCTGGGATTATATGTGCTTTTCCTCGGAGATATTCAGATGGACAGTATAAAATCCGCTTTTGATGGAGCGCCGATAGAGGAGAAGTTGCTCAAAAATTTTGTGGACACGTGGATGCTTGCAGGAGTGTGTTCGGTCGCCTGCATCACCGTTTCTTTTTCTGTACACGGCATAATGATACAGGATAAGGAAAAAGGCGTTCTGAACGATATGCTGGCGTCTCCCGTGCAAAGAGGATTGATAGACGCAGGTTATCTGCTCTCCAATTTTGTGGTAACTCTCTGCATATGTCTTATAGTGCTTGCCGTTGCGCTGGTGTATGTTGCTATAAGCGGCTGGACGCTGTCTTTTGTCGACGTCTTGTTGCTTATCGCGTTGACTGTGATGTCCGTATTGTCTGCGAGCGTACTGTCTACGCTTATATGTTCTGCGCTCCGGACGAGCAGTCAGCACAGCGCTTTCGTAGGGATAATGAGCGCGGTCATCGGTTTTCTGGTGGGCGCATATATGCCGCTTTCGGTGTTTCCCAAGGCTGTACAATACATTACGCTTTTTGTGCCCGGCACGTACTCGGCTTCGCTTTATCGCAATCTGTTCATGCGCGGCGCGCTTGAAAATATAGAAGAGGTGCTTCCGGGAGTAGGAGACAATCTGAAAGAGGCTTTTTCTATGCAACTCAATTTCTTCGGCAAGACGATAGAAGCGGATATTCAGGCGATCGTATTCGCGGCGTTCATAGCGTTGACTTTTGCGGTATGGATAGCGTTAGCTGTCGCAAAAGTCGCAAAGAGGAAAAAAGCAAAATAAGAAAAGATATCAAATAAATCTGCACAAAAGACAGGCGAATATCGCGCCGAGGTAGCAGGAAAACAGAGATACGGGGATCGCGTATCTCAATTTTTTTACCTTGGTCGTCGAAAAGTAGACGGTCGCGATATAAAATACGGTCTCGCTTGCGCCGACGATGACTGAGCCGCAACGGGCTATATAACTGTCCGCGCCGTAAGTCTTGTATATGTTTTCGAGTATGGCTATCGAGCCGTTGCCGGAAAGGGGGCGTATCACGACGAGTTCGCAAAGCTCCTCCGGTATTCCGAAAAGGTTGAATACCGGCGCGAGAAAACGGCTGAAATATGCGTTGAGTCCGCTGAGCGAAAACAGCTCTACGGCGATAAGCACCGCGCAGATATACGGGAATATTTCGAGTATGAGTTTAACGCTCTGGCGGCTGCCTTCGACGAAACTGTCGTATACGCCGACCCTCTTTGCGCAGCCTATTATCAAGACTGCGATAATAAACACGGGCATGATAAATCTGCTCACTTTAACTTTGCTCCTTTAAGCGGTTCGGGAAGAGAAGGAGAATCTTTTTTCCTGCGATTTGTAACGGAAGAAAACGCTTTTGACAATATCACTCCGCATACAGTGGACACTGCCGTCGCGATAAGGGACGGGAGTATTATGTCGGACGCGCTCGCAGAACCGTACGAGGCGCGAAGTCCTATTATCGTCGCGGGCAGAAGCTGTATTGAGGTCGCGTTGACGACCATAAAGAGTATCATATTGTCCGTCGCTTTGTCGGAGCCGTCCTGCATGCCCTCCATCGCTTTTATCCCGAGAGGGGTCGCCGCGCTTCCCATGCCGAGCAGATTTGCCGAAAAGTTCAGAGTTATGAACTCTCTCGTCTTTTCGTCCTCGCCTTTAAAAAGTCTTTTCGTCACCGGGGAAAACAGTTTGTTCAGCGCGCGGTTCATGCCGACCTTTTGCATTATGTCGAGCGCCGAAAGCCATATCGCATAGATCGCGCACAGTTTGAACGCGAGGGATATCGCGTTGCTTGCGCCGCTTATCATTATCGAAAACGCGCTGTCGGGAGACACCACGGTCACCAGGATAAGGGAAGCGGTAGTCATTACGAAAAACATTGTGTTCATAGTCTGCCTCGCTTAGATTTTATTTGAGTTTTCGCCGCGATATGACCGCTGGGCGCGTCGTTTAAGCGCATTATCTTTGCGGGCGCAGGCGAATTTCGTTTTACTTTTTTATATTCACGCGCTATAATGGGAAAGATAAAACCTTAAAGAGGTGGGTAATGAAAGAAAAGTACTACATCACGACAGCGATAGCTTACACTTCGGCAAAACCGCATATCGGCAATACCTACGAGATCGTCCTTGCCGACCTTCTGGCGCGCTTCAAACGCAAGCAGGGTTACGACGTCCGCCTGCAGACGGGCACCGACGAGCACGGCGAGAAGATACAGCAAAAAGCCGAGGCGGCGGGAGTAAGCCCCAAAGAGTATGTCGACAAGACGGCGGCGGAGATAAAGAGGATATGGGATCTGATGGATTCCAGCTACGATAAGTTTATCCGCACGACGGACGAATATCACGAAAAGCAGGTACAGGAGATATTTGAAAGACTGCTCAGACAGGGCGATATCTACAAGGGCGAATACACGGGTTGGTATTGCACCCCCTGCGAATCTTTCTGGACCGAAAGTCAGCTGGTCGACGGCAAGTGCCCCGACTGCGGCAGAGAGGTCAAGATGGCTAAGGAAGAGGCGTATTTCTTCAAGATGAGCAAATATGCTGATAAGCTGATGCGGTATTACGACGAACACCCCGACTTTATCGTGCCCGTTTCGCGCAAGAACGAGATGGTCAACAACTTTCTGAAACCGGGACTGCAGGACCTGTGCATAAGCCGCACGTCTTTTTCGTGGGGCATACCGGTCAAGAGCGACCCGCGCCACGTCGTATACGTATGGCTGGACGCGCTGACCAACTATATCACCGGTCTCGGCTACGACGCGAACGGCAACAGCGGAGAGCTTTATAAAAAATACTGGCCGGCGGACGTGCACATCATCGGCAAGGATATCGTGCGCTTCCATACCATTTACTGGCCGATATTCCTTATGGCGCTCGGAGAGCCGCTCCCCAAGCAGATATACGGTCACCCGTGGCTTTTGCAGGACGGCGGCAAGATGAGCAAATCGAAAGGTAACGTCATTTACGCTGACGACCTCGTCGACGTTTTCGGCGTGGATCCGGTAAGATACTTCCTGCTCGCGCAGATGCCTTTCGACAACGACGGACAGGTGTCATGGGAAGCGGTCTGCGAGACGGTTAACAGCGAGCTGGCAAACGTTTACGGCAACCTCGTAAAGCGTACTCTTGCCATGAACAACAAATACTTCGGCGGAGTTGTAGAGGATAAGGGCGTAAAAGAGCCGGTAGACGAGGATCTGAAAGCAATCGTGACAAGCATGTACGGCAAGGTCGCGGCGAAGATAGACGCTTACAGGGTCGCGGACGCGCTCGAAGATCTGATGAATATGTTCCGCCGCGCGAACAAGTATATCGACGAGACCGCTCCGTGGGCGCTCGCGAAAGACGAAAGCAAGAAGGACAGACTTGCGACCGTGCTTTACAATCTGACGGAAACCATCATAATCGGCTCGTCGGTGATGACGTGCTTTATGCCGACGCTTGCCGAAAAGGTGCTTTTCCAGTGCTCCGCAAAATGTCGCGATTTTAACGACCTCGGCAAATTCGGGCTTCTGAAAAACGGCACGAAGACGGCGGAAAACCCCGAAACTTTGTTCGAGAGAGTGGACGTAAAGGCGGTCACCGAAAAGGTCAACAAGATGTACGAAGAGAGAAACGCGGCAAAGGCTCAGCCCGCGCCGGCGAAAACGGAAGAAAAAGAGGAAACTCCCGCGGAGATAACGATAGACGACTTTGCGAAGGTGCGGCTTAAAGTCGGAAAGGTGCTCGAATGTCGCAAGGTCGAAAAGGCGGACAAACTGCTTTGTTCGACGATAGACCTCGGCGAAGAGAAACCGCGCACGATCGTCAGCGGCATCGCGAAGTGGTACACCCCCGAAGAGATGGTCGGCAAGAACGTCGTAGTCGTCGCCAATCTGAAGCCCGTCAAACTGCGCGGCATACTAAGCGAAGGTATGGTGCTTTGCGCGGAGGACAAGGACGGCAATCTTAAACTCGTTGCGCCCGAAGCGGCGATCGCGCCGGGAAGCGAAATAAGATGATAATAGATTCTCACGCGCATATCACCGAAGAGAGCCTGAGAGAGGACGCGCCGCGGATAATCGCGGATATGGAAAAAGACGGACTGCTCGCGATAATCGAGGTCGGGTGCGACATCGGCACTTCGCGCGACGCGGTGAAGATAGCTGCCGAAAACGAAAACGTGTTCGCGCTCGTCGGCACTCACCCGGAATTTGCCGAAATTTACGGCGACAAGGAAAGGGAATATTACCTCGAAGCGGCAAAACTGCCCAAGGTTGTCGGGATAGGCGAGATAGGGCTCGACTATTATTACGAGACGCCCGAAAGGGAGATACAAAAGCGCGCGTTTATCGCCCAGCTCGAAATGGCGCACGAGGCGAAATTGCCGATATCTCTGCATATCCGCGACGCATACGGCGATCTGATGACGATATTAAAAGAAAACCGCCGCTACATTCAGCACGGCATGCTGATGCATTGCTACTGCGGCAGCAAGGAGTTCGTAAAGGAACTGGCTCCTTTCGACAGCTATTTCGCTTTCGGCGGCGTGGTGACTTTCAAGAACGCGAAAAAGGACGATATAATACGCGCGGTGCCGAGGGACAGGCTGATAGTTGAAACCGACTGCCCTTATATGACCCCGGTGCCGTTCAGAGGAAAGAGGAACGAGCCGAAATACGTGGTAAAAACTGCGGAATATATCGCCGCGACGCTTGATATGGAATATCAGGAATTCGAAGATCTTACGGTAAAAAACACGCTCGATCTTTTCCCGAAGATGAGGAAATTTATCAAACATGGCTAAGCAATACGTTTACGAAATAGACGGCAAATTATATGTCAATCTGACCAACAGGTGCTCCAACGCCTGTGTTTTCTGCGTGCGCAATTACGATACCGATCGCAAGAAACCGCACGGCTATGAGGGCTACGATCTGTGGCTTGAAAAAGAGCCGACCGCGGAAGAGGTCATAGAAGCGCTCGGGAAGTACGATCTGACCAAATACAAAGAACTCGTGTTCTGCGGTTACGGAGAGCCGACATACCGTTTCGACGAACTCGAAAAGGTCGCAAAGTTCGCGCACAAAAAAGGTCTGCGCACAAGGATAAACACCAACGGACAGGCAAACGCGATACTCGGCAATGACGTCAGCGAAAGGCTTTGCAGGGCGATAGACGTGATAGGGATAAGTTTAAACCAGGTCACGCCCGAAAAATACGACGCGATATGCCATAGCATTTTCGGCTTAAAGGCGTTCGACATAATGCTGGATTTTGCGCGCCTTTGCGTATCGCACGGCGGCAACGTGATCTTTTCCGTCGTCGACTGCATAGGCAAAGAGGATATAGAAAAGGCGCAGGAGATAGCAAAGTCTGTCGGCGCAAAATTAAGAGTCAGGGAAATGATAGATGAGTGAGATAAAAGAGGTCCTTGCAAAAAACGCGTTTAAATTCAATAAGCGATACGGACAGAATTTTATCACGGATACCAATCTCCTCGCCGCGATAGTGACGGACGCGGGGATTACGGACGGCGACACGGTACTGGAAATAGGACCGGGCGCTGGCACGCTGACCGCGGAGCTCGCTAAGACCGCGAAAAAGGTCGTCGCGTACGAGATAGACGAAAATCTAAGGCCCGTGCTTAAAGAAACTCTCGCCGGTTTTTCCAACGCGGAAGTGATATTTAAAGACGCGGGCAAGGTGACGGACGGGGAGATAGCGGAAAAGACGGGCGGAAAATACAAGCTGGTCGCAAATCTTCCTTATTATATCACGACGCCGGTGATAATGCGTTTTATCGAATGTGACAATAAGCCGGAAAGCATAACGGTCATGGTGCAGAAAGAGGTCGGCGACAGGCTGGTCGCAAAGGCGGGCAGCGCGGAATACGGCGCGATAACCGCGGCGGTCGCTCTCGAAGGGGAAGCGAAAATAACGCGAATAGTGAACAGAAAGATGTTTTACCCTGTGCCCAACGTGGACAGTTGCGTGGTCACGGTCACGATGAACGACAGATATGCGGGAGAGGATAAGGCAAAGATAAAAAAGCTTATACGCGCGGCTTTCGCGATGAGAAGGAAGACCCTTGTCAACAACATTGCGTCTTTCTTCGGAATAAGCAAGGAGAGCGCGGCAAACGCAGTCGTGAGCGCGGGGTTTTCGTCAAGCGTAAGAGGCGAAGTTTTAAGCGTGGACGACTTTGTAAAATTGAGCAAATTTATCTGACCCGTGTAGGTTAAACCCGGTTGTAAGGTAAAGAAAACGCCGCTTTTAACGGCGTTTTTTTGTATTCCGGATTGGTATATCTTAATGGAAAAAGCAAAAAAACAACGCGCGGAGAGAGCTTTCGGAAAACGGAAAAACGTGTCTAAAAAGCGCGATTTCCGCCTGCCGTTATACCGGGCGGAAACGCCGCATATATTATCTCGACGAGAAAATGCGGAGGTAACAGATATGATAATCGTTAAAAAGACAGCGGTGCTTTCGCCGCGAGGGGCGCACGGCGTTTCGGGCGTCGCAAGATTCGAATGTTTTAAAGAAAAGTCGGACGTGCGGATAAATCTGGCGAGCGGGCGCAAAGACCTTTACGCGGTCGTCGCGGTCGGTGATGAAAGGCGGGTCGTAAAACTTGGCGGAGACAGGATATATCTGGTACGTACAGACCTTTCGGGGGACTGCGCGGCGATAGTTGCGGACGGGGAAAAGAGGGTGATCTGCGCGGGCGCGACGGTATGCGGGTACGACTTTTCGCCTCTTGAAGAACTTGCTCTCTCGGCTTTCGGCGACGGAGGAAAGAAGGGCGGCGCAGGTGAACGCGAAGAGACAGACGGTATAAAAGAGAATATAAAGAATACGGCGCAGGAAAAGAAAAAGAAAGACGAGGCCGCCGGGAAGCCTGCCGCGGAAGAGGTGAAAGCGGGCGACGAAACGGCGGTAAAAAACGAAGAGAAGGGTACTGCCGGCGAAGAGGATAAAAAGCGGGAAAAGGCGACAAAAAGTGAGGAAGAGATCGAAAAAGAGGACGTCAAAAAGCAAAGCGAAAAAGAAAGCGGGGCGCCCGAAGAGTACAGATTTTTCGATAAGATCGCGGATAAGATAGAAAAACTCTTTGAGGAAAACGAAAAGGACGAAGAGATGAATTCGCTTATACCGGACTCCCGCTGGGCAAGGGTTAAGACGGACGGCGGATGGTATGTGGTCGGCGTAGTCGGCGAGCCCGCCGAATTCATATGTTACGGAATACCCGGCGACGATCCTTCCGATCCGCCCGAAGAGGATGAAGGGTGCCGCCAGTGGGTCGAGGTCGAAAAGGGCGGCAGAGGGTATTGGATGATGTATCAGTCCGCCGCTACCGGTGAGACACTGAAAGCGATCTGATGTCTGAAAGAAGCGATTTCCGCGTCAAAAAAGGCGCGGAATTTTTAATTAAACTTTTTAAGGCTGATGTGTAAAATGTAGGTAATAACTCCCGTGCGCGCGATGCTTAAGATTGACAAAGAATTTGCCCTCGCATAAAATGGTAGGTACTTAAAGGAGATACTCGAATGCTGAAATTAGAAGGAATAACAAAAGATTACAAAGCGGGCGACGGCGTCGTTCACGCATTGAAGGGGATAAACCTTGAATTCCGCCGTACCGAATTCGTGTCCATTCTCGGGCACAGCGGTTGCGGAAAGACAACGATGCTCAATATCATCGGCGGTCTGGACAGATACACCGACGGCGATATGTCGATAGACGGCGTATCGACGAAAAAATACAAGGACGTGGACTGGGACACATACCGCAACATCAGGATAGGTTTCGTTTTTCAGAGTTATAATCTGATTCAACATCTTACGATACTCGACAACGTTGCGATGGCGATGACGCTTTCAGGCGTAGGGCTGGCAGAACGCAAAAGACGTGCCGAAGAGGCGCTTCGTACGGTCGGGCTGGAAGAACAAATGAAGAAGCTGCCCAATCAGCTTTCGGGCGGTCAGATGCAGAGAGTGTCCATTGCCCGCGCGATCGTCAACAATCCCGAAATAATACTTGCGGACGAGCCGACGGGCGCGCTGGACAGCGCGACCAGCGTGCAGATAATGGAACTTTTAAAGGAGATATCGCGCACAAAGCTGGTGATTATGGTCACTCATAACCGCGAGCTTGCCGAGCAGTATTCGACCCGTATCGTCAGCGTCAAGGACGGCGAGATAATCGGCGACACCATGCCTTACGACGGAAGCGAAGAAGCGAGCGCCGAAAAGAATGCCGAATTCGAGGCGACGGACAAGGAAAAGAAAAAGAAGCTGAAAAAGTCGTCGATGAGCTATTCGACCGCGATAAAACTCTCTTTCAAAAACCTTATGACCAAAAAGGGCAGGACGCTTATGACCTCGATCGCGGGCAGCATCGGCATTATCGGCGTATGCCTTGTCCTCGCGATTTCCAACGGGTTTTCGACTTACGTGAAAGACCTGCAACAGACGGTGCTTGCCGGTTATCCGGTGCAGATAGCGCAGGAGACTTTCGATACCAATGTCCTTGTCAATATGTTTATGGGCGGCACTTCGGGCAGTAACGGCAAGGTCCAATATCCGGACAGCGACAAGATATATCAGTACAACATCATCAATATGATAAGCGACGCGATAATCGAAAACGATTTCGGCCAGGATTATATCGACTACGTCAAGAAGGTCGAGGAAAACGGCTGGGCGAGCAGCGTCACTTATTCGTACGGAATGAATACGACGGTTATCGGTAAAGTTTCCAACTTCCCCGGCGGCGATACGTACGAAAAAGTAAATTCTAGCGGCGGACTGAGTTTCAACGTCGATATTTCCAGCATGAAGATCAGTCCGAATATAGGTTGGAGCGAAATAATAGGCGACGAAGAATTCATACTTTCGCAGTACGATCTGATTGCAGGCAGTTATCCTGAGAATAAGAATCAGGTGATACTCGTCGTGGACTCTTACAACCAGTCCAACGTAAGCGTGCTGAAAGGTCTCGGGTTCAGCGAATACAGAACGGAGATAAGCTTTGACGATATCTTAGGAACAAAGCTCAGAGTCATCGCCAACGACGACCTGTACGAAGAGGGCGAAAACGGACAGTTTGTCGAAAAGACGGAAAGCTCTGAATTGAAGGAACTTTTCACCGCTCCCGCAAGCGAAACCAACCTTGAGATAGAGGTTGTCGGCGTATTGAGACCCAAGGAAGGCACTCAGCTCGCCCTTCTGTCGACCGGCATCAACTATACGAGCGAGCTTACCGATTATCTTCTCGAAGTCAACGGCAAGTCGCGGATAGTAGAAGCGCAGGCGGCGAATACCGAAACAGACGTGACGACAGGCACCCCGTTTACCGAAAGTTCCGCTTACCGCAAGGCGATGCAGAAGCTGGGCGGAGACACTACCCCGACCGGTATGAACATTTACCCCAAGGATTTCAGCGGAAAAGAGGCGATAATATCTTACCTCGACGCATGGAACTCTTCCAATCCGGACAATAAAGTCGAATACGTCGATATGTCGGAGATGGCGACCAGCATGCTGAACGAGATAATAAGGATAATTTCGATAGTTCTCGTATGCTTCGCCGCGATATCCCTCGTCGTCTCGTCGGTAATGATAGGTATAATAACTTACGTTTCCGTCGTCGAAAGAACTAAGGAGATAGGTATTTTGCGAAGCCTGGGCGCGCGCAAGATAGATATATCCAACGTTTTTAATGCCGAAACCTTTATAATCGGACTTCTCGCGGGCGTCATCGGCGTTATCGTGACTTATATCCTCAGCATACCGATAAACCTCATCATATACAATCTGGTTGAGATAGGCACGCTGTGTATGCTGTCGCCGTGGCACGCGCTGATAATGATAGTCGTCAGCTTCGCGCTGACTCTGATAGCGGGACTGGTTCCGTCGTCGGTTGCGGCGAACAAAGACCCGGTAGAGGCGCTGAGAACCGAATAAATTAAGATGCGGTTGTTTACATAAGCATTGACAAGATACGCTCCGAATTGTTAAAATATACCAGACCAGAATAATACGAACCTGGTTTAAAGAGGCAAATTTCCGTAGATACTGCGTTAAATGCCTTGATAATATGTCTGATATTACCTGCGGCATTTGCCTTGTATCGACAAAAATTTGCCGGCTTAGAACGCAGATAATATTATAATGTTTTCAAGTGAGAATCGCTAAAAAACGCATAAAAGGCGCGCCTCAGGGCTGGTTCGTATTATTCTGGGCTGGTATAACAGATAGGAGATGTGAATCGTGAAAAAAATTAAAAGAATAGGCGTAGATCTTGACGGTGTAGTGTTTAATTCCGAATCGTATTTTATGGCGGAGGCGGAGATTTACGATCGCAGCGTTCTTAAAAAAAACAGTTTATTGAATCCTGATGAACCGCGCGTGCAGAAAAAATACGCGTGGACTGAAAAGGAATTGAAGGGTTATATAGAAAGGACAGCGTGTTCTGAAGCTTTCGACATTATGCCTTGTGTAAAAGAGGTGCTTGACGCCGCAGTCGATTCAGGTTGCGAAGTATGGTTTGTGTCTGCACGAGGTCAGTTTGACGAAAGAGAAACCGTGATTGCGAAGAAGAAGCTGAAAGATGCGGGAATAAATATAGAAAACTTTGTATGGGGCAAGCTGGACAAAAAAGAAATTTGTTTAAGCAAAGGAATCAGCCTTATGATTGATGACAGGTATGACGTTTGCGAAAATTTGTCCGCTGCAGGAATAAAATGCCTGTATTTTCATGCATTAGGCAGAAAAATGCTTAAAGATAATCCTTTTCTGAAAACCGTTTATAATTGGGGAGAGATTTTCAGATATCTGGCAGATTGCGATTACATAGAGGTAAAATGAAGATGAAAGAGATCGATATAGATTCCTGGGAAAGGAAAGAGACGTACGCCTGGTTTTCAAAATTTGCAAATCCTTGTTATTGCATTAATATGAGAATGGACGTAACGGACATAGCGAATTATTGTAAAAAGCATGGCAAAAGATTGTTTATTGCGATATGTTATGCCGTGACCAAGGTGTTTAACGGAATACCCGGGATGAGATATCGTATTCAGGACGGGAAAGTGTTCGATATTGAAAAAGGCAATATTTGTTACACCGTGGCGACAAAAAACGGCGGCTTTGTAAATTGCAGAAGCTTCGCCGATGACGATTTTGAAACGTTTCACGCCGCCGCTGACAGAGATATAAAAAAAGCGGAGAATCTGGCAAAGAATATTGAAGGGGATTATAATAATGTTTCCATAATAGACGATTATTACCTTTCATATGTTCCGTGGATAGATTTTCTCGCTTGTACGCAACCTATTCCCGACAATCTGCCGGAAAGCAACTCCATACCTCGCGTATGTTGGGGAAGATACAGTGAGAAAGACGGCAAAAAGGAGCTGACTTTAAATATTACAGCCAACCATGCGCTCGCCGACGGAAGAGACCTGTCGGAAGCTTTTATCGGATTGCAGGGGGCGTTTTGCTGTTTTGAGGGTTTTATAAGGGGAAACAAATGAGAAAAGGAATTATTTTTATCGGATGGAGCAAGAATAAAAATCTTGCGATCGTTTTGAAAAACAAACTCGATGCAAACGGTTATTTAGGCGTTATCGGCGGTGATTACGAGGGAAACGACGACTCGTTGTCGGCTAATACGAGGACAGTCAGTGAAACGATTACTTATCAGATGAACAGATGCAATCAGGCGATACTCCTGTTCGAAAACAAAAAGGATAATACCGGCGCAGTATTACCCATCAGCGGGAATCTGATATACGAGACAGGCTTTCTGTCGTCTAAATTCAACGCAAGAGAAAACATTGCGAAATTACATCTGTTTAAAATAGATATAGTTAACGAAGACAGCGAGTTGTTCCCGACAGATATGCACGGCGTATGGGGAACTCCTTTGCTAAGACGGGGACAGAATGACGAAGAGGTCGCTCAAAGAATCTTTGACGAGTTTATAAGAAAACAGAATCTTATATTGAGCCAGGACAAGATGTCTGTTTTAAATACTATACACAGTGTAGGAAGCGAACTGCACGATCATTTTACCAATCCTCAATTGTCGGATTATGAGCTTGCTACGCAGCTTGTATTTTATACACAGGCAAGATATATTTATCAGGATATAAGTATAGCTATTGAGCAATGCGTAAAATTACAAGAGCTTTTATCGAGCGACAAACTGAGACCCGTTGCGCTCAGCAATTCGCTGCAATTGGCTATGGATACTCTCGATCTGTTCCGACAGGTCGTCGCATCTCCTGATTCCAGGGTAAATATGGAAGGACGCGTGTTCAGGAATTTCATTAAAAAATTCAACAGCGATGCGTACAGGATAAAAGAGTATTCTTTGGAGTTTCACGAAGATTACGATTATTCCGGCATAAGATTTTCAGAAGAAGACGTACAGAACGACGAGTTTGTCGTATGGGCAATCACGCAATTGCAGGAGCATACTACTTTTTTATACCTTGTCTATCTCGACAAGGAAGGGATAAATCCTGAAAAGAGAAAAGAACTTTGCGAAAAAGCTCTTGTATACTGCAACAGCGTAATAGCAAACTGTAAAACGCTACAAAAACAAGAAAGTAACGAACAGTATGCAAGGTTGCTTTTGTCGTACGTTTACAGGAATGCTTATAGTTTTTGTAAAGACCTCGGAAGAGAAGAGGATGCTGAAAAGTATGCTCAATTATCTCTTGAAACAAGAAAAAGTCTGTACAGGAATATAGATAGCAAACCTAATATAAATTCCTCATTGAAAGATTACATTGCGCTTGAATATTTCGTTCAGCTGGCAGATTCAATTACAACCATGAAAGACGAGGACGAGATATTAGACTGTCTGACTGAAATGGGAGAGTATATCAGAGTTTTTGAAAATCACGAAAATTCCAGGACTATTGTTTTCAGCCGTTTTAAAAATATTTATAACGGACTGGTAGAAAAATATAAAAAATAACTGTTTAGTATATATCGTCGGCGTTGCTTTCGTTAAAACTTGAAAGCACGCCGATTTTATAAAATATAGTTTTACAAAACAATCAAAAAGTTAATAAATTTGATAAAACGCGCGTCAATTATTTGCCATTTTACAGTTCATTATATATAATAAGGATATCTGAAAAACAGTCGTTATCCGGAGACGCATATGAGAATTACAGAAAGCAAAAAGATCACCGATTTTTTCGGCTGTCACGTTTTTAACGACAGCGTTATGAAAAAGTATCTTTCGGAAGATACTTACAGGGAATTAAAGGAAGTCATTGATTCCGGAAAACCGCTTGAAAAAGAACTCGCGAACAAGGTCGCGGAGGCTATGAAGGAGTGGAGCAGCGAAAACGGCGCCACGCACTATACGCACTGGTTCCAGCCGCTTACCGGCACGACGGCTGAAAAGCACGACAGCTTTATCTCGATCGACAAGCAGGGCAACCCGATCCTCGAATTTACCGGCAGCAATCTGCGTAAAGGCGAGGCAGACGCGTCCAGCTTCCCGTCGGGCGGCATAAGGGCGACTTTCGAAGCGCGCGGATATACCGCGTGGGACTGTTCGTCGCCGGCGTTCATCAAAAAGCCGAAGGACGGCGCGGGCGTCTTGTGCATACCGACCGCGTTTTGTTCTTACACCGGCG
Source organism: uncultured Christensenella sp. (assembly GCA_949287655.1). GTDB lineage: Bacteria > Bacillota > Clostridia > Christensenellales > UBA3700 > Ornithoclostridium. The sequence goes on along the minus strand of CASEHD010000005.1, from coordinate 54,164 downwards.
AAGCGCTCGACAAGAAGACCCCGCTTCTGAAGTCGATGGAAGCGATAAACAAGGAAGGATTAAGGCTCCTCAGAATACTCGGCGTAGAAGCGAAGAGAGTCATCGCAAACGTCGGCGGAGAGCAGGAATATTTCCTTGTCGACAAAAAAGATTTCGATAAGAGGTACGACCTCGAATTTACGGGCAGAACGCTTTTCGGCGCAATGCCGCCCAAAGGACAGGAAAAGAACGACCAATATTATGCAAGTATACGCGACAGGGTCAGCGACTTTATGGCGGATCTCAACGAGGAACTGTGGAAGCTGGGCATAACCGCTAAGACCCAGCACAACGAGGTCGCTCCCGCTCAGCACGAGCTGGCGCCCATCTTCTGCCAGGCGAATATCGCGACAGACCAGAATCAGCTTATTATGGAGACGATGAAGAAGGTCGCCGATCAGAGAGGTCTTGCCTGCCTTCTGCACGAAAAGCCGTTCGCGGGCATAAACGGCAGCGGCAAGCATTGCAACTATTCTCTGGGCACGGACACCGGTCTCAATCTGCTGAAGCCGGGCAGCAACCCGTCTGAAAACAAGGTATTTTTGCTGTTCTTCCTCGCCGTTATAGCGGGCGTGGACGAATATTACGACCTGCTAAGAATGAGCGCGTCCAGCCTTGGCAACGATTACAGACTGGGCGGGAACGAGGCGCCTCCGTCGATCATTTCGGTATTTATCGGCGGCGACATGCAGACCCTTCTCGACGATATCAGCGAAGGGCATACGATCGCCAGCGCGACAAAGCAATATATCAATATGGGCGTAAGCTACGTCGCGCAGCCCAAGAAGGATACGTCCGACCGTAACCGTACGTCTCCGTTTGCGTTTACCGGCAACAAGTTCGAATTCAGAATGGTCGGCAGCTCCGCGACGCTTTCTACGCCGACCCTTATCATGAACGCGATGACCGCGGAAATGATTTCGAGAATGGCGGATACGCTTGAAAAAGTGCCCAAAAAGGACCTCGACAAGGCGATAAACGAGCTGGTCAAGACCACTTACAACGAGCATAAGAGAATAATTTTCAACGGCAACAATTACAGCAGAGAGTGGGTGAAAGAGGCTAAAAAGCGCGGTCTCGACACCGCGACCAACAGCGTCGACGCTTACGAGGCGATGGTCAGACCCAAGAATATGGAGCTGTTCTTAAAGCACAATCTTCTTTCCGTAAAGGAAATGGAGAGCCGCCGCGCGATATACCTCGACAACTACGTCAAGAGCGCGAACATTGAGGCGGAGACCGCGCTTCTTATGGCGAGAAACCAGATCCTGCCCGCGGTGCTGAGATGGCAATATACGCTCGCGAAGCAGATAAACGAGATCGGCAAGGTCGACCCCGAACTCGCAGTCGTACAGAGGGCGATGATAAGGAACGTAAGCGTTCTCGTAAAGGGTCTTAAAGACAATATCGACGCTTTGCAGACCGCAAAGGACGGCGCGTTTGCCGCTACGGACAGCAAAAAACAGGCTATACTTTTCCGCGACAGAGTGAAACTGGTCATGGAAAAACTGCGCGAATACGCCGACAAGCTGGAAAGCATCACTCCTCAGGAGATGTGGCCTTTCCCGACTTATGCGGATATACTTTTCTACGAATAAAAAAGAGGTATTTATATATGAAGAAGTTGACATCTGAGCAACTGAGATCGAGTTATCTCGAATTTTTCAAAGAACGCGGACATGCGGTCATACCGTCCGCTTCGCTCATCCCGGAAAACGACCCGTCGGTGCTTTTCACGACTGCCGGCATGCACCCGCTCGTGCCCTACCTTCTCGGGCAGAAGCACCCGGCGGGGAAGCGCCTCACCGACGTGCAGAAATGCGTGCGTACCGGCGATATCGACGAGGTCGGCGACGCAACGCACCTGACTTTTTTCGAAATGCTGGGCAATTGGTCTTTGGGCGATTATTTTAAGGAAGAGTCGATAGGTTTTTCTTTTGATTTTCTTACCAAAGTGCTTGAGATCCCCGTCGAAAAGATCGCGGTCACCGTATTTGCCGGCGACGAGGACTGCCCCAGAGATACATTTGCGGCAAGCGTATGGGAAAAGCACGGTATACCCAAGGACAGGATATTCTATCTGCCCAAAAAGAACAACTGGTGGTACGCCGGCGCGACCGGTCCCTGCGGCAGCGATACAGAGATATTCATTGACACCGGCAAGCCCGCTTGTTCCGATCATTGCGACCCGTCCTGCGACTGCGGAAAGTGGGTTGAGATCTGGAACAACGTGTTTATGGAGTTCAACCGCACCGCGGACGGTAAGTTTGAACCGCTCAAGCAGAAGAACGTCGATACCGGTATGGGGCTCGAGCGTACGGTCTGCATGATAAACGGGCTCAGGAGCGCGTACGAAACCGACCTTTTCACGGACGTCATCGCTAAGATATCCGAAGAAAGCGGAAAGAAATACGGAGAGAACGAAGAGGACACCAGGGCGATAAGAATAATCGCGGACCACATCCGTACCGCGACATTCCTCATCGGCGACGAGCGCGGCGTAGTGCCGTCCAACGTCGATCAGGGGTACGTGCTGCGCCGCCTTATCAGAAGAAGCGTGAGATTCGCAAGACAAATCGGGTTCGACAGCGCCAAGCTGGTCGACCTCGCGAAGATATATATTGAAAAGTACAAGGACGTATATCCGGAACTTCAGGTCAACGCGGCAAAGATAGTCGAAGAGCTGACAAAGGAAGAGGAACGCTTTTCAAAGACCCTCGAAAACGGTCTCAAAGAGATTGAAAAAGTGCTTAAATACGTGCAGGGCGATAAGCTGAACGGCAAGACCGCTTTCAGATTGTACGACACTTTCGGTTTCCCGATCGAGATGACGGAAGAGATATGCAGAGAGCGCGGCTTCGGCGTTGACAAAGAGGGCTATGACAAGGCTTTCGAAGAACATCAGAAGAAATCGCAGGCGGGCGCTGAACAGAAATTCAAGGGCGGACTCGCGGATACCTCTAAGAGAACGACCTACCTTCATACCGCCACGCACCTCCTTCTCGGCTGTCTGAAAAAAGTGCTGGGAAGAGACGATATACAGCAGAAGGGCAGCAACATCACCGCGGAAAGACTGCGTTTCGACTTCAACTTCGACAGACCTCTGACAGAGGAAGAGAAGAAGGCGGTCGAGGACGCGGTAAACGACGCTATTGCAAGAGATATCCCCGTAGTGTGCGAGGAGATGACCGTCGAACAGGCGCGCGAACAGAACGCGGTCGGCGTATTCGGCAGCAGATACGGCGAGATGGTAAAGGTCTATACGATAGGCGACGTCGACAAAGAGATATGCGGCGGACCGCATGCGGAACATACCGGTCAGCTGGTGCATTTCAGATTGCTTAAAGAGCAGTCGTCGAGCGCGGGCGTGCGCCGTATAAAGGCAACTATCGACGCGGAATGATAACGCAGATCATATGATAACATATCCGCCGTTTACGGTCAGCGTAAGCGGCGGATTTTTTTATCGGATCCAATATATAAATCGCCGTTGGAAACGCTCGGAAAGGATTTATAAGACGGGCGGCAAGCGACATTCGAGCCGGGGATATTAAAAGTAAACGCATTCTCAAACGAACGCGGTAATAAACGGGCGGTCTGACCGCCCGTTTATTTATTTATATTTTGATTTTTGTCGATATGTATTGAGAAAATAAGGTCACAGAAGGGTTATCCCTTTCTTCTTGCAGTCTTCCAACGTTTCCTCCGGCCATATCGAAGCCTGAACTTCGCCTATGTGGCGTTTGCCGAGCAGGAACATACAAAGTCTGGACTGACCTATGCCGCCGCCGATCGTAAGCGGGAGCCTGTCTTCGACAAGCGCTTTGTGGAACGGATATTCCAGCCTCTCCAGCTGACCTTCTTCCGTAAGCTGACGGATAAGGGAGTCCTTGTCCACGCGTATGCCCATTGAAGATATCTCAAAAGCTCTGTCGAGAACGGGGTAGTAAAGCACGAGGTCGCCGTTGAGCTGCCAATCGTCGTAGTCGGGCGCCCTGCCGTCGTGTTTCTTGCCGCTTTTCAGCTTGCCTCCTATCTGCATCAGGAACATAGCGCCGCATTTTCTGACGAACGCCGTCTCTCTTTCCGACGGCGCGAGGTCGGGGTAGAGGTCCTCAAGCTCCTGCGTGGTGACAAATGTGATCTTATCGGGAAGGGTGGTCGTCTTTTCGCCGAAATGGCCCTGAAGCGCGTTCATACACTCTTTGAGCGCCTCGTAGATCTTCTCCACTGTCGCTTTCAGGTATTCCGGGTTTCTGTCCTCGCGGTTGATCACCTTTTCCCAGTCCCACTGGTCGACGTAAAGAGAGTGCAGATTGTCGCACACCTCGTCGCGGCGTATCGCGTTCATATCGGTATAAAGACCGCTGTCGGGTTCAAAGCCGTATTCGTACAGCGCAAATCTCTTCCATTTCGCGAGGCTGTGCACGACTTCCGCGACCTTGCCGGTCTGCTTAATATCGAAAGATACAGGGCGCTCCACACCGTTCAGATTGTCGTTGAGTCCGCTGTCCGCTAGTACGAAAAGTGGCGCGGAAACGCGGGTGAGGTTGAGTTTTGACGCGAGCAGACGTTCAAAGCTGTCTTTTAAATATTTTATCTTTATTTCGGTTTCCAGAAGTCCGGTCATATCATTCAAACTCCGTTTTGTTTGCGCATTCGGGTACTGGACAGGGGTATTTGCCTGTAAAGCAAGCTTTGCAGAACGCGAGCTTGCTGTTTTTCGCAATCTCGTCCACGCTGTCGGTGTCGAGGAAACCGAGAGAATCCGCGCCTATCTTGCGGCACAGTTCGTCGTGCGTATAGTTGACGCTTGCCAGCTGGCTCCTGTCCGGGATATCGGTGCCGTAGAAGCACGGATATATGAACTTGGGGCTGCTTATGCGCACGTGCACTTCGGTCGCGCCGCCCTTTTTGAGCATTTTGATTATATTCGCGAGCGTTGTTCCTCTGACTATCGAGTCGTCTATGACGATGACGCGCTTGCCTTCGATATTAGCTTTAAGCACGTTCAGTTTGAGCGCGACGCTTCTTTCTCTCATCGCCTGCGACGGCTGAATGAAAGTTCTGCCTATATATCTGTTTTTGATAAGTCCGACGCCGTACGGAATACCGCTTTGCATAGAGTAGCCTATCGCGCTGGAAAGGCCGCTGTCGGGCACGCCTATGACTACGTCAGCTTCGACGGGGTGCTGTTTTGCGAGCATCCTGCCTGCTTCCACTCTCGCTTCGTTGACGCTCTGACCGTCGATGACGCTGTCGGGGCGCGCAAAGTAGATGTGTTCGAATATACAGAGGGCGGAAGGCTGATTGCAGTAGTCTTCAATGCTGAATTCGCCGGTCTGGTTGACGACGTATATCTCGCCGGGGCGGATATCTCTTACGAAGGTAGCGCCCACCGTATCGAGCGCGCAGGTCTCGCTGGCGAAAACCACGCTGTCCTTTATCCTGCCCATACAGAGGGGGCGTATGCCGTGCGGGTCTCTTACCGCGATGAGTTTTCTCGGACTCATCACGAGCAGGGAGAATGAGCCTTCCAGCTGAGGTATCACAGCTTTTACCGCTTCCTCGATGGACTTAGTATGTATGCGCGCTTTCGCGATAAGATACGCGATTATCTCGCTGTCGTTGGTGGAGTGGAATATGCTGCCTTGCTCCGAAAGTTCCTTGCGCAGTTTATCCGCGTTGCAGATATTGCCGTTGTGAGCTATCGTAAGAGAGCCTTTGTAATATTTCGCGCAAAGGGGCTGAGCGTTTTCCTGGGTATTGCTGCCGGTGGTAGAATATCTTACGTGACCGACCGCGATATCGCCGTCCATCGTTATCATCGGAGAGTCCTTGAATACGTCGGAAACGAGGCCGAGGCTTTTCTGGATGACGACGTCTCCGTCGCGGTTGATCGCGATGCCTGCGGCTTCCTGACCGCGGTGTTGCAGCGCGAAAAGACCGAAGTACACCAGATTGCCCAGCTGTTTTATGCCGGCTTTGTTATATATACCGAAAATACCGCATTCTTCGTTGATCTTGCGAGCCATATCAATTCCTCCACAGAAAAAATATATTAGAATTATAGCACAAAGCGAAAAATCAGTCACCTGTTTGAAAGGGGTTGAAGAGGATAAAAAAAATATTTTTTTACGCGGTGCGACGTACGTGCAAAAGAGCGGGGAAGGCGCGGCTTTTTTCAAAAAATGTCTTGCGGCGGCGGCAGATATATGGTAATATTATTAGTAAAGAATTTACGGCGCGCACGCGCTCTGAAAAACGCGCGTTTTGCGCGCACGAGGAAAATTTATGGACAAAGTTTATCTGATTCTGGAAAACGGTGACAAGTTTGAAGGCTACGGCGTCGGCGCCGACCGCGAGACGATCGGCGAAGTCGTGTTCACGACTTCTATGGGCGGCTATCTCGAAACGGTCGCGGACCCGACTTATCGCGGGCAGATCGTCGTGCAGACGTTCCCGCTGATAGGAAACTACGGCGATATCCCCGAAGATTACGACGAAAAGTCGATATGTCTTTCCGGTTACGTCTGCCGCGAGATATGCGACGCTCCGTCCAACTTCCGCACAAAGGGAAAGTTCGGCGATATGCTTAAAAGATGCGGCGTCGTCGCGCTTGCGGGCGTAGATACCCGTCATCTGACGAAGACGATAAGGGAAAACGGCGTGATGAACGGTATCATTACGAAAAACCCGTCTCCCGACGCGGTTACGATGAAGAGAGTAAAGGATTTCCGCATTACCGGCGCGGTCGCGGCGGCTTCCTGCAAGGAGGTAGAAACGTTCGGCGAGGGAAGCAAAAACATCGCGGTCGTCGATTACGGCGAGAGCGCGAATCTGGTCGCGGAGTTCGTTAAACGCGGCTTTAAGGTCACCCGTTTCCCGCACGATACGAAAGCGGAGGACGTGCTGGCGACAAAGCCGTGCGGCATAGTGCTTTCAAACGGAGCGGGCGATCCGGAGGAATGCAAAGCAGAAGCCGCAGAAGCGGACAAGCTGCTCAAGTCGGGCATACCGATGCTGGCGGTAAGCCTCGGTCATCAGATACTCGCGCTGTCGCAGGGCGGCAAGACCTATAAGCTTAAATACGGTCACCGCGGCGGCAATCAGCCGGTAAAAGAGACGTTTGGCGACAGGATATTCATCACGTCGCAGAATCACGGCTACGCGGTGGACAACAACGTGATCCCCGCGGGAGCGAAGCTGCTTTACGTGAACGCGAACGACGGCACCTGCGAAGGTCTTGCGTACAAGAACGCGGTATCCGTACAGTTCCACCCCGAAGAGTGCGGCGGGCCGCTCGACACGCAGTTCATCATCGACAACTTTATCGCTAAGACGGAGGAGAAAAGATAATGCCACTCAATAAAGACATACACAAGGTAATGGTAATAGGCTCGGGTCCTATCGTCATAGGACAGGCGGCTGAATTCGACTATGCGGGCACCCAGGCGTGCCGCGCGCTCAAAGCCGACGGACTCGAAGTCGTGCTGGTCAACTCCAATCCGGCTACGATAATGACCGACAACGCGGTCGCGGACAGGATCTATATCGAGCCGCTTACGCTGAATACGGTAAAGAGAATAATTGAAAAAGAACGCCCGGACAGTCTTTTGTCGACGATGGGCGGTCAGAACGGACTTACCCTTTCGATGCAGCTGGCGAAAGAGGGCTTCCTCGACAAGATGGGCGTAAAGCTTCTGGGCGCGAAGCCGGAGACGATAGACCGTGCGGAGGACAGACAGGCGTTTAAGGATACGCTTGCGGAAATTGGTCAGCCAGTCATTCCGTCGGAAGTCGTCAACGACCTCGAAGACGGCGTAAGGGTCGCTGAAAAGATAGGATATCCGGTAATAATCCGTCCCGCGTTTACGCTGGGCGGCACCGGCGGCGGTATCGCCGACGACGAAGATCAGTTCAGAGAGATCGCGGAAGGCGGACTCAGAAGCTCCCCGATACATCAGATCCTTGTCGAAAAGTGCATAAGCGGTTGGAAAGAGATCGAATTCGAGGTAATGCGCGACAGCAAGGGCAATTGCATTACGATATGCTCGATGGAAAACGTCGACCCGGTCGGCGTTCATACCGGCGACAGCATAGTCGTCGCTCCGACGGTGACCCTTGCGGAAAAAGAATTCCAGATGCTGAGGAGCGCGGCTTTGCAGATAGTCGACGCGCTCGAGGTCGAGGGCGGATGCAACGTCCAGTTCGCTTTGAGACCGGACAGCTTTGAATACGCGGTGATAGAGGTTAACCCGCGCGTTTCGCGTTCTTCCGCGCTCGCTTCAAAGGCTACGGGCTATCCGATCGCGAAGGTCGCGACCAAGATCGCGATAGGTTACACGCTGGACGAGATACTCAACCAGGTCACCGGCACGACTTACGCTTGTTTTGAGCCGTCCGTCGACTATATCGTCGTCAAATTCCCCAAATGGCCGTTTGACAAGTTCTTCTATGCCAGCCGAAAACTGGGCACGCAGATGAAGGCTACCGGCGAGGTCATGAGCATAGGCACTTCGTATGAACACGCTATTTTAAAAGCTGTCAGAGGCGCGGAGATATCCCACGATACGCTGAACAGCGAGAAATTCATGGCGATGACGGACGCGGAACTTTCGGAAAAACTCAACGACTGCGACGACGAGAGAATATTCGTCGTATACGAAGCGCTCAAAAGAGGCTTCTCGGTCGACGAGATATACAATAAGACAAAGATAGACAGGTGGTTCCTCAACAAATATCTCAACCTTGTAAAGATGGAAAGACGCCTCGCGAGCGAGCCTTTGACCGACGAGCTGTATCTCGAAGCGAAAAAGATGGGCTACCTCGACAAGACGATCGAAAGTTTCAGCAAGGACAAAATAAAGAACAAGAGATACGCGTCTTATAAGATGGTCGATACCTGCGCGGCGGAATTCAGCGCTCAGACCCCGTATTTCTATTCCACTTACGACGACGAAAACGAGGCGCTCGAATTCCTCGAAAACAACAAGACGGATAAAAAGAGGATCGTCGTTTTCGGCAGCGGACCGATAAGAATAGGTCAGGGCATAGAGTTCGACTACGCTTCAGTCCATTGCGTGTGGGCGCTTAAAGAAAAGGGCTACGAGGTCGTCATCGTCAACAATAACCCGGAAACCGTTTCAACCGACTTCGACACCGCGGACAGGCTGTATTTCGAGCCGCTGACCAACGAAGACGTGCTCAGCATACTCAATACCGAAAAGCCGTACGGCGTGGTTGTCGCGTTCGGCGGACAGACTGCGATAAAGCTGACCAAGATGCTCAGGCAAAAGGGCATTAAGATCCTCGGCACGCAGGCGGAATACATCGATATGGCGGAGGACAGAGAAAAATTCGACGAACTGCTCGAAAAACTCAAAATCAAGCGTCCCAAGGGCTTCACGGTAATGACGAAAGAAGAGGCGCTCCGCGTCGCGAACGAGATAGGTTATCCGACCCTGCTGCGCCCGTCCTACGTCCTCGGCGGTCAGAACATGACCGTATGTTACAGTGACGACGACGTAAAGGAATACATGGACGTCATTCTCGCGCAGGGCATAGAAAATCCGGTGCTTATCGACAAATACCTTATGGGTAAAGAGCTTGAGATAGACGCGATCTGCGACGGCGAAGAGATCCTTATCCCGGGCGTTATGCAGCACGTCGAAAGAACGGGCATACACTCCGGCGACTCGATCGCGGTATATCCCGCATGGGACCTCGGCGACGAGATGACGGAGCGCATCGTGGATTGCTCAAAGCGTCTCGCGGTATCGCTGCATACGGTGGGCCTTGTCAATATCCAGTACCTTATTTATAAAGACGAACTGTACGTTATCGAAGTTAATCCGAGGTCGAGCCGCACGATACCTTACCTCAGCAAGGTAACGGGCGTGCCGATGGTAGACCTCGCGACCCGCGCGATACTCGGCGAAAAGCTCAAAGACATGGGTTACGGTACAGGTCTTTACCCCAATTCGCCGTACGTAGCGGTAAAAGTCCCGGTGTTCTCGTTTGAGAAGCTGACCAACGTGGATACCCAGCTGGGACCCGAAATGAAGTCGACAGGCGAAGTTCTCGGCATAGCGGGCACCCTTGAGGAAGCGCTTTTCAAAGGTCTTGTCGCGGCAGGCTACAAGATGAAAAAGAAGGGCGGCATATTCATCACGGTAAGAGATCAGGACAAACACGAGATCGGCGAGATAGCGCAGAAATTCGAGGACCTCGGCTATACGCTTTACGCCACGGCGGGCACGGCTAAGGTGCTCAGAGACCAGGGTATGGACGTCATCGTCGTCGACAAGATACACCAGAATCACGAACACAACAACCTGACCCTTATCGAAAGCGGAAAGGTCAATTATATCATCTCCACGTCGTCCAAGGGCAAACTGCCCACCCGCGACAGCGTAAAGATAAGACGTAAAGCGGTCGAAAGAGCTATACCGTGCCTTACTTCGATAGATACGGCAAACGCGGTCGCCAACAGCCTTATGAGCAGATATTCGGAGTTTAATACCGAGCTTGTCGATATCAACAAACTGCGCAAGGGCAAGACTTTGCGTAAATTCACGAAAATGCACGGCGCGGGCAACGACTATATATGCTTCAACTGTTTCGAAAGCCCGATAGACAGCCCCGAGATGCTCGCGATAAGATTGTCCGACAGATACACGGGCATAGGAGGCGAGGGCGTTATTCTTATCCTGCCGTCGAAAAGCGCGGACGCGAAGATGAGGATGTTCAATCTCGACGGAACGGAAGGAGAAATGTCGGGCAACGGCATAAGATGCGTCGCAAAATATCTTTACGATAACAACATCGTCCGCAAACGTGAGTTTACGGTGGAAACGATATCCGGCTTCAAAGAGATAAGTATTAAGACTGAAAAGGGCGAGGCTACATACATCACCGTCAATATGGGCGCGCCCGAATTGGACGCAGAGAAGATCCCCGCAAAGGCGGAAGGCAGGATAATCGGCAAGAAATACACGGTGGACGGCGCAGAGTACAACATCACCTGCGTGAATATGGGCAATCCGCATTGCGTGGTAATGCTCAACCACCTCGACCGCTTCGACGTCAACAAGGTCGGCAGCGCGTTTGAGACCGACCCTCTGTTCCCCGAAAGAGTGAATACCGAATTCGTAAAGGTTCTGGACGATCACACGCTCAAGATGAGAGTGTGGGAGAGAGGAAGCGGTGAGACCAGGTCGTGCGGCACCGGCGCATGCGCCGCGGTCGTAGCGGCTGTGGAAAACGGTCTCTGTCCCGCGGGAGAGGAGATCACGGTAAAACAGCCGGGCGGCGACCTTACCGTGCGCTATGCCGACGGCATAGTATATATGACGGGAACCGCGGTAAAGGTCTTTGACGGCGAGGTCGAGATCTGATAAATAACGGCAGGCGTTAAACCGAGACAAACGTCCGGTAAAAAAGTATATCAGAGCCCTTTATTAAAGGGGCGCAAACGCCCGCGGCAAAGGTCTACGGCATATAACGGCGACTGTGAGCAAACTGTCCCGACCGTATAAAAAGGTCTTTGTAAAAAGTCGCGGAAAGCAGCGGTTACGCCGACGGGACAAGAGGTCTTTATCGCAACGCGCCGTTTGCGGATCGCCGCGCCCGGGCGCGGCGCACGATAATATTTAAGAAACTTGCTACGCAAAAAATATACCGGCTCACGGCGAGTCGGTATATTTTTACACTTTGTGCAGTTATGTTCAGATACGCTTTAAACGCGTCATATTCCAACACGTATTGACAATAGCGCAGGGCAGATGATAAACTGATATTATAAAGCAGGCGCGCGGTATAATGCGCGCGGGATGAGGGGAGATATGAAAGACGTTAAAGTGTTGTTGGGCGACATAACCCAAAGCGAATGCGATTGCATTGTCAACGCCGCCAACAAGACTCTGCGAGGTGGCGGAGGAGTTGACGGAGCGATACACCGCGCCGCCGGTCCCGGACTTCTCGCCGAATGTATCGCGCTGGGCGGATGCGACACCGGCGAAGCGAAGATAACCAAAGGCTACAATTTAAAGGCAAGATATGTTATACACATTGTGGGTCCCGTTTACAGCGGGTCTGCAAACGACGCGGCGCTTCTGGAAAAATGCTATATCAACGCGCTCGACCTCGCAAAGGAACACGATCTGCACAGCATAGCTTTCCCCGCGATTTCCACGGGCATATACGGCTACCCGATAGAAAAGGCGACAAAGATCGCCGTCGACGCGGTAAAAGTATGGAAAGAGAAAAATCCGACATATCCGATCAAGGTTGATTTTTATTGTTTTTCGGAAAGAGCGTATGCTCAATATGTGTTGACTCTTAAAAATACAAAGTATTGATTTGAAGATATCCGCGATTATAAAAGAAGAAAAACCGAATTTCAAGAGGCAAAAAACCGACGGAGAAAATCCGTAAAAAAAGAGATCCGCATAAAAAAATGCGCCCTTTCAGGCGCATTTTTTATGTATATCGATTGTTGTTATTGTTGTGCGGCATTACCGTCGATCGCATCGGCGGCGGCTTCTGAGACGGGCGCTTCTTCGTCGGACGTCCGAGCGTCGAAGCCCATCTCCGCAATTTGTTCTTTTGTGAGAACGCCGAGTTCAAGCGCTTCTTTTACGTCGTCTTGTGTAAATTCGTTGTCCTCTATCTTGCCTTGCAGAGCTCGTATCCTGATTTCTCTCGTCATTTCTAGCTGGCGCTTTTCCGTCAGATCCCAGAAGAAGAACGGGATCATGGCGAGAACTCCGCAAACTACGCCGAGGATTGCCCACATAATGAAGACGTTGCGCATGACGGTCGGATTTTCGTATGAGACAGCGTCTACCGCGCCGAGTTTTATAAGTATCTCGTTCGTGAGCAATGAAGAAAAGAGTCCGACTATGGTGGTAAAGACCTGCGTATACTGAGACATGTATCCGTCAAGCCGGTCTCCCGTTTTCCATTGCTGATATTCACAATAATCAGCCGTCATTGCAGGAGATGTGACCGTCCACAGCGCGGCGAATATGTTGTGCAGGAATATGCCTACAAACATCAGATAAGGCGTTGCCGCTCCGTTATACGCATACAGCACGAGGAAGAGTATCAGCAAAGATATCGTCATCGATCCGAAGAACGACAACAGCGTCATCTTCTTTTTTCCCAGATGTTTCTGAATTATAGGAGAGAACAGCATTCCGGGGACATAGCCTACCGCCATTAAAGTAGGCATGAGCCCGCGCAGATTGCCTCCGAGATTGCCACCGATCATATACGCGCATATGTAGTTTACGGAGGCGAAAATCACAATTCTGCCGAAAGCGAGTGCGTTGGATATATTGCATATCCAGAAATACTTATTCTTAAAGCTTTTCACTATGCCGCCGATAAAGCTGACTTTCTGCTTAACTTTTTTCTCTTGTATGATACGTTCTTTGGTGCCGAAGAACATAATAAGAGCTACGGCAACGCATATACAGCCCATGATAGGGAAGATGATCTGGTAAGTCAGTATGTTTTCCATACCGAAACCGAGACCTGCCTCTTTCACTTGTTCGGCTGTCCAGCTGCCGTATTGTTCGTTGTATACAAGACCCTGCTGTCCGTAGACGCCGTTTGCGATAAACGGGAAGAGCATCTGAACTATCGAAGGTCCGAGAGAGTCGATAACGCCGCCTACAGAATACAGTTTGGTGCGTTCGTTGGTGTTGGGGGTTATGACCTGAGACAGCCCTACTCTTCCGAAAGCGAAGATGTTGTAAACCGTCAGCGCGATAAAATATATCAACTGATAAGAGCCTACGACCAGCCATTTTTTAGTTTCGGTATAAGCTTCGCCTTCGCCCGGCATAAACAGGTTGGGAATAAACGCGAGCAGCCAGAAACAAACAACGCTCAAAAATCCCGTAAACAAAAGATAAGGACGGTATTTGCCCCATTTTGTTTCCGTATTGTCAATTATCCAGCCTACGAGAGGAGCGCGGAACAATGAGAGTATAGCCACGATCCACGTGGTGTACAAGACTATCTGCTGATCGAAATTATAGACGTATGAGAGATGTACGCCCATGGTGATAGCAAAGTATTGGGTAAGGATGCCCATACCTTGCACGCCCATGCCGCCGACCGCATACGCCATAAATTCCTTGTTGGTAAGGTAATAACCTTCTTTTGCGGGGATATTCCAGTGGCTGAAAAAATCTTTTATAAAAAAACCTGCCTTCCGGAAAATGTTGGTTTTTGAGTTTGTCATAATTTTCCTTTATCTGATTTTTTTGTTATGCTCGGGGGAATTGCTCAGCGATTTCGGCAAGGACCTTCTTGCCTTCTTCGCAGAGCGGGAGGAAGGGTTTGCGGCAACCGCCCATCGGAATGCCGAGGCAGTCGAGCACGTACTTTTCGCCGGCGAATACGCCGTACTTTATCAGCACGTTGATTATCTCGTTCGCTTCGTTCTGAACGCGCTGAGCTTCCTTTATATCGCTCTTCTTGAACGCGTTGTAGATCGCGATGAACTTCTCAGCCATAAAGTTGTAGGTGCTGCCGATACCGCCGTCCGCGCCCATAGCGAGACCGCCCAGGAACATTTCGTCAAAACCGTTGTAAACGATCGGATCGGCCTTCATCGTCTTGAACTGCTGCAGAGCGTACATATCGGAAGTAGTGTGTTTGATACCGATGAACTTGTCGTTCGCCGCGAACATATTTTCAGCGGTCTCCTTGTCGAGGGAGAAGCCGTTTGCGCCGGGGAAGTTGTAGATTATCATCGGGATGTTTACGCTGGAAGCGATGTCAAAATAGTACTGCTTTATCGCTTCGGCGCCGAACTTGAAGTAGTAGGGAGCGACCGCGCTTATCGCGTCGAAGCCGGCTTTTTCGGCAGCCTTAGCCATCTCGATCGCGTGCTTAGTTGCGATCGTACCGACGTGAGCGATAAGGGTTGACTTGCCTTCGTTGGCTTCCGCCGCGTAATTGAACAGCGCGATCCTTTCCTCTATCGTCAGCAAAATGCCTTCGCCGGTGGAGCCGCCCACATAGAAGCCGTTTACGCCTTTTTTGAGGTTGTATTTTATCAGTTTGTCAACTGAGGTTTTGCTTACGTTGCCGTCTTTGTCGAACGGAGTAAGTAATGCCGGCAGCACGCCCTTGAACTTGTTTTTGTCAGTCATATGTATCTCCTCCGATATGATTATTGATATTGAAATTTGCCGCGCATAGCGGAATATGCCGCGCCGAGTACGCCCGCCTTGTTCGCGAGCTTGGCGGGACGCAGAGCGGTCTGAGCGCGCTTGTCGCATACGGCGACGAAGTCGTTCCACCACAGCCTTTTTATCTCAACCACGCCGCCGCCGATAACGACGTCGTCGGGGTCGTATTTCAGTATCGCGTATTCGACCACGCGGCGCATATTGTCAAAGAACGCGTTTTTAACGGCTTCGAGCTCCTTTTTTATAAACACCTGCGAGATGTCGTTCAGCTTTGAGTCGCGCTTCAGCGCGCTTGCCGAAACGTACTGTTCCGCGCAGCCTTTGTTGCCGCACTTGCATAGATATCCGTTTTCGTGCAGGATAATGTGCCCCAGGTGCAGATCTTCCACGCAGTCCGCGTCGAGTACGCCCGGCTTTACGAGGGCGCTTCCCAGTCCCGTGCCCAGGGTAAGCACTACGTCGCGGCCTTCGGGGTTTCCGCAGTAATGCTCCGCCACCGCCGCCGCAGCGGCGTCGTTGATCACCGTGGCGGGCAGGGAGAAGGTCTGTTTAAGGTCGGCGCAGAAATCGTAGCCGGTAAATCCCGGAAGAGCGTCGGTGGCGTAAGTCACCTTGCCGCTGTTCCAGTCGACGGTGCCCGCGGTAGCGACTGCGATGCGTTCACAGCCGCGCTTGTCTATAAGAGCGGCTATCGACGAATGTATGTTTTCGCGTATCCTTTCAAAGCCTTTCTGCGCTTCTGTCGGGACGAACGAAAACGAGCCCAGCGAGTAACCGTTTCTGAGATCGTCGGGGTCGGAGACCGTTACCACTGCGGATTTTATCGTCGTTCCGCCCACGTCAATACAGGCGAGCTTCACTTATCGATTACCTCTGCGAAACGTTTTGTTATGTCTTTCGGGCGCGTTATCGCGCTGCCTATGACGACCGCGTACACTCCCGTCGCCCATACTTTTTCCAGCTGCCCGCGCTCCCAGATACCGCCTTCCGCGATTATCCTGGCGTCGGGGAAGTCCTTGACGAGTTTTGCTATGAAATCAACGTCCGGAAGTTGAGTTCCCTTTGTGTGAGAGGTGTAGCCGCGCAGGGTGGTGCCTATGTAGTCGAAACCCAGCTCGACCGCGTTTTTAGCTTCCGTATAATCGCTGCAATCCGCCATAAGTTCTACGTCGGGGGCGTTTTCTCTTACATATTCGACCAGTTCTTTCAGCGTCACTCCGCCCGGGCGCTTTCTGAGAGTAGCGTCCAGAGCGATGACTTTCGCGCCGCAGCCGATAAGATCGTCCACTTCTTTTTTCGTCGGAGTTATGTAAACTTCGCTGTCGGGATATTCCGCTTTTATAATGCAGATTATCGGGACGTCCACTTCGGTGCGGATATCTTCGATATCGCTGACGTAGTTCGCGCGTATTCCGACCGCGCCGCCCGCGACAGCCGCGCGCGCCATATACTTCATTATGCCCAGGCCGTAGAGAGGTTCGCCCTTGACAGCCTGACAGGAAACGATAAGACCTCTGTTCAAATGTGCCATAAATACCTTCTTATTTATTGATATTGTTTTTCTTTATATCGTCTACGGTAAGAGTTAAAAAGTCTACCGTCTCGTGCTGCGTGCTGCCTTCGTACAGCACGCATATCGTACCGTCGTTTGCCTGACACATGCTGCTGTATACGAATTCGCCGTCCTTTATCTGCAACGCGTACGGGAAGGTCTCTCCGTAATCGTATGAAAGGCGTATAACTCCGTTCATTCTTTTCTTTTTATCCGCTGCGTTGAGAAGGAGAGTGGCTTCCTTGTCGCCGTCCTTTACGTTTATCGCGCTTATCTGGCATATGCATTGCGGCACGTCGATGTGACGGTAATCGTGCCAGCTTTCGCCGCCGTCGGTACTGTCCGCTATCGCGACCTTTCTGCATGACGCGTGGTTTCTGACGAATACGCGCAGGGCACCGCCGGGCAGTTCTATTATCTGCGATTCGCTGGTGCGCTCGCCGTCGGCTATGAATTTGTGCCCGACCTTGAAAAGCCCCAGTCTTTTTCTGTTTTCGCCTGCCGCACCGCCGCGCTTCCAGGTCTTGCCGTGGTCGTCGCTGTAAATGCACGCGGTGCACTCCATCAGCGGCCATACGCGGGGAGTGAAATATATCGGCACGACCAGTCTGCCTTTATGCGCGCCCGTTTTTATCCTTATACCCACGCCGGGTCCGCACCCGATAAAGCACATATAGTCTTCTTTGATCTGCGAGGATATGCAGACGGGTTCGCTCCAGGTCGCGCCGTCGTCAGCGCTTTCGCAGATATACATATAAGAGGTGCGGTATTCCGAAAAGCCGCCTTCCGACGTCTTTATGTTGCCGATCTTTTTGCCTTCTTTTACCACGTCTCCGTTTTTCGCGACAGTCATATCCGTAGCGGCAATGCCGTCGTACAGTATCTTGTCGTCGCCCAGGAAGTATCTCTTTTTTCCGTTTTCTACGATAAGCCTGCCTTTGTCGTCAAAGCCTGTGCCGCGCCTGCTGTTGAGTATGCCTATACCCGCGGGGGTATGGCTGTACAGCATAAACAGCTTGCCCGTTTCGTCGTCGTAAACGAGACAGGGGTCTATCGCCGCGGAAGAGAGGCGCATGCTTTCTCCTTCTTCCTTTACGACAGTCGTGATCCCGCTCCACGTTTTACCGTCGTCAAAAGAGCGGCAGATTACTTTGTCTATCCTGTTGGGGTTGTCGCTTGCCGAAAAATAACGTGAATCGGCGCAAGCGACGATAACGCCGCTTCCGGTGCGTATAACGGACGGAATACGGTAATTGCCGGCGTCGCCGCGCTGCTTGCTGAATAATGCAAACGGTTTTGAGACCATATGATACTCCTCGTTATGATAAGGGGCGGATATACGCTCCCTTCATGTGCTTCTATTATATCACCGTACGCGCGTGCAGTCAATAAATACTATTAAAATCTATGTGCGATTTTGGGAAAAAACAAGACAAAACGGAACAGCCGCCGCGCAACAAAATCAAAAGCGGACCGGCGCGACGAAAGAGAGAAAAAAATTTGCGACGGCGCGCAATCGTTTGACATAAGCCTGAGCCGATGGTATAATAATCTAGAAAAACGGGCAACGAAGTCCTGAATTTTAAAGGTCTGCGTTGCTCTTTTTTTAATTATATGGTATCATAACATATAATAAACGGCTCAGCCGTACGGGGAGAGAATGAATGTTAAAGAAAGTTTTTGAAAAGTCGACGCTTCTTCAGCTTTTGCTGGGCATAGCCGCGGCGTGTTTCGCGTTGGTCGCGTTCGGACTGTTTTTTGCAGACGCGGTCGGCGATAAGGGCGGGGACGGACTTCCCGCGTTCAAGATAGCGTTCGACGTTATGATAGACGGTCTGCATTTCAACGCGCGCGCATTTTTTGCTTATCTGATACCGCTTATCTGCGCGGCTGCGGTGATATTGCCGTTCAGGGAGAAAAAGGTCTTTTACGCGGCGGCGTTTCTTTTGCTCGCGGCGGGCATAGTCATCTTCTTTATGAAAGAGATATATCTGACAAAGTACGAAAGCGACGTCGCCGATATGTACAGAAAGGCGGGCGTGAGCCTTGCTGCTCCCGCGATAGTCGCAGGCGTGTTTTCGCTGGCAGCGGCGGGTCTTTCGCTTTTAAGAGCGATGGCTGGCGTTAAGTTCGCGGTCAAGGACAAGCCTGAGGAAGGCGCGGACGCAACGGCAGAAAACGCAGCGTCGGATAACGCGGTTGAAGAAGAGTAAGAAGGCGTTGAGATCGCCGGCGCGAAGGAGGAGCAAAAATGAAAAAGAAATATATTTTCGCGATATGTATCGCGTTTTTGCTGTGTTTTCTCGTCGGGACCTTTGCCGCTTGCGACAGCGATCCGCTAAATCCGGAAGGGCTTGACAATTACCTCGTTATAGATCCGGAGGCTGAATATCAGTCGGTCACCGGTTTCGGCGCTTCGGCGGCGTGGTGGGCGCAGACGGTTCCGGTAGGCTCTCAGTCCGCGACCGATCTTGCGGAAAGCCTTTACAGCGAAGAGGGCATCGGTCTTTCGATATACCGCTACAACATAGGCGGCGGCTCGTGGGACTACAACGCTTACAACGACCACGGCGCGGGCGACTTCGTCGTGTTCCCGGAAGACCGCAACACGCAGTCCGCGTTCATCGCTGAAAATTACGACGAAAATCTGAGCGCGAAAGAGAATTTCGCAAAGGCTGAAAACTACGATTTTTCTAAGGACGAAAACGCGCTCGAATTTATGAAACTGTGCGCGACTCAGCAAGGCTCGACGGTCGAAAGGATAATCCTTTTCGCGAATTCGCCGCACTATCTTCTGACCGTTTCGGGCAAGACCAACGGCGACTATGCGTATCAGAGCAATCTGCCGGAAGAGAATTACGAAGCGTACTGCGAATATCTGATAAAATATCTCGACTATGTCGTCAACGGTCTGGGGCTTGAAGTCGAGGCTGTAAGCGCGATAAACGAGCCGCAACACTCCTGGGGCGGCGAGGACGCTCCGCAGGAGGGCTGCCACTACGAGCCGGAAGAGCTGGCGGCGTTCTACGACAAGTTCTACGGCTACTTAAAAGAGTTCAACGCCGCCAACGGCACGAACGTCAAAATGGACGTGTTCGAAAGCGGCAATTACGACGTATACAAGGCGAAGGGCAGAGTGATGGAATATCTGTACGCGATGAGTAAGTATGATTATTTCGACGAGATAGACACGATAAGCGTACATTCTTACGGCTCGCCGACTTCGGTCGAGGCGAGGGAGTCTTTTATCTATATGCTCCGCAATCTGTACGGCGACAAGATAAACGTCGAGATGAGCGAGATATGCGATATGACGGCGGGTCTCGACGCGGGTATGAACAGCGCGCTGTGGCTTTCCGAAGTAATGAACAAGGATTTCGTCAACCTCGGCGCCCGCGCGTGGTGCTGGTGGATGGCGACGAGCTGCGACGACTACAACGACGGCATAGTCACCTGGATGTGGAACAGCGAGGACGGAGAGGTCACGCCGACAAAGCGCTACTGGGTCATGGGCAATTATTCCAAATTCCTCGACACCGGAGACAAGAGGATAGAAGGGTATGTGTCCAAAGCTTCCGACGGCGTTTTCGCGACCGTCTTTAAGAAGGCGGACGGCAGGATAGTCGTAGTGCTGACCAACGCCGGCGACAGCGCGACGGATATAAATCTTCCCGCGGGTTATTCCTCTTTGCAGGCATGGGAGACGAGCGAAAATAAGGACCTCGAAAGCGTCTACGACGGCGAGTGCGGCGATACGTACGCCGCGGCGGCGGGCAGCGTGACCACGCTTATCCTGTCAAAGTGACCCTTCGCAAAATAAAAGGTTTTAGCCGCTTACACAAGTGAGTATTAAAACCGCGTGAACGTATGAATATTCATTTGATTGTTGACAATTTTTTGACATTATAATAAAATTAAAACAAGATTAAAATTTGAGCAGGGTGCTCTCTGTCGGCACGGGTCGGCGGCGGCGTACGGGTGTGCGTCGATAACGGTATGAGAGAAAAAGCGCGAAAAGCGTATAATAAACACGGAGGATTTTAAAATGAAGAGAACGACTAAGATCATCGTTTCCGCTTTGTTGTGCGTTTGCCTTGTCGCTTCTTTCTGCGCAACCCTTATCGGTTGTAAAGATAAAGAAGGCGAAGGCAGATACAGCTACAACACTTCGTTGAGCGTATTCCCCACCAACTGGAACCCGCACATATATCAAACGGATACCGATTCAACCGTATTGGGTTATATTACAAGCGGTTTTTATACCTTTGACTATAACTCCGACAAAGACGGATACGTTGTAGTACCCGATATGGCTACGGGCGAGCCCGTCGACGTCAGCGCAAACTACGTCGGTTCCGAGTGGGGCATCGCCGAAGGCGAGACTGCGAGAGCGTGGGAAATTCCTTTGAGAAAAGATCTCAAATGGGAAAACGGCGAAGCAATCACCGCTCAGAGTTTTGTAAACTCTTTGCAGCTCCTGCTCCAGCCCAACACTTACAATTACAGGGCGAACACCGTATATCAGGGCAACTTTGTTATCACGAACGCTCAAGATTATATGTACGGCGGTACTCACGCTTATCTCGACAACATGATCAACGATACTTTGGACAATTATGTTGCAATGAGCGACTTCACATATGACGAAGAGACTGGCGTCGCAACTGCCAACGGTCATGACTATGCAGTCAAATTCGACAGCCCCACCGCATGGTCGAGCGACACTTTGACGGCATACTATCAAGCCGGATACGATATCTACTTCTACGATAAACTCGTAATGGAAGGAGAAGGCGACGAGGCTGCTTTGGCGCCTGCCGAAGACGCTAAGGATATGTACGTCGAAATGAAGAAAAACGAAGGCAAGGACGGGGCGATCGTTCTTACCAAAGAATATATAGAATTCCTGCAGGATCTTACCGCGAGACTCCACGGTTACATGACGGCTGAAGAGTATGCGGCTTCCGAAATCAAAAACGAAGACGGAACCGTCGATAAGGTCGGCGATTACGCTTATCAGGAGTGGCAGGAACTTGCTTTTATCGGTAAAGATTACGACGAAGTCGACTTCAACACCGTAGGTATCAAGGCTCTCGACAACGGCAACCTGCTTATCATTCTCGAAAAACCGCTGAGCGGCTTCTATCTCAAATACAACCTTTCTTCCACCTGGCTCGTAAACGAAAAGCTTTACAAGAGCTGCGAGACCTGGACCAACGGCGTTTATTCCAACAGCTACGGCACCAGCGCTTCCACTTCCATGAGCTACGGTCCGTACAAACTGACCGCTTTCCAGATGGACAAGACCATCGCTTTTGAAAAGAACGGCAACTGGTACGGATACAACGACGAGGCTAACAAGAACCTCTATCAGACCACCAACATCAACATCACCTATATTTCGGGTGAAGACACCAGACGCAACGCGTTCCTGAAAGGAGAGATCGACGAATACGGTCTTACCGCGACGGATATGGAAACGTATGCTACCAGCTCCAGCATTTATTACACCGCGGGCGAAAGCACCTTCTTCATGGCGCTCAACCCCAATCCGACTGCTTACGCAGGAACTACCAAGGCTATCCTGAATATTCTTGAATTCAGGCAGGCGCTTTCGTTTGCGACCAACAGAGCTCAATTCGCTCTCGCGACGTCTCCGACAAACAGCGCTGCTTACGGTATCTTCTCAAGTCTTATCATAAGCGACCCTGAGACCGGTACCGCGTACCGCACTACCGAAGAAGCCAAGGACGTTCTCATCGAATTCTGGGGACTTTCCGACGACGTAGGCGAAGGTAAGAAGTATGCTACTAAGGACGAAGCTATCGCAAGCATCACCGGTTATGACCTCGCTCAGGCGAAAGAGAAATTCAACATCGCTTATGACAAAGCAGTTGAACAGGGTATCATGACCGCTGACGATAAGATCGAGATCATCATCGGTACCCCCAACGCAACGTCTTCTTTCTACAACAACGGTTACAACTTCTTTGTAAACGCGTTCACCGAGGCGGTCAAGGGCACTAAGCTGGAAGGCAAACTGACCTTCAAACTCGACAGCACGCTCGGAAACGATTTCGCTACCGCTCTCCAGACCAACAGCGTAGACATGCTGTTCGGCGTAGGCTGGACCGGTTCCGCTCTCGACCCGTACTATCTGCTCAGCGCTTACACCGATCCTTCTTATCAGTACGACAGCGCATGGGATACAAAGAGCGCGATGGTAGATATTACTTTCGAAGGACTTACCGACAGAACGGATCTCAACGGCAAGACCGTAAGAATGTCTCTGTACGACTGGACGATGAAAGCGATCCTGGGTGAAACTTGCACCGGCACCGTCATCAACGCAGACGGCACCGAAGGCGAAAAAATAAGCATTTCTGCAGGAACGACGGCAGAGAACGCTCTCAGACTGAAGATACTTGCGGCTTGCGAAGGCGCGCTTCTCTTGCAGTACGATATGATCCCGCTTATCGACGACAACAGCGCTTCTTTGAAGGGCTATAAGATCAACTACTACACCGAAAACTACGTTTACGGCGTAGGCAGAGGCGGCGTCAAGTATATGACTTACAACTATGACGACGCGGAATGGGCTGAATACGTCAAAGACAACGGCGGCACTCTCAATTACGAGAAATAATTCTTACGAAAGTTAAGAATAATTGAAAATCATCCGTCCCCGCAATCTTTATGGGTTGCGGGGATTGGGAATGTTTCGGAGATAATATGGCAAAGTATATACTGAAAAGAATCGGATTGATGCTTTTCACTTTTTTGGTTATTATAACCATCTGCTTCGTGCTGGTAAAACTGCTTCCGAATAAAGCGCCGGAAGCTTTCGGACAAGACCAGGCGCTTATCGAGGCGAGGCGGGAACAGCTGGGTTATAATAAGCCGATAATGGTCCAATATTTTATATTTTTGGGCAGATCGCTTCTGGGCGGAGACTGGGGTATAAGCGAATCGCTGTACGTTGGCACCGACGTTATGGATCTGTTTTCGCAGAAGCTTCCCGCAACGGTCATGGTCAATCTGTACTCGTTGCTTCTCAGCGTGCCTCTCGGGCTCGCTTTCGGCATATTTGCCGCACTTAAAAAGAATAAATGGCAAGATCACGTGATAAGCACCTTGGTCATGATATTTATATCCGTGCCCAGTTACGTGTACGCGTTTCTTGTACAATATATATTATGTTTTAAACTGGGGTGGTTCCCGCTGCTTGTCGATACCGGCACCAACTTTTTCCTTCCCAGTATGGTATGGTCTATGTTCCCGGCGATACTTTCGCTCGCTTTCGGCACGATAGCCGGACTTACCAGGTTTACGCGCGCTGAGCTTACCGAGGTGCTTACCAGCGACTTTATGCTGCTCGCAAGGACGAAAGGTCTCACTAAAAGCCAGGCTACGGTAAGACACGCGCTCAAAAACGCAATGGTGCCCATTTTTCCGATGATAATAGGCGAATTTATTTCTATACTCGGCGGGTCCATAGTCATTGAGCAGATATTCGCGGTGCCGGGCGTGGGCGAACTTTATATCAAGGCGATAACGGCGGCTACTCCCGACTATAACATATTTATGCTTCTGACATGTTTCTATACCTTTGTAGGCTTAGCAGCAGGCATAGTCATTGACATAAGCTACGGTATCATTGATCCGAGAATAAGAATGGGGGCGAGATAATATGGAAAATAAAGATATAATGAATATAGACAAATCCATGTTCGAGTTTGCCCAGATAGACGAAAAACTCCACGATACTAAACTGGACGCAAAAAAGGTCGGTTATTTTAAAGACGCTTTCATGAGATTCAGAAAGAACAAAGGCTCTGTCGTTGGCGGAATAATAATCATTTTCTTGCTTTTGTTCGCGATATTTGCGCCTGTCTTCGGAGGTAACGCATATTCTGACAACATTAAGGACAATACTTATCTTTATTATAAGAAACTCATGCCAAAGAGCAGTCTTTTCGCCGATCTCGGTTTCTGGGACGGTTGTAAGACTGAGGAAATGAACGTAAACTCGTACAACTATTACAACGCGATAGGCGTCGAAACGGGTTGCAATCCGATAGTCGAAGTCAAGGAGTTCGATAAAGTGGAGAGGATGTATACGGTTAAATCCGACTCCTACTACAAAAACGGCATGGTATATATGACTCTTACGGCTGAAGAGTATAAGAATATACAGAAATGGCAGGACGAAAACGAGATCCAGGTAATATATCCCGCAGTCGATCTGTCGAAATATACCGTCGAATCCTTTAAGACGGACGCAAACAGATGGTACGTCATCGATCAGAGAGGTTTCCCCGTCGTGGACAACGCGGGCAACTATCAGGACAACTATCTGAAAACGGGAAACGACGATTACACCTCAAAAATGAGATTGGAAAGCGATCCGTACAACAGCGGAGACACCGAGAACGCGTACAGATATGCAAGACTTACGGGGTCGAGTACTTCGGGCGGCTATTACGTGCGCATATTCACATACAATTATTTTATATATAAGTACGGTTTTGAGCCCGCTTTTCTTTTCGGAACGAACGATCTCGGTCAGGACTTGTTTACCAGACTTGCGGAAGGCGCCAGATTTTCTTTCCTTCTCGCGATATTCATTTCTCTGATAAACCTGACGATAGGCGCGATCTACGGCGCCGTGGAAGGCTATTTCGGCGGAGCGGTGGACCTTACGATGGAAAGGATCTCCGATATCCTCGCCAACGTCCCGTTCATTGTCGTCGTTACGCTGTTCAATCTGCATCTGTCGAAGCAGGTGGGGGCGCTGGGAAGTCTGTTGTTTGCGTTCGTAACCACAGGCTGGATAGGTACGGCGGGTACTGTGCGTATGCAGTTCTACCGTTTTAAAAATCAGGAATACGTGCTTGCGGCGAGAACGCTGGGCGCGTCCAACGCGAGGATTATGTTCAAGCATATTTTTCCCAATGCGCTGGGCACGATAGTTACCAGTTCAATACTTGTCATACCGTCGGTCATATTCTCTGAATCCATGCTCAGCTACCTCGGCATAATCAATCTCGAAACTTCGGGATTTACCAGCGTGGGTACTTTGCTTTCGCAGGGGCAGAGCTTCCTCAGCACTTATCCGCACATATTGTTGTTCCCGGCGATTTTCGTCAGTCTTCTGATGATATCGTTCAACCTGTTCGGCAACGGTCTCAGAGACGCGTTTAACCCCTCGCTCAGAGGATCGGAGGATTGACAATGGAAGAAAAGAAGATATTAAACGATCCTTCTGCGCAGGCTAAAAAGGACAATATACTCGAAGTGAAGAATCTCAAAGTGTCTTTCCGCACCACCGGCGGTATCGTAAAGGCGGTAAGAGACATTTCGTTCGACCTGCAAAGAGGCGAAACGATTGCGATCGTCGGCGAATCGGGCAGCGGTAAATCCGTAACGAGCAAGGCGATATTGGGTATATCCGCAGGCAACGCGATAATAGAGGGAGGAGAGATTTTTTACGACGGCAAAGACTTGCTCAAAATAGAAGAAGAGGATTTTCATCAGATAAGAGGAGATAAGATCTCAATGATCTTCCAGGATCCTCTTTCAAGCCTCGACCCGATCGTTAAAGTCGGAAGACAGCTTACCGAAGCGATGATACTCAAAAACAAGGTCAACCGCAGAAGAAGCCGAAAAGAATTCAACGCAAGGCTTGCGATACTCAGAAAGTATCTCGATCTCGCGATGACGGAAAAAGGCGGGGACGCAAAGACGATCGAAGAGCAGAACGCCGCGCAGATAAAGGAATTCGACAATTTCAATATTTGCGCGATAAAATACGAAAACTCCTTTAACGAAGCTTACGCCAAGGCGGTCGAGTGCAATGAAGATATCTCTGACGTTCTGTTCAAGGCGGAAAAAAAGCAGAATCTTTCCGAAAGAGAGGTTTCAGCAAAGATAATCGACGCGTTGAAACAGATAAAAGACAGATTTTTGACTTTCGACTGCGACGATAAGATACAAGAGCATATAGCAAATCTGACTGCGATCAAGAATTCGACCAGAAAAGAAACTGTCGTCAACAAGATAAAAGGCGTTTTCGGTATGGAAAACGACGGAAAACAGCTGAGTGAAACTCTCGTCAACGAACTCAACGAAGTCAAGAAGACTCTGACGGAACTTCAAAACAGAAAGAAACCCGATTATTTCACGCTCGGCTACTATCTGCTCAAAAATCCTCAGGTGCAACCCGATCCGTCCGATATAGACTCTCTCGACAAAATGACGAGGCAGTATATCGACGATAATTTTATGACCGAATTTCTGAAAAAAGCCGCGCTTGCTCTCAGATATATCTATTCGTACAACAGAGAACACAAAAAAGCAGTGCTTGAATATTTGCAGGACGCCCGGAAAGTGTTCGGCAAAAAAGAATGGGATAAAAAGGAGTGCAGAGAGTATATCTCAAAGGTAGCGGATGAGATTCATAAGGCGGTCGACCCGCTTGCGATAAGAAAAGACAGCGTTTCGTATACTTTCAGAGTGAGTATGAACAACTCTGTAAAGAGGTATTTCGAAGGAGTCGTCAAAAACCCCAAAGAGAAGGCGCGTTTCGATAAACAGAACGCAAAGAGAGAGGCGCTTATCGCAAAGGGCAGATCGGTGGACTATAAAGTAATGCCGATGATGCTCATCGACCTCGATCAGGAACGCCTGAACGTCGAAAACACCGTTAAGAGATTGCGTGAGAGGTACGAAAGCGACCTCGCCGCGAACGAACCCGATTTCGACGCTCTCGCAGTCGCCCTCGTCGACGATTTTAAGGAAAAGGCTTCTCAGGTCGTTTCCGTCGTGACAAAGAAGATGGCGAGAGAAAAGGCAATAAAACTTATGGAAGAGGTCGGCATACCTGAGCCGCGCATAAGGTTTTATCAGTATCCGTTCGAATTTTCGGGCGGTATGAGACAGCGTATAGTCATCGCCATTGCGCTGGCGGCAAATCCGGATATCCTTATCTGCGACGAGCCGACTACCGCGCTCGACGTTACGATACAGGCTCAGATCCTCGAACTTATCAATAAGCTGAAGAGGGAAAGAAACCTTTCCGTCATATTTATCACGCACGACCTGGGCGTCGTAGCGAACATGGCGGACAGAATAGCCGTCATGTATGCGGGAAAGATAGTCGAATACGGCACCAGCGAGGACGTGTTCTACGATCCTCGTCATCCGTATACGTGGGCGCTGTTGTCTTCTATGCCTGACCTGGACACGAAGGAAAAGCTGGAAGCGATACCGGGTACCCCTCCCAATATGATATATCCCCCGAAGGGCGACGCTTTCGCCGCGAGAAACAAGTACGCGATGAAGATAGACTTCGAAGAGCAGCCGCCCATGTTCAGGATAAGCGATACGCATTACGCGGCGACCTGGCTGTTGCATCCGGACGCGCCCAAGGTGGATCCGCCGAAGCTTGTCACCGACCGTATAAAAAGAATGAAAAGAGAGGTAGAAAACAATGGCGGAAAATAAAGAAGTATTGCTTAAAGTTGACCACCTCGAACAGTATTTTAAGATGGGCAAAGGTCATCTGAAAGCGGTCGACGACGTGAGTTTCGATATATACAAAGGCGAAGTTTTCGGTCTCGTAGGCGAATCGGGTTGCGGAAAGACAACGACCGGGCGCTCTATTATCCGTCTTTACGACATAACCGGCGGCTCCGTATATTTTCAGGGGCAGCGTATATGCGCCGGGACGCGCGCTTATAAACAGGCTATAAAAGACGCGAGAGCTAAATACAAAGAGGCTTGCAGAAGAGCTGACGCGGCTATGGAAGAGGAGATAAAAAACGCCACGGCTCAGTCCGGTCTCATAACGCAGAAATACGCGGCTGAAAAGGAAAAAGCGGCAAGAGAATACCGCGCGGTACGCGCTGAACAGAAGTCAAATATCGCAAGCGCCGAATACGATCATAAGAATTGCAACAAGATGTTCGGCAGGATGCAGATGAAGAAGGTGGAAGAAAAATACGCGCCTCTTCTGAAAGAAGCGTCCGAAAGCGAAAAAGAAGAACTTCTCAAAGAATACAAGAAAGAACTCAGACTTGCGAAAAAAGACCGCATCATGAACAAGATGCAGATGATCTTTCAGGATCCGATCGCTTCGCTTAACCCGCGTATGACGGTAAGAGAGATCATAGCGGAAGGTCTGATAATAAGAGGCATAAAGGATAAAAAATACATTGACGAGCAGGTTTACAGAGTCCTCGATCTCGTCGGTCTTGTCCCTGAACACGCGGACAGATATCCGCACGAGTTTTCAGGCGGACAGAGACAGCGTATAGGCATAGCGCGCGCGGTGATACTTCACCCCGATCTGATAATAGCCGACGAGCCTATATCGGCGTTGGATGTGTCTATCCAGGCGCAGGTCATAAACCTTCTGAACGAACTCAGAGAAAAGCTGGGACTTACGATAATGTTTATTGCTCACGACCTTTCCGTCGTCAAGTATTTTTCGGACAGGATCGCGGTCATGTATTTCGGGAAAATAGTGGAACTGGCTACCAGCGACGAGCTTTTCGCTCATCCGATGCATCCGTACACCAGGTCTCTTTTGTCGGCTATCCCGCTTCCGGATCCGCGTTTTGAGAAAAACAGGAAGAGGATAACTTACAATCCTCTCGCAGATCACGACTATTCGACTGAAAAGCCTACGATGCAAGAAGTTCTTCCCGGACATTTCGTATATTGCAGCGACGGCGAACGCGAAAAGTATCGCGCCGAATTCGGCGATATAAGAAACGAAGAGAAGGAAGCGCCTTTGAACGAAAACGGGGGCGCGGAGGAAGGCGAGGCGAAAAAGCCCCGCGCCAAAAAGAAAACGGCTGCAAAAAAGAAGGATTAAAATCAAGTTTTTACAAAACCGACTGCAAGGTCTTCCGCATTGCGGAAGACCTTGCGTAAAGGAGAGAATGAAAACCGTATACAAATATCTGATAACCGCGGCGGTAGGTGTGGTTCTTACTTTTATCGTCTTGTTGATAAAAGACGTTTTCCATCTGTCGCAGACGGTCGACGTGATGAAAGCTCTGTGCGACGGATTCTTCGTTTCGGGCGTGCTTATCGCGTGTTTCGGCGGGCTTGTCTTTGCGTCCAACGGCGGCGTATTCGATATGATAACGTACGGAATCAAACATCTCTTCTGGGTTTTTAAAAAGAATCCCGCGGACAGGAAATATAAGGATTTTTACGAATACCGCGAGGCAATGAAAGAAAAAAAGAGAAGTTTCGGTTATATGGTGATAACGGGTCTTGCGTATATAGCGGTATCTCTGATATTTCTCGCTTTATATTATAATTTTCTGCCGGAATAAGGCAAGACACACGTCATAAACGACGCTTATTTTATGCGTGCCGTAAGGCAAACGGAGGAAAAATGTATAAATTTTCAAAAGGACTTTATTCAGACGTGCGTATCGAGGACCGCTATACCGTGCAGATCGCCGTATCGGAAGGAGAGGTCCGTCAATGCAGAGAACTCAGAGAAAAGAAAGCGTTTCTGAGGGTTTACGACGGTAAGAAATGGTATTACGCGTCCACCGACGACGTTCACCGCGTGCAGGATATGTTGGAGGAACTTGCCGGCTACGCTGCGCCCGAGGACGGCATCGACGACGATCCCGTGGTAAAGACGTTTGAGGTCAATAAAGACGAAGTTATGCGTTTTGCGGGCAATTGCGTAGCGGATATCCCTCTTGAAAAAAAGACTGAATTTTTAAAGAAAACTGCAGGGGAAGTTAAATCCGATTATGCAAAAGTGGTTAACGCAGGCTATGCGGACAGATATTCCGTTTACGAGTTCTGTTCCAGTAAGGGCGCGGATATAAAATATGATTTTCAGACTTCGGGCGCGGTGGTTTCGGTACAGTTCGCGAACGGAGAAGAAAAAGCCGATAATTATTACGTTAAAAACTGCACGACTTTCGACGAACTCGTAAATACGGTTTGTACCGAAGAGTTCGTCAGAGAGACTGAGGACGTACTTTTGCGCTCTAAAAAGCTTGAAAAGCCGGGGAGTTATCCCGTCGTGCTGTCGCCGTCCGTTACGGGCGTATTCGCTCACGAGTCTTTCGGACATAAGAGCGAAGCCGACTTCATGCTGGGTGACGAAGCGATGGCGAAAGAATGGCAGATAGGAAAGAAGGTCGGCAGCGAAAAGCTTTCGATAGTAGACAGCGGGCTGACAGACGGCGGCGGCTACGTGCCTTACGACGACGAGGGTACGAAGGCTACGCGCACCTATCTTATTAAAAACGGAGTGCTGACGGGCAGACTGCACAGCGTCGAAACGGCGGCATATCTGGGAGAAAAGCCTACGGGTAACGCCCGCGCGATAGATTGCGGCTTTGAGCCGATAGTCAGAATGACTTCTACGTTCGTAGAAGGAGGCACGGACAAGGTCGAAGATCTGTTCAAAGGGATAAAACACGGCTATTATATCAAAAATTGCAAGCACGGATCGGGTATGAGCACTTTTACGATCGCGCCGCTCGTATCATACGAGATAATCGACGGAAAGATAGGCGATCCCGTAAGGATAGCCGTGATCACGGGCAACGTTTTTGAAACTCTGTCTCTGATAGACGGAGTCGCCGACGACGAAGAGATCGAATCTTCTCCGACAGGCGGATGCGGAAAGATGGAGCAGTATCCGCTCAGCGTCGCTACCGGCGGACCGCACGTAAGAGTGTCGGCAATGAACGTGCAGTGAGGTGAATATGGAAAAACAGACTTATATAAGGAAGACGATCGAAAGGACTTTGACGTATACGGCGGGGAAGCTGGCGTCTCTGAGAATAAAGGACGGCGTGCAGACTACCGTCAGGGTATATGATAACGGATATATCGGCGTGGCGGGAAAATCGGGCGACGTCGACATTTCAGAACTGGAAGAAAAAGCTGTCAAAGCCCTTGGCGGCAAAACGCCGTATGTCGCGCCTGAGAAGATAAAGGAAAGCAAGAAGATCGACACGGGTAAAGAAATTATAAAAAAATCAGAGCTGATGCGAGAGGGAGAAAAACTCATCCGCGGGCTGTCTGAGGATAATCCCGATTTTATTATATCCGGCAAAACGGTCATTTGCGACCGCACGATCTCTCTGTCAGGCGGAGATAAAAAATACGAGTGCACGGGATCGGACGTATCCGCTTATTTTGTGCTGAAAGAACGCGACTCCGCATCTATCATGGATGAGATATACGAGGTTTCGGGAGACGCATTTGAGGCTGAAAAAATACGCGCCGACGTAAAAACTCTTGCCGCCGCATATAAAAAAGCCGCGGATATGTTTGAAGAGGGAGACATAATCGTAATCGCAGATCCTTCCGTATGTCAATATCTCGTCAAGGATTTTGTTGCTCAGTCCTATGTCGGCGGTTCGTCTTTGCTTGCGGGAAAGCTGGGTAAAAAAGTGTTTTCGGATAAATTCACCATGTATTGCGATCAGGATCCTCACAGCAGCGCGGGGGCGGTATTCTTTGACGGCGAAGGCGTAATAAACGAGGGCTATAAGGCATATTTCGTAAAAGACGGAGTGATGAAAAATCTGCTTACCACGCGTCAGAGCGCGGCTAAGTATAAGGTCGGGAATTGCGGCACCGCCGCCGCGCCGTTTGCCGCGCTTCCGGCAGAGGGAATGAGCGGACTCAGAATAGCCGCGACGCAAGACAGCGTAAGCGACATATTGAAGGGAGAGAAGGCGGTTTTCGTGTCAATGACGTCAGGCGGCGACATGACGGCGACGGGAGACGTGGCGCTGCCGGTGCAGACGGCTTATGTTTACGAAAACGGCAGACTTGCGGGCAGACTGCCTGAGTTCACGATTTCCGTCAACGTGTTCGATATGCTGGGCAAAGATTTTCTCGGAGCTTCGGATAAATGCGTGTGGACTACGGGCGAGAGAAACTATATCGTTTTCAGTGCAAAAGCGGTAAACGTCAGAAAGTAAAAGTAAAAGCGTTATAAAGTCCTCTCTTTTCGCAAATGCGAGAAGAGGGGACTTTGTTTTTCTGTAAAACCGCCTGCCCGACGTCGCTATGACCGACGCTTTGCCCGCAAAAGAGAAGGAAGGACGATGAAAAGCGTATAAAATATGGACAAAACGTATACGACAAATAATATCAAATCCGCGTGAAACTTATTAAATTCAACAAAATACAGCTTATTCGCGAATAATATTTAAATCATAACGTTGTTTTTACCTGCAAAATAATGGATAAAATAAGCAATATTTTACTCAAAGCTATTGACACCGCATACGTATAATAGTAAAATAATATACGGACGTACGCGTCTTACGGAGAGGGAAAATATGATATTCAACAATAAGATCCTGCTTGACGAGGCAAAGAAGGGCGGATACGCCGTTCCCGCGTTCAACGTCGACAATCTCGAAAGCGTCATCGGCGTGCTCCGCGCGGCGGAGAAGACCGGGCGCCCCGTCATAATCCAGACTATTCCGCGAACTCTTAAATACGGCGGTATTCCCGCTTACAGCGCGCTCGTTCGCGCGCTTTACAAAGGTAGTCCCGACATTTCAATACATCTGGATCACGGCGGCGACGTCGCGATATGCAAGGCATGCATAGAAGCGGGCTATACTTCGGTGATGATAGACGGCTCCGCGCTGCCTCTCGACGGCAACGTCGCGCTTACGAAAGAGGTCGTCGACCTCGCGCATCCGCACGGCGTAAGCGTTGAAGGAGAGCTGGGCACGATCGGCGGCAAGGAGGAGACGGAAGCGAAGATAAAGTATACGGAGGTCTCCGAAGCGGTCGAATTCGTCGCGCGCACGGGCGTGGACAGCCTCGCGATAGGCGTCGGCACCGCGCACGGCGTTTACAAGGGCGTGCCGCACATTGCGGTGGACAGGATCGAGGAGATCGCGGCGGCGGTCGATATCCCCCTCGTACTTCACGGCGCAAGCGGGCTTTCGGACGACGTGATAACCGCGTGCATTAAGGCGGGCATTTCAAAGATAAATTTTGCGACTCAGCTCAGACAAGCGTTTACCGAAGGACTCAAACGGGGGCTGAAAGAAAACCCCGACGCGTTCGACCCCAAGGCGTATCTTCCGACGGCGATAGCAAAGGTCGAAGAAGCGGCTGAAAAGATAATCCTACTTTGCAACAAAACCGTCTTATAAGGCGTTCATAACCTCATTTAACAGGAGATTAAAATATGCAGTACGTTACTTTTGACGAAAGCAGAAAACTCGATCTGATAGCGGTCGGCAGGATCGCTATCGACTTCAACCCGCTCGACTATTTCAAGACGCTCGCGGGCAGTCAGCAGTACCGCAAATATCTGGGCGGCTCGCCCGCAAACGTAGCGGTCGGTCTGGCGAGACTGGGCAAGAAGGTCGGATTTATCGCAAGGGTGTCCGACGACCGTTTCGGCGATTACGTCGTCGACTTTTTCAAGAACGAAGGCATCGACGTATCGCATATAAAGAGGGCGGAGCACGGCGAGAAGCTGGGGCTTACGTTTACCGAAATACTTTCGCCGACAGAAAGCAGCATACTTATGTACCGCGAAGGAGTCGCGGACCTTTCGCTCGATCCTGCGGACGTGGACGAAGAGTATATCGCCGGCGCGAAGGCGCTGCTTATCAGCGGCACCGCGCTCGCGCAGAGCCCGTCCAGAGAGGCGTGCCTGAAGGCGATACAGCTTGCGGAAAAGGTGGGTACAAAGATAATTTTCGATATCGACTACCGCGAATACAACTGGAAGAGCAAGGACGAGATCGCCGTTTATTATACCGCGGTTGCCGAGCACAGCGATATAATCATGGGCTCGAGAGAGGAATACGATCTGACCCAGGCGATATTCGCGCCCGGCATAGACGACGAAGCTACCGCGGCTTACTGGTTCAAAAAGCGCGCTAAGATCGTGATAATAAAGCACGGCAAAGAGGGCAGCACCGCGCATACATCGGACGGTCGGAAATACAACATAAAGCCGTTTCCTGTCAAGGCGTTCAAGTCGTTCGGCGGCGGTGACGGTTACGGCAGCGCGTTTCTCTGCTACCTGTTCGACGGCGCGGACATTATGGATTGCTTAGAGCACGGCTCCGCTTCCGCGTCCATGCTGGTATCCGCTCACGGCTGCAGCGAGTTTATGCCGACGAGAGAAGAGCTGGAAAAATTCATCGAAGCCGAGAAGAAGGAATACGGCGAGATGATCGCAAGAAAATAAGCCCTTAACAAACACGGGCAGGAAAATTTCAGGAGGTATAAGATGTCTTTCGGATAT
Source organism: uncultured Christensenella sp. (assembly GCA_949287655.1). Classification (GTDB taxonomy): domain Bacteria; phylum Bacillota; class Clostridia; order Christensenellales; family UBA3700; genus Ornithoclostridium. The sequence goes on along the minus strand of CASEHD010000005.1, from coordinate 19,072 downwards.
CCTAAGTTCAATAAGGACGGCGTCAAGACGCTGACCAGGATAGGCGGCAAAAACAAAGAGATGATGATGGACATACTTGTCGTAAGGATAAAGGCGGGCGACGTGAAGACCTTTGCCGAAAAGGACAAGGAAATGTGCGTACTGCTGACCGAAGGCGAAGTCGTGATGAGATGCGGCGACCTTACCGGAAGCGGCGCAAGAAGCGGAGTCTTCGACGATATGCCGATAACGATGCACGTCTGCAAGGGCAACACTCTGACGGTAGAGGCGAAGAAGGACAGCGAGATTATATACCTGGCGACGCTCAACGACAGGACCTTCCCCGCGAAGTTCTACGACAAGAGCGACGTTATAAGAAGCGTGTCCTGCGAGGGGCTTTGGGAAAACACCGCGGTGAGAGACGTGAACACCGTGTTCGATTATTCCAATGCGCCTTATTCCAACCTCGTCGTCGGCGAAGTTATCGCAAGGCAGGGCAGGTGGTGGAGCTATCTGCCGCACAGCCACCCGCAACCCGAGGTCTATTATTACAAGATGACTAAGCCGGAAGCGTTCGGCGCGTGTTTTATCGGAGAGATGGAGCCGCACACCGTCGTAGACGGCTGCGTGGGCTGTTTCCCGGGCGGCAAGACGCACGTGCAGGTCACCGCTCCCGGATATCCGATGTATTGCTGCTGGATGATAAGACACCTGGACGGCGATCCGTGGGACAAGACCAGAATAGTAGACCCCAGATACGAGTACTGGGAAAAATAACGAATCGAGAGGGATTATATGAGCAAGACAGAGAGAATAAGCGTCGGCGAGGCGATCGTCAGATTTCTTGACAACCAGTACGTCGAATTCGACGGCAAACAGACTAAGTTCGTAGAAGGTTTCTTCACGATCTTCGGGCACGGTTGCGTGCTGGGCGTAGGCGAAGCGCTTTCGATGACAAAGCACGGCATAAAGGTCTATCAGGGGAAGAACGAACAGGGTATGGCGCAGGTCGCCACCGCGTTTGCGAAACAGAGCAACAGGAGAAGGATAATCCCCTGCATCTCGTCGATAGGACCGGGCGCGGCGAATATGGTCACTGCGGCGGGTACCGCTACGGCGAACAATATCCCGCTGCTTCTGTTTATGGGCGACACTTTCGCGACCCGTCAGCCCGATCCCGTGCTTCAGCAGATAGAACACGAATACAACCCGACGATCACGACGAACGACGCGTTCAGGGCGGTCACCAGATATTTTGACAGGATCACGAGGCCCGAAATGATAATGACCGCGCTCATCAACGCTATGAGAGCGCTTCTCGACCCGGCGAGGACGGGAGCGGTCGCGATCGCGCTTCCGCAGGACGTGCAGGGCGAGTGTTACGACTATCCCGCCGAATTCTTCAAAAAGAGAGTTCACCGCATAGTCCGCCCGACCCCCGCGCCCGAACAGCTCAACGACGTTGCGGACGTGATAAAGGGCGCGAAAAAGCCGATGCTCATCGTCGGCGGAGGCGTAAAGTATAGCGAGGCGGGCGAAGAGGTCGCGAAGTTCTGCGAAAAGTTCAATATCCCGTTCGGAGAAACGCAGGCGGGAAAGAGCGCGATACCTTCTTCTCATCCGCTCAACCTGGGCGGCGTAGGCGCGACGGGCAACCTCGCGGCAAATACGATAGCTTCCAAAGCCGACGTGATAATAGCGGTCGGCACCAGATTCACGGACTTTACGACGGCGTCCAAATCTCTTTTCGCTAAGGCGCAGGTCGTCACGATAAACGCGTCCGAATTCCATGCGGGCAAACTGGAAGCGGTCAAGGCGGTCGGCGACGCGAAGAGCGGCATAATCGCGCTCGGAAAGCTGCTCGAAGGCTACAAGAGCGCGTATACCGGCGAGATAAAGGCGGCGAAAGCTGCGTGGGATAAGGAGATGAAAAGGCTGACTTCGATCGAGATCAACGACAAGTATAAGCCTGAGATCGATTCTCATACTCCGGACGCGGTAGAAGCGTTTATAAAGGCGCACGGCGGCGCGATGGCGCAGACGACGGCGATAGGGATAATAAGGGAAAATATACCGGCGGACGCGATAATCGTCGGCTCTTCCGGAAGTCTCCCGGGCGACCTGCAGAGAATGTGGACGACAGATTGTATAGACAGCTACAATATGGAATACGGCTACTCGTGCATGGGTTACGAGATCGCAGGCGCGCTCGGCGCGAAAATGGCTAATCCCGACCGCGAAGTATACGCGATGGCGGGCGACGGCAGCTATCTGATGCTGCATACCGAAATGGTCACCGCGGTGCAGGAAGGCATAAAGATGAACGTCATCGTGTTCGACAACGCGTCTTTCGGCTGTATAAACAATCTGCAGATGGAGCAGGGCGTAGACAGCCTGTGTACCGAGCTGCGTTACCGCAAGGGAAACAAGCCGATAAGAGAGGGCAAATTCCTTAATATCGACTTCGCGATGAACGCGCGTTCTTACGGTTTTGTGTCCTACACGGTCAGGAACGCGGAAGAGCTGAAAGCGGCGATCGCGGACAGCCTTAAACAGACAAAGCCGACCCTTATAGACATCAAAGTCGCGCCCAAGTCGATGACTCACGGCTACGAAAGCTGGTGGAACGTCGGCGTAACGCACAATCCGCACGGGGAAAAGAGCGCAAAAGCGCTTGAAAACCGCAACAAGATGCTTGAAAAAGCGAGAAAATACTGATTCCATGAGGATGAAATAATGAGAAAAGAAGACGTTAAACTCGGCATAGCTCCTATCGCCTGGACCAACGACGATATGCCGGACCTCGGAGCGGAAAACACATTCGAACAGTGCGTCAGCGAAATGGCTCTTGCAGGTTTTACCGGTTGCGAAGTCGGCAACAAGTACCCCAAAGATCCCGCCGTACTCAAAGCGGCGCTTGACCTCAGAGGGCTTAAGATCGCCAATCAGTGGTTTTCTTCCTTTGTGCTGACAAAGCCGATGGAAGAGGTCGAAAAAGACTTTGTCGCGCAGTGCAAATTCCTTAAAGCGGTCGGCGCCGACACGATAGGCGCGTCTGAGCAGAGTTACAGCATACAGGGACAGATGCACACCCCGGTATTCGAATGTAAATACGTTATGGTGCAGAAGGAATGGGAGCGTTTCGCGAAAGGAATGAACAGGCTGGGCGAGATCGCGAATTCGATGGGAATGAAACTCGTCTATCACCACCATATGGGCACGGTCGTTCAGACGGCGGCGGAAGTCGATAAGATGCTCGCGATGACGGATCCCGACAAATTCTCACTGCTGTTCGACAGCGGCCACCTTGCGTACTGCGGAGAGGACTACGTCGAAGTGCTGAAAAAACACGTAAAGAGAGTAAAGCATGTTCATCTTAAAGACATAAGACCGGACGTCGTGAGAAAGGTCAGGGACGAAAAACTGTCCTTCCTGCAAGGAGTGAGGGCGGGTGCGTTCACGGTGCCCGGCGACGGCTGCATCGACTTTGCGCCGATATTCGATATCCTCGACAGCGCCGGCTACAAGGGTTGGATGATAGTTGAAGCGGAACAGGATCCCGCTAAGGCGAATCCTCTCGAATACGCGATCAAGGCGAGAGATTATATAAGAAAGACGGCAAATATCTGAAATACAAATCTACGAAATACAAGGAGAAATTTATGGCAATCAAGACTTTGGGTTACTTTACCAACAACGAATTCGTACAGTCTACTACCGACAAGTTCTATCCCGTGTTCAACCCGTCCACCGGCGAACAGATAGCTAAGATGCCGCGTTGCACGACCGCCGAGGTCGCTAAGGTCATCGATAACGCGCACGAGGCGTACAAGAAGTGGTCGCGCGTACCCGTCATCAAGAGAGTGCAGATACTCTACAAGGTCAGGGAGTTGCTCATCGAGCATATGGACGAACTGACCGAACTGTGCGCTACCGAGCACGGCAAGAACCTCGACGAGAGCAAGGGCGATATCCTCAAAGCGAAAGAGGGAACCGAGCTGGCTTGCTCAATGCCGTCGCTTCTGCAGGGCGAAAGCCTTATGGACGCGTCCAACGGCTACGACACGGTGCTGTACCGCATGCCTCTCGGCGTATTCGCAGGCATTTCTCCGTTCAACTTCCCGGCGATGATCCCGATGGGCTGGATGACTCCCGTCTGTATCGCCTGCGGCAATACGATAGTCTTAAAAGTCGCCGGCGCTACGCCGATGACCTCGATGAGAATTGCAGAGCTGTACCGCGAAGCGGGACTTCCCGACGGCGTTCTGAATATCGTCAGTTGCGACAGAAACGACACGCAGGAGCTTATCTCCAACGACAAGATAGTCGGCGTTTCCTTCGTCGGCTCCACTAAGGTCGGCAGATATATCTATGAGACAGCCGCAAAGTACGGTAAGAGGGTGCAGTGTCTGTGTGAAGCTAAAAATCATGCGCTCGTCCTCGAAGACGCGGCGCTCGACAGAACGGCTGCAGGCATAATCAACGCGACTTACGGCTGCGCGGGCGAAAGATGTATGGCTCTCCCGGTCGTCGTCGTTCAGGAAAGCATCGCGGACAAACTGGTCGCGAAACTTGTTGAGCTTGCCAAGAACGTAAAGGTCGGTCCCGCGTACGATAAGGATACAAAGCTGGGTCCCGTTTACAGCGCGGAGCATAAAAAGAGCGTATGCGACTGGATACAGAAGGGCATCGACGAGGGCGCAAAACTCGTTCTCGACGGCAGAAACGTCAAGGTAAAGGGTTTTGAAAACGGCTTCTACCTCGGACCCACGATCCTCGACAACGTTACTCCCGAAATGACGGTCGGTCAGAGAGAGATATTCGGACCCGTCCTGTGCGTTAAGAGAGTCAGGACTTTTGAAGAGGGGCTCGCGGTGATGAACGCCAACCCGTTCGCGAACGGCTCTGTCATCTATACGCAGAACGGCTACTATGCGCGCGAGTTCGTACGCTATACGGACGGCGGCATGGTCGGCGTAAACGTCGGTATCCCCGTACCTGTCGGATTCTTCTCGTTCACCGGTCACAAGCAGTCCTTCTTCGGCGATCTGCATTGTCTGGGCAGAGACAGCTTCAAGTTCTTCACGGACAGCAAGACGGTCACGACTCACTGGTTCGACGAGCACGAAAAGAAGCAGACCAACGTTTCCACCTGGGACGGAACGATCTGATAAGACAGAAAATCAATATCATAACAATATCTTAAAGAGGTAAGAATTATGTTGAAAATCGGTATAATCGGTGCGGGCAGAATAGGCAAAGTCCACTGCGAATCCATTATGTGTTACGTCAAAGGCGCGACGGTAAAGACCGTTGCGGATCCGTTCATGAGCGACGAGACCGCCGCATGGCTGAAAAATATGGGCGTTGAGAATACGACAAAGGATTATAAGGAGATCCTCGCAGACAAGGAGATAGACGCGGTCCTGATTTGCTCTTCGACCGATACCCATTCCCCGATATCCATTGAGGCGATAAAGGCGGGCAAGCACGTGTTCTGCGAAAAACCCGTAGATCACGACATCGCGAAGATACTCGCGGTCAAGAAGGCTCTCGAGGGCAGTAATGTCAAATATCAGGTCGGTTTCAACCGTCGTTTCGATCACAACTTCGCGGCGGTGAGAGAAGCTGTCAAAGCGGGTAAGATAGGCGCGCTCAATGTGCTCAAAATCTGCTCTCGCGACCCTGCGGCGCCTCCCGTATCTTACATTAAGGTCAGCGGAGGTATCTTTCTCGACATGACGATACACGACTTCGATATGGTCAGATACCTGTCCGGCGACGAGGTCGAAAGCGTATTCGCTATGGGCGGCGTAATGGTAGATCCCGAAATAGGCAAGGCGGGCGATATCGACACAGCGGTCATTACGTTGAAGCTTAAGAGCGGCGCGCTCGCGGTCATCGACAACTGCCGCCGCGCGACTTACGGCTACGATCAGAGGGCGGAAGCGTTCGGCGAACTGGGACAGGTCGCGATCTCCAACGACTGCGCGTCCAACGCGGTGATATCCAATGCGGACGGCGTTACCGGCGAAAAACCGCTGCTTTTCTTCCTTGAAAGATATATGCAGGCTTATGTCAACGAGATCAACTGCTTTATCGACAGCATAGTCAACGATAAACCGGTCTCCGTCGGTATCGAGGACGGACTGCAGGCAGTCGTTATAGGCGTTGCGGCTAAAAAGTCTCTTGAAGAAGGCAGACCCGTCCGGCTCAGCGAGATAAAGGCGTAAAAATTATTTTGCAAAAAGTGCAGCACTTTTTCGGGGTTTATACGTGATATTATGATATTGTCGAAAAGCAGATAACATGATTTTCGCGGATTAAAAATCCCCCTTAGAAGACGTACGAGGAGTAATCCCCGTGCGTTTTTCTTTGCGGGAAAAGGAGATGCAAGTGGCTGATTGGAGAGAAGAAGAACACCCGAGAGACAAAGACGGAAAGTTTACGGACAAAGGCGAAAAGAAAGCCGTTTCAATAGATAGGATAAAGAGTATCGTTGAAAAGCGTAAGCAAGAAAAAACTGTTGTGCAAAAGCAAAATAAAGGTTATAATAATATTGAACTTGACAAGGTTGTGTGGGCAAAGTTTTATAACAAAGTTGCGGAAATTCAACATGGCGGAGCTTATGAGAAAACGAAGTCTGGCAATATCAGAATAACAATAGAACATGAAGGGACTTATTATACGATTTTGTATAATGGAGATTTTCAGGATCCGAAAATATTGAGAGTAAACAAGCATTAATTATAAAAGGGGATAAATATGGCTAACATAAAAGAAATATTAGGAATCAAAGCTGACAAATTCACTGAGATATGTAAGAAGGCAAATTATTCTGATTTTGTGATAGAAGAAACGTTACACTCTATTTGTTGTTGTGACGATAAAGACAAAGCCTTAGCGTATATGACAGACCTGGCAAAGAAAAGAATCGGGCAGAGGGATTTTTATACAGAAGCGGTCAATCTTCTTTACGACGAAGAGAATAATGTTGCGAGAAAGAAATTTTAATCGGGAGACAAACTATTTGCAAGGAGACATAAAAGGCAACTCAAACGGGCTGCCTTTTTTATGCTGTTTCGTTTTTTGCGATAAGTATTGAGTTATCCCTGTCTTTTTCAATATCTTATCTCATAGTCTTTTATCTTTTCAGACAGGCAGAAAGCTGTGGAGCCCGCATATTTTTCATCATCGCAGACGTTCTTTGAATCAAAGACGACTTCGCGCGTGTGCTTAATATCGTAAAGCGTCTTTTCGCTTTCAATAAAGTAATTGTTGCTTATCGTCACGCTTTCCGCAAAGTCGCAGACGCTTTCGCCGACGGACGGGTCGACGCATATTATCGGGGAGTTGCAGTCTGAGAAGCGGTTTTCGGCAATCGTCACGTTGCCCACTCGTCCCGCAACGAAATCCGTTTTTGCGTCGCCGCCGATATAGACCGCGCTTTTCGTCACCTTCTTGAAGTTGTTGAATCTCAAAGTATGGTTGCCCGCAGAGTTGATGCATACCCCTTTATTGGGCACGTCGTAAAGGGTGTTGTTTTCAAATATCAGATCCGCGCCGTTCGCGCTTTCGTTTTCAAGCGTTTTTCCGACCGCGTCCTGAGGGATCTCTCCCTCGAAAGTCACTGTGAACAGGTCGGGGTTTATCGCGTCGACCGAGCATTTTACAGCCTTGTATCTTCCGTATGCGGTCAGGTTTTCCGCTTCGGTAACGGCGAGTACGTCGCCGCGCTTGCAGAAGGGTATGCCGTAATATTTGGGGTTTGCGTACGCGCAGGCGAGAGAATGATCGTCCAGTCTGCCGTTTATCCTTGCGTATTGCGCGCCGATGTTGACTATCTTGCCCAGACAGCCGCAGAAATAGCTGTTTTTTATCGTTACGGCGCCCGAACATTCGAAGAAGTCGAACACGTTGCCTGTGCAAGCTACGCTTTGCGAGGTCTTGGGCCTTACGTCCAGTTTTTCCACGGTGACGTTTTCGCAGAACTGCGCTACGATGCCCTGCGTGTGCATATACTTTACGTTGCAGCTTTCCAGCGTCACGTTTTTGCAGCTGTCGAATACGAAGCCCGCCTCGTCGCGTATATTCGTGCGGTAAGAGTAGGAACAACCGTTTTTGAGCGGGCACAGCGATTTGAAAGAAAGCTTTACCGTCTGATTTACGCCGTCGTCGGAAAGGATGTCCAGCTTCGTGACCTTTGAGAAAATGTCCGCCGGGTCTTTTCCTATCGTGAATATCGCGTTGCGGTCAGCGTCGAGCGCGCGTACGTAGGTAATGCCCTTGCCGTCGACCGCGATTGTCGTGTTGCCGCACTTGACGTCAAAAAAGTGATCGTCTGTCTTTTCGACGCGGGTATTGGGCGCGAACTGAACGTTAGCCGACGTGAGCCCCGTTTTCATTACCGTAAATTCAGGGCAGCACGGCGTTTCGATATCGAAAGTAAAGTTTTTAAGCGTTACGTTTTCGCAGTTTTCGAGGTATGCGAAAGAGCCTTTGTCTGTCAGAAGAACCCTCGACCCGTTGCCGTCGACGGTGACGTTTTTCAGGTCCTTCATCACGATCGCGAAATGTCTGGTCTGGCTGTCCTTGGTGTGAGGAGAGGAGTTGGCGACGTATCCGGTCACGCTTTTCAGTTTGTCCGCGCCGACAGAAAACAGATATCTGTTCTGCGACGTATAACAGCCGTCGTTTTGCAAGACGTCAAAGACGGAAAAAGAGCCGAATGAATAATTTTTTTGCATACGTACCTTTAAAACAGTGGATTGTCTGCAAGGGTGCGGGAATTCCGATGTTTAAGATCTCCCGTTCTCCGTTACACGGCGCCCGGTTTGACGCGCTGCCGGCTTTCGGCTCAGGCGTGTACGGGCAACGGGTCTCGTCCGGACCCTGCATAAACATTGTCTCATTTTAAATGGTAAATGTCAAGATAATTGTATTCCTCACATCGTGTGACGGAACGCGCATTGACCTCAATACTAAACGGGATTAAAATAACAGTATAAAGACCAATAAGGTAAGGGAGACTGAAAAAGTGAACGCAAAAACGAAAAAGGCGGTTTCGGTAACTTTGATAGTTGTTGCAGCGATGATAGTCGCCGCGGCGCTGGCGGCGGGTATATATTATGCCGTCAAACACGACAGGTTTTCGGGGTACGTATACGAGTCGGACACCGGAAAACCGCTTGAGGGCGTCGCGGTCACGAACGGAAGAGACGTTGTAAAGACGGACGAAAACGGGTATTATTCTCTGGACGGATGGCTTAAGGACAGATTCGTCACCGTGACGATACCGTCAGGTTACTGGACCGAAGATTTTTATATCGACGCGGGTAAGGAGAGAGACGGGTACGATTTTTATCTTGATAAACTTGACGAGGATCTTACAGATCATAGTTTTCTTCAGGTGTCGGATACAGAGGTCGGCGCTTCGGGCGTAGGCGACTGGATAGAGGACATAAAGGCGAAAGTCGAAAGCGAACAGCCCGCATTCCTCATTCATACGGGCGACATATGTTACGAGGAGGGGCTTAAAAGTCATATCGGCGGCATGAACTCGGAAAACATGGGAGTGCCCGTCCGTTATGTTATCGGCAACCACGATTTCGTGAATTGGGGCGGGTACGGCGAGGCTCTGTACGAGAGCATTTACGGACCTGTAAACTATTCTTTCGACGTAGGCGACGTGCATTACGTGGTCGCTTCTCTCGCGAAAGGCGACGCGCTCGCGCGATATACGAAGTCCGAGGTTTGGCGCTGGATGGCTAACGATCTTGCGGCGGTAGAAGAGGGTAAGAAGGTCGTCGTATTCTGTCACGACGTCTGCCCGGACGAAGACGGTTTTGTCGTAAAGTACGGTTTGAATACGCTCGACCTGAAAGAACACGGTCTGGTCGCGTGGGTGTTCGGGCACTGGCACTACAATTATATGAACGAGACAGAGGACGGGATATTCAATATCTCTACCGCGCGCCCCGATTGCGGAGGTATAGATTCTTCGCCTGCGGCGGTCCGCAAAGTGACGTTCAGCGGCGGTGAGCTCACGTCCTCCGATCTGCTGTATTTTTCGTATGAAAAGGTAGAGCCCGCGGACGCGGTATGGACTGTTCAGGCGGGCAGTCACGCCGAATTTGCAGAACCTGTTCTTTCGGACGGCAAAGTGTACGTCGGTACCGCAGACGACGGCTATCCTAAAGATTGCGGGATAACCTGCTTGGACGCCGAAAGCGGGGAAACGATCTGGAAATACGCGACGGTAAACTCGGTGAAAAATTCCTTTTACGTAGGCGACGGCGCCGTCGTCGTGCAGGACAGCGAAGGCATTGTATACAGGCTGGACGCCGCTACGGGCAGTCTTGTCTGGAAGACCGATACGGGTCTTACGGCGGTAAGGGATACGATAATGGGCATTGCCGTTTGCGACGGCAGGGTGTTCTGCGGCGGCGGGCAAAAGATATCCTGCCTTTCGTTAAACGGCGGCTCTGTGCTGTGGACGGCGAAAAACGAAAACGGTTTCAGCGCGCCGTCGAGGATCGTCGCGGACGGTAAATACGTTTACGTCGGCTCTCATTGGGATAAGCTGGTCGCTTACGACGCGGCTACCGGCAAAAAGGCGTGGAGCAATGACAAGGATGGGCTGAGATACCGCACGACCACGCCGACGTTAGACGGTGAGATACTTTGGGTTGCGGCTGAATCGTCTGTATTCGGAATCGATAAAAACAGCGGCAAGGCGCTTAACAAGTTCAATCTTGAAGGCTACAACCTCGACGCGGCGTCCGCGCCGTATATCGAAAACGGCGTAGGATATTTCACGACCGCAGACAAAGGAGTGATCGCCCTTTCTCTTGCGGACGGGAAGATGTTGTGGAATTATATGACAGGCGACGCGCTCGCATTCACATCGCCGTATACATCAAAAGGCAGTAAGACGGTCGAAAGCGGAATAATTCCTTATAAGGACTTCCTTCTGTTCGCCGCGTCGGACGGATGTGTTTATCTGTTGGGAAAGGACGGCGGACTCGTCGCAAGCTATTATATCGGCGCGCCCGTTTTAAGTAGACTTGCCGTATACGGAGACGTCGTTTATGCCCTGGATTTTTCAGGCAGACTGACAGCATTCAGGATCTGATAAAAAACGGCGCATAAGCGCCGTTTTTTTTGTGCCCGTGTAGGTTAAATTATATTATATCAGTCGTACTGCCATTGCCGTGGAATCGTCTTTCGCGCCTCTTTTGGTTGCCTGAGCGAGAACTATGTCGCACAGTTCCTGAGGCGCGGCTGTTTCGGCGCGGGACAGAATCAACGATATTCCGTCGGCTCCCAGAGAGTCGACTATTCCGTCGGACACCAGCATCACAACGTCGCCCGGAGATAGCAGTTTATTGTCGGTGAACGGCACCGCTTCTTCGACTATGCCGATTGGCAGAGCGGACGAATTTACGACTTCCACGTTGTCCGCGCGTTTGATGAAACTCTGCACGCCGCCCAGCTTTACGAAATGAGCTATCGCGCGTCTTAAGTCGATCACGCACAGGTCGAGCGCGGAAAAACTGTCTCTGCTTCTCAGCATAAGAAGTCTGTTTATCATATTCAGCACGCTGTCGCCTTCAAATCCGGCTTTATAAAAATTTTCTACCATTGCCAGCGTGGCGGCGCTTCCTTCGTGCGCGTCGTCGCCGCTGCCCATACCGTCGCATACTGCGAAAAACAGTTTGTCGTCTCCCAGTTTCTGTACGCTTTTCACGTCGCCGTTTTCGCTCGATCCGTCCTTTCGCACGGTTGCCTCGCCGTATACCGCGCCGTATTTCGGCTCCGTGCAGAACGACAGCGCGGTTTTTCCGCCGCCGAGGGGCTGCGGGCTTCCTTTTCTTCTCATACGGCACCCCAGCACCTTGCCGACAATCTCGTCAAGAGATCTTTTGTAGGCGTCGTCCGCGCGCACGGTAAGGTTGAGGAAAAATTCCGCGTTTTTAGAGTACATGACCGCTTCCGTGCAGACTATGTTGGAATAGCTCAACTCTTCGACAAGCTTTTGTTCGAGGGTCGCGTCGAAATTCACGCCTCTGTTTACGTCGTCGGCGAGGCAGCTTATCAGTCTTCCGACCCCGTACATCTGCTCCGCGACTATCTGTTGAGAAAGTTCGTATTGTTTTTCGTTCTCCTTGCGCTTGTTGTAATCGCTTACGCTGTCCGCGCAGTTGGAAAGCAGGGCGGGGATCCTGATGCAGCGCGCGTTGACAAATGTCGGAAGATCTGCGCCGGAGACGCGCCCTCCGCCGAGGGCAACAGACGCCGCGCCTTCGAACAGCACGCCGGTATCGCTGCCTAGCGCCGCCTGGCAGTTCGCCCTGGAAGGACAGTTCGCGCACGTTCTCAGCATCATTTCGCGTGCGATCGTCTTCGACGGGCTCAGATCGGCGAATATTCTCGACGGGCGGTAGCCGAAGCAGTCGCCCATTTCGTAAAACACTTTCGCGACTCCGGTAAGACGCGCGAATACTTCGTTCCTGTTGTGCTTGACCATCTGTTTCGCCGCCGCGGAGCCGTCGTCCGCGATATAGACCGGCATTTTGGCGCGCACTTTGCGCGGAAGAGCCGAAAACGCTCCCGCTCCTATCGCGAGCGCGATCGGGTGCAGAAGGTCGTATTCATACGCCTCGAAGAATACTCCGCAGAGAAGGTCGATAAGCATTACCGCGCTGAAAGAGAACCATATCCCCAGCTTTTTGAATGCGTTGGCGCAGGCGAACATCGCGACTGCCGCCGCGCATACGCCGAGGTCTGTCGCCGCCGCGGAGCCTCCTGCGCCTACGGCAAAGCATATCAGCACTCCCGCGCTCAGAGAGAAGCTGTGCGTGCATACCATTACCGTCCAGCCGAGGACGGCGAAGTATGGCATGAATCCGAATACGTCCAGCCTGTACAGTCCCAGAGACATCACGGTAAGGCAGATCGCGCCGCCGACGGTTTCGTCCGTAGACAGCTTGTTTCTTACTCCGCGCACGATAAGCGCGTAACATATCACCGTCGCGCAGTAGCAGAACACTTGATTCAGGATCATCGTGGTCAGCACGTAGGGAAGTTGGTGTACGCCCAGGTCGAAGATCAGCACGGGCATAAGACTCAGACACGCGAATACGTTTGCGCTTATCATATTGAGCGGCTTTGCGAACGCGTAATGAATGACTTTCGCGCAGCCCAGGAATACGACGGGAGATATCGCGTAGATAAGTCCTACGACGGACGCGTCGGCAAGCGCGCACCCCGCGATATACATAGGAGATATCAGAAAGAAATTGCAGCGGCAGTAGATCAGCGCGACATACAGTCCGAGGGCGAGCCCCATCACGTTTTCGTCTATTTTTGCGTTTGCGCACAGAAAGAATGGCACGACGGAAAGCAGGTATAAGAATATGTCCCCGTCGCGGTAGTTGTGTAGCTTTTTCATATCACCAGTATAGTTTTGTCACCGTGTCGCAGGATTTCCGACGGCGGCGTATTTTGTCGGATCTCTTGCTTTAAGGTCGTTCGTATATTTTTACCCGCAATGCACACAACGAAAATATGATAAAAACGACGGACTACGGACAATTTTCGGACTCCCTTCAGAGCGCTTTCGGCGACGGCGAAGACCTTGTCAGAATGGATTTTAACGTCGCGGGCAGAAGCGCGAGCGTGTTTTTCATAGACGGCGTGATAGATAAGGAGCTTTGCGAGCTGAATATCTTTTCGCCGGTCAAGGCGTTGCCCTCTCTCGAATATCCGTATATCGACAAGCTGAACGCGGCGACACGTCCGACGACGGCGATAAAGCTGAATCACTCGCCGATAGAAGCGGCGCAGACGGTTGCCGACGGAGACATCGTGTTGATAATAGACGGCGGAGAGGGCGCGTTCGTATTTTCGGAGCGCAAGTATCCTACGAGGGGGATACAGGAGCCGCCGGTATCAAACGTTCTGAGAGGCCCCAGAGAAGGGTTCGTAGAGGACTTCAAAGCCAACTGCGTGATGATACGCCGCCGTCTGCGCACGCCCAAACTGCGCTTTCTCAATTTCAAGGTCGGCAGGCTGACGAATACCGTCGTTTCGGTTGCTTATATCGCCGGCGTAGCCGAAAAAAAGGTAGTCGACGAAATATGCCGCCGGATAAAGTCGATAGACATAGACGGCGTTGTCGAATCGTCATACGTCGCCGCCTTCCTCGAAGACGGAGGGCAGTCTCTTTTCGACCGCGTCGGCACATCCGAAAAACCGGATATTGTCTGCGCGAAGATGCTTGAAGGCAGAGTAGCCGTGATCGTCGACGGCTCGCCGGTCGTGCTGACTCTTCCGTTTATCCTTTTAGAACATCTGCAGGCGAGCGAGGACTATTACGTAAAGAGTTTCCGCGCGACTTTGATAAGGGCGATAAGGATAATGGCGCTTTTTATCGCCGTGCTTCTTCCCGCCGCTTACGTTGCGTTGCAGGAATTCCAGTATCAGATGTTTCCGCTCAAATTCCTGGTCACGATAATGAATTCGGTCTACGGCATACCGCTTACGCCGATGTTCGAGATGCTGCTCGTGCTTCTGATATTCGAGATACTCAGCGAGGCGAGCGTGAGAATGCCCAGGTACGTCGGCATGGCGCTTTCGGTCGTCGGCGCGATCGTGTTGGGCGAAACGGCGGTAAAGGCGGGACTTTTGTCCACGCCGACGATACTTATAATCTCCGTGTCCACGATAGGGCTTTACTGCGTGCCCGACGAGGTTAATACGGGCAGCGTGCTCAGGCTGATATTCGTCGCGATCGCTGGCATATTGGGCTTGTTCGGGATAATTCTCGGAGGAATGGCGCTTACCGCGCATCTCGTCGATCTCAGGAGTTACGGCACGTCTTATCTCGCGCCTTTCGCACCCGCGCTTCCCGGAGACTGGAACGACGCGGTGTTCAAGGCCGGCGTGACTGAGCTTTACGAAAGACCGTACAGCATACCGACAAAAAACAGAAAGAGGATGAAAAGATGAAGGACAAGGTTTCGGTTAAGATATATGCGGGGCAGTTCGCGATACTCGCGTTTATTTCGTCGGTGAGCTTTAAGGTCGTGATGCTTCCGCAATACCTTGCCGCGGTCGCCGGCAGGAACGCATGGCTTTCTGTATTGACGATGATGTTTATCGACGGCATTGCGCTCGCGTGCGTCTACGGCGTCGTCTCGCGCACGGATATCCGCGCTTTACCCGCGCCCGTTCCGCTTAAAAGGATAATGCTCGCGGTCGTCGGCTTTACATGCTTTGCGAAGCTCGCTCTTTTTACGGGGGAGACGACGGCGTATTGTTCTACTACGCTTTTCGACGAAGGGTTGTGGCGGCTGATACTGGCGGGGCTGATACCTTCTCTTTCTTATCTTACGATCAAGGGCGGCAACGCTCTCGCGAGAGTTGCGCAGATAATATTATGGTTCGTCGTTGCGGTCGTCGTGCTCAACGTTATCTTTGCGGAAAACGCCGGCGCGCTGAAGAACGTGCTCCCGGTAAGTTACGGGGTGAAAAACATCGTCGCATGCAATAAATACCTTGCCTGGTTCGGGGATTTTTCGCCGCTGCTGTTTTTTCCGATAGCGGAAAAGAGATCAGACGGAAAAAAGAAAAATATTGTGCCCGTGCTGATTTCATATATATTTATCTTAGTGTTTTCAGTAGGGATTGCACTCGCGTTTACCGCGGTCTACGGCGGCGGGGGAGTGCTTGTCGCCAACGCGTTCAACAAGCTCGCGATATTCAATAAGCTGTCCACTTTGCTCGGGACCGTGGACTTCACCGTCGTATGCGCGTGGCTTCTGATAGCGGTCATAAAGCTTGCGCTTCTCTCAATAGCGACGGTTGAAAGCGTGTGTTGTTTCTTTGGCGGCAGAAAGGCGGTTTCGATAATCGTCTGCGCCGTTCTCGGGGGCGTCACCTTCTTCGGCATCGGCAATCAGCAGACGATCTACAGCATTATGACGGGACCGCTCAGATATCTGACCGTTGCGGCGGATTACGCAGTTCCGGTCGTCGCGCTGGTCTGTACGTTCGTTTTCGGCAGAAAGCAATACCGCGGCAGGGAGGTTCTTTATGAACAGACGCGTTAAGAAGAAGTGGCTGATTCTTGTCGTAGTCATCGTCGTTGTCGCGGTGTTCGACGGGCTTTCGTCCAATATCAATCTGCTTGACAGGGCGATAGTCGTCGGTACAGGCATAGATATCGAGGACGGAGATCTGGCGCTGAGCGCGCAGGTGATCATTCCCAAAAACAGCGCGACGGCTTCTGCGGGCAACGATTTCGTAGTGTATACCGCTCGCGGGAAGACGGTTCAGCAGGCGATAGAAAATCTTTCGTATACGGTCGGGCTGAAAGCGTCGTTCGCACATACCAACGTCGTGATACTGGGCGATAAACTGCTCAAAAGCGGCAGGACGGACGTCCTCGAGTTTCTTGTCAAGGGGGATATAGTCACGGACAATACTTTGCTCGTCGCCAGCGCGGGCGAAGCAAAGGATATACTTGCCGTGCAGATGCCGATAAACGAGGTCGCGTCATATCATCTTACCGAGATATTGCAGTCCAATCGTAAGGAAGCGGGGCAGAATCCGACAGATTTGAAGGGGTATTTCGAGGATATCTACAAGGTCGGAAACACCGCCTGCCTGCCGCTCGTATTCTTGCGGGAAAGTGAATTCGGGCGGCTCGGCGAGGGTGCGGACGGCGAAAAGACAAAGCTTCTCGACGTATCGCACGTCGTCGTCACCAATAGGGCGGGTTACCTCGTCAGGCTGGGCAGGCGGCAGAGCGCCGCGCTGAGTTATACGACGGAAAGGCTCAACGCGGGCTGCATAGCTTACGACGGCGACGACGGGATAAAAAAAGAGGCGGTGATATTGCGCAGCGACTGCTCAAAACGCGCGATCTCTTACGATGAGGTCGCAATCGACCTTGACATTTCCGTCAGACCGTCAGAAAAATATTACGTTTCGCCTGACGGCTCGGTAAGCGGAATAAGCGAAGAGGAAATACGCGCTATCAGCGCGGAAGTGATATCTTCGGTCGTCGATTGCTTTGAGGTCTGCAAATACTACGACGCCGACGTATTCCACCTCGGGGAAGAGCTTTACCGCAAGTTCGGAGAAGAGTGGAAGATGAGCGTAGGCAGGACCTATCTCGACGACTTAAAGTTGAAAATATCGGTCGATATCAGCGTAAAATAAAAGAGTAAAAATTAAAATTTTACACAAATATCAGTTATATTTTGTTTGCAAGACGTTGACAAAAGGCAATAAAAATAATACAATATAGACCCAAGACCCGTGGGGCTGTTCCGGATTCGACAGGCGGACAGAGGGTAACATAAGCATACCGAAGGCTCGGCTTCGTAAAAACGGAAATTAAAATTAAACGCTAATAATAAGCAAGTTGCTATTGCTGCGTAATCGCGCATAGCTGTCGGACGGGGGCTCCACGACCCCGCACCCGGCATCGGAAAGTGGAACAGGGCTTCGCAGGATCGTCCCGTACTGCGTCGCGCCACTTAAGGGACTTACCGAAATAACCTTTGCGGACAGAGGTTACGAGGGACGCTTAATTATCCGATAAGTATGTAGAAGGTGTTACGCGAATTCGTTTGGACAGGAGTTCAACTCTCCTCAGCTCCACCACTTCGCCTTGCCCATATTGCGGCAAGGCTGTTTTTTTACCACTGCGTGGCAAAAGAAACACCCTTTCGCTTTTTGGCAGGCTTGTAGCTCCGCTTTGTCGTAATGAACTGTGACGCTCGCCAGGCTCGCTATTCCGTCGCTTCGCTTCTTACAACTCTCCTCAGCTCCACCAGTGAAAACCTAAATCGAACTACTGAGTTTGGTTTGGGTTTTTCTTGATTTTCCTACAAAATAAATGATTTGACGTCATAATTTATTTTGAGTTTGTGTTTTCTGAAAGGGACTTTTATTTTTAAGTTAACTGATTTTGAGGCAAAAGAAAAGTCCCGATTTTCATCGGGACCTATATTCACGGGGCTGTTGTAATGTATTTCGATTTTGTCTTTATAAAGGATAGTTTCCTTTATCAGATAATTGATAAGTAGTTTCGACTCTAGCCGTAATGCTTTAACGTAGTAATTTCGGATATCGTCTGCTGTCAGCAGTACAGGCGTCTTGCTTTTTTCTAGGACAATCAGTTTTTGCAATTCTTCTTGTCTTTGTTCAAGTTCTCTCATGCGCTTCATCGCCGTGCACGTACTTCCGCCGTTTTCTATTGCAGTCATAATGTTTGTAATTGCCGTATCCGTTGTTTGTTTTTCTTTTATAAGCAGATTGAGAACGACGTTCGTTTTGGCTTGATTTTCCTGAATGTTCAAAAGCTGACTTACGATATAGTCCACGGTGCTTTTGTCGCTCAATTCTTCTATAATGCTGTCTATGACGATTTTTTCAAGGACTTCTTTGCGTATAGGTTTATTTTGACAATCGTTAAACTTAGCTTTTCTTCCTCGGCATTTATAATAATATTTCTTTTCTCCGTTATAAGCTGTTCCGCTGTCAGACATAACAGAATAACCGCAGTATCCGCATTTTATTTTATGACGTAACAGAAAGTCAACTTCGAGGCTTTTCTTGCCGTACCGGTTTTCGTTTACTTTTTTGCGAACTTTCTCGAAGATATCTGTGGGCACGATCTGAGGGTAGATGTTGTCAAAGCAAATTACAGAAAATAATTTTTAACGATTTTGTCGTCGAAAAACCACTTTGGCACCATGGCGTGTGCTTGGCATAGACGAGGACGCGGCTACGATAAAAGACCGCGCGGAAAATCCGGTGGAGGGCTCTTATACCAGCCCAGAATAATACGAACCAGCCCTGAGGCGCGCCATTTATGCGTTTTTTAGCGATTCTCACTTGAAAATATTATAATATTATCTGCGTTCGCCTCGCTGAAACACAATATCTCCTTCCAATTGAGATACCTGCCCTTGGGAGTCGTCTTCCAAAAGACCTTGATCGCCTGAGGAAGCTCTTTGATCTTCTGTTTGAGGTTGGTGGACTTGCCGTTGCTGTCGCTCATGATCTTCCCTCGCTC
>CASEHD010000004.1 GCA_949287655.1 uncultured Christensenella sp. | reverse complement strand
GACGATAGCCTTTTTGATGGGCGTGGACGGATCGACTTGGACGCCTTTGATGAGAATGTTTCCGTTCGCATCTTTATAATCCTTGCCTTTCAAAACAGGAAAGAGAATATTGTTGACAAAATTCAAAAGTGCGTCACTTGTCATGCCTTTTCCGCCCTCTTCATGCGCCCAATTGCGCCAGCGGCAGGGATCGGGGATAATCGATTGATACTTGTCGTCCTCAAATTCCCAGTCTTGCTCCTTGGTGTCGTAGACTTTTAAGAACAAAAGCCAGGCAATTTGCTCGATGCGCTGTGCGTCGCCGTTGATACCT
The DNA here is from genome assembly GCA_949287655.1 of uncultured Christensenella sp. Classification (GTDB taxonomy): domain Bacteria; phylum Bacillota; class Clostridia; order Christensenellales; family UBA3700; genus Ornithoclostridium. Next base: position 63,830 of record CASEHD010000004.1, on the reverse strand, counting down.
GCATCGTTGCGCATTATGTCGCGCAAGCGTTTAATAAATCCGGAAATGTTGCTCATATGTTATGCCGCCTTATAAATTTCTTGTTCCAGTTCTCTTACCGCTCGGATATAACCCTCTCTGCCGCCGAATAACGAAGCGATTTTTGCGGGTTTTCCGAACTTGACAAACGGATCGAGTTTGAGAATATCCATATCTTCGATTTCGTAAATGCCGCTGTCCGCATACTTTTCCAACAACGCTTCAAGCACAGCTCTTGCTTCGCCGCCGTATTTAGCAAATACGTTGCGTTTTTTAACGTTTTCAGCGCGTTCTCTCCGCGTCAAAGGCTTCTGGTCGAAGGCGATATGACAGATAAAATCAAAATCATCGACATCGCTCATACCTTCATCGGCTTTGATTTGTTCCAAGTCAATGCCGTGTTCATTGAAAAGTTCTTGGATCTTGGCTTTCTTTTCTTCGGCAGACCATTGCAAAATAAAATTGTCCAAAGAAGAGAATGTGCCGTAAATATTCGCCTTAGTATAATCGATAATGCTTTCCTGCCGCAAGAGTTTTCCGTCGGTATCGTAAACGGAAACCATGCGCTGCGAAACCGTCACTTTGCAGCCGCGGCTGTCTACAACATATTTATATTTCTGCTCCACCGGCGGGGCAGGCGGAATGACCGGATCGTCGCCCGGCTCTTTGGGCTGCACATGACGGAATTTGTCATCTTGTTCGATCGGTCCGTCCCACTCGGGATCAGCAAACAATCTGGTCACGCCGCGGAAATCCATGATAACGAAATGTGTTTTTCCGTCCTCATAACGCAGTCTCGTTCCACGACCGATGATTTGCTTAAATTCCGTCATGGAACCGATCATTTCATCAATGACAATCAGTTTAACCATTTTGCAGTCTGCACCGGTAGAAAGCAGCTTGGAAGTAGTGGCGATCACCGGGTATTTAGCAGATACGGATATAAAATAGTCAAGCTTGCTCTTGCCGTAATCGTCGCTGCCAGTGATCCGCACTACGTAATCCGGATTTTCCGCGCACATATCGGCGTTCAACTTTGTAAGAGCAACACGCATCCGTTCTGCTGCATCTTCCGTTGCACAGAAAACGATCGTCTTTGCCATTCTGTCGGTCGCTTTGAGATAATTTGTGATCTCGGTTGCAACCATGTCGATACGGTCCTGAATGATGATGTTGTAATCGTAATCGCTGTTGTTGTAGATTCGATCTTCGATTTCATAACCATTTATGTCGCGTTGACCTTTGCGAGGACGCCATTCGTCATCAATATCCGTCCTTATGCGTATGACCTTGAAAGGAGCGAGAAAACCGTCGTCGATGCCTTCTTTCAAACTGTACTTATAAATCGGCTCACCGAAATAATCGATATTGGATATGTAAGCGGTTTCTTTCGGCGTCGCGGTCATGCCTATTTGCGTTGCAGAGGAGAAGTATTCCAGCACTTTACGCCAACGGCTTTCTTCCTTTGCGCTGCCGCGATGACATTCGTCCACTATAATCAGATCGAAGAAATCCTTATCAAACAGTTGCTTATAGTGCGCAAGCGTTTCTTCGTCCGTCTCTTCTTCGGTTGTCTTGTTTCCGACAAGCTGTTGGTAGAGGGAGAAATATACCTGATGGGAAGTAATCGTGGTGCGGTCGTCTTTTGCAAAATTGATTTTGTGTGTGACTTTTTCAAGCGGCTTAAAATCGCCGCTTATCGTCTGATCGACAAGATTATTGCGGTCGGCAAGATAAAGTATCTTTTGCTTTGCGCCGCTCTGCAACAAGCGATATACGATTTGGAAAGCGGTATAGGTCTTCCCCGTTCCCGTCGCCATGACAAGCAAAATGCGGTTTTGCCCCTTTGCGATGGCGTCTATTGTGCGGTTGACGGCAACCTGCTGATAATATCTCGGCGGATAAGTGTTTTGGCTTGTATAATACGGCTGATTGATGAGAGCAAGTTCTTTCTCCGATAACCCTTGTCCGTCGTTTATTTCGCTTTGATAGCGGGCAAACAATTCTTCGGGAGAAGGAAACTCGTCCAACGCAATTTCGCGCTCAACTCCCGTAATAAAATCAAACTCTTGGAAGGCATCGCCGTTAGAGCTGTATGCAAACTTGACGTCAAGCATTTTGGCATAGAGCTTTGCCTGCTGCATGCCGAAAGACACGCTGTGGTTATTGTCCTTTGCTTCAACCACGGCGAGCGGATTGTTTTTTGCAAAATAAAGCACATAGTCCGCTTTTTTAGGCGTTTCCCGGCTGACTTTGTTTCCACGGAGATTTACCTTGCCATCTGTAAATCTAAGCTGAGTTTCCATCGTGATTTTATCCTGCCAGCCCTTTGATAAAATTGCCGGCGTGATAAAATTCAACTTGATGTCCTCTTCGGTCATTTGCTTTTTATCTATAATGCCCATTGTGCTCTCCTATGTTCGCATAATACAATCGGAAGTTGATGGATAAAAATTATCGGGCCCCATTGATCAAAGCTTTAAGATTATCCCAAGTCCATTTGTAAATCTTATCTGAAGCATATGCCCCTAATGGTTTAACGACCTTTCCGTCCGCACGACCACATAACAAAAAGTAAGGGATTTTTTCTTCTTGAGTAATGCTTAGTTCTGCGGTTACTCCACGAGCTGTATTTGTATATTTCCCGCAAATTACAATTACAACATCACATTGCTTAATTTTTTGTCTCGCATAATATTTCCAGTTTCCATCAATTGCTTGTTTGATCGACATATCATTAATGGAAAATGGAGAATCAGGATTTTTAGATTGCCCTATCAATGCTTGTTTTAATTCCTCATCATGATCATAATCAAAGCTAATAAAAGCACGTTTTTTCATTTGTAGATCTCCTTATAATCTATTATTTTTAACTAAGTTCCAATAGTGTGCGCCCAAGGCCGTTAATTTACAAGATTTGCTATTCATTGCCGCATAGTACATATGCCTTTCTCCTACAGGAATAACTAAATTTACATGAACCATATTTTGTAGAATGCCAAATATACGAGTGTGATCTGCTTGTGCATATTCGCAATCTGGTTCGTAGGATGGATCAAGGGTAAATTCTTCGGATGGGTTTTTGAATATATTTGTTATCTGTCTTAAATCTGAGCTACTGATAGAGGGGTAAGTTTGGCGCAAGCAAACAAATTGCTCAACATTTGTTTTAAAAACCGGACGCTGTGACCAAGCGCCTAGCGATTGATCGATATGCGCATAAACACTTCCAGGCGTAATTTGGCCCAGAATGTTTGCACCGCTTCCATTTAAAGCATCTACCAGCAACTGTGTAAATACACCATGATGTGAGTGTTCAAGCGCATATTGCCCTTTTGTACAAGCGCTTAAAATTGTAACCCCTTCACCGATTATTGAATTTCCGCTAAAATATTTATCATCGCCGACAGCCCCTGCATGGCAACAATCAAATATAAGTATTTTATTTTTTACTTTAGACTTATTACACCATTGCATAATATCATCCATTTTAATTCCATTGCGTCCAGGCAATTGAATATCAGAAGGAATGATATATCCATTATTATCTTCGGTATATCCATGTCCGGAAAAATAAAATAGCGCAATTTCATCATCCCCAGAGAAAAGTTCCTTAATCGCTTCCTCTAATTCATATTTAGTTACAATATTGTTTTCTGAAGTCGAAGTCATTATTTTTATATCAAAATTTAAAGAGCCATCTGCGTTTCGCGATAAAACGTTTGCAACATCGTGAGCGTCATTTACACAGCCATTAAGGTCTGACACTTTCAAATAATTATCAATTCCAACTATTAAAGCTTTTTTCATAAATTTTTTGTCTCCCTTACTTTCTATAAATCTCGTCCAAGGTTTTACCCTCTTTGTCTTTCCATTCCGTCCAGCCGTTGATCGAGCCGCCGAGGATAAATTCTCCGGCGCCGCTCGGTGTGTTGAATTCAAGCGTAACTTTCAAAATATACTTATCCGCTTGCCGGATGATATCTCCTTTTTCAAGCAACTCTTTGCGCTGTTTGTTATACTTTTCAAGATTCGCCGGTTTCGCAAGATTGACTTCCGAACCTTCCAACACCTGAAACTTATCGCCGCCATAAACGCCGTATGCTTTTATACTGTTGCGCGTCGTATGGAAAACAGACGATTCATTCAGGCTTGCCCTTGCATTGTCCAGCTTATAACCCTGTGTCGCCATGATGAACTGTATTTCCTCGTACACCTCTTCAATGGAAGGGAGATCGTACTCATCGATTTCATACTTGGGCTTGACGGAATTCTCCACCTTATAGCGGTTGGATTCGTGCGCTTTGATAATGGCGTATTCTTCCAGCCCGCTGATCATATCGAGGGAGAACGTCTTGCTGTCGGCAAGGAACATGATTGCCTTATTCCAAAAATCTTTGAAACGATTATGATCGTCCAGACGGACAACTCCGTTGCGCGTTTGCCCTATGTAGATCTGCGCGATCTCATTTTCGTCGTTTTCGTTGATGAGGTAGTAAATACCTGGACGGCTGATGCCTGTGATCTTCTTTGCCTCGGCAAGCAGGGGCCGCGGTATGACATAGGTAGTCATAGTTGAAAGATGACGCCTGATCGATCGGATGCCGTCGGGCTGTCCGTTATGGTAGATAATTTCAAGTTTCTTACTTGTCGCCATTGCTTGTCTCCTCGTTGATAACATCCATAATATCTCCGACGTTGCAGTCAAGTAATTTGCAGATCTTTAATAGGACATCCATCGAAACGGTTTCATTTTTTCCGAGTTTGGCAAGCGTCGTCGTGGAAATATCTGCCCGAAGGCGCATTTGCGTCTTTGTCATTCCCTTGTCGATGAGCAATTTCCATAACTTATTGTAGCTGATCGCCATATGGGTCACTCTCCGTCTAAAATATTGATTAAAACAATTATAGCATATACGCACTTGAATTTCAACAATTTATCAGCGATTTCGAATATAATATTGCAACTCCACACAAAACAAACCCGCACGAATTTTGCCAAGCGCGCGTGTCTGCTTATAAAGGATGTATTATGAGTAAGGCTCCGGACGGAAGGTCTCTTTGACGGAATAATTGCATTGACTTTTATCTCGCCGGCTATGTCTTTGTCGGCTGCGTTAAACGGAAGCCGAAACAATCGAATACCAGGGGTTTTCGTCGCAGAGACACTTCAACGACACGTTTAAAAAATATACCGGGATGACGCTGAAAAATATCACACTCTTAATTGCCGAAAAGTCTGAAAACGCCGCATAAATAAACGGAAAAACCGCTATTTAATTGACTGTTTGCGCCCGCGCCGTTATAATAATATCAATATATTGCAAAAGGAGTATTGACTATGTCCAAAGAAAAGATTTTGACCGTACAAGATATATCGTGCGTGGGACAATGCTCTCTGACGGTCGCGCTGCCCGTCATCTCAGCCTGCGGGATAGAGACCTGCGTTTTGCCCACCGCCGTGCTCAGCACTCATACCGCGTTCAAGCCCGGCTGGACTTTCCGCGACCTTACCTGCGATATCGAACCCATATCCGAACATTGGAGCAAGGAAAACATCACGTTTAAAGCGATCTATACCGGTTACCTCGGCAGCCGCGAACAGGTCGACCTGATACTCAAAATAATCGACCGCCACCTTGAAAAGGACGGCGCGATAATCGTCGACCCCGCGATGGCGGACGGCGGCGTGCTTTACAAGGGTTTCCCCGACGACTTCCCCAAAGACATGGCAAGGCTTTGCTCTGTCGCCGACGTGATCCTGCCCAACATTACCGAAGCGTGCCTTATGACCGGCATGGAATTCAGAACGGAATACGACGAAAAATATATCCTCGGGCTTCTAAGCAAACTCGCAGGGCTCGGCTGCAAAAAAGTCGTGCTGACGGGCGTGTCGTTCGACCCGAAAAAGCTGGGCGTAGCCGTCTATGACTGCGCGAGCAAAAAAGTCGAATACTATTTCAACGATAAGCTGCCGCGTATGTCGCACGGCACCGGAGACGTCTACGCTTCAGCTTTCGTCGGCGCGTTCATGAACGGCAAAAGCGTCTACGACAGCGCCGCGATCGCTGCGGACTACACCGTAAAGACCATCGCCGGCACGATGGACGACGACAGCCATTGGTACGGCGTGAAGTTTGAAAAAGAACTTCCCTATCTTATCTCAAGAATAAAGTAAAACAGTTTTACAAATAAAAAATGCGGATGCGTATACGCATTTCAGAAAAGACGGGATTTACCCGTCTTTTTTGACGCCCGTGTAGGTTAAACGTATTTTATCCGTTTGCGATATCTTTTGCTTTCCTTTTGCTTTCTTCGCTTACGCGGCAACTGTCGCGCATCTTGGAAGCGGCTGTCTTTTTTACCTCGCGGGATATGTTTGCCGTCCGCATAAGCTCTATACCCGCGCCCTTGTCGCGACTTTCGACCGTACATATCAGCCAGCCGATCGCCATATCGATATAATACCCTTCGGCACGTACGGAATCGATAGCGGAGCGTATTCCGTCAAGGTGCTCCCTGTCCGCAAAATTGCCCAGTATTATCACCAAGCCCATACGCGCGAGCCAGAGATCCGGGCTTGCCGCAAAGGCGCAGGCGTCGTCAAACAGCCTGTCGTCCTTACACTTTAAGCAGGAGCAGGTCACGTCGCATACCGCCCAGTCGTCTATCAGCCCCGAAAACGCTTTTAAACGCTTTATCTTGTCCTCGTAAGGCTCTTTTACGCTTGCCGAAATTATCCCGCAAAGCATCGCCTGTTCGTAAAATAGTATCGGACGGACGGAAACAAATTCTTCCCATTCGCCCGACTTTATTATGCTTTTCGCAAGCGCGCGCAACACGGGCACCCTGACCCCGACGCGCTCGTACGACGTAAACGTAAGTCCGCCGTGAAATTCCCTGTACTTCTCGTCTTCGTGCTCCTTTAAAAGCGCTGTTATTTTATCGTTATCCCACATATCGGTACACCGACGATATCTGCCTGTCGCCGCAATAATATTTCAGAGTATCGTCAGTCAGCTCCGTCCTGTCGGAAGAAGCTTCCGCCGTAGTCATAAACAGATATTCATGGGAGAATTTTTCGACTTTCTTGCCGTTTTCAGTCGTTTTCCGGTTGCTCCATGTACTGTCGACGATATACCACTTTTCGTTTATCAGCACCTTGTTCCAGGCATGTGCGCCTCCGCTTGCGCTGCCGTTGACCTTGACTGCGGTTATCCCCTCTATTCCGCAAAGCACCACCAGCGTTTTCGCTATGCCGTTGCAGACAGCCACGCCGTTTTCAAGCACGCCTTCAAGATAGAAACAATCGTAGGAATAGAACTTATTGTAAAGACTGCTTTCAGGCTTTATATTGCCCATCTCGCTTACGATATTATAGTCGTACACTACGTTTTTACCCAGCCAGTCGTAAATCGCGTGGACCTTTTCGTAATCAGTCATATCGTCGTCTATCCACTTGCGACAGACGTCTTTCGCCAGTTCGTAAAGTCCTTCCGCAATGCTGCCTTCAACGGGAACGGGCTTGAAGCCCGCTTCTATCGCAAAGAACAGCTGATCGCTGGTCTCGACGACGACGCCTTCCCTGTCGTTAATCGCGAAGTCCTCAAAGTCAGAAGCGCGCATAGACCTGGTGAGATGGAACTCGTTGGAGGACGATTCCGTATAGTTTGTCGTGCTGTCGTAAAGCGCCTCGTTCTGCGAAGTCATCGAAAGCCCTATCCTGTAAGCGCCGTCAGAAAGAGCGACCGCGGCGTAATTGTATTTAATGGATTCCTTGTATTTCGCGCAGGACGCCTCAAACAGCTCCATCACATCGCTTGCGTCGGCAACGCCGAGAGACGGCGCCGGATATATATCCATATACGTCATGACCATAGTCGTAGAGCTCGACGTATTGAAAGACTTTTCGTCCAGCTGATAGTTGTACAGTATCATATAGTACGCGAGGACGTCCATTTCCTCTTCGCTGTCGATATATCTGTTGAAAGTCTTGTTGAGATAGGTGAAACCCTGCTCCGGATCAAGATAATCCGCTATCGCCGCGGTATTGTCCGCATAGACCGCAGTCGCGCTTGTCGCAGGTGTGTCGAGCGCGTTTATATAACTCTTTACGTACGCGCTGAATGTGCCGTCCGCGCCGACAATGCCGTCGAGTTTAAAAGAATTTCCGTCGAAAAAATCGGGGTTGTCGACGCTGGAATACATCGTGCCGTTGACGTAGACCTCAAACTTGTCTATCGGATAATCCACAGACCAATTCAGCGTGATTGCAGGATACGTGTCGTCAAATTCGTAACAAAGGTCGTAGCACATTATGCTGGCGGAATACACGAAAATATAGAAATCGACGACCCCTTTCGTCGTAAAAAGCTCAACCTCGTGCAACCCGTACCCCAGCTTTTTCAGATATGCTGCTTTAAACGTGACCGCCTCTGATGTCGTTGAATAATTAGTCGTCCTGTTCTCAAGCTTTAAACCGTCGACGCTGACAGCCTGAGTGCTTGAAGAAAAAGAATAGTTGACGGTAAGTCCGGAAGAAGCCGATTCAGACGATTTGCAGTACAGATATGCGCCGTAGCCCGGAAGATCTACGGCAGCCGGCATATCCGCCGCGCTGCTCTTAGTAACGTAAAATTCGAAAGCGTCGCCGCTTTTCGTAACCGCGGTGAATTTTGTATCCGTGCCCGTGTTCACGTCGTCAAACAGAGAATACGCAAGCTCTACCGCCCCGTTTTCAGCGTCGTAAGACCAGTCGCTTATCAGCTCTCCCTCCGCGACGAAAAGACGCGCGACCTCGCCCGTGTTCTTTGTAAGAGGAACGGATATCCCGCCGAAAGACGCGGTCGATATATAGTTGAATTTCTGCTTCGCCCCTATCGGCAGATCGAGAGAAGGCACACCCGAAGGCAGTACGTCCTGCTGAACGTTGTCGCCTGATTCATCGCCGCCTGCCGTCTCCGACCCTTCTCCCTCGCCGGGTATCGTCACGTCTTCTTCAGTATTTTTCTTGTCGACACGGATAAAAACCTCGTCGGAAGCCGCGAATTTTTCTGAAACCGCCCTCACTCCGACCCAGTAAATACCGTCTGCGGTAAGCGCGTAATTTGTCGTTTTCAGAGTCAGCGTCTCGCCGAGGCGCGGTCCCCTTTCGCCGTCCGCGTCCTCGTAAAAACTCAACTCGTAGCCGTCGGCAAGCCCGATCGAAGTCCACGAAACGACGCCGTTATCGTAAGAGATCGCCGGTTTTGCGAGTTTTACGTCCGTACACGCGCTCAGCGCCAGGCTGAACGCGGCTATGAGTACTAGAAGTACGGCTATTGTCTTTACGCTGCGTTTATTCATAGCTATATTATAACACGCGCGTCTTTTTTTGACAACAGGTTAAATATTTATCTCTTTTTAACGCTTCCTGCCGCATAAAAAAAGCGCCGCTTTTTCAAGCGGCGCGCTTATCGTGAACCTTTCGGTAATTATTTTTTCTCTTCGTCGGACGACGGATTGTTATCTTCTTTATGAGATGTGTCTCCCGTCATCTGCTCTATTGCGATGTCGTTCGCTTCGGTGCTTATCGTCTCGTCGCATACAGGCATATTGTTTTCAAGCTTTTCTTTTATTATGTTGGCTGCGACAGGCGACGCCGGAGTCTCGTACTTTCCGTTCTCGTCCGCGGTCGGGAACTTCTTGAACGTGAGTTTGAGGAATATCGGGGTAAGCAGCGACGACATGATGACCAGAAGAATTACAGCGGGCAGATACTGTTCAGACATAATGCCCTCTTCGATACCCTTCTGCGCGACGATAAGACAAACCTCGCCTCTTACCATCATACCCAGACCGACCTCTAAGCATTCGTGAGGTTTATATCTGCAGATCATACCGCCCGTGGCGCATCCGACCAGCTTAGCAGCCATACCGCATACGACAAACGTAAGACTGAACAACACGACCGTCCAGCTGATGTTGTCTATCAACGCGTTGTAGTTGAGACATATGCCGATGTTGGCGAAGAATATCGGGCTGAACAGCATATACGCGCTCATATCTATACGACGCTCCACGTATTCCGTCTGCTTCATATTGGACATCATCATGCCCGCGACGAACGCGCCGGTTATCGACGCTACGCCGAAAAGCTCTTCTGAAAACCACGCGAATAAAAACGCGGTCGCGAGTCCGAATATGGACAGTCTTCTGGTGTGCGGGAATTTCTTGCTGAGAAACTTGAATATAAAGTGGATCGCAAGACCGCACGCTACCGCGAATATGAAGAACAGCACGACGTTTATCAGGACGAGCACTCCCGAAGCGATCTGAGTCGCGTCGCCGAACAGAGCCGCAAGCTTGAAGCCCCAGGTGCTTGAATCGACGTCGCCCGTCGCGAATGCGAGGATAACGATGCCGATGATATCGTCGAGAACCGCGGCTGTGACAATGCTCGCGCCGACCTTGCCGTGTATCTTGCCGATCTCCTTGAGTACGGCGACCGTAATGCCGACGGACGTCGCGGTAAGAATCACGCCGAAGAAGAATCTCTCTTTAAGCGTAAGACCCGGGATTATCCACGAAACGCCGAACCCGACCGCCAGCGGAATGATAACTCCCAGGCTGGTGATCAGCACGGAAGCTACGCCGTTTTTCTTGAGTTCTTTAAAATTCGTCTCCATACCGGCGGTAAACATTATCATTACCACGCCTATTTCGGAGAACGGTTTAAGTTCGGCAGTATCCTTTATGATACCGCTGACGCCGATGATTATACCTGCCAAAAGAGCGCCCACGACCTGCGGCAGACCGAGCTTTCTCATCAGTATGCCCAGAACCTTCGTAAGCAACAGGACCAATGCAAGATGTAAGAAAATGTTATAACTGAATACGTAACCCATATTCACACCTCCCGTTCCTTTCTCCCCTAATCAGCTTTTTATTATATTACCGCACTCTCTCTTTGTCAACAGTAAAAAACGTAAAATTTACTCCTTTGCGCAACAGCGTGCCGCAATCCTCGTATTCTTGCCGCGCCCGCACGCATATTGCGCGCGGATTTTACCGTCTTGTCTTACCCGTTTTGTTCTCTTTTTAACCTTCGCCGTCATCGCGGCTCTTGCGGTTAAAGCGCTTCGTGCGACTTTAAGGACAAAAAAATACGATAGCAAATGCTACCGTATAATCATATACCGTATAAAAAGTCAGTATGTATGTTTCAGGACTGAATCGTTACTCTGCGAGAATGTCGTCGAGAAGGGATTTCAGATTGACGAGTTCTTCCTTGGAAAGCGTAACGCCCTTGCCCATCTTCTCGCCGTCGGGAGACCACTCTCTGATGTCGTACTTGGGCTCTTTCTGATTCCAGCTGATCAATTTGATCTCTTTCTTCCAGCCCTTGCTTGATTCCGAAAGACTGCCGTAGGTTTTGACCACTTCGTAATCGAATTCTTTTGCCATAAAACTTATTCCTCCATTTGCCACCGCAACATTATAGTTGTATTATAGCATATATTCGTCTGCTTTTCAATAGTAAAAATAAAATATTTATAAATTTTATTAAAATCTTATTATGATACGCGCGCGTACATAATATATACTTATTTATGTACGCGCCCGCGCCCGCATTACTCCTTTTTGCCTGACGTCTTTTCAATCGGTCTTACGGTGAACTCGTACTGCAGCCTCGTCTGTTTTTTGCCCAGTCTGAATTCAACCCTCGTATCCGGTCCGCAGCTGTTGGTCCCGATACCTCTGACAAAATGGTCGATATGCACGCAGGTCGTGCCGTCGTACTTTATCTCCTGTCTGTGCGTCGCGCCGATAAGCCCTTCGGGATTGTAAGGCACGGCGTTGAAGTTAAACGCCGCTCCCTGCGCGGTAAATCTGAGACCCGCGCCGTTGTCGTCGAATATCTCTGCCCAGCGCGTTTCCGCGCGGTTTCCGGAAGCCTGCGGTCTGATGTACGGCTCAGCCATCTTTCCCACCGTCGTCTCGTATATACCGAGAAGCGCATGCGCGCCGAAATCGCTGTAATTTTCTTTTTCTCCCCTGCCGTAATAACGTACGCCGTCGTAACACGAAGGCATCTCAATGCATACGCCGAACTTGGGCAGATCGACGTATTTTTTCGTATCCAGAAGAAGTTTGACGTCGAGCGTGTTGTCCGAACAGACGGTATACTGTATCGTATATTCGAATCTCTTTTTGCCTTTGATAACCACGTCGTAATGGCACGCGACGACGACCCTGCCGACCTGCTTTTCGCTGTCGAAGCCGTTGAACACGCATTCCGCCTTGTCGAGTCCGGTCGCTTTCCACTTGTTGACGACGTACATATAGTTGTCGATCGGGCTGTCGAACAACGACAGGCAGAAGCCCTTGTTTCTGGCGTTTCTGTTGAGATATTCCACGCCGTCGACCTCGTAGCCGATAAGACTGCCGGTTTCCTTGTCTATAGCTATGCTCGCGTTGTTCGTGGCGATCGAAATCATCGTCGAATTTTCGATATAAGCGACCTCTCCCGCTCCGCCTTCGATCGACGTCCTTCCGACGCTCTGGCACATGAGTATCTGTTCTTTCGCGACCGTCTTTCCGCTCGACTTGTCCTTGTATATGAAGTTGATGCAGCAGTCTTTGGTCGTATCTATGCTCTTGTGTTTAAGCACGACCTCCGTCTTGCCTTTCGGCGGAATAACGTCCTTTATCACTCCCGTTTCGCCCTTTACGCCGTTGACGACGTATTCCCAGGTTATTTCGAGCCACGAAGAGTCTCTGAAATAATCGGTGTTGGTGAGAACGTATCTGTTCGTAGAGACGTAGGACGCCCTGACAGGTCTGTAGACCGCCTGCATACATATCGCTCCGGTATGCGGAGTCCTGTTGGGGAAGAACAGCCCGTCGACGCAGAAATTGGAGTCGTGCGCGTATTCGCCGTGATCGCCGCCGTAAGTGTAAGTGCCGTCTTCGTGTCTGACCGCGTGATCCGCCCACTCCCAGATACAGCCGCCCATAAGGCTTTCCGACCTGTAAAAACGGTTCCAGTAATCGTCGAGAGAGCCGGGACCGACGCCCATCGCGTGCGCGTACTCGCACTGGAAGAAAGGCTTTTTATAGAATCTTTCCGGCAGCTTCTTGTCGAGGTATTTGTCGAATGTCTCTGTCGCCGTATACATCTGCGACAACACGTCGTACGCCCAGCGCGGGGTCCTGCACGCGCCCTCGTAGTGTATCGGAACGTGGGTAAGCTTTTTGAGTTCGAGATAACAATAATCCTGATTCTTCCAGCCGCCCGCTTCGTTACCCAGCGACCACATGACCACACACGGGTTATTCTTGTCGCGCTCGTACATGCGCATCACGCGGTCTAAATAATGAGATCTCCATCTCGCGTCGTTGCTTATCCTGTTGGGACGGCCAATATATGTCGCGCCCGTGCCGTGTGTTTCGATATCCGCTTCGTCGATTATGTAAAGCCCCATATGGTTGGCTATCTTCAGAAACACCGGGTCGGGAGGATAATGCGAAGTGCGCACCGCGTTGACGTTGTATTCCTTCATCAATACGGCGTCCTTGACATAATCGGCGACGCTGACCGCATAACCCTTGCTCTCATGCGTATCGTGGTGGTTTACGCCCTTTATCTTTATCGCTTCGCCGTTGAAACGGAATACATTGCCGTCTACGACAACCTCTCTGAAACCTATCTCCTGTCTTACGACCTGCACCTCTTCGCCGCCTTTTTTCAGCGTGACATACAACATATAAAGATAAGGCAGTTCCGCAGACCAAAGGTCGGGTTTTTCCAGCTCTGTCGTCCACTCTCCGCTCTGAGAACTTCCTTCCGCGACGACCTTTCCCTCTCTTTCCAAAGAAAACCTTACATCCGCGTCGCCCTCGACGGTTGCTTTTACGACGAGTTTCCAGGAGGATTTGTCGGTACGCTGCGTCCTCGCGCTTATATCCCTTACGTACGGTCCGCTAAACGACTGGATATATACGTCTCTGAAAATCCCGTTATTCCTGAACATGTCCTGACATTCGAGATAAGTGCCGTTGCACCACTTGTAGACGAGTACGATAAGCTCGTTCATGCCGTCGAGCACGTACGGCGTCACGTCGAATTCTGATGTATTGTGACTTCCCTCGCCGTAACCTATGTACTGCCCGTTCATATACACCTGAACGTTGGAAGCCGCGCCCAGGAAGGTGAGTATGTGTTTATCCTTGCGTTTAAGCTCAAAAGTTTTGCGGTAAAGCCCGACAGAGTTGTACACCTTGAACGGACCGCCCTTCGCGTTTATCGGCATATTCGCGCCGATGACGCCCTCGTCCGCGGGTATGCGGGGAGGATGACAGTCGAACTGATAGCGTATGTTCACGTAATACGGCTTTTCGTACCCGGTAAACTGCCAGCACGAAGGTACTTTTACTTTATCCGTTTTGAGAGTAAAACTATCTATTTTAGCGGGCATCTCCGACACACGCCTGTAATACAGAAAGTCCCATTCTCCGCTCAATACCGTGACGAGCGGAGACATATAACGTTCCGTCAGATAATCCGTTTCGTCGCATTGCTTCCTGTTCTCGAAAGGTATGAAGTAGCTTCTGGGTCTTAATCTGTTTTCCTCGAAAACCTTGAAATCGCAGTACTTGTCGTGTCTGAATGTGTAAAGCATAATCTTCTCCCGCTAAAATATTCGCTGTCGCTTGTTTATATTATAGCATTATAATAAAAATATATCAATAGGTACTTAAAAAATAATGCAGTCGATTTTTCGTCGAAAAAAGCGCGTCTGCGCCGGTAATATGATGCTGCCGTACGGCGCGGGATACGGCGCGCTGAACGCGTCGATAAAATGAAAGCCGCGGACTTTACCCCGTTCCGTTACCTCTTTTTCTCTTTACTCCACAAACAAAAAAACGGCGCCTCATAACGACGGGTAAACGATATATAACCTACACGGGTACGAAAATTTACCGATATACCTTCTCTATTTCAGATATGTCGAAAACGGAAAGAGAGACGCCTTTGCGACTTTTAGCCACTGCACGCTGAGAGGCGCGGCGACAGGAACCAGAAGCGACGAAAGCGCGCCGATCACCGCAACCGTACCCAGCGGCGCACCGAACGTGAGCGCCCACAACGCGTCGGCGACCGGTCTGTCGAAAACTGTCACAGTCTGCTTGCCGAACGGTTTAAAAACCAGTACGCCCACCTTTATGCACTTTATCCCCCACGCAAGACCGACGACGGAAACAATAAGCGCGAGTCCCAGCGCAAACCATATCAGCGACAGCGCGAAACCGCCGAATATTTTCCAGTATGCGTTGCCTGCTATTCTGTATATCTTTTTCAGCGCCCATCTCATAACGGAATTATGTGCAACGCGCGCGATATTATAAACCGCGCTTGCCGGGTTCCTTCTCCGCAACGCCGCGGCGCGACGCATAAGCGTTTTCCCGCCCTTTCCGTCCTCTTCCCAATATCCCGGATGCTTTTGCTCAGAAACGCTCTGATCGCGACTCTCCTTTAAATACCGTTTATCCCCGCGCCCCTCACTTTGTCTTTTGCAATAAAAAAGCTTCGCAAAAAAAGCGGAGCTTAAACGTAAACAGGCGTAGGTTAGTTATTTTATCATACCGGACCGGAATAATGCGAGACCCTTAGACGCCCGATGCGACCTGAGCGCTGTTCTCTGTCGCGTACAGATGTCTGTCTCAAACAGCTAAATCTTTTTTATTTACGCCATACACAATAAAAAAATCATCGCCGGCGGCAGCAGGCAGTTTTAAGCTTAATTTACGCGTCCAGGGTTACATAATGCGAAGCATATCAATGTACCCCGTAACCGATATAAGTTTCTTTAGCCGCAACAAGTATCAACCCGCGACAGCCGACTAATGCCGCCGGACACACCGGCCGGCTGCGAAAATTTTACGCTTTAAGCTTAATTCGCGTCGTTCCGGTCCGTTATACCCGTTTCGACAATGTAATCATGCAGAAGTCCCGCGCTGTCTACCACAAATTTTGCACAGGGACGCACCTTGTAATATTCCTCGTCTCTGACTTCAGGAACATAGCCAGCGGTGAGATTCTTTACGTTTTTCAGAAGCTCTCCGCAGTTGTCCGTGCCGTTCAGCGCTTTGAATTTGTTGTCAAGATCCGTTATCTGCTTATACGCGTCCGTCTTGTCGTCTGCGAGCGTCTCTTTCTTATCGTGCAAAAGCCCGACGATGAAGCCGTACGCGCTGACCGCGCCGCACAAGTTTCTCGTCCTGCCGAAGCCCGCGCCGAAACAGAGCGACAGTTTTTCAAGCGTCGCTTCGTCGAGCGGAAGCACGTCCGAAAAAGCGAGCACGACCGACTGACAGCAATTATATCCCTTTTTGAAATTCTCGTAAGCCAGTTGCTTTCTTTCTTCTTTCGTCATTTGATCATCTCCTTTGAATCCAGATATCTCTGCAATTCGTCCAGTCTGCTTCTGTCGAGAGCGGACGTGTCCTTAAGCGGATTGTCTATCCCCAGTCTTTCGTATTTTGAAAAGCCCATCGTATGGAACGCGAGAAGCCGGTAGCGCTCAACGCAGGTATATCCCTTTACGACTTCGGCGTACTTGTCTATGCACTCCTCTCTGTCGTTTATGCCGGGGACTATTACCGTCCTGATCCACACGGGCACGTGTTTTTTCTCGCAATAATCAAGCGTTTCCAGAACCGTCGATATCCCGCCGCGGCAGTACTTGCGATAACCTTCGTCATCCCAGAATTTGAGATCGAGGATAAGCATTTCCGCGCCGTCTATCGCCGCCTTTACGTCGCTTGTCAGCGGCACTCCGCCTGAGGTGTCCAACACTACGCCGACCCCCTCTTTTTTCATCCTTCTTTCAAATGCCGCGACGAACGCGCTCTGAAGGAGTACCTCTCCGCCGCTTATCGTGACGCCGCCGTCCTTGCCGAAATAAGGCTTATACCTCATCACCTTTTTTGCGAGCTCCTCGACGGTGAAGCGCTGCCCTTCTCCTTCCCATGTATCGGGGTTGTGACAATATACGCAGCGGTACGGACAGCCGACGAAAAATATCCCGTAACGAAGCCCTTTGCCGTCCAGAGTCGCGAGGCTTTCGAAAGAATGGATATTCGCCGTCGGTTGAATTTTCGCCATATCTCTATTATCTCATCAGAACTTTTCGTGGAAAGTGCGGCTGATGACTTCCTTCTGCTGATTTTTGTTCAGTTTGTTGAAATTGACCGCGTATCCGCTTACCCTTATCGTAAGGTTGGGATAGAGGGTCGGGTCGTTCATCGCATCGATCAGCTTTTGTCTGTGCAGCACGTTTACGTTCAGATGATGCGCGTCCTGCGCGAAATAGCCGTCGAGCATGGTTACCAGTTTATCCACCCTGTCCTTCTCGTTCTCGCCCAGAGTGTCGGGAGTTATCGAGAAAGTATTGGATATGCCGTCGCGGCAGCAGTCGTAACTGAGTTTCGCGACCGAGTTAAGGCTGGCGAGAGCTCCCTCGCAGTCTCTGCCGTGCATCGGGTTTGCGCCCGGAGCGAACGGCTCGCCGCGCTTTCTGCCGTCGGGCGTGGAGCCCGTCTTCTTGCCGTAAACGACGTTGGAAGTTATCGTCAGTATCGAAAGCGTATGCTTCGCGCCCCTGTAAGTCGGGGTCTTTATCAGCTCTTTATAGAAGCTTTCCACTATCCACTGAGCAATCTTGTCCACCCTGTCGTCGTCGTTGCCGTACTTGGGGAAATCGCCCTCTGTCTCAAAATCCGTGATAAGTCCGCGCTCGTCCTTTATCGCCTTCACCTTAGCGTATTTTATCGCGCTGAGGCTGTCCGCAAGCACGCTGAGACCGCATATGCCGAAAGCCATGAGCCTTTCGACGTGTGTATCGTGCAGGCTCATCATAAGCCTTTCATACGCATACTTGTCGTGCATATAGTGGATTATGTTCAGAGTGTTGACGTAAAGCTTCGCCATCCACTTCATATATTTCTTATACGCTTTAAGCACTTTGTCGTAATCGAGTACGCCCTCGTCGAAAATCTTGCCCTCGGGCGCGACCTGTATGCCGTATATCTCGTCCTTGCCGCCGTTGAGCGCCATCAGCAGGACTTTCGCAAGGTTGCATCTCGCGCCGAAAAACTGCATCTGTTTGCCCTCTTTCATCGCGGAAACACAGCACGCGATCGCGTAGTCGTCGCCGAACGCCGGACGCATAACGTCGTCGTTTTCGTACTGAATGGAGTCTGTGTCTATCGAGACCTTCGCGCAGAAGTCCTTAAACCCCTTGGGAAGTTCCTGCGACCAGAGGATCGTTATATTAGGCTCCGCGCTGCTGCCCAGGTTGTAAAGGGTCTGAAGCACGCGGAAGCAGTTTTTTGTGACCATCGGTCTGCCGTCCTCACAGATACCGCCTTCTGACATCGTGACCCAGGTCGGGTCGCCGGCGAACAGGTCGTTGTATTCGGGCGTCCTGAGGTGTCTTACCAGCCTTAATTTGAGTACGAGATCGTCTATGAGCTCCTGCGCGCCCGCTTCTGTCAGCACGCCCCTTTTGATATCCCTTTCTATATAGATATCAAGGAAGGTGGATATCCTGCCGATAGAGTTCGCCGCGCCGTTCTGCTCCTTGACCGCGCCGAGGTAGCCGAAATAAAGCCATTGCACCGCTTCTCTCGCGTTCGCCGCAGGCTTTGAGATATCGAAGCCGTACTGAGAAGCCATGACCTTGAGCTGATCCATAAATTCAAGCTGCTTCTGGACGTCCTCGATGAGCTGGATGTTTTCCGCGCTCATATCGTTTTTGCCCAGCTCTTTTTTGTCCGCCCTCTTGCACTCCATCAGGTAGTCCATGCCGTAAAGCGCGATCCTGCGGTAGTCGCCGATTATCCTGCCTCTCGCGTAAGCGTCGGGAAGACCGGTGATCACGCCGACGTGCCTTGCCGCCCTCATCTCGTCGGTGTATACGCGGAACACGCCGTCGTTGTGCGTGGTGCGGTATTTGAATTCCGTCTTAATGAGATCTGACATCTTATAACCGTAAGCGTCGCACGCCTTTTCACTCATTCTCTTGCCCGCAAACGGGTTGATAGCGCGCTTGAGCGGCGCGTCTGTCTGCAAGCCGACGATAATGTCCTTTTCCTTGTCGATATATCCGGGCGCATACGAAAGTATGGACGCGACGTTTTCGGTGTCTACGTCGAGCACTCCTTTTTCCGCTTCCCTGACCAGCAGGTCGTCAACCTTGGCTTTGACTTCCGACGTTCTCTGAGTCGGACCGCTGAGGAAGGAGCCGTCGCCCGTATACGGGGTGTAGTTTCTGACGATAAAATCTCTGACGTCTATCGTCTTGCACCAGTTGCCCTTTTTGAAACCCTGCCATTCGTTAACCATAACATTACTCCTTTGTCCCTTGAAAATAAAAATACCGCCGGGACCTTTTGTTGTTTTTTTGCCCAGACGGTCGACTTAAACCGCTGTGCTCCACCATAGTGAACTATGTAATCCGTCAGTCGCACAGCTATCTTTATATTGCAAACACATTGTAACACAGCTTTAAACAAAATGCAACATTTTGTATATGCTAAATTTTGTAAAAACAATATATTGTGTTTACGTTAATATTTTATCGCAAAACCCGACTTTTCCGTTGTGTCGCAAAGCGTCGTCGCCGCGTCGTTTTCAACGTTCTTTAAACCCTTTTTCCTCTTTCGTTTTTTTACCTTAGATCTACGCGCGCGGCAAGCAAAAGATATACATTGGGGTATTAACTATGAATTATACTTTTATACGCATAATTATACTTGTTTCGCCGCCTCGGGCAGCGTTTCACACTCGGCGCGCGTTACTTGCCCGTAAATGCGTCGACGCAGTCTTTTCACGTGCTGTACGACGCGTCCGGCGGTTTTACTCAACGCTCAGGGACAAAACGAAAGAAGTCGCGGGCGGCAGCGCTGCTCCGGTAAAAAAAGCAGTCTCGATCGGCGGATATGTCTTATCTTTCTGACCCGCAATAAACGTCGACTGTCTGCCGAAAGGCAAAAAAATAGGAGAGCGAATGCTCTCCGATTTTTTTGTTAAGTAAATTTTACAGGCTGTCCTTAAGGCTCTTTCCTGCCTTGAAAGAAACGGCTTTGCTTGCCGCGATCGTGATCTTTTCGCCGGTAGCGGGATTGACGCCCTGTCTTTCTGCTCTTTCTTTGACTTCGAACTTTCCGAAACCTGCAAGAGCGACTTCTTCGCCGTTTGCGAGAGCTTCTGCAACAGCAGCGATAACTCCGTCGAGGCACTTGCCGGCAACTTCTTTGGTTACCTGAGCCTTGTCAGCGACGACAGCAATCAATTCACTTTTATTCATACAATTTCCTCCTCGGACTTATTTATCAAGTCCACTTGTTTTATTTAAGCCTTGCGGCCTATTTCCGTCATAAGTAACGAATCGCCGGCAAGCCCGAACGCCTGAAAACCCTTTTGTAATGCGGTGTTCAGCTCTTCCGCTTCCGTTATATTTATTTTACCATATAATTCGGGCTTTGAATAGCAAAAATTAAATTTTTTTAATAAATATACAAATTTATAGCCGTTTATAGGCTCAAATATAGCGCTCAGTAAGAATTTTCTGCCAAAAAAGGTCGCTATACTCGCTTTATTTGTGTAAAAAACGACTCCGCACAGGTTTATTTCGTGCTCGTCTGCGTACTCTACCGCCCTTGAAAGCATATAGGAAGCTAGTCCCGCGCCGCGGTGATCTTCTCTTACCATAAGTCCGCTCGCCTCGTACGCCTTCCCGACGTCCACCTTACCGCCCGACCCTTTCTTTATCACTTCGGCGAGCTGTTTTGCATATTCTTCGTCTGTATCCACGGCGCAGGTCGCTACTATCTCGTCGCCGTCCAGCGCGCAAAGAAAATATCCTTTGTCCAGCACCGCTTCTAGCTCGGTCTGCGTATAAGGATAAAAATACTCTGTCTTTTCGAGCGCGTTCCTGCAATTATCGAGAAAAGCAAAGACCTTGCCGTAGTCGCAGAGTTCTGCGCGGCAAAGTCTTAAACCTTCGAATTTTTTGTTTTCTATATCACAGATACGGCGCATGTCAACCCAGCAGCTTGACGAGCACCGCTTTTTGAGCGTGCAGTCTGTTTTCCGCTTCGTCGAATATCTCGGGATGAGATTCGAACACCTCTTCGCTTATCTCCTCGCCTCTGTGCGCGGGCAGGCAGTGCAGCACCATCGCGTCCGGCTTGGTCACAGCCATAAGCTTGTCGTCCACGCAATAGCCTTTGAACGCCTTTGCTCTCTGTTCTCTCTCCTTTTCCTGTCCCATGGAAGCCCATACGTCGGTATAGATCACGTCCGCGTCCTTAGCCGCCGCAAAGATGTCGTCGGTCAGTTCGAATTTATCGCCGTACTCTTTCGCAAAGTCGAGCACCTGTTTGTCGGGCGCATAGTCCTTAGGGCAGCCTAAGGAGACTTTCATCCCCATTTTAAGGCAGCCGACCGCAAGCGAATTCGCCATATTGTTGCCGTCGCCGATATAGCAGAATCTGAGGGAGTCGAACGCGCCCTTGTATTCTCTTATCGTCATAAGATCGGCAAGCACCTGACAGGGGTGCGCGAAGTCCGTCAGACCGTTGATTATCGGGATCGAGCCGTATTTCGCGAGATCCTCGACTTCCTTCTGCGCGAAAGTTCTGATCATAATGCCGTCGAGGTATCTGGAAAGCACGCGCGCGGTATCCTGCACCGGCTCTCCTCTGCCTATCTGCAAGTCGTTGGACGACAGGAAAAGCGCCTGACCGCCCAGCTGATACATACCCGTTTCGAAAGACACTCTCGTTCTGGTCGACGCCTTCTGGAAGATCATTCCGAGCGTCTTTCCTTCAAGGTGCTTGTGGGGTATATTGTGTTTCTGATTGAATTTGAGCTGATCGGCAAGGTTGAGTATGGAAAATATCTCTTCTTTGCTTAAATCGAGCATTTTGAGTAAATGTTTCATATTTCTCCTTTATTCAGCGAGGATCTCAAGCAGTATATCCAGCGCTTCGTCGAGTTGTTTGACCGTGATGTTGAGCGGGGGCAAAAGCCTTATCTTGTCTTTTGCCGTCAGCATAAGCACGCCGCGCTCGATGCCCTTTTTAACTACATCCGCGGACTTTTTGTCCGTCGGCTTGATTCCTATCATAAGTCCCGCGCCGGTAACGCTTTCAACGCCCTTTGCGCCGACAAGCTTTTTGCGCGCGTACTCGCCTTTCTTGACCACGTCGGCGAGGAACGCGTCGTCTATCCTCTCCAAGACCTTGAGCGCGCCGGCGCATACTATCGGATTTCCGCCGAAAGTGCTGCCGTGAGAGGAAAAGCCCATAACGTTTTCAGCCTTGCCGTAGACCGCGACCGCGCCTATCGGCAGACCGCCGCCCAGACCTTTCGCGAAAGTCGTGACGTCGGGCGTTATCCCGTAATTTTCACAGGCGAGGAACTTGCCCGTCCTGCCTACTCCCGTCTGCACTTCGTCCGCAATTAAAAGCACGTCCTTTTCGTCGCAGAAGCTTCTGAGCGCCTTTACGTATTCCGTATCCTGCGGTATCACGCCGCCTTCGCCCTGAATAAACTCTATCATCACCGCGCAGACGCTGTCGTCGAACTGCTCTTTCAGCGCGTCCATATTGCCGCTCTCGACATATCTGAAGCCTTCGGTGAACGGGAAAAAGTAGTTGTGGAACACATCCTGTCCGGTCGCCGCGAGAGTAGTTATCGTCCTGCCGTGGAATGAGTTTTTCAGCGTTATAACGGTATTTCTGCCGCCGCCGTACTTGTCGTAAGAATATTTCCTCGCGACCTTTATCGCGCCCTCGTTCGCTTCTGCGCCGCTGTTGGCGAAGAACACCTTTTTTGCGCCCGTCCTGTCGCACAGCGTTTTCGCGAGCTTAACGCACGGTTCTGTATAAAAGAGATTGGAAGTGTGGCTGAGCGTGTGCGCCTGTTCGGACACCGCGTCTGCCCACTCCCTGTCGCAATAGCCCAGGCAGTTGACGCCTATGCCGCTGGTCAGGTCTGTATATCTGTTTCCCTTTTCGTCAAAGCAATAACAGCCCTCGCCCGCCGTGATAAGCAGGTCGAAGCGGTTGTACGTGCCCATAACGTATTGCTTGTCAGTCTGTTTAATATCCATTTTCTTATTTAAACAACGTGCCGACGCCTTCGCTGGTCAGCATATCGATTAATATCGCGTGAGGGATCCTGCCGTCGATTATTATCGACTGCTTTACGCCTCGCCTTACCGCCTCGACGCAACAGTCGACTTTGGGTATCATTCCGCCGCCGATCACGCCCTTCTTTTTAAGCGAAGGAACGTCGCTTACGTTGACCTCGCTTATCAGTGTGCTTTCGTCGTTCTTGTCCATCAGAAGCCCTCTGATGTCGGTCATGAGTATCAGGTTTTCGGCTTTAAGCGCCGCCGCGACCCTCGCCGCCGCCGTATCCGCGTTGACGTTGTATGTATTGCCTTCAACGTCCGAAGACACGCTGGCTATTACCGGGATATATCCGTTGTCGAGCGCGTCGAGAACGGGCTGAGCATTGACTTCGGTTATCTCGCCGACAAACCCGAGGTCCTGTTCGCCCTTAGCCTTCTTACAGACGAACATGTTGCCGTCAATGCCGCAGAAGCCGAGCGCCTTGCCGCCGTGGCGGGTCAGCATGCCGACTAAGTTTTTGTTTATCTTGCCCGCAAGCACCATCTGGACGATCTCCGCGGTCTCCTCGTCGGTATAACGCAGACCGCCGATGAACTTACTTTCCTTTCCGACGCGTTTAAGCATATCGCTTATTTCGGGTCCGCCGCCGTGCACGAGCACGACTTTTACGCCGATCAGCGACAACATCACGATATCGCGCATCACCGCGTTTTTGAGTTCTTCGTTGAGCATCGCGTTGCCGCCGTATTTGACGACGACTATCTTGTCGTAATATTTCTGTATATACGGCATCGCGTCGCTCAATATCTGTGCCTTTGTCGAAATGTCCATATCCACCTCAGGTCCTGTAATCCGCGTTTATCTTTACGTAATCGTAAGTCAGGTCGCAACCCCACGCGACCGCCTCTGCAGCCCCGTCGTTGCATCTTACGAGTATCTGTACTTCGTCTTCGAGAAGTATTTTCTTGGCTTCTTCTTCGCTGAATTCTACGCCGTTGCCGCCTCTGCATACCGCGATAACGCCCTTTGACGAAGCGAGATCGACGTCGATCTTCGTGATGTCGAATTCCGCGTTCGCATAACCTATCGCGCAGAGTATCCTGCCCCAGTTCGCGTCCGCCGCGAATATTGCCGCTTTAAGAAGGCTGCTGCAAACGACGCTCTTTGCGATTATCTTCGCGGTAGTCTTGTCTTTCGCGCCGGAAACCTTGCATTCCATAAGCCTGGTCGCGCCTTCTCCGTCCTTTGCGATAGCGCGGGAGACCTTGACCATAATATGGTTCAAAGCCGCCTTGAACGCTTCGTAATCCTTGCCTTCCGCCTTTTCGATCACCGTGTTGCCCGCCTTGCCGTTGGCGATAACGGAAACCATGTCGTTTGTCGACGTGTCGCCGTCTATGCTGACCATATTCAGCGTATCCTGTATCACGTCGTAAAGCGCGGTATGCAGAACGCCGGCGGCAATCGCCGCGTCCGTCGTAAGGAAGCAAAGCAACGTCGCCATATTGGGGTGTATCATGCCGCTGCCCTTTGCTATCGCGCCCATGCGGCAGGTCTTGCCGCCGACCGTGAACTCGCAGGCGAATTCCTTTATTACGGTATCCGTCGTCATTATAGCTTCAGCCGCGTACGTCGAGCCGTCGACGGAAAGTCCGTCAACAAGCGCGGTCATACCGTTTTCTATCGGCTCTATCGGCAAAATCTGACCGATTACGCCCGTCGAAGCTACGATAACGTCCTCAGCCTTGACTCCCGTGAATTTTTCCGCGAGCCTGCACATCGCGCGCGCCTTCTGTTCGCCGTCCGCATTGCAGGTGTTCGCGTTGCCGCTGTTGCATATCACCGCCTGCGCGCAGCCGTCCGCGATATTGCTTCCGGTCACCGCGATCGGCGCGCCCTTGACCTTGTTGGTCGTATAGACAGCCGCCGCCGCGCCCTTAACGTCGCTGACGATAAGCGCTAAGTCGCGCTTTTCCTTATTCTTTCTTATTCCGCAATGCACGCCGTTCGCCTTGAAGCCTTTGGGCGCGCAAATTCCTCCTACTATATCCTTCATCTTAAAACGCGGGCGGCACGAGATCCAGACCGCGATCCTCCTTTAGACCGAACATAATGTTCATATTCTGTATTGCCTGACCCGCCGCGCCTTTGACCATGTTGTCGATCGCAGAGACGATAACGGCTCTTCCCGTATGCTCGTCCGCGTGCACGGAGACGTCGCAATAATTGCTGTATTTGACGTCGCGCAGATTTGAGACCTTGCCGAGAGGCAGCACGCGTACGAATTTTTCGCGCGAGTAAAATTGTTTATACAACGCGTGCAGTTCCGCCGCGCTCACCGGCGAGGACAAAGACGCGTAGATCGTAGAGATTATGCCTCTGTTCACCGGCAGAAGATGGGGAACGAAAGTCACGTTTACCTTCTTGCCCGCAAGCTTCGAAAGGGTCTGTTCTATCTCCGGCGTATGCCTGTGAGAAGCGACTTTGTACGGAGAGAACGCCTCGTTGCAATTGGGGTAATGCGTGTTGTCCGCAAGACCTCTGCCCGCGCCCGTTACGCCGGACTTGCTGTCAATGACTATGCCGTCGTCCTTGACAAGACCGCTCTTCATAAGCGGCGCGAGACCGAGGGCGATACTCGTCGGATAGCAGCCCGGGTTGCCTATTATCGGCTGACCTTTATATTCAGCGCGCATAAGCTCCGGGATCACGTAAACACTCTTTTCATGCAGTTCCTTTTCCTCGTAAGTCTTGCCGTACCACTTAGTGTATTCTTCCTCGCTGTCCAGTCTGAAATCCGCGCCGAGGTCGATGAGTTTAACGCCCTTTTCG
This sequence comes from uncultured Christensenella sp., assembly GCA_949287655.1. Classification (GTDB taxonomy): domain Bacteria; phylum Bacillota; class Clostridia; order Christensenellales; family UBA3700; genus Ornithoclostridium. The sequence goes on along the minus strand of CASEHD010000004.1, from coordinate 37,790 downwards.
ACGCACTTTTTCGCAAGTTTTTCACTTAGTCCGTGCGGCAGAGACGCGAATATCACGTCGCTTTTGCCTATGAGCTTATCTTCCGCTTCGAGCGTGTCGTCGCATATCCCGTAAAGATTGGGGTACACCTCGCTTATGCTCCTGCCCTCGTAACTTACCGAGCTTATTCCCGTTATTTCGGCGTCCGGGTGAGATTGCAGCAGCCTTACCAGCTCTACGCCCGCATAACCCGTCGCGCCTACTATTCCGACTTTTATCATTATTTTTCCTCTTTGAGAACGGTATTCTTTATCAGTTCTATATGCTTCTTCACCGCTTCGGGAGCGGGACCTCCGGTCACGTTGCGCCCTTTGACGCAGGTGTTGAGGTCTATCGCCGCATACACGTCGTCCTCGAAAACGTCGCATATCTTTTTATACTCGGCTATGTCCAGTTTGTCAAGCGTTGTACCCCTCTCGACGCAAATTCCGACCAGCGTGCCGACTATCTTGTAAGCGTCGCGGAAAGCGAGTCCTTTTTTGACCAGATAGTCCGCGCAGTCTGTAGCGTTTATAAAGCCTTTTTCGCCCGCCTTTTTCATGTTTTCCTTGTTGACGGTCATCGTGTCCAGCATCGGTTTTATCGTCGAAAGACACAGCTTTACCGTGTCAACGCTGTCGAATATCGCCTCTTTGTCCTCCTGCATATCCTTGTTGTACGCAAGCGGCAGTCCTTTCATCATCGTGAGAAGGGTCGTAAGGTTGCCCTGTACGCGTCCCGTTTTGCCGCGGATAAGCTCGCATATATCGGGGTTTTTCTTTTGAGGCATTATGCTGGATCCCGTCGCGTACGCGTCGTCGAGCTCTATGAATCTGAACTCCCAGCTGCTCCAGAGTACTATCTCTTCCGAAAGCCGCGAAAGGTGCGTCATGCAGATCGCGATCGCGTTTGCAAGCTCTATCGCATAGTCGCGGTCGCTTACGCCGTCCAAGCTGTTATATGTCGGATTGTCGAAACCCAGGTGCTTTGCGGTAAATTCCCTGTCTATCGGATAAGTCGTCGTAGCCAGCGCGCCGCTCCCCAGCGGACATTCGTTCATAAGCGAAAAACAGTTGAACATTCTGACCATATCGCGTTTGAACATCTCGACGTACGCCATCAGATGGTGAGCAAAGGTTATCGGTTGAGCCCTCTGCAGATGCGTATATCCCGGCATTACCGTTTCAAGATTCTCTTCCGCCTTTTCGACAAGGGTCTTTATCAGCGACTTTATCAGCCCCACGACCACGTCTATCTGCCCGCGCAGATACATCCTTAAATCGAGCGCGACCTGGTCGTTTCTCGAACGCGCGGTATGCAGACGCTTTCCGACCTCTCCGAGCCTTTCCGTAAGCACGGATTCGACAAACATATGTATGTCTTCGGCGGCGGGGTCAAACGCAAGTTTTCCGCTCTCTATTTCTTCATAGATAGCGGAAAGCTCTTTGCCTATCAGACGACTGTCTTCTTCCGGAATGATGCCCTGTTTTCCGAGCATCACGGAATGAATGATACTGCCCGATATGTCCTCTTTATACATCCGGCTGTCAAAGGATATCGAGCTGTTGAAGTCGTTTACCTTCTCGTCGAGATCCTTTGAAAACCGTCCTTGCCACATTTTAGCCATTATTTTTTCTTAGCCTTCATAAGTGCGTTGACCTTTATCGGCAGACCGAACAGATTGATAAAGCCCGCGCTGTCCTTCTGGTCGTAGCAGTCGTCTTCCGCAAAAGTAGCGATATCCTCGTCGTACAGAGAATAAGGACTGGTGACGCCCGCGTTGATGATGTTGCCCTTGTACAGTTTAAGTTTCACGTCGCCGGTAACCGTCTGCTGAGTGCTGTCCACGAACGCGCTGAGCGCCTCTCTGAGCGGAGTGAACCACTGACCGTTGTATACGAGGTCCGCGAACTTGACCGCGACGTGCTGCTTGAAATGAGCGGTCTCCTTATCGAGACACAGCGTTTCGAGCACTTCGTGAGCATGGTAGAGGATCGTGCCGCCGGGGGTCTCGTAAACGCCGCGCGACTTCATGCCTACCAGTCTGTTTTCTACGATATCCGCAATACCTACGCCGTTCTCGCCGCCGACTTTGTTCAGATACGCGACGATATCGCTGCCCTTCATCTTCTTGCCGTCGATAGCGACCGGAACGCCCTTTTCAAAGCTTATCGTAACGTATGTCGCCTTGTCCGGAGCCTTTTCGGGACTTACGCCCAGCTCTAAGATCTTGTTGTAATCGGGCTCGTTTGCCGGATCTTCGAGGTCGAGACCTTCGTGAGACAAGTGCCAGATGTTCTTATCTTTGCTGTAATTGGTCTCTCTGCTGATATTGAGCGGCACGTTGTGCGCTTCGGCGTAATCTATCTCTTCGTCACGGGACTTGAGATCCCAGATGCGCCACGGAGCGATTATTTTCATATTGGGAGCGAAAGCCTTTATAGTCAGCTCAAATCTCACCTGGTCGTTACCCTTGCCGGTGCAGCCGTGGCAAATCGCGTCCGCGCCTTCCGCGAGGGCGATCTCTACTATTCTCTTTGCGATTATCGGGCGTGCGAAGCTGGTGCCCAGAAGGTACTTGTTCTCATATACCGCACCCGCCTTCAGAGTCGGAAAAACGTAATCGTCAACGAATTCGTCGGTAAGGTCCGCGATGTACAGCTTGCTCGCGCCCGTCTTTTTAGCCTTTTCCTCTAAGCCTTTGAGTTCCGCGCCCTGACCCACGTTGCCGGCGACCGCGATGACCTCGCAGCCGTCGTAATTCTCTTTGAGCCACGGAATGATTATGGAGGTATCCAGACCTCCCGAATATGCCAGTACGACTTTTTTGATCTTATCCATAAATACACCTCTTGTGCGTTTGTTGTATTAATCTTATAACAATTTGATTTTTATTGCAAGCATTTTGACATATTTATTCACATATTTTTTATAATTTTCTCTTTATATTATATTGCTTATTGCGTATTAATTCATATTTTTGTATTTTTATACAATAATTCATAATATTATTCATTTTTTACGAACTTACCGAAGAATTTACGTGCAACAGAAACAAGCTTTCAGCGGACCGCATTTCCCGCCGACGCGAAACAAAATGATACGCACGGTTTTTTGACGAAAGCAATTGAACGGGCGCGCGCGTTATTATACGTACAACGCGCGAAAACCGAAAACTTGCGCCCTTCTTTAAACGCTCGTCTTTCCGCTTCGTCTTTCGGATGTTCCCGGCGCCGCGTCGGACGCGCTTTACTCCGTGCAAACGGGGTCGACGATCTTTCCTCTGCCGACGGTTTGCGGTTGAAAAACAGCGGCGTTTAACGCAAAAAAGTCCTCCCCGCGTATGCGGAGAGGACGGTATCGCGTCTGACGATATTATTCGAGAACTTCCTGCATAGTCGCTCCCGCGATATCGAAACCGTTACCGATAAGGTTGAATTCTCTGCCGACGTACTGTCTCATCTCGTCCGCCGTCATCGACGTGCGGGGCGCGCAGCCGTCCATATTGCCCTTTTTACCCTCGATGAACGAAGTGAGCACGTAATCCCTCGACACGACGTGAACGTCGCCCACGGAGCCGTATGCGTCAGTCAGATTCTTCTGCACGACGTAAACGGTATTCGCCTTGATCTTTTTCATGATAACGGAGCGCAACTCTTCAGGAGCCGAGAACATTCCGGCATAAGCCTCGTAAGTCATCGTTCTCATCGCGCCGTAAAGGTCTATCACTGCCCCGTTGGAATTCATATATTCATACGCTTCAGCCGCTTTGAGCGCGGTCGGGGTCGTTTCTATCGTCTCGTCCAGAAGATCCATTTTGCCGAAAACGTCGGTACCTGTCATATACGGGTCGGCGAGGATCACCCTGTCGGGAACGATGTTATTGTTGGACAGCAGCCCTTCGTCCGCAAGTTTATACAGAGTATAAGCCGCAGCGGTCACCATCTGACCTCCGAAAGAATGTCCTATAAACACAACTTCCTTATCCGCAGCGTCCTTCATCACCGCGTTCATAGATCTGACCAGTTCGCCGGCAAAACTTCTGCCGTCGAGCGCGACGAGCGCTTCGTAGTAATTCTCATACCTGGTCCTGTCGCTTTCTGACAGCGCGTCTGCGTCCTTAACGACCCATATCTCGTTTTGGAGAAAGGCGAGCATCTGCGCATAATCGTGCCAGTCCCAGAACGCCACGTTGTAGCCGAGAGCTTTAAGCCCGACGACGTAATCCATATCGCCGGAAGAGCCCTTTGTTTTGCTTACCGTCTTATCGAGAGTCGTCATCGTTTCCTTTTCCTCGGACGACGTTTTCCAGCCGTGAGAATAGACCACGGTGGGCTTTTCGGGGTCGTAATATTTCGTCGGCATATTCTCCTGCGAGATCACGGAGTCGGTCGCGTCGTCGCCGTACCAGTACAAGCCGTACGAAGTATCCGGACGCAGCGACATATCAATTTCCCTCGTTTCCTGATCGCAAGCAGTAAACGCTGCGACCGAGCATACGACTATTGCCAGACAAATAAGAACAGAAACAGTCTTTCTCATAAATCCCTCTACAAATGTATAATACTATTATAAATTATTTGTTACTCGCCGTCAATTGCACGAATTAAATAATGCTTTACCGGCGTAACAATTTATCTGCCTATACCTATGAGTATTATACCCGGAAAAAAACCGCGCGTCGGTCAAAAAAAACCGCGTTTAATATGTTCGTCGGTTCCGTAAAACAGCTCGATCTTCAAACGGATCGCGCGGAAGAAATACCGCGCTGTTAAAACACGCCGCAAAGACGATCTGCGGCAAATTGCGGCAAAAACGTGCGGGCTGAAACTTTTTACAGGATATAACGCTATTCTGCTTTCGCAGTTATTCACGGTCCGCGGGTATCGACGCCAGCCGTGCGGAAGGGATAAAAAAACGGAACAGCCTTTCGACTGTTCCGCTTATTTTATCAGGTTTGATTACCGATTATTCAGCTATCGTTACCTTGGTTGCGTACGGACCGTTCGCCGCGCAGTTCTCGCATACGACGGATTCGACGACGCTTGCAATATCGTTGCTTGTCGAAGTCGTATCGCCGATTCTGACATTTACGTTAAGCAGGTCGAATTTGATCGTAACTTTTACTTCTGTCAGAGCGCTTGCGCCGACGTTGGTGGTCAGGTCGCAGTTGCTGTTGTTGACAGCCGCTACAGCTGCTACGTCAAAATCTACGAACGCAGCCAGACCGTAAGAATAAACGTTTACGTTGCCGGTTACGGCGCAGTTCGCGATCGTGCCGTTGTTGACAGCCGCGATACCCGCTACCGCGTAATCCTTGCCGGTGGTAGCTTCGAGAGCCAGGTTGACGTTGCCGCCGAATACTACGTTGTCGATCGTGCCGTTGTTGACCGCGATGAAGCCGGCGTTCTCGCCAGCAAACGAGTTGACGGTGTAGTTGGTGATAGCCTTGCCGTTACCCTGCAGAGTGCCGTTGAACGCAGCTATCGGTGCGATCTCAGCGCCCTTCATGTCGATATCGTCGGTCAGAGTGATCACGTTTCCTTCGAAATTGGTGTTTGCTTTGACCATGTCAAGGATCTGATCCGCGGTGAACACGCTGTAGCTGTTCGCGCCGGTCGCAAACTGGTTCCAAGCGATCTTACCGGTCACGTCAAGGTTGAGCGTAACGCTCTTACCGTCTACGGTAATGCCGATCTCGTTCATACCGTTGTCGAGAAGGAGAAGTTCTTTGACGGGTACGGATACGGTCGCTCTGTTTGCAGTCTTGTCGATCACGCTGATCGTTACGTCGTCGCTTGCAACCGCGACTGCGTCGTTAGCGAAACCGTTGTAGTTGATGCCGAATTCGAGCGTAGCGCCCACATTGGTATAGCTGCTCTTGTCCACGACGATGGTGTCGTTGTCGAGAATGGGAGCCGCAAGCGTGAACTTGTAAGCTACGTCGACCTTAAGGTCGGGATTGGCAACGAGGGTCGCGGTGACTTTGGTGTCGTTGATATCCTTGGTTACCTTTATTACGTTGTTCTCGATAGCAAGATCGTTGCTTGCACTTTCGAAAATAAATTCTTCCGCAGCCGCAACTTCGGTATATCTGGTCTTGGTAACGAGGTCGTACATGTTCTTATAGTAGATAGCGGGAACGTTGGTGTTCAGCGCGGTGAGCGTATAGCTCTGAACCTCTGCACCTACGCCGAGAACAAGATATCTGTTGCCCGCTTCGTAGCCCTTGATCTCGCCGTCGACGATATCGACCTTATCGGAGAGATTGAGCAGGCTGCCGATCTTGAGACCGTAAGACAGGTTGACGTCGTAATAGAAACCTCCCTCGAAATAAACGCCGCCCGCGAAATAATCTTCGGCTTCGTCGATGAGGTTGGAAGATTCGCCGTAACCGTAAAGTCTGTTGTAGTTGCCTATCTCAGCTTCGATGCCGATGCCGAGAACGCCCGCGAGAACGTCAAAGCCGAGATCCTGTCTGAGACCGACTTTGAGTTCAGCCTGACCGCCGAGATCGACCTGAACGCTGTCAAAGCCGTTGCCCTCGAGTTCATTCGCATACGCGTCAAAACCGTCTGCCTTAGTGTACATGACGCCGACTTCGTAGTCAAGCTGCGCGTGAGCGGAAGCGTTGATGTCGCCCGCTACGCTGAACCTGAACATAAGGTCTGCATTGTATGTAATGGAAGCAACGCCGTTGGCGATGGGAACCGTCCACTGGAAGAGCGGGATAGCGGTAGCGTCGTCCTTATCCTTATTTGCGAGCTCAACGAGCTTATCCATAAGTTCGGGAATATTGACCGCGCCGGTATAACCGCCGTCAGCACCGAGGGTAACGGTCGTGGTTATGTCGTTCTTTACGGTAGCTTTCAGTGAGAATTCCTCAGATACGGTCGCCTTGTCGATATTCGCGCTCGCTTCTACGTCCATAACGTTGCGAACAGTGATTACAAGGTCGCTGGAAGCATATCCTTCAACGGTCACTACATTGGGGATGGTGATCGTAATGTCTACGACGACGTGACCGTTCTTATCGAATTCGGGAACGGAAATATCGAATTCGGGCTTCGAGCCGAACATAGAGAAGATGCTCATCGCAAGTTCGCTGTTGTCCAGAGTTTCAACGCCGTTCTTGTAATCGAAATTAACGTCGCTGTCAGCGGTAAGCTTGCTGGTAGCGCTGTATTCGAACTCGTCGAAAACCTCGTCGATATCGGGCTTAACGTACTCAACAAAGTACAGACCGTTACCGGAAGACACCGACTTCGTGACCTTGTAAGCGGACTGGGTGCCGTCGTTCTTCTCGACGAGATAGATGGTGCCGGCGGGCATCTCGGAAGTCGCGTTGGTCTGAATGTTCATCGTGCCGCTGGTTACGCCGTAGCCGTCGGTCTTTTCAGTACCCCAGACGACAACCGCGTTCTCGCTGTACGTCATAAAGCCTTCGTCGATCTTTATGTTGTTGGCGGAATTGCCGATGCTGAAACGGATAGCGCTGACGCCTTCATATTTTACGAAAGTCGCGCCGTTGGAAAGGGTTATCTTATAAATACTGCCCTTGCCGTAACCGCCGTTGGGAGCCCAGACGGTGTAAACGCCGTTGTTCTCATTGATCGTTACTGCGACAGCCTTACCGAGATTGTCGGTGACCGCGATATCGCTTGCGCTGTCCGCGATAACGTCAAAGGATATGTAAGCGTCCGCGTCGGAAATATTGTAGGTGCTTCCGCCCGCTGTCGAGCTTCCGTCGCCGTCGGACCAACCGCCTGCGCCTGCATTGTTGTTTCCGCCGTCGTTGCCGTTGCCGTCGTCGGGAACGAGAGCAGTGTTGTCGTCAGAGGGCGTACCCTCTTCCTTCTGGCAACCTACTATCGTAACTGCGAGCATGGCGAAAACGAGAACGAGAGCGATAAGAAGAAGAAATCTGTTCTTTCTCATAATAACCAAACCTCCACATACCAATTAAGAGTATAATACTCCTATATCAATAAGAGTTTACCATCTTTTTTGTCAGTTATCAATCCTTAAAAAGAACTTAAATGTAAAATTTAAGTAAAATCCGTTACCTGAGACTCTTCAGGACGCTTTCAAGACGCTTTGCGAGCGTTTTGGCTTTACTTTCGCTTCTGCATTCCACCATTATCCTTATCTTGGGCTCCGTGCCCGAAGCGCGCAGAAGTACTCTTCCCTGCCCTGCGAGTTTTTCGTAGACCTTGCCGACCTCGTTTGTCACGGCTTCACTGTTTATTATCCTGAGTTTGTCGCTTACCGGCACGTTGATGTTGACCTGCGCGTAGCCTTTCGCTTCGTCCAGCTGAGAAAGAGTCTTTCCGGAATCCGCTATGATCTGCGCTGTCACGAGCGAGGCGAGTATGCCGTCGCCGGTAGTAGAACGCCTTGTCATGATTATGTGTCCGGACTGCTCCGCGCCGAGAGGCGAGCCGTCTTTAAGCATCTGCTCAAGCACGTATTTGTCGCCGATGTCCGCTCTGACGAGTTTTATCCCGTTTTTTTCAAGCGCTTCCTGCACGCCCATATTGGTATGATGTGTGCCGACTACGCTTCCCGTTTCAAGCTGCCCGCGCTTTTTAGCTTCGCACGCAAGGATATACAAAAGATGGTCGCCGTCCACTACGTTACCCTTTTCGTCGACGGCGATAAGTCTGTCCGCGTCTCCGTCGTAAGCGAATCCGACGTCAAAGCCTCCGTCCCTTACTTTCGGCGCGAGATTGGAGGCGTACAGCGCGCCGACGTTTTCGTTGATGTCGATGCCCGCTGCCGAGGTGTTTATCGCGACCACGCTTGCGCCCGCCTGCTCGAACGCCGTCTTTGCCACCCTGCCCGCCGCGCCGTTGGAACAGTCGACGAGAACTCTCAGTCCTTTGAGCCCTTCTGTGTTTGACAGCAGAAATTTAACGTAGTCCGCCGACGCGTCGTGCATAAACATATACTTGCCGGTCGCTATCGACCTGACTATGTGCGGGTTCGCCATTCTGAGCTCTAAGTCTCTTTCGCGTTTGTCGCCCAGCTTGTAACCGTCAGCGTCGAATATCTTTATGCCGTTGTATTCGGCGGGATTGTGCGACGCGCTTATCACCACGCCGTAATCCGCCTTGTAAAAACGCGTAAGATACGCTATACCCGCGGTCGGCATAACGCCGACGTCAAGAACGTCGCCGCCTCCCTGCATGACTCCCGTCGCGACCGCATGCAGAAGCATGTCTCCCGACACGCGAGTATCCATGCCAATGAGAACCCTGCAATTCTTTTTCAAACTCGCAAGCGCGTTGCCCACGCTGAGCGCGAGCGGGCACGTGAGGTCGAGATTGGCGATCCCTCTTATACCGTCTGTTCCGAAATACATAAGCTACTCCTTAAAATCTTCCTTTTCCGCGCCCTTCCTTTACGACCTGACGCGCTCTGCCCACAACGAGGCTGTCGGCGGGCGTACTCTCGGTGACCGTAGTGCCCGCCGCGATATAACTGCCGTCCGCTATGTCGACCGGAGCGATCACGTTGCAGTTGCTGCCGATAAAGCAATGGTCGCCGACCGTCGTGCGATGCTTCTTCTTGCCGTCGTAATTTACGAAAACCACGCCGCAACCTATGTTGCACTTTTCGCCCAGCTCGCAGTCGCCGACGTAAGTAAGATGCGCGACCTTTGTGCCGTCGCCTATCTTAGCGTTCTTTATCTCAACGAAATCGCCTACGCGGCAATCCCTGCCGACGTCAGAGCCCTTTCTGAGATATGCGAACGGTCCGACCGTCGCGCCGTCCGCTATGACCGCCCCTTCCATTACGCTGGCGATTATCTTCACGTTGCTTCCTATCTTGCAGCCGTCGATCACGCAGTTGGGCATGATCACGGTGTTTTCTCCGATGACGGTCTCTCCCATGATGGTGTTGTTGGGATAGATGACCGCGCTTTCGGCGATCTTCGCCCCGGACGAAATGTAAGTTGTCTTTTCGTCTATCAGTTTCATGTTTCCCTCCGAAAACGGCCTCATATCAGTTTATGCCGTTTTTTCCGTGATGTTTCTTTTATTAACGGTTCGCCGAGGTTTATACCTGCGATCCGCAAAAAGCGCCCCGCATAAAAGAACGGTTTACTTTTTGAACATAACACGCCTGCGGGAGTACGTCAACAAAAATCGCCCGTTTGCCGAAATCCGGCTTTTTCTATGAAACGCATAACCCTGTAAATTCTCAAACCTTTCGTTATACCCGCGTTTTCAAGCAAAAAGCGGAGCGTCGCCGCTCCGCCGGCTTACCTAACTGGTTTTTTTATGGATAAAACGGTTTTCATATTTTATCTTCAAAACGCGGCAGCTCTATCCTTTTTTACTCATTCAAGTCGATATCGTCACTGTCTGCGGGTAAATTTGTATCTCCTTTCTCCTTTTTCCCGACAAGCAGTTTAACCGCTGTGACCGTAATAGCTACGGAAAGCGCGAAGAACGCGGTCGCAGCCGTTATCGCCAAAGCAAGTCCCTGCATTCCCGACGTCAGCAACAGCGAAGGAATACAAAGAGTCGCCCCCGCCGCAACGCACGATATAAAGCCCGCACCCGCCGCGCGCAAGGTATTATCCTTTTTCTTTCCGCAATCCGTCTCAGAGAGATTTCTTATTTTTGCACCCTTGACGGCAAAGGATATTATCAGCACTATTTCGATCGCGCCGAGAAGCACGGCTATGCCTGTCACTATTATAAGCGTAAAGAGCCTGTCGTACGGATCTGAATACCGAGGATCAGCGCTTTCCGAGACTTCGAAAGTCAGTTCTCCGTCAGGAAGCGCGTCGAACGACGCTGAATAACCTTTTTCAGTTTTGACAAAACCTTTTTCCTCCGCGTCGAGAACGTAATACGGGGTGTTTATCTGAATATCCAGCCTTCCGAACTCCGCCCAGACTTTAGCGGGCGAAAGCAGGTATTCGTATTTATAAATGTTTGGCGAATACATTTTGTTTATATCGGGAAGAAGCGGAGCCGTCACCGTGTTGACGACCGTTTCTCCCGCAGGTACGACGAGATCGTATTCGTACCAATACATAACGTGGCGCTCGACGAACAAATCGGAGCCGTTTCCGTCAAACGAAGTCGCCAACCCCTGACTGCCGCTCAAATAGTCGACTACGATATTGAACCAGTCCGTCTTTGCGCTTTCGCTCTCGTCGTCGAACGGATAATTTTCGTCGGCATACCCGGACAGCGTTGTCTTGCCGATAACGTTGCGCGTTATCTCGCAATCCACCTCTTTATCGTCTTTTATCGCGCTGAGGACGAATTCAGGTTCTTCTCCCGTATAGACTATTGCAAAATCGTACCAATACCCGTTTTTGACGAATAATCCGAATTCCTCCACCCTTTCGGAATCAATCCTACAATAGTTATACGGCGGAGCGATCACACACACGTCGTCGCGGTCGGGCATCTTAAATCTCAGTTCGTACTGCTGATATGGCGCGCCGCTCGCCTTATATCTGACTTTGAGCACCGTTGCGTTTTCGTTTATCCTGCCGCTTTCAGTCCTTTCGTCTTTAAGGGCGGAAACCGCTCCCTGTGCGGAGAAAGAGCCGCTCCATATATCGTTTACGAAAGAATATCTGACCTTTTTCTCGACCTGCTCTCCGTCCGCCGTGACGAAATATCTGTCCGACAGATAAAGCGCGTCGGCGGAATAATCAAAAGTCGTGCCGAACGGGAACGCAAGCCTTGCGGTCACTTCGTAGTCTGTGGGGTTTTCGAATTCATAAGCCGCGCTTACCTTTGCGTCGTAATCATCCCATTTTTCGTCGCTCGACGAATAGTAAGCGTAATCTGCCGGAAAATGCGGAATATCGAAAACGAGCGTTTCTGAATTGACGACAAGCGGACAATCCTCATCCATCACCAACGCGCCCGTGGAAGTAACTCCCTCCCAATACATAAGCGCCGAGTTCGCAAAAGTCGCCGGCATTGCCGAAAGCGCCGCCGCGAGCACGACAACCAGTGCCGCAATCACAAACAATTTTCTTTTCACGATCCTGCCCTCCTCGGCGCGTTCTTTGCGTTTTTCACGCGTTGTTCGTATTCAGTATATCAAACCGCGGAACAAATTACAATATCCGTTCTGTTTTACTTTTGCGACCAAAAAACAAAATGCGGATCACGCAAAGACAACCATTTTTATACTCTCTCTTTTAACCTGTATACTCTTTAAGAGTAAGTCTTTTTCGATTTTTGCTACGACATTTTTGTCTTTTGCGTTTTGCCTCCCTTTTACCTCCCGCTTGATTTTTTGACAAAAGCGCGATATAATTTTGTCCGGAGGTAAAAATTTATGGATAAAAACGATATAAAAAATGAAAACGTGTTTTCGCTCATAGGCGACAGATGGATGCTGGTCGCCGCGACCGACAAGAACGGAAAGACAAACGCTATGACCGCTTCGTGGGGCGGAATGGGCGTATTGTGGGGAAAGAAGGTTGCCTTCGTGTTCATCCGTCCGCAGAGATATACAAAGCGATTCGTTGACGAAGCGGACAACTTTACCCTTTCCTTCTTCGACGATTCTTACAAGAAAATGCTCGGCTATATGGGCAAGGTCTCGGGAAGAGACGAGGACAAGATCGCAAAGAGCGGCCTTACGCTGACCGTCGAGAACGGCGCGCCTGTGTTCAAGGAAACCACGATGACCCTCGTGTGCAGAAAAATGTATCGCCAGACCCTGAAAGAAGAAAACTTTATCGACAAAAGCAACATTCGGAAGTGGTATCCCGAAAAGGACTATCACGACATTTACGTCGCTGAAATAGTCAAAGAACTCTGACGCGGAAACGCGAAACGCGCGGGGAATTTTGCGCCGCCGTTTCGTCTATAACGTTTTTGCGCGAAAACGGCGATTAAAAAGAAAAACGGCGAATATCCGCCGTTTTTATTATACTGATATATGTATTATATCTATTATTATATTATTATCCTTTTCTTACAGTTTGTCCGCCACTCTTAAAAGAAGGTCTCTGGTCTTTTCCCAGCCCAGACACGGGTCGGTTATCGACTTGCCGTACTCGTCGCCGCCCGGCTGCTGAGCGCCGTCCTCTATGTAGCTTTCGATAAGGAAGCCTTTGACGAGAGAACGTATCTTATCGCAATGCCTTATATTGTCGACGACCTCTTTGACTATCCTTATCTGCTCCAGGTAATTCTTTCCGCTGTTGCTGTGGTTGCTGTCCACGATGACCGCGGGGTTTTGAAGATTCTGCGAAAGGTACATATCATGGAAACGTATCAGATCCTCGTAATGGTAGTTGGGGATATTGTTGCCGTATACGTCCACGCTGCCGCGCAGTATCGCGTGCGCGTACGGATTGCCCTGCGTCCTGACCTGACAGGTGCGGTATTTGAATTCGTTCGGGATCTGCGCCGCGTATATCGAATTAAGGGTAACGGGCATACTTCCGTTCATCGGGTTCTTTATTCCGACCGGAATATCCACACCGCTCGCGACCAGTCTGTGCTGCTGGTTTTCAGAAGAACGCGCGCCTACCGCGACGTATGTCAGAAGGTCGTCGAGATATACGTGGTTTTCGGGGTACAACATCTCGTCCGCCGCCGAAAGTCCGCTTTCGGAAATAGCCCTTAAATGCATCTTTCTGAGAGCGATTATGCCCGCCTGTATATCCGTTTCCTTTCTGTGCGGGTCGGGGTTGTGCATTATGCCCTTGTACCCTTCGCCCTTTGTGCGCGGCTTATTGGTGTATATCCTGGGCACGATAAAGATCTTGTCCCTTATCTCGTCCGCAAGTTTAGCGAGGCGTGAAACGTAATCGCAGACAGCCGTCTCGTTGTCCGCGGAACACGGACCGACGATCATCAGCATACGCTTATCCCTGCCCGCGATTATATCCATGACCGCTTTGTCTCGCTCCGCCTTTATCTTAGCGATCTCTGCGCCGACCGGCACGAGGGTCTTTATCTCTTCCGAACTGATGATGGTCTTTATCTTTTCAAACATCAGTCTTGCACCTCGTAATCCTGCGCGGTTATCGCGTCCTTTATCTCATGAAGACTTACCTTGTTTTCGTCGTATTCGACTTTTACCGTGCCGTCCGCCGCGCTGGCGACGCAGCTCTTTACGCCGTCGAGAGCCGTGACCGCCTTATTCACTCTGGCTTCGCAATGCGCGCACATCATACCGTTTACTTTTATCTCGCTTTTCATAACGCTGTCCTTTTCAAGCGGACAACCTGCCTTACAGACCGTCCCGCTTTTGTTTTCTTTTTCGTCTATTATCGCATTTTTTTCCGCTTTTTTCAAGCGTTTGGGCTTAAAATACGCAAGTCTGAGCGCATTCAGCACCACGCATACCGAAGAGCAGCTCATCGCGAGCCCCGCTATCATCGGGTTGAGAAGAGGTCCGCCCAGAGCGTACGCGACGCCGCACGCGAAAGGTATGCCGAGTATATTGTATATGAACGCCCAGAACAGGTTTTCTTTTACGTTTCTGAGCGTCGCCTTTCCGAGTTCTACCGCGTCCGCGACCGAACGCACGTCCCCGCCGACCAGTACGACGTCTGAGCTTTCTATCGCGACGTCGCTGCCCTCGCCGACCGCGATACCTACGTCGGCTTCGGTAAGCGCGGGCGCGTCGTTTATACCGTCGCCGACCATCGCCACGCGCGCGCCGCTCTCTTTGAGTTTCTTTATCTCGTCAGCCTTTCCTTCGGGAAGGACCTCGCTTATAACCTCGTCTATCCCGACCTGCGCCGCAATGTACGCCGCCGCCTTAGCGTTGTCGCCGGTCAGCATGACCGTCTTTATCCCGTCCTCTTTCAGCGCCTTTACCGCCTCTTCCGCGTTCTGCTTTACGCCGTCCGCAAGCGCGATACAGCCTTTCGCGACTCCGTTTTCCGCGACAGCGATCACGCTGTGACCGTTGTCGTAACACTCTTTCAGATAACCTTCTATCGGCTTTGTATCCACGCCGTTTTGGGTAAGAAGGGCGCTTTTTCCGCAAAGTACGGCTCTTTCGCTCACCGCAGCGCTCAAACCGTAACCGCTTAAATTTTCGACTTTATCCGCCGCCTTTATCTCAAGCCCGAGTTCTTTCGCGCGCTCCGTCACCGCCCTGGCGAGCGGGTGGCTGCTTTCGCTTTCGGCGGCAGCGCACAACGCTAAAAGCGCGTTTTCGTCGCCGTCCGTCGAATACACTCTGACCACCCTCGGCACGCCTTCGGTAATGGTTCCCGTCTTATCGAACACAACCGCGTTTACCTTGGACGTGCGCTCAAGCGCTTCGGCGTTCTTAAAAAGTATGCCCAGTTTCGCGCCGCTGCCGCTGCCGGTGATTATCGCCGTAGGCGTGGCTAAACCCAGCGCGCACGGACAGGCTATCGTCAGCACTGATACGAATATCTTTATCACGAAAGCGGCGTCCTGCCCCGCTATCGCCCACGCGACCGCGGCGACCACCGCAATCGCCATTACCGCGGGCACGAATACTTTTGCGACCTTGTCCGCGAGCTTTGCTATCGGCGCGCGCGAATTCTGCGCGTTTTCGACGAGAGTTATTATCTTCGACAGCATCGTGTCCGCTCCGACCCCCGTCGCTCTGAATTCAATCGCTCCGTTGCCGTTTATCGTACCTCCGATAACGCTGTCGCCGACCGTCTTGTCGACCGGCAGGCTTTCGCCTGTTATCATACTCTCCTGCACCGCCGACGAGCCTTTTATTATCACGCCGTCCGCGCAGAAGCTTTCGCCCGCCGCGACCCTCACGATATCGCCCGTGACGACCTCTGCCGACGGAATGCGCACGAATTCCCCGTCCCTTAAAACAAAAGCGTAGTCGGGCGCGAGGTTTGTCAGTTCCTCAATAGCCTTGCCCGTCTTTTTGAGCGCGCGCCCTTCGAGGTGTTTTCCCAGAGATATCAGCGCGAGTATCACCGCCGCCGACTCGAAATACAGATTGTGCGCCGCGTGCGCGTCGCCGCAGCATATCAGAACGAATCCGTAAACACTGTAAACGAACGCCGCCGTAGTGCTTACCGCGACGAGAGAGTCCATATTGGGGTCGAGTTTAAACAGGTTGCGGTATCCTCTCAGATATATCTTGTAACTCAAACCCATCACGGGTACGCACAGGATTATCTGCACGAGCGCGTAGACGAACGGGTTGCCTTCCGGCGATATCGCGGATGGATAAGGAACGCCCAGCATCGGAAGCATTGACCAAAGCAAAAGCGCGGCGGCGAGCGCGACCCTTATCAGAGTGATCGCAAGGTCTTTATCTACGCCTTTTTCCCGCTCTTTTTCCTTCTCGAAACGCGGCGTATATCCCGCCTTTAAAACGGCGGCGGCGAGGTCGTCTTCAGTCAGCTTCTTATCGTCGTATTCGACGACCGCTTTGCCGCTGGCAAAATTAACGTCCGCGCGTTTTACCCCGTCGAGAGAAAGCAGCGCCTTTTTGCAAGCGCCGCTGCACACTACGCAGCTCATGCCGTCTATATTGAAAATAACGTTTTTCATTTTTCTCCTTCATGTTTGTTCATGCAGAAACTTCAATATAATTATAAACCATTTGAGCTCAAAATCAATAGGTTATCCTTTGCTTACGCGAAAAAAAGAAGGAGCGGCACGCGCTCCTTCGTCTTTTAAATGTCTTTCGGGTCACTGAGGGAAAGTTATCGCTCCGTCAGAGTAATCGAAATCCGCAACAATGTGAGAGTTGTAATAAACGTCGCCTTTCAGCTCAAGAGTCGAATCCGCGGCGCTCTTCTCGGTATAGTACGGCTTTACGTATTCGGTATAGAAGTCTATCTGATCGAGCCTGGATTTGCTCTTGCTGTAGTTGTAAGTATAGCGTGTTATCTTCAACGCGCCTACGTTTTCCCAGTCGTAAACGATATCTTCTCCGAAACCGCTCCAGTACTTGCCGTCAACGTTTTCTGATCTGTCTACGCGGAGATCGTCACTCATACCGAGCAGATTGTTTCTGAAAATCTCCTCGGCTTTGAGATTCCATGATTTGACGGTCTCCGGGAACGAAGCCAGGAATTCATCCCACTCTTCGGTACTGTATTCGGGAGCCGCGATCTCGTCGAAAGATATGTCTTCCTGTTCTCCCAGCTTGTAAGCGGTGATATACTGAGCCTGCATAACGTGGGTATAAATCTTGTTGCCGTTGGTGAACGTATAGCAGTCGTCCACAGGCATTTCACCGGTAACGATACCTACGATGGCGGACAACTCTTCGATGCCGTCATACTCAACGCCGTTATAGACGCCGTTTTCAACTTTGAGAACGTATTCGCTCTTGTTCTTTATCGTCTCGTCTACGGTCTGCCACATTATCTTATCGCTGTCTCCGCTGAGACCTTCGCTGAGAACTGACGGATCTTCGAGAGCTTCTGTGAACGAATCGTAGTAGTTCTCCCAGATCGAAGGATAGGTAACTATTTTAAGATAGAAGTTCTTGCTGCCGTTCTGCATGTAAGTGACTTCGGTATACGAATCCATCCATGCGTTGGTCTGCACTCCGAGATCGTCAATAGCCTTCTGCGCATCGGTTTTTGTACCGAAAATATTGTCGAAGATATTGGGATCCTGTTTCCCTATAGAATCGTAAAAGTCATTGTATGCGTTTTCAAAGCTGTCCCAGCCTTTACTGTCGCTGCTTCCTCTCGTGAGAGCCGCATTGTAATGCGTGTTAAAGCCGAACGTGACGGAGAAATTCGCTTTGTTGAGATTTGCGAGGATATCGTCGTACTTTTCGTTGAATTTAGCAACGTCTTCGGCGATATCGTTGTAATAATCCTCTTCGCTCTGAGTACAGCCCATGAACGCCGTGCAAAGAATGACGGCAACAACCGCTATCGCAAATATTGACATGTATCTTTTTTTCATAGCGTTATTCCTCCTTTTGCTCCGCCTCGGATTGTGAGATCTCATCGATCGCGACGTCGCTCATATAGCGTTCAGCGCCCGCTTCTCCGTCAAGAGCTGCGCCTTCTGCCGCCATTTTCGCTTCATACTCCTGCTTTCTCTTGTGGGCGAGTCTCGCTTCGATCTGAGCCATCTTCTTACCCGACAGGTTGTAGAACAGCATCGGAACGATAGAAACGAGGTTGGTTATCGCAGGGATTATCGTAAAGATCATGAACAATCCCATCCTTGTGAACTCTGTCTGTGCGGGCTTGTGATCCGACAGGAAGGACAGCGGCTGCGAGAACAGGAAGAACGCGAGCAGCCAAGACAGGAAATAATCCTTGAATCCCGAAGAAACTTTGCTTCTCAGACTCATCAGCGAGAAAGTAATACCTTCAAGACGTTCGCCGCACTTGTCTTCCCAGTAGTCGAGCGTATCCGTTGCCATAAGGTGGGGTACGACGTTGAGGACACCTACGGGGAGCATCGCAAAGAACATCAGAGCCGCGATGAGTATCCAGTTGGTTCCGCCTATTATGTAGATGAAGAATATGATCGCAAGCGCCACCGAATGCCATACAGTAGCGAAGATAAACAACTTCTTCGAGTCCATCATCCTCTTCAGTCTGGGCGCGAACAACATACCTATCATGGAGGCTATCGCACCGGGGAGCGCGAAAGCTATCTGCAGCGAACCGTTGCTGTAAATGTACGCGACAACGTACATTATAGCCGCACTGACCAGGTTTCTGAAGAACGTAAGAAGGTTGGACAATATCAACAGCAGGAACGGTTTGTTCTTGAACAGATATTTAAAACCTTCAATAAGACTGGGCGTGGTTTCTGTCGGTTCGCATCTTTCCTTTACTCTTATGCCGCCGAGAACCATGAACAGAGGTCCGAGAATACCGATGATGATGGCAACGATGAAATACGTGTTGGCGTAATCGTCGTTGGTAAGGATAAGTCCTATCGAGATAAGCACCAGCGCGGACTGTTCGCCTATCGAACCGAGGATACGGCTGATAGAAATGATTTTCGAACGTTCGTCCATATTCGGAGAAGCGACCGCCGGCATACCGTCAAGAGGAACGCCGACTATGGTACCGGTGATATCGTACATGATATACGTTATGTACATCCACACTATCTTGCCTACGCTGCTCCAATTGGATATCGGCAAAAACAACAATATCGTAACTATCGCCCATGGTACGGCGCCGAAAACCAGATACGGGCGCATTTTACCCCATCTGGTGCGCGTTCTGTCAACGATAATACCCATAACGGGGTCGTTGAGACCGTCGAAAATCTTTGTGATAAGGAACATCGTACCTACCGCCGTAGGTGAAATTCCCATACACGCAGTGTAATAGAACAACAAATAACCCTGTACGAGACCCGTGACCGCGCTGCTTGCGAATCTTGCCAGCGAGAAAAGCACGTAATCTCTGGGCTTAAGGAATTTCTGATTGATGAGCTTTTGATCTTCGGCGCTCAGAACTTCCTCTTCGACAGGACTACCGGGGGTAGCGCCCGCCTGATCGATGGTGTTTGTCGTGTCTTCCACCTCATAACCTCCCATTGTTTATTTTTTTGTTTATTCATTGCGCCTTGCGGCGTTTTTTTGTCTTTTGTCTTCCTTTATCTTACTTTACGCGCTTGTCGCCGAGTTGTTTGCGGAAGAAATTGCCGTCGCTGTAAGAGAGTACGAACGCGCCCGTGCTCGACCACGCCTGCAACAGCGAGCCCTGCGGATGTATCGGACTGAAAAACTCTACGGGAGTATAGTTGCCCTGGTCGAGATTGTATTCAAACCATCTCGTGAGCGGATACCTGTACTCCATGCCGTACATGAGTTTCGCATACGCGTATACGCACGAAAGGTACGGCCAGTCTCCGCCGTTGTGGTAGTAGTAAGGCAGCGAGGATTTCTGAACGATGTCCTTCGTGTTCTTGTAGAACGGATATACGCTGAGAGTGCCGAAGTCGCCTGCTCTCTGCTCTTTGTTGTTTTTGGATTCGAGCATTCTTTCCATATTCTTAAGGATGCGCTTCGACCTCTCCTCGTCCGATATGCCGAACAGCACCGCGACCACGGTGTCGATGGACAGGTTGTCTTCCGTGAACTCCTTGCTCTTGTAGTTGACGTAATATCCCTTTTCTTCGTCCCACAAAATGTCGTTTATCGCCTTCTTTACCTTGACGTATTTAGCATAATAAGCGTTGCCGTCCATACCGCAGGCGTCCGAAAGCTCGCTCATCGCGAACAGCGCGCGGGCGTAAAGCGCCTCGTCGTAAGTGACGTAAGTGCTTCTGAACACGTTGTCGCACCAGTCGCGGCGGTTGTATTCCCCGCCCTTGACCAGAAGCCCGGTCGAGTCCGTCTCCTCTCCCAGCCTGTCGAGGACGAGTTTAGCCGCTTCGATTATCGTGCCGCACGTACATTCCTCTTTGAGTACGCCCAGGTCGCCCGTGTGTACGACGTAATCGTATATCATCGCGACGAAGAAGGACGGCGAATCGTAGTGGTTGCCCCAGTAATTCTTGAAGTTGAACTTGACCGCGCTGGGGCACTCGCCTTTCTTGTTTATGCCGTTTGCGAGCGTGACTATCTCGTTCCTGACCAGATTGGGTCTTACCGGCAGCACGGAAAGCACGGTCCAGTAAGCGTCGCGGTAATACGTTCTCGCCGGAAACTGATATACTATGCCCGCGAGGAAGCCTTTGAACTTGCCCAGCTCTTTATAATTGGATATGCTGCAGTTGAGAAGCGACTTGTAGTAAGTCTCCATAAAGTCGTCGCCCTTCACGCATGCCGGGCAACCCAGGTCGTCTATATACTGCTGAGCTTCTTTCATCGCCGCGTCGAAATTTTTGAGCGCCTGCATAACGTCGCAGAACGTGAAGTCGTTTCTTGTGCCCGCGCTGACGACGTATCTGAACTTTCTCAACTCGCCCTCGCGCAGCTTTGCGCCGTAGCTGAACTGGTTGTGGAAACCTCTTTCGGCTTCGCCCGCACGAGCGCCTTCGCTTATTGCGAAATCCAGATAAAAATCGCCGAGGACGTCGCCGTGCAGCTTAGCGCTTTCTCCGAAGAAGGTCAGACCGTTCTTCTTGCTCTTAATAAAGCCGGTGAGCACGGTGGCTATCGTCTTGGGACTCAGCCTGTTGGCGAGAAGCTGCTGAACGTAGCTTTCGTAATTTATGCCGAAGTTGACGGTGTTGTCGAACGTCATGTCGCATTTCGCTTCGACCGCGGTTTCAACATATATCGCGTTGCTCTCGTTGTCGAGGAACTGCGTTATCGTCAGCTTGCACTTTTCGTGCTCTATCTTCGTTATCTGCCTCTTGCCCTCCATCGTGACGACCTTGTCTTCCATATAGTCGAAAGGCACGCCGTCCACCGTATACAGAGAGTAATAGTTGGTGAACACGGAAAATTTATTCATCACGGCATACTTGGATATCCCTCCTCTGCCGTCGAACTGTGCGGTAATGCGGTTGTTGCTGACGTCGTAAAACGCCCTTTCATGCATTTTACCGGTCGTGATTATCTTCCCGCTCTTGAGTTTGTATTCCATAATTTATCCTTCTCTTTCGGCTTACTTAACGCCGGAATTCTTTTCTTCTTCTATCCTCTTGTCGAGTTCTTTGATATACAGATCCTCGTCGTAAGGATATACGATCTCTTTGCCCGTCCACGCGGAAAGATGTATCGCGTTGGAGAAGCCCAGACCGTTCAGTCCGTCCGCGTAAGAAGCGACCAGCTTGTCCGTCTTCCCCAGTACGACTTCTGAGAAGTTGCGGATGACGACAATGTGCTGCTGCTCGATTATGCCCTTTATTATATCGACGAGACCCAGCTTATACTTTGACACCTTGTTGGGTATCTTGCCCATAAACACTTTGTTCGTCTTTGAAAATTCGGGTTCGGGCACGCTGTTTTCGGTGAATTTCAGTTTCATGCTGACGTCGTTGTTTCCCTCTATGACTATCTTGCCGCCGTCGCCGGTGATCTCAAGTCTGTTGGTGCCGGGCGCGTCGTGGGTCGACGTGATGAATACGCCTGTCGCGCCGTTCTCGAATTCGCAGACCGCGGTGACGTCGTTTTCCACGTTGATCTTTCTGCCGACCGTCTTTGCGTTGCTCCATACCTTCTTTATCGGTGTTCCCGCGAGCCAGGTGAACAGGTCGAGCTGATGCGGGTCCTGATTGATGAGAACGCCGCCTCCTTCGCCCGCCCAGGTGCCTCTCCATCCGCCCTGGTCGTAGTACGCCTGGGGACGGTACCAGTTGGTGATTATCCAGACGATACGCTTGAGATTGCCCAGCCTTCCGCTTTCGATTATCTCTTTCGCCTTCTTATAAACTTTGTTCGTACGCTGGTTGTACAGCAGACCGAATTTAAGTTCCGGCTTTGTCTTGCCGAACTCCGCCGCCTCTCTGACAGCCTTGGTGAACACGCCCGCGGGCTTGTCGCAAAGCACGTTGAGACCTGCTTTCAGAGCATCGACGGCTATCGTCGGATGCGCATAGTGAGGAGTGTCGATAATGACCGCGTCGACGAGCTTGCTCTCAAGCAATTCCTTGTAATCGCCGAAGACCTTTACGCCGGGAAGAGCCGTTTCAGCCCATTTCCTGCGGTCTTCGGAGATATCGCAGACCGCGACCAGCCGACCGTTCTTGTCCATTCCCTTAAACAGCCTTTTCGCGTAGTTGCTGCCCTGTTTTCCTATGCCGATTATGCCGTATCTGACTTTGTCCATTATTTATTCTCCTTTTCGACTTCGTCGATTATTTCCTTGAGCCCCTGATATTGCCAGGTGAATATGTCTTTTCTGGTGACCGTCTGCAGCGGGGATATGCCCTTTGCCGCGTTTATGCGCTTGAACACCTTGTTCCACTTGCCGACGTAAGGCAGCATCCAGGTGAACCAGCCGAAAATATAGAACAGCTTTTTGTGGTCAGCATACTTGCCTGTGTGCGGCTCGAGAGTCATGAAACCTTCGTAATTGCGGTTGACGACGAGGTCCTTTATCATCTCTTTGTAATTGCCGAGCCCGAGACCGACGGGAACTTCCACCTTCTCCGGCGAGCAGTCTTTTATATGGTAATATACGACGTAATCCTTGAGCATATCGTATGCCTTGGGTACGTTTACGCCGCACTGTATGAAATTGGACGCGTCGAAAGCGAGCTTGAACTGCGGGTGGTTTATCTCATTGTACAGCTGCAGGCACCTTTCCGGCGTGTCGCCGTAAATCCTCTTTTCGTTTTCGTGCAGAAGAATGACGTCTGTGCCCTCGACGATTTTGAGGAAGCCGCGCAGCTTCTTTACGACCTCAGGGAAATACTCGTCGTAATTGCCGCTTGCCTTTACTCTGAAAGAGAACATTCTGATGTACTTGCAGTCCATGTCCTTGCATATCTTGACCAGTTCTTTGAGCTTCCCGAGCTGCGCTTCGTACGCCTCGTCGTCGTAAAGCCCCACCTTACCTATCGGGGAACCGATAGAGGAAAATTTGATGCCGGCGTTGTCCAGACGCGGCTTTATCGTGCTTCTGAACTCCTGCTCTGTATAATTGGCGATATTCTTACCGTCCACCACTCTGGGGCACAGGTAGCTTTCGCCGTACTCTTTGATAAGCTTTATCTGTTCGTCGAGATTTGAACTGACTTCGTCGTAGAAGCCCGAAATCATAATGTTTGCCATAATTTTTATATCCTCCTCACCGGCATTACTTTATTTTTTTCTCGCCTTCTATCTTTTCGGCAAGCATTGTTTCGTACTCTTCGGGATCGACCGGAACGGCGACCTCTTTACCCTTCCACGCGGACATGTTTATCGCGTTTATTATGTTGAGCGAGTTTACGCCCTCTTCGCCGCGCGCCCTGAGCAAAGACGGGTCTTTGTGTTCGACCGCCGCCGCGAAGTCGCGCAATATGTTGCATTGCTGTCCGTACAGAGCGTCCGTGATATAGTTTTTCAGACCGTAGTACATCCTCTTTTTCGAGTATTTTTTATCGGCGCGGTTGCCGTAATCTCTCGTCGCCCTCGCGTTGACCTCTTTTTCGTCCGTTTTAAGGTACTTTATCACCGCTTTGTGTCTTGTTATCGTGATCGTACCCTTCGAGCCGACGATGACCAGTCTGTTTTCGCCCGGCAGTTCATGCGTCGAAGCGGTGAACACGCAGTCGAAATTCTTATACATGAAAAGCGCGGTCACATCGTTTTCGGTAGTTATATTCCTGCCTTCCGTCTTGCATCTCGCGATTATCCTTTCGGGCATTCCGATCAGCCATTGCAGGATATCCAGCTGATGTACGCACTGGTTTATCAGCGTACCGCCGCCCTCTCCCGACCAGCTGGCGCGCCAGCCGCCCATATTGTAGTAGTACTGCGTTCTGTACCAGTCTGTCACGGTGAAAGACGCCCTTTGCAGATCGCCCAGCTTCCCGCTCTCGATTATCTTTTTCGCCCGCGCGTAAATGCTGTTGCTGCGCTGGTTGAACATTATCGCGAATATCGCTTCGGGGTGCGCCTTCGCGACTTTGATAAGCGAATCGGCGTCCTTTACGGTAACCGTTATCGGCTTTTCCACCAGCACGCTTATCCCCTTTTCAAGCGCTTTTTTCGCAAGTGCGGAATGAGAATAATGCGGGGTCGCGACGACTACCGCGTCGGGTCTCGCTTCGTCGAGCATTTTATCGTAATCCGCATATGCCGCGACGCCCGGATGCTTCGCTCCGAAAGCGTCCAGCGCCTTTAAGTCGGTATCGCAGACCGCGACGAGTTTAGCGTTCTTTACGGCACCTTTGCAGAAATTCCGCGCGTGCTTTCCGCCCATTCTGCCTATGCCGACTACGGCTAACCTTAACATTTGCTCTCCTTTTCCGCCTGCCGCGTTTCGAAAAGTATCGTGGACGCGACAACAGGGTAATTCGTCGTTATGTTTGCAGGTTTCATCGGAACCAGCATTTTAAGTTCTTTATAGCTGTCCACCGTGAATATCGACAGCTTTACACCGTATGTCTTGCAGGCGGCGAGAAACGCGTCCGTCGCATACCTCTTGTTTATATTGAGACCTGCGAAATGCGGATTTTTCGTGTCGTCGAGCGCCTTTTTTATCTTCCCGACGTTCTTAGCCTTGTACGGCAGTCCCTTTATCCTGTTGACCCACGCTGCGCCTTCGGTCAGGACCTCGCTGTCGGTGAGCCTTACCGAACCGGTGAATATCAGAAGGTCGGTGACTTCCATCTCTTTCGCGAGCTTTATCACGTCGGGCACCAGCCCCTTTCCTTTCAGATCGCAGTTGATCTTTACGTTGTTCTTTCTCGCGAATGCGAAAGCCTGCGCCAGGGTTATCTTCTTCTTGTACGAAAACGGAGCGGGCAGATGGCTGAGGTATAACAATCCTCCCCTTCTGTGTACGTCGACTTCGATCGCGTCCGCTTTGAACGTGCTTATGTTCTCAAAGTAGATCTTTGAGTTACGCCCCGTTCCGAGTGCGCCGCCGTGTGCCGTGATCATTTTCGTCCTCCCCTGTAAAACGCGCTTGTTATCGCGAGCAGTTGCTCCTCGCGTTTTCTATCTCCGTATACCGATACCGTACAATATCGCGAAAAACTTATTTCCGCCGTTGTTTGCTTCCCGAACTCCGCCGGCAATGCGGTAACTCCCTTTTCCGTTCTTATTTCCGCCTTTGTCAGGCGAGACGGCTTATCCGAGCGGTAATCCTCTATCTTTCGGAACGAAAGCTTTATCTGCGTTTCGCCTTCCGGAAGAACGCTTCCTATCGCGTACTCCTTCCCGCCGACGACCGCCTTGCAGTCGACTTCAACACCAACCGTGATATACGTCGCTCCTCTTTTCAGCCCGGTCAAGATATCCCGTTCAGACGCGCTTTCCGCACCCACGTACGTGTACGCGTAAGACGGCGGAACATCGTCGCGGCTGTGCCAGTCATACCCGTAAACCGCCGCTATCCTGTGTCCTTTGTCGAGAAGAGAGTACCATTGCTCTTTCTGCTGTCTCGCCGCGACTCCCTCGTTGGGATAATAGTGCGACCAGACCTCATAATTGTCCGCGCCGGTCAGCTTTCCGATATCGTAATCGCAGTGACAGCCGCTGCAAAGAGGATATCCCATTCGCCTAGGGTGCGCAATCGCGACGATATCGCCCGTGCTCTGCGCCCTTTTTATCATCCCGTCTACGTTATCCGGCGTTATATCCCGCCACAACACGTCGCTCTTGCCGCCGATCACGGTGAAATGACCCCAGAACGTTGTCCATTCTATACCGGGGATCACTGTCAGCCCGCGTTCTTTGCCCGCCTTGACCGCTCTTTTCACGCCTGCGACCGTGTTGTGATCTGTCAGCGCGATCGCGTCGTATCCGCATTCGAGCGCTCTGTCAACGAGCTCTTCCGGAGTCATTCTGCCGTCCGACAAGGTCGTATGCGTATGCAGTTCGCATCTGAAATATCTCATTCTCCGACCTCTGCTTTCAGCGAAACCGTAATTTGGTCCGTGATTATGCAGGTCACGCTGACGGTAAAAACCCAGTTCCCTTTCTTTATCGCGCACGGATAAAAGCCGCCGTCGGCGCTCTCCGCGCATATCGTAAAATTCTGATTGTTACTGCTCCTGTGCGCCGTACCGACCGGACCGTCCGGACTGTCCAGCGAAAAGGAAAGATGGTTGTCAAGAGGAAGTTTCGCCCTCATCTCGCCTTCCGACATCAGCGGCTCTCCCGCCTGCTTCATCATGTTTTCCCGTATGAGCGCAACGCCGTACTCCTCGTCGTAGTTGTATTTCGGCCCGTATGAGACAGCGATATACATCTTTTCCGCGTCTTCGGGCACGACAAAAGGTATTTTGTAATGCGTGCTCTGATCTTTGCGGGTGAGTACGTATTGTCCTTCGAGAACCGTCCTCATTTTATTCTATATCGGGAATCTCCGTCATATCGACCTTTCTGCCGCCGTTCTTTCTCGACAGCTCAGCCGCGGTGACGATGCGGTGACTTTCTATCGTGTCTTTTATCCAGGTGTACTGCCACTTCGGGTCGAGCCTTCCTGCCAGCATGTCAGCAGTCGACTTGGTTATGCCCTGGTCGCCGCCGTAGTGCCCTTTGATGACGGGGATAATGTTGACGACTATCTTCTTCGGCTTTCGGTCGAACAGCTTTAAGGTTATCACGCTGCCGCTGTCGTCCGCGATAAGTTCGCCTTTTGTGCCCCTTATTTCCGTATGCCTGTGGTCCTTTTCGTTGAACGCGTTGGCGGTCATAACGATCTTTACGCCGTTCTCCATTTCCATATTTACGGTCTGGCAGTCGACGACGTCGTTGTCGCATCCGAACACGCACCTGGACCAGAGTTTACCCCTCTCCTCGTTTTTGAGCGCGTTGAGTATGTCCGCCTTTTTGCCTGTCGTGCAGAACGCGTACGTTCCCCACGGGAATTTGTGCCCTTTGAGTCCTCTGCCGACGTACTGGTAGGTACATTCGAAAATGCACTTATCCCTGTGCGGGCAGTCGAAACAGCTTGCGGTCGCGCCTTTGGGAGCGTTCGCCTTCGTAAAATAACTGAGGTCGCCGTACGACGAAAGGCTCTTGCATTTTGCGCCCGCGAACCAATAAAGAAGATCCATATCGTGGCAGCATTTCGCAAGCAGCATCGGGGTCGTCTCCTCTTCTCTGCGCCAGTTTCCCCTGACGTAGCTGTGGCAGAAATGCCACCAGGAGATGTGTTCGTCGTGTTTTATCAGTTTTATGTCGCCCAGGACTCCGCTGTCGATTATGCTCTTTATCCTGCGGTAGTAATTCGCATATCTGAGCACGTGGCAGACCAGCACTTTGAGCCCTTTTTCTCTGGCGAGTTTTTCAATTTCGAGGCACTCTTCGATATCCGGGCTGACCGGCTTTTCGAGAAGCAGGTTATACCCCAGGTTGAGCGCCTTTATCGCGTGACCGTAATGGTCGCGGTCCTGCGTTGCGATGACCATGACGTCCGCTATCTTACCCTGCGCGAAGAACTTGTCCTCGTCGGTAAAACACTTGTCGTCCGGCACGTTCCACGCATTTTTTACTTTGTCTATCTTAGCCTGATATTTATCGCAGATGCTGACAATCTTCACGCCGTCCAGCTTATTCAGATGTCCGCCGTAATTCTTGCCTCTGTTTCCCAGACCCAAAACCGCAACTGTACTCATAATCCCTTTACATCTCCCTTTATCAGACTCCCGAATAAGCGGAGAAACCGCCGTCGATCGGAACGACTATGCCGGTAACGAAGCCCGCCTTTTCGTCGTCCGCGAGCCAGAGCATCGTGCCCATCAGCTCTTTCGCCTCGCCGAATCTGCCCATCGGAGTGCCGCGCAGTATCTTTTCCGCACGCGCCGACGGAGTGCCGTCGGGATTGAACAGAAGCGCTCTGTTCTGATTGGTGACGAAGAAACCGGGAGCGATCGCGTTTACTCTTATACCCGCCTTCGCAAAGTGCACCGCGAGCCACTGCGTGAAATTGCTGACCGCAGCTTTCGCGCCGCTGTACGCGGGTATTCTGGTAAGAGGTCTGAACGCGTTCATCGACGAAATGTTGATGATGTTGCCTCCTCTTTCCACCATGTCTTTCGCAAAGACCTGGGTCGTAAGGAAGGTCGCGAGGAAGTTGAGCTTGAACACGAAATCCACGCCGCTGCCGTCGAGGTCGAAGAAGCTCTTTACGTCGGGGTTTTCAACGTCCGCCATATCGAAATAGTCGTTGGTCGTAGTGCCCTTGGGATTGTTACCGCCCGCGCCGTTCACGAGAAGGTCGCATTTGCCGAGATCTTTGTTGATCTCGACTCTCGCCTCTTCCATATTTTCCTTATCGAGGCAGTTGACCTTGTACGCCTTGGCGACGCCGCCGCCCTTTACTATCTCGTCAGCGACCTTTTCAGCCGCTTCGAGGTTGAGGTCGAGCACGGCTATCTTAGCGCCGTATTTTGCGTATTCCTTTGCGATCTCACTGCACAGGATACCGCCCGCGCCGGTGATGACTACCACTTTATCCTTGTAGACCGACATAATCTTTTCTCCTTCCTTATATTATATTGATTCTTAATATTTGTAAGATATATTACTTTTTCTCCGCGTTCTTTTCGACCGCTTCGATGATGCCCTGCAGATACATTGCGCCGAGCGCGCGGTCGTACAGACCGTAACCCGCTCTGCCCGTCTCGCCCCAGATCATTCTGCCGTGGTCGGGACGTACGTAACCGTCGAATCCTCCGTCGTACAGCGCTTTGATGATGTCGTACATGTCCAGGCTTCCCTTTTCGCTGAGGTGACCGCTCTCTTCAAAGCAATGGTCGCCGGTTATCTTTATGTTCCTGAGGTGCACGAAAGGCATTCTGCCCTTGCAGGTCTTTATCATGGAAACGAGGTTGTTTTTCGGATTTACTCCGAGAGACCCCGTGCAAAGCGTTATGCCGTTGCTCGGGCTGTCGACGACGGACAAAAATCTCTTCAGATTCTTTTCGTCGATGATTATTCTGGGCAGTCCGAATATTCCCCACGGCGGATCGTCGGGGTGGATCGCCATCCTGACGCCGCTCTCCTCCGCGACCGGAACGACCTCTTTTAGGAACACGGTCATATTCTGCCACAGCTTTTCGTCGTCGATATCCTTGTACTGTTCAAGAAGCTCTTTGAGCCCCTCTCTGGTATAACTCGCGTCCCAGCCCGGCAGCGAAAGTTCGCTGGTCAGCGGATTCATCGCAAGTACGGTCTTATGATCGTAAGCGAGCGCGTTGGAGCCGTCCGGAAGTTCTTTCGCGAGGTTGCTCCTCAGCCAGTCGAACACGGGCATAAAGTTGTAGCATATGCACTTTACGCCTGCCTTGCCCAGCCTTCTGACGTTCTCTTTGTAATTTTCGATAAACCTCGCCGCATTCGCGTTGCCGAGTTTTATATCCTCATGCACGGGTACGCTTTCGACGACCTCGAAGGTAAGTCCCTTGTCGTTGGCGAGTTTCTTGAGCCTGGCGATATTCTCTTCGGGCCATACCTCCCCGACAGGAACGTCGTAGACAGCCGAAACGACGCCTTGCACGCACGGTATCTGTCTGATATCGTCGAGGGTGACCTTGTCGTTCTCGCCGTACCATCTGAAAGTCATTCTGAATGCCATAATTATTCCTCCGTCAGTTTCTTAGCATTATAATAACACAGCTTCTTCGCGACCTCCGTCGGCGCGTCGCCGTCTCTTTCGGACGAATTGTCCGCGAGAAAATCGCAAAGGCACTGTCTGTAATAGTCGTGTCTCGTATAGGACAAAAAGCTTCTGCTGTCTGTAAGCATTCCGACCATAGAGCATATGTGTCCCAATTCAGAAAGCCTGTCGAAAGTCTCTCTCATACCGCGCTTGTGGTCGCAGAACCACCAGCTTACGCCGAGGTGCACGCCCCTGAACGCGCCGATCATCGTGATAAGCGTGTAATACATCGACGGATTGAGCGTATATATTATCGTTTCGGGCAGACCTTCTCTCATATTCATCGCGTCGATAACCCTCGTAAGAGTGACCGTATCTATCGCGTCGCCCACACAGTCGAAGCCGCTGTCCGCTCCGCACTTTTCGAACATCGCGCTATTGGAGTTGCGGGTCACGGCAAGGTGCATCTGCATCGTTATCCCGCGCTTTTTGTACTCGTTGGCAAGATATACGTAAAGATATCCCTTAAAAGCGTCTTCCTCGTAAGCCGTCGCGCTTCCTTCAAGTATCTTCTTGAAGGTCTCTGCCGCGTCTTTCCTTTCCGCGACCGTTTTGGGGAAGCCCGCCACGCCGATATCGGAAAATCTGCAACCGCGGCTGACGAAGAAATCCAGCCTTTCGTTTATCGCGCTTTCGAAACCGCCGAGGTCTTTTATTTCTACTCCGCTCGCTTTTTCGAGCTTTGCGATATAATTCTTATAATCCGCCTTTTCCACGGATACCAGATTGTCCGTTCTGAATGTCGGGGCGACCTTTGCGGAAAGCTTGCCTTCTTTTGCGATAAGGTCGTGCCATTCCAGGCTGTCGCACGGATCGTCTGTGGTCGCGATATATTCCACATTCGCCGCCTCTATCAGCTTGCGCGGGGATATCTTCTTTTCCTTTATAACCGCGTTCGCCTTTTCTCTTATCTCTTTCGCAGTATCTTTATTGAGCGGGGTCGTTATGCCGAAGAAAAACATGAGTTCCGCCGCGACCCAGTCCTTGACCGGGTTGCCGAGCGCATAACCGACCGCTTCGGCGAACTTTTCAAACTTTTCTTTCCACGAAGCGTTGCCGGTGATATACTTTTCGTCCACGCCGTAGCCGCGCATAAGCCTCCACTTGTAGTGGTCGCCAGCCAGCCATATCTCGCCGATATCCTCAAACGGTCTGTCCTCATATATCTCCCTTGGGGAAAGATGACAATGATAGTCTATTATCGGCAGGTCCTTTACCTCCGCGTATATTTCTTCCGCGCGCTTGCTGCCGAGGAGCTTTATCACGTTATCTCTGTACTCTACCACTGCCGTCGCCCTCCGCGAGTTTCTTTACCTCTGCGACCGAAACGACGTTAAAATCGCCCTCGACCGTATGTTTTAGGCAGGACGCCGCGACCGCAAATTCGAGAGCCGCCTGTTCGCCCATGCCGTTTTTGAGCCCGTATATAAGACCCGCGCCGAAACTGTCGCCGCCGCCGACCCTGTCGACGATGTCGATATCGTAATGCTTGCTCGAATAGACGCCGTCTCTCGTGACATATATTGCCGACCAGCCGTTGCGGCTCGCGCTGTAACTCTCTCTCAGTGTGAACGCGACGCCTTTAAGCGCGGGGAATTTTGCGAGCACTTTCGCGCCGAGAGCCGCATAGCCCTCTTTGCTTATCTTTCCTCCGCTTATGTTACTGTCGTCAGCTTCTATGCCGAACACGTCCTTGCAGTCCTCTTCGTTGCTTATCAGCACGTCGACCGTCTTTACGAGTTCTGTCATCACCTTGTTCGCCTTTTCCTTGCTCCAGAGCTTTTTGCGGAAATTGAGGTCGCACGAAACGGTGATATTCTTTTGTTTCGCCGCCTTGAGTATTATCGCAAGGACCTTTGCGGTCTTATCCGATATCGCGGGGGTGATGCCCGTCCAGTGCAGCCACTCTACGCCGTCGAGCAACTTGTCGACGTCTACGTCCTCCTGCTCGATCTCGCTGATCGCGCTGTGCGCCCTGTCGTAAATCACGTTGCTCGGGCGCTGGGAACATCCCTTTTCGCAAAAATAAACGCCCATTCTTTCGCCGCCGCGGACGATCTTTTTCGTATCCACGCCGTATCTTCTCAGCTCTCCCACGCACCTGTCCGCGATGGCGTTGGAGGGAAGCTTAGTGAAGAAAGCGACGTCCTCGCCGAACTGAGCGAGCGACACCGCGACGTTTGCCTCGCCGCCGCCGTAAACCGCCTCATATGCGTCCGCCTGCGCGAACCTTTTATAGCCGAACGGCTGAAGTCTGAGCATGATCTCTCCGACAGTCAGAATACTCATATATACGCCTCTCTTAT
The DNA here is from genome assembly GCA_949287655.1 of uncultured Christensenella sp. Lineage (GTDB taxonomy): Bacteria > Bacillota > Clostridia > Christensenellales > UBA3700 > Ornithoclostridium. The sequence goes on along the minus strand of CASEHD010000004.1, from coordinate 5,297 downwards.
TTCTTTAAATTCCTTACTTTTTCTACCAGCTCTCTCGCCGTCTTCTCTACCTCGTCGTAGTCGCCTTTCTTCGCGCCCTTCGTAACGAAAGAGCCCGCGCCGACCGCAACCGCGCCCGCTTTGAACCAATCCTCCGCGTTCGCGAGGCTCACGCCTCCCGTGGGCATGATGTTGAGCTGCGGAAGAGGACCTTTCAGGGCTTTGAGCCCCGCGGGAGTCGCCACGTCGCCCGGGAAAAGTTTTACGAAATCCGCACCCAGTTCAAGAGCCTTTACCGCTTCCGTCGGCGAGAACACGCCGGGGACGACCGCGATCGCATAGCGGTTGCAGAGTTTAATCGTCTCTTCGCTGAAACTGGGGCTGAATATAAACTGAGCGCCGGCAAGGATAGCCGCCCTGGCGGTCTCCGGGTCGAGCACGGTGCCCGCGCCGACGACCATGTCGGTACCCTTATATTTGTCGCAGAGCGTGGATATTATCACGTCCGCGTGGGGAACGGTGAACGTTACCTCTATAAACCTGATGCCGCCCTTGTAGCATGCGTCGACCGTTTTCAGCGCCTGCTCAACGCTGTCGCCTCTGATGACGACGACTACGCCTTCTTTCCTGATGCCGGAAAACACTTCGTTTTTATTCATTGTCACTCCTCCGACGGCAGACGGAAACGTCCGCCCTGACCGTCGTTCGTACGGGCGCGATACGCCCGTTATGTATATTATAAAATAACAAGAAAAAATTTTCAAGGCAAATTGTAAAAAAATTATGGACAAAATAGGTTAAATGAGTTAAAATAATACTCGGAGGTGGATTTATGCCGATTATCAACTACATAGGAAAGAATATGAAGACCTTTCACGTCTCTCAGCACCAGCACGATTACTGGGAGATCATATACTGCACCAACGGAGACGGCACGATAACTTTCTTCGACGGAAGCGACGCGATCGAATATTCCAGGAACCAGGTGGTCATCATTCCCCCGCATACCCTGCACACCAACGACTCCAAAATGGGATTCAAGAATATATACCTTACGGTCGCGAACTGGACGCCCTCTTTCAAAAAGGCGATACTGCTCAGCGACAACCCGCAGAAGGATATCTTCAACGTGCTTACGCTGTGCTACCGTTACTTCAATTCAGAAGTGCCCAACCAGGCGAACATCATACTTTCATTCACGGAACTCATACTCAACATAATCTCCGGTTTTGCCGGCAGCGACAACTGCTCTCAGCACGTTGAGATGATAGCGAACAGCATAATAGAGAATTTCTCCGACCCCAATTTCTCCCTCGACGACGTATACGCGACCTTCCCTCTCAGCAAGGACTATATCCGCAGGCAATTCATAAAGGAAAAGGGGATCTCTCCTCTTCAGTTCCTGAACGTGACCCGCATAGGTTTCGCGCAGAAGCTTCTTTTGAGTAAGAATATAAACAACTATAAAATATACGAGATAGCCGAGATGTGCGGTTTCAGCGATCAGCTGTATTTTTCGAGAGTATTCAAAAAGGTCACCGGCGTAAGCCCGAAAGAATACACGCAGATCCCGAGGACGGAAAAGTACAACAGCGACTGACAAAGCCTTAACACAAGCGGGCGCGACCGGCGCCCGCTTTTTTTAAGCCTGTCTTCGCCTCCTATCGTCCGCTATATCTTTCCCCGCGGACTTTTCTTTTGCGCGGACATGCCTCTGCGCCCCTTCTTTTTTCTCTGATCCCGACGGCAATATTACGGATTTTATATACGCGCAAATTTTTATTCTCAAAAACGTTTCCGTTCCGGCGAAAACGGTGTATAATAGATTGCACAAAGGAGACTGATATGGTTATTGCGGGACTTCAGAAAACGACTCTTCTCGACTACCCCGGAAAGGTGGCGTGCACGGTATTCCTTGCGGGCTGCAACTTCTGTTGCCCGTTCTGTCAGAACTGGGAGATAATCACCGGAAAGGGAGAGGATATATCCAAAGACTATCTGATAAACTTTCTCAAAAAGCGCAAAGGAGTGCTGGACGGCGTATGTATTACGGGCGGCGAACCTCTCGTCAACGCGGATACGGAAGATCTTTTAAAGGAGATCAAGGATATCGGCTATTCGGTAAAGCTGGATACCAACGGCTCTTACCCCGACAGACTTGAATCGCTTGCGGAGAAAAAGCTTATCGACACCGTCGCGATGGACGTCAAGAACTGCCCGTCCCGCTATGCGGCGACCGCGGGCTGTCCCGTCGATATGGATAAGATAAGAGAAAGCGTAAGTTTTCTTCTTTCAGATAATATAGATTATGAATTGCGCACGACCGTCGTCGACGAACTGCACGACGGCAGAGGTATGCTGGAGCTCGCTGAATGGATAAAGGGCGCGAAACGCTATTTCCTCCAGAACTTCAAGGACAGCGACGCGGTGCGCTTCGGCAATCTGTCTCCCTGCTCAGACGAAAAGCTGAGCGGCTTCGTCGACCTTATGCGCCCGCTGGTGCCTTCGGTAAGGATCAGAGGAGAAAACTGAAAGCGGAAAAACACAATATATAGTGTCCCTGCCCTTCCGCCTTCGCGATCCGCGACGGCGGTTTTTTTGCCCGGAACCGCCCTTATATCGGAAAATCAGCGCGTTTGACCCCGTTTTTGCCCCCTTCCGCAAATCTTGCATTTTTGGCTCCCGACCGCAAAAACCACAATATGTTGTGTTTTTTTAAAAAATGTTGCCACAATATATTGACACGGGCGAATTGCGATGCTATAATGATTCTTGCACGCGGAAAGATCCGCCAAAAAAGAAGGAGAAACTATGTATCAGGTAATTAAAAGAGACGGCACGATCGCAGAATTCGACATCAAAAAGATCGCAGTAGCCGTTACCAAAGCTTTCGAAGCAAAAGAAAAGCAGTATCACCCCAGCGTTATAGACATGCTTGCGCTCAAAGTCACCGCTGATTTCGAGCCCAAGATAAAAGACGGTAAGATCGCCGTCGAAGACATACAGGACAGCGTTGAGTCCGTGCTCATTCAGGCGGGCTATTCCGACGTTGCGAAAGCCTACATCCTCTACAGACGTCAGAGAGAGAAGATCCGCAATATGAAGTCGACTATGCTCGACTACAAGTCTCTCGTCGACAGCTACGTAAAAGCTACCGACTGGCGCGTGAAGGAAAACTCTACCGTGACATACTCCGTCGGAGGTCTTATTCTCTCCAACAGCGGCGCCATCACCGCGAACTACTGGCTGAGCGAGATATACGACGACGAGATCGCCAACGCGCACAGAAATGCTGAGATCCATATCCACGACCTCAGCATGCTTACCGGCTACTGCGCGGGCTGGTCTCTGAAACAGCTTATACAGGAAGGTCTCGGCGGCATCCCCGGCAAGATCACTTCCGCTCCGGCAAGCCACCTCGCCACCCTCTGCAACCAGATGGTCAACTTCCTGGGTATCATGCAGAACGAATGGGCGGGCGCGCAGGCTTTCTCCTCTTTCGACACATACCTTGCGCCTTTTGTAAAGAAAGACAATCTGAATTACGACCAGGTCAAGAAGTGCATCGAATCTTTCATCTACGGCGTCAACACCCCGTCGCGTTGGGGTACGCAGGCTCCGTTCTCCAACATCACTCTCGACTGGGTTGTCCCCAAGGACCTTGCGGAACTCCCCGCTATCGTCGGCGGCAAGGAGCAGGACTTCAAATATAAGGACTGCCAGAAGGAAATGGATATGGTCAACAAGGCGTTCATCGAGGTAATGATAGAAGGCGACGCGAACGGCAGAGGCTTCCAGTACCCGATCCCGACCTATTCCATCACCCGCGATTTCGACTGGTCTGATACCGAAAACAACAGGCTGCTGTTCGAGATGACCTCTAAGTACGGCACCCCGTATTTCTCCAACTACATCAACTCGGATATGGAGCCCAGCGACATCCGCAGCATGTGCTGCAGACTGCGCCTCGACCTCAGAGAGCTGAGAAAGAAGTCCGGCGGTTACTTCGGCAGCGGCGAATCTACCGGTTCTGTCGGCGTCGTCACCATCAATATGCCGCGTATCGCTTACCTGTCCAAAGACGAGGACGATTTCTTCAGACGTCTCGACAGACTTATGGATATCTCTGCGCGCTCGCTCAAGACAAAGCGTACCGTTATCACCAAGCTTCTCGACGAAGGTCTGTACCCGTACACCAAGCGTTACCTGGGCACGTTCGCAAACCACTTCTCGACGATCGGTCTCGTCGGCATGAACGAAGCCGCGCTCAACGCGAACTGGATCGGCAAGGATATGACCTACGAATCCGCACAGGAATTCACGAAGAAGGTGCTCAACCATATGCGTGAAAGACTGTCCGACTATCAGGAAGAATACGGCGACCTGTACAACCTCGAAGCTACGCCGGCAGAGTCCACCTCTTACCGTTTCGCTAAGCACGACAAGGAGCAGTTCCCCGACATCATCACCGCGAACGAGAACGGCACCCCGTACTACACCAACAGCTCTCACCTGCCCGTCGGCTATACGTCTGATATCTTCGACGCGCTCGACATTCAGGACGAGTTGCAGACGCTGTACACCTCCGGCACCGTGTTCCACGCGTTCCTCGGCGAAAAGCTCCCCGACTGGATGGCTGCGGCGGCTCTCGTCAAAAAGATCGCCGACAACTACAAGCTTCCTTACTACACGCTGTCCCCGACATACTCGATATGCAAGGATCACGGATATCTGAGCGGCGAGCAGTACACCTGCCCGATATGCGGCGGCAGGACCGAAGTTTACAGCCGTATCACCGGCTACTACCGCCCCGTCCAGAACTGGAACGACGGCAAGTCGCAGGAATTCAAGGACAGACAGGTCTACGATATCGCGCACTCCACCCTCAAGAGAGGCATGAAGCCCGTCGAGGAATGCAAGGAGACCCGCAGCGCGGGAAGCGACGTTCAGCTGACCCTGTTCGCGACCAAGACCTGCCCCAACTGCAGGATAGCGGAAAAGTTTTTGACCGATAACGGCGTGAATTACGTAAAATTGCTTGCGGAAGAAAACACGAAACTCGTTGAAACCTACGGCGTCCGCCAGGCTCCGACGCTGGTCGTGACCGGCACCGACGGCTTTGAAACGTACGCGGGCGTAAGCGAGATAATGCGCTACGTCAATACCGCGAAGAAAGCGGCTAAGTAAAAAGAAAAAACGACATACGAAAACGCGCTCGTCAGTGATGTGCACCCCAAAAGTTAGACACTTTTGGAGGTGCATATTTTATGGCAAAAAAAGGGCAAAAGCAAAAGAAGTATAGCGTAGAGTTCAAGATA
>CASEHD010000003.1 GCA_949287655.1 uncultured Christensenella sp. | reverse complement strand
GATATCTTGAACTCTACGCTATACTTCTTTTGCTTTTGCCCTTTTTTTGCCATAAAATATGCACCTCCAAAAGTGTCTAACTTTTGGGGTGCACATCAATATACCGAGGTCGTTTTTCTTTTGAAACGACAAAACCTGCCTGAGTCTGACGGCGAGAGAAGAAAGGCGTATCAGCACATCTTTCGCCCTGTCAGAGAGCAAAAATTAAATTAGGATAATAAATTAATTAAATTTGAATTGTCTTAAATTTTTGTATACTATTTTTTACGCTCTATCTCGTCCAACCGTTTTTGCATTTCCGCGTTTTGGCGTTCGAGTTCTTCTATGCGCTCATTTTTGGACTTGTGCGACTTGACCTTGTCTGCAACCTTTGTCACGATCTCTGCGACTTTCGGGCGCATACGCGGGTACAGCTTACCGAACAGAACAGCGAAAGCGTACAGGCAGACAAGGACGATAAACAGGTAAAAAGTCACGTTAGAGATAAAAACAACCTGCGCTTCTGTTTCGTTGGGGTAAATACCTACACCGAATAAAAGCAAAAAATGCGAGATAAAGGCAAAAAGCAAGGGTAAAGAAAATAAGCCTTTTTTTCTGCGCGCTTCACGTATCCAAAACAGAATAAGAGTAGCAACAAACAGTATCAAAGCGATAAAAGAGAACAACTCAAACCAAAAATCGGAACGGTAGACAGGCTCAATCAAAGAGTAGTTTTTTGCGGAAGTTATCCAATAAAAGGCGCGAAGAAAATACGGGTGTTGTTCATATAAGTAAGTCCCGGTTTGAATATCTGCTCCTGCATAAATTTTTCTTACAGGGAAACAAAGTAACAATAAAATTGCGGCGGTTAAAACGCTGTATATCCATTTTCTATATTTACCGCAGAGATTTATTAAAGTTTGCATAAATAAGTCCTCTGCGGTAAGTATAGCACCGAAAAAAGGAAAAATCAATGTTATATAATCAAACAATAGAACTTGTAGAGGTTACAAAATTGCTCGAAAGAGTACCTGTCGATACGATGACTTTTCAAAATGCGCTCGGTCACGACTATTTGAGCGAGGCGACAAATGTGAGCGTTTCGGTCACAGAAGCACCGGCTAATGATCCGCCTGGATTTCCGGCAGTCGTTGCCCTGTATAGCGATATGTACGGCGAAAAGTCGTCCGGTTTGCCTCGCCGCAAAACGCGCTGAATTTGGTCAAAATTCGACATTTTGTGCAATTTCAGTTGACATATGCGATTTTATATTGTAATATCCTGATGAAATAAAATTTGAGAGGTACATCATGAAGAAGCTCTTGCAAGAATTTAAAGCTTTTATCAATAAGGGCAACGTCATGGATCTTGCCGTAGGTATGATCATTGGCTCTGCCTTCACCGCGATCGTCACCGCCCTTGTCCAGAACATTCTGACTCCGCTCATCAACTGGATCCCCGGCGCAGGCGATACCGGCGCACTTCAGACCGTGCTGCGCGAAGCCGTCGTTGACGAATCGGGCAACGTCGTCACCGCCGCCCTCATTCTCGATTGGGGCGCAGTCATCAGCGCGATCATTACCTTCCTTTGCACCGCGATCGTACTCTTCCTCATCGTCAAGGCGTTCAACAAGATGAAGGAAGCCGGCGAAAAAGCGAAAGAAGCCGTCGCTCACAAGGACGAGCAAGCTGCCGAAGAGGCTGCCGAAGCTCCTGTCGAAGAGGCTGCTCCCGCAGAGCCCGCTCCCGTCGAAGAGGTCAAGCCGAGCGAAAGCGAGATGCTGTTGCGTGAGATTTTGGCAGAACTTAAAAAGTCCAATAGCAACAATGCTTAATTGACAACGCAAAATAAACGAAGCGCAAGCATTCCGCTTGCGCTTTTTATTTTGCGGATCAACCATCGGCTTAGCCGGTATGGCGGGAAGAGTTTTAGCGTTGAACAAGAACGACATAATCTTCTGACCGAAAAGGTCGTCAGCGGACTGATGAGGACGCATCGCTTCCGGTAACAAAACAACCCGGGGCTATCGCTTGCGCGAAAATAAAGTGCAAAGAGAGCAGTTGCGTTAAGCATTGTCATTACTTGCATTTTCCGCACCGTTCGCCGGCAAAGTGTATTCAAATTCAAAGTTTATTTACGGCTCACGGTTCGCGCCCTTTATAACAGGGACGTGTAAGGAACGACCGAAGGGAGTGACGGAATAGCGAGCGAAGCGAGCGTTTCGCTGATATGCTTATCTATTCTCACCAACTTTATGCAAGCCGCAAAATCACTCAAAAGTCACTTAATCTTTCTTTCCGGCTTTCTGCTTTGAGTGACCACAAATTCGGACTATCCCGAGTAAAAGCACCATAAAAGCTGCCCAAAATGGCAAAAAAAAGAACGGGGAGGAAGTTCCTCTCCGTTTTTTTTGCCTCATAGGGCATAGCTTTTAACTGGTGCGGTTACCGGGGCTTAGCTACCGTGTATTTTTAGGCGGTTTTCAGTATATATTCGGCTGAAAATGCCCGTTTTTCGCGGGTGATTTTTCCGTTTTGTTTTCAGTTTTGTGTCAAATTTGTGTCAAACGCATTTTTGCGGGTCACGTTCTCGCGCTCAAACTCTGAATTTATGTTTGTGTAGGTCGCCAAAGTGGTCGTTATATCGGAGTGTCCCGCCCACTGCGCGATCTGTTTCGGGCTGATACCCGCCTCTGCGCAACGGGTGACGAACGTGTGGCGGAGAGAGTACGCGTCTTTCGTGATGCCGGTTGCCTTCTGAATGGCTTTGTACTCACGCAGACCCGTGTGTTTGTTGACCTTACCCAGGATAGGCGTTGCGCTGTTGCCGCGGTACTTGTCCGCGTAGGGTTTGAATTCGGCGAAAAGAGGAACGGTGCGGACGGTGTTTGTCTTTGTTGGGACAAGGTTGCCGTCTCCGTCCAGGGAGTGACGAACAACAATCCGGTCGGGGAGAATGTCGCACGGCGCGAGGGCGCGGGCTTCTGACGTTCGCAGACCCTCGTACAACATAGCAAACCACATAACCGCGCAATCGTACTTGACAGCTTCCGCAACGAACGCACGTTCTTCATCTCGGGTAAACGCAGGGCGCGGCTCGGCTTTGTATTTGGGCACGGTGACTTTGTCCATTACGGAACGCTCGACCTTATCGTACTGTACCGCTTTACGGAAAATGTCGGCGAGAAGAATGTACACGTCTTTTGCGACTTTGGGCGATTTTATCCCGACAATCAGCGCGCGAATTTCATCGGCGGTAATGTCCGTTAAAGGTCTCGGGTCAAGTCCTGCGAGGTAGTTTTTGTGCTTACTGACAAAACCGCGCAGAGTAGAGGTCTTGCAGTACGGCTCTTTCTCTTGCCTATACCACATCTCAAAGAACTCTCCGAACGTGGTCGGGGCTTCTTTCTTTTTCGGCTTCTTTGGCGAGTTTACAAGGGCTTTCAGCTTGTTGTAACACTCTTGCTGGGTGCGTCCGTAAACGTCTTTATATACGCCGTTTTCGACCTTAAAACGCGCGTAATATCTTCCGTCCGTGCGTACCTTTATTTGTATTCCTTTGTATTTCATAGATACCTCCTTTTTCGGGGGTAATCCTGCTCTTTCTTTTTCCGCTTGCCTATAGTCGTCCGCTAAACCGAAAAGTATTTTTGCGACGAGCTGTTGCGGTTGTGATAGCTTCATTAAAATGCACTCCTTATTTCAACGAGTTTACCGAGAATTGTCAACGGCTTTTGCACACACTCGGCAGTAGTATAAAACAGAGGAGTGAACGACGGATTAAGCCCGATCAGCTTTACACCGTCCTTGACAAACTCAACTTTTTTCAGCGTTACGTCGTCGCCGTTGACCTTTACCGCCGCAATCTCTCCGCCATTCACGGTGGATTGATGACGGATTATAGCTATATCGCCCTCGTATATTCGCGGCTCCATTGAGTTGCCCTTGACTTTAAGCGCGAAATACGTACCGCGCCGTGCCATATCCTCGGATATATACACGTAGTCCTCGACGTTCTCAATCGCTTCTATCGGCTGTCCTGCGGCGATATTGCCGAGCAGAGGGATTTTTACCGTAGCCGTAGGGAGCGTGTCGCGGTTTGGATTTTCGCTATACCCTAACAGATAATCGACTGACACATTAAATAAGTTTGCCAATTTTTCTATAAGGTCGTGTGAGGGATACGTTATATCGTTTTCCCATTTAGAAATGCGTGATTTATCTACAATTAAATAATCCGCCATTTGTTTTTGAGTATAGCCGTGTTTTAGTCTCAATTCTTTAATTCTCGTCTTTTGTTTCATAATCATAACCCTCCATATCATTATAATATTGCACAGTTGAAAAATTTTCAATAAATTGCATAAAAATCTATTGACAAGTTGCCAAAATGGCAATATAATAAAACTACAAGGTTGCCGATATGGCAACACACATTACGGAGGGTTTATGAATAATCAAGATTTATTCAAAGTTTCTACGGCAGACCTTGTCAACGAACTTGCAAAAAGAGAAGCGGTGCAAGAAATACAGGTCGACCCTTATCAGAGTTTCAATGTATCAGTAAACGACAAGCCTGTTAAGTGCAATATCAACGGCGGACCTGCAAGGCTGTTTGTCGTGTGGGATTAAAAAAAAGGAACGCATTGCGTTCCTAACAAATGCGACGATACGCATAGTGATCTTTGATTACACTATGAAAATATCGTCCGTGAGACGGGGCAGACATAAACCCTTGCGCTACGTGAAGCGGTACATTGTAATATTGATAAATTCCGCCAGAATTAAACTCGATTTCAAGAGTGCCGTTTTCGTAGCCTATTGAGTAAATGTCGCTCGAAGAAACACGTTGTCTTATCATCTGTTTCACCTCCTTTTATAAATTTTAGCAGTCTAAGCGTGCGACTGCTAACACGGCAATATTAACATAAAGAATTAATTAAGTCAAGAGGTTATGCAAAATGAAAATCAAAAGTTTTACAGAGTTAAGAAAAAATAAGTTTGCAACGAGAGTCGAGTTTGCGCGTGCGTTCGGAATAAGCGAGGTTATGGCGTACAACTATGAGAACGGCATAGGGAAACCGCGCATAAGAGAGATACCACGACTTGCGGAGCTACTCGGTTGCACAATCGAAGAAATTGTCCTCGGATTTATCGAGGAAGAAATAAAACACAAAAAGGGAGATTAAAGGATATGTTAACCGAAAAAGAAAAACAGGAAATCGAAACAATCAGAAACAGCAAAGAGTACAAAGCCGGTGTGTGCGCGCTGAACAAAGAGCGCGTCATCGACAAAGAGAAAAGGAAGCTTTATCAAATGCGCTGGCTCGCTAAGAAAGGCGCAAAGATACTCGCTGAAAAACAGGAGGACTAAATGGCAAAGGTCAGATTTGTAGACCTGCGTAAAAAAGTCGGTACGCAGGAAGAGTTCGCGAAGAAAGCGGGCACGTCAAAATATTGCGTGTCCAAGTGGGAGAGCGGCGAGAACTTGCCGAAAACGAAACAGCTTCGCAAAATAGCAAAGGTCTGCGGCGTTACCGTGGACGAACTGCTCAAATCGTTTGAATAAACAGGAGGGATTATGAAAGTTTACACAATACAGGATATGGAGAATTTCGAGCGCGATGAAAACGGTCGCCTTATCTGTCCGACCGGTGATTATTCACTGATTAAAAATTTCGGCGAGCGGTGCTCGTTCGGCGAGCGGTGCTCGTTCGGCGAGCAGTGCTCGTTCGGCAAGTGTTGCTCGTTCGGCGAGCAGTGCTCGTTCGGCAAGTGTTGCTCGTTCGGCAAGTGTTGCTCGTTCGGCGAGCGGTGCTCGTTCGGCGAGCAGTGCTCGTTCGGCAAGTGGTGCTCGTTCGGCAAGTGTTGCTCGTTCGGCGAGTGGTGCTCGTTCGGCGAGTGGTGCTCGTTCGGCAAGTGTTGCTCGTTCGGCGAGCAGTGCTCGTTCGGCAAGTGTTGCTCGTTCGGCGAGCGGTGCAACCTTGAAAACGACCTACTCTTTGAGAACATACACGACAAAATCGATCGCGTTTTGAAAATCGATCGTATCGGAAGCAGAAAAGGTTGTACATATTTTTTCAAAACAATGAGTGAAATTTATGTGCGCTGTGGTTGTTTTTTTGGCACGATAGCCGATTTTGAGAACAAAGTAAACGAAACACACGCTGATAACGAACAGTATCGCAAAGAATATCTCGAAGCAATAAGGTACGTTAAGGCGATTTTGTAAAGGAGTAAAGGATTATGAAAGACGAAGAATTTAAAGAGACAATCGAGCTTATGAAAGCGTGCGGGTTTTCGGGCGAATTCATTACTGCAATCAAAGCAATACGCTTATTAATTGTAAGCGGAAAGTTGCACAAAGATATGGAATTTTTACAGGGAGAGGAGAAAGAATGAACGAAAACAAAATTGAAATCGGAGACGAGGTTATGTTTGTTGATATCAAGGCGCATTATATAGCCCCGTTTCATACGCCCCAGGTCGGCGAGAGAGGTATCGTCGTCAGACAAGAGCTTTTAAAGACCGGGCGCTTTGGTTGGGCGGTGAGGTGGTCGCAGGGCGAAATCATCGTCTGCCCGACGGACTCGCTGACCATAACGGAAAAAGGCGCGGCAAAGGCTTACAAGCTCGGCGAAACGGTCGTATTTAAAAAGGACTTGTCGTTCTGCCCGGCGGGAACGTTCGGAACGGTTACGGATATAGTCGGCAAGTTTTACGAGGTAGCTTTCGAAAACGGCAGAACGTGGAACTGTACCGAAGACGAAATCGACAGACCTACGAAAGCGGAAACGAACTTGCACAACGTCGTTATCAAGCTGACGGGTGCGCTGGCAAATTTGGAGGGGGTGATTAAACAATGTCAAAGGTAAAGGAAGCAAGACAGGCGCTCGGACTGTCGCAGACGGCTGTCGCGGAAAAGGTCGGCACGTCGGCAATGATACTCTCGACGATCGAGAACGACAAAACGTTGCCGATACCGTCCGATATGGACAAGCTGTGCGCAGTACTCGGCAAGACGGTCGGGGAGCTTTATACGAGAGCGGAAACGTCGTTCGGGCGCAGGGATTACCGCACCGGCAATACAGCAATCGCAAACCTTTCGGTGAGAAAGACAAAAATATAACGAATTGGAGGGAATAAGAATGACTACTATGTGGTACAAAGTAGAGGTCAAAGTCGAGATTTTCGACGAGTATTCAAACAAAGCACCGAACAGGGAAATCACTACGACCGAGGACGTCGAGTTTGAGGTATTCAATGACAGCACACACAACAACGAAATCGCGAGAATTTCCGCAAAGAGGCAGGCAATCGAAAGGCTGACGAAGCGCGGGTATATCATCGCGTTTGTCAAGTCCGCGCAGATAAAGAATTGCGGCGTAAGAGAGATAGTGAGGGCGGCGATATGAAAGACAGCTTATTCAATATCGACAGTCGGCTGACGGAGCTGTACGCAAAAGCGGAAGAAATGACTTTCGACGATGAAAGCGGTCTTTACGTTGACCCTGAAACGGGTGAGGTGTTCGACCTGGACGCAGAGATAGCGACGCTCGGCATTGACCGCAAAAAGAAGCTAACCGACACCGCGCTGTACGTTACACGTCTGACCGGCGACAGCGAAATGCTCAAAGCGAGAGCGAAAGCGATCGGAGACCGCGCAAAGGCAAAGGCAAACCTTGCGGACAGGCTCAAAAGGGGAATTGCGGCGAGTATGGTCGCTTTCGGAGACAAGAAGATTGAGAGCGACGACGTTATGCTGACGACACGGCAGAGCACGTCCGTCGACATACTCGACGAAAACGTAATCCCCGACGAGTTTACCGTCGTCAAGATTGATAGAAGCCCGGACAAAACGAAAATCGGCAAAGCACTTAAAGGGGGCGTAGAGGTCGCGGGCGCGTGCCTCAAAACGAATACGAGCTTGATAATAAGGTGAGGTGACTACAAAATGAGTATATTCAGACTTTTAAGAGCTGACGAAATCGAGGTCAAGGTCAAGCAGGTTACGGAGAAAGGCGCAGTCGCGCTTCTCTACAAGACCGCCCGCACGGATATGGACTTGCTCGACGAAACGTTCGGCGAGGATAAATGGGAGTGCGACTACAAGGAAATAAAGGGCAATCTTTATTGCGGCATAGGCGTTATACAGACGGACAGAGCCGTAATATGGAAATGGGACTGCGGCGTTGAGTCCCGCGAGGACGGAGAGGGCAACGAAAAGAAAGGCGAGGCGTCTGACGCTTTCAAACGTGCGGGCACAAAGTGGGGCATAGGTCGCGAACTCTACACGTCACCGTTTATTTTTCTGAACGTCGCAACGGTCGCGGACGGCACGGACGGCAGAGGAAATGCGAAATACAGGCTCAAATATAAATACCAGTCTTTCGACGTCGCGGAAATCGGCTACGACGACAACCGCAGAATAAACAAACTCGTCATCAAAAACAAAGGTCAAACGGTCTTTACGTACGGCGTAAAGGCAAGTAATGCGACGATAACAACGTACAACGATTATCCGACTTTGCCTTTCGAAGCGTCGTCAGCGTCGTCATCGGGCGACCTCGAATGGGACGAAGCGTTCAATGAGTTTATTTCGGCGGGCGGCAATCCGGAAGCGTTCGCAAAGTACTGTCACAAAGAGAGCGCGGAACAACTGACCGCCGAAGAACTGCGTTACGGCGCGAGCCTTAAACGCAAAGAAAAGAAAGAGATATGAACGTTATCGACGGAAAGGTGACAGCGTTCGACGAGAAAACGGGCACCGCGACAGTCTCCGTCCAGGTGGACAACCTCGGAGAGTTTTTAAGACAGTCGCCTCGTGAAGCCCGCGTCCTCTTAGTGGACAGGCGCGCGATCACCGCAGAACAGCGTAAAAAGATATACGCGCTTATCGGCGAGATAGGCGAGTGGGTCGGGGAATATCCCGAAACCCTAAAAAGGCAACTCAAACTCGACTTTCGGCTCAAACGCTTAGAGAGAATGTGCGGCGACTTTTCCCTTGCGGACTGTCCCGAAGCGCTCGCGAGCGAGTTTATCGATTTTCTCGTTGAGTTCATCGTAGAAAACGGTGTGCCGACAAAAATATCGTTGCTTGACCTCTGCGAGGACATAGACCGCGCGATATATGCGTGTTTAATACACAAACGTTGTATTGTCTGCGGACGGAAAGCGGAGTTGCACCATATCGACCGCGTAGGCATCGGCAACGACCGGGAAAAGGTCGACCACCTCGGCAGACGGTGTTTACCGCTTTGCAGAGACCACCACACGGAGCTACATACAATCGGCGACAATGCGTTTATCGAAAGATACCACCTGTCCGACAGGGTGAAGATAGACGATAAAATCGCAAAGGTTTACAGACTCAAATGCAAGCGACAATAATAATCACGTTCGTTGTTGTGGGAGTACTCGTAGGGGTACTGCTCGCGATAGCAGGAGGGAACAAATGAACAAAGTAATTTTAATAGGCAATCTTACAAGAGACCCTGAAAAAGGGAGCGGCAACGGCGTTGAGTTCGCAAAATTCACGCTCGCTGTAAACGCAGGTAAAGACAAAGTGGACTACTTCAATTGCGTTGCTTTCCGTACGACTGCGACGGTCGTCGGCGACAAATTGTCTAAAGGCGACAGGGTCGGAGTTGTCGGATCAGGACACTTTAACGAGTATGAAACGAAAGACGGCGCTAAACGCAAGGATTTTCAAATTACTGTAAGCGAGGTGGAATTCCTTAGCTTGAAGAAGAACACGGCTCAAAATGGCTCTGACGGGCTTAAAACCGAAAACAGCGTGGACGAACTCGAAGAGGTAGACACGTCAGACGACAATTTACCGTTTTAAAGGGGTGCGATATGGACTACATACTGAAATGTTACGTTCAAGACGAACAGGTCGAAATCTATGTTGACGACGACGAGGTAATCGACGCGCTTTTCGATATCGTGAAAGACAAGACCGGAAAGGCGGCAGGGCTGGACAGAGCGGCGTTTGTCAAGGCAATGAATGCGTTAAAAGAACTCGAACTTATCGACATAAGCGAACTTGTAGACGTTTACGAGGACGATTTGAAAGACGCTTTTTACTGGAAAGCAGAGGAAGCATACGACGACGGGCAGGCGTGGAAAAGACACTGTAAAAGGTATTTCGCAACCGCGCCGCTGAGGTGAAAGAAAATGGAAAAACGGTACTATTGGCTGAAACTTAAAGAAGACTTTTTTGACGAAAAGTATGTCAAAGCGTTAAGAAAGTTACCGCAGGGGGACAGCTTAGCGATAGTCTATCTCAAAATGCAGTTAAAGAGCCTGAAGACGGATGGCGTTATAAAGTACGACCGCATTATGCCGAGCCCGAACGAGGAACTCGCGCTACTCTTAGATGAGGACGTAAACGTTGTCGAATTGGCTATTGAGGCGCTTATACGTTTTGGTGTTGTTGAGCGTTTGGACAACGACACTTTGTATATGACGGCTTTGCAGGACTGCATAGGCTCAGAAACTCAGACCGCCGAAAGGGTAAGGAAACACCGCGCTTTAAAGCAAAATGAAGCGCAGAAAAACGAACTCGAAAAGGCAAGTTTTGAGGGTAAAGCGTTACATTGTAACAGCGTTGTAACAAATTGTAACAGCGTTGTAACAAATTGTAACACAGAGATAGATATAGAGAAAGATAGAGAGAAGAATAATATTATTCTTATTCCCCCTATATCCCCCCTTACCGAACAGGAAAAGAAGAAGAATAAACCCACGAAAAGCGAGGTAATTACATACTTTACCGAAACGCTCCACCGGTCGGAAGCGGAAGCGGTCAGCTTTTGGACGTGGAATGAAAACAGGGACTGGCGCGTGGGTTCGACGCCGATTAGAAAGTGGGAGCTTTTCGCGGAAGCCTGGCGAGGAGCAGAGACGACGGCGACCTCTGCGCTTGAACGGACGTATTCAAAGGACGAACTTGAAGAATGGCGTAAAGACTTGCAGAACTTTGATGATATAGAGATTTAAAAGAGAGGGATTATGATAAAGCTTTTAATCGGCGGGTCACCCTGCACATATTGGTCGATCGCACAAAAGAACAATAGAGAAACTGAGCCGTCGGGTATGGGTTGGGAACTGTTCAAAAATTATCTGATAGCAAAGGAAAAATTCAATCCTGACTATTTTCTGTATGAAAACAACAAGTCGGCGGCGCAAGCGATAAAGGACGAGATTAAAAAGCAATTCGGAGTTTGGGACGGTACGTTTTTAACGAAAGATACGGGGGCAAGGTACATTGAGATAAATTCAGCTTTGGTATCTGCACAAAACCGCTATCGTATTTATTGCCATAATTGTGGCGATGTCAAACAGCCTGAAGATAGGCATATTTATTTTCGAGATATATTTAATCCGAACAACCACAAATGGAGAGCTATTGGCAAATGGGTTTATGCTCCGTTTTTCAAAAACTCAGATAAAAGGAAGATAGATGTGTTAAGGACTTTTAATGCTGAAAAGTCTTATACCGTAACCACAAAGAAAGGACACCCACAGCATTATATCTTGAACGAAGATAAGTCTATGTATACAAATTTAACAATCAATGAGTGTGAGGCTTTACAAACATTGCCTATAAATTACACGCAGGGCGTTCCCGAATCAGAGAGATACAAGGCTGTTGGTAATGGTTGGACGGCAGAGGTTATTATACATATACTTAACGGCGCGTTGAAAGACATGCCAAAAGACGAAAAAATCGTAGTGCTTTCTATGTATGACGGCATTGGGACAGGTCGATATTGTTTAGACAAAATGGGATTTACAAATGTCGAGTATCACGCATACGAGATAGATAAGTACGCAATGAAGATTGCGAAAAGCAATTATCCCGACATAATACAGCACGGAGACGCGTTTCAAGTGCGAGACAATAAATGGACTATATAAAAAACATAAAGGAGTGATTTATGAGAGAGATACTTTTCAGAGGCAAAGCAAAAGCGAATGACTGTTGCAAAGACGGCGGTTATTGGGTCGAGGGCGACATCGTACACCTCGCAGGTATGACTTGCATACATAACGGGTTAGACACGATTGAGGTTGACCCCGAAACCGTCGGACAGTTCACGGGGCTGTACGACAAGAACGACAACAAGATATTCGAGGGGGATATCGTGCAGCTTCATTACTTTTATGAGGCACATGACCCTAGTACACTAGGGGCGTATGAGGCAGAGGAAAACATCGTCGCAACAATTAATATTTGGGACATGGGTGTGGGCTTTGACCAAGTGGGCGGCAATCTTTACGGCTATTTACACGATTGGCTCGAATCTCCACAAGATGAACTCGAAATCATCGGCAACAAGTGGGACAACCCCGAATTTTTGAGAGGTGAAGAATGAAAGACGAAACACAGGTAAAGGACGAGATAATCCTCGTCGTAAAGGAAACAATCAGAGACAACACAACTCTTGCCGCGGTGGATTGGGAACCTGCCGAACTCGACAGCAACGATGTAGATCATATCGCGGAAGAAATAGCGGACAAGTTATGTCCGCTTATAGCAGAGGCAGAAAAACAAGAACGGCGCGCAGAGATAGCCGAAAAAGCGTTGTTTGACTTTTACAAACGAATACTTGCAATTCCGTCTTTTATGCTTGCGGTCAATGGGGTTGAGATGCTTTTGAAAAAGGCACAGGAAGATATAGAACACGAGGAAAAGAATAATGACTGACAGAGAAAAGATGATTGAGATAATAAAGCAGGCTTCGGAGCAGGCGTACGCTGACTTTCACGAGATTTTCCGCGAGGGAGTAAGGCGTGTCGGCAACGGCGAGATTAGCCGGTTTACAAATCACGACGTAAGACCAACCTATGACGAAATACTCGCAGATAAGCTGATTGAGGCTGGGTTTGGGAACATAGAGGACTACAAGCACCGCGCCGAGGTCGCGGAACGAGCGCTTAGGTTTATTTGTGATAAAGCGATGAAAAACCACGACATAATAGTATTCCCCGAAGATAAAATGCAAACAAAGAGCAAAGCAGAATTATTTACTTATTGCATAAAACGAGCTGAGCGCGAGATTAAGGAGGAAAGGAAATGAAACAATGCAAATTTTGCGGCAAGCCTATCAATGTGCTGAAATGGCTCGGTGAAGAGAGAGAGGATCATTGCGGCGAATGCGGTCGCTACTGTATGGATAAATGCGAACTTGCGCTCAACTCAAATACAAGCTGGCACAAAGAGCCCTGTGTAAGCTGCGAGCATAACCCTTATGCAAGGCTTCACAAGTGGGATGGGGTAAAGTGGGTGAAAAATGAAGATTAACCCCCAGCCGGAATGGAAGCATTATAAATATAAAGGGCAAGACATATATCAACCCTTTAAAGGAACGTTTATTCTCCTTGAAAACGGCGAAAATGTTTACGTTTCTAAGACGCTTAAAAAAGTAAAAGAGGTTGTTGACCTATGGATAGAAGCAAAGAAGAACTTGAAAAAATGATCGCGGGAAATGTGCCGATAGCGACCATTGCAAAGTATTACGGCGTTAGCACCGGAACTATACGGAATGATTGTATCAAATGGGATATAAAACGTCACAGAGAGCGCGCGAACGATATTCCTGTCGAAGACCTCATCAACATGCGGAATGTTGACATTGTGAAAAAATACAGGGTCAGCGCGGCGTTTGTCTGCAAATTAAAAAAGAAACACGGGATTGCCCCGAAGGGAAAAAGAAAACACGTTGCCGAAGAAACACAGGGCGAAGAAGAGTGGAGAGATGTTCGCGGCTACGAGGGAAAATATCAAGTTAGCAACATCGGACGAGTACGAAGCAAAGATAGAATCGTCAACGGGCGATTGTATGAGGGAAAAATTATGAGTCAGGTTGTCAGATTTACCAGCGGACAAAAAGCCTGCGGCACAGCGGTACGTTTACGGGACGGAATGCGCAATCAACAATCGTGCTCGGTGGCAAAGCTGGTGTTGCTAGCGTTCCGCGGTGATCCGCCTGCGTGTGCGAAACAGGTTAAGCATATAGACGGGAACTCATTGAATAATAGACTTGACAATCTCGCATGGGACGTAACAGCGAACTACTATTTGCCCGTGAACGAAAAAAACCGCGCCGTTTTTAAAGAGTGGGTGTATGCAGACATAAAATGGTGGATTAAAACACATAACCTGTGCAATTTAGAATGGGGATATTACAGCGCAGATGATTTAATACAGGACTGCGCGATTGAGATATGGAAAGATATTGACAGTTGGAAAGATGACGAAGTGTCTTTCCTGGCGTTTTGTACAAGCAGGTGCAGAACCGTTTTTTCATCGAAACACAAAAAAACAGCGCGGCGGAAAATGTTGTGCACAATGCAAGAATATGACGACGCTATCGCATATTCGCCAGAAGAAATTGAGTTTTGAGAGGTGAAACAATGACGACAATTAGAGATTTTGAAAATTATCTGTGGGAAAAAGAACTAGCCCCAAACACGATAAAATCGTACATAGATCACGTGTCGAAGTATTTTGATAAATACGACGAGATAACAAAAAGTAATCTGATAGAGTGGAAGCGCGGATTGTTGGAAAGAATGAAGCCGAAAAGTGCAAATCACTACATAACAGCAATTTCAGAGTATTTAAAATTTATCGGGAAACCCGATTTAGTATTAAAAAAGGTAAAGGTACAAATGACAAACGCCGTTGAAAATGTTATCTCGCGCGATGAATTTGACCTTTTGCTCGAACGCCTTAAAACAGACGGAAAAAAGAAGATGTATTATATATGTCTTTTTCTCGGGAAAACCGGCGCGAGAGTATCAGAGTTTCGACAATTCAAGAAAAAAGATCTGATCAAAGGATATGCAGAGATCCCGACGAAAGGGAAGATCAGGCGCGTATATTTTTGCGATAGTCTGAGAAACGAAGAGGTGCTGTCTTTTTTTTCTGCGCTCGGAGACAACGATTTTCTTTTTTCCAATCGTTTCGGTGAGCAGATAACGACGAGAGGAATTGCTCAACAGTTACAGAACTACGCACACAAATACGGAATAAACGAAAAAGTAATGCACCCGCATAGTTTCAGACACTTTTTTGCCGTTGAGTTTTTGAAGAGAGACAAAGACATATCCTTGCTTGCTGACCTGATGGGTCACAACAGCATAAACACGACTGCTATATATTTGCGGTTAAATAAACAGCAACAAATTGAACGTCTCAACAAGGCAATGAATTTTTAAAGGAGAGTTAAAGAAGAATGAAGTATGACAAGCAGAAAGGCGCAAGGATAAAAAGCTACGGCTTTACGGATATAACGATTTACGACCACGGCGCGAACTATTGGTATTACCCTCATCTTCACAACTGGGTAGACGACAGCGCGCACCCTGAAGTAATCGGCAAAGATTGTGCAAGTTTTGAGCCGTGCAGGTCGTTGAAAGCGGCAATCCGCAAGGTCAACAAAGCGAACGTCCCGAAAGGAACAGTATTCATTTTAATGTCGCGATATGCCGGATACAACATAGAAATTATCAAAAGATAGGGAGACCGGGAATGACAGAAGCAGAAGAATTTAACCGCGCAAGCGTAGAGCAATGGGATATGACAGCGGACAACAGGGACATAGAGTTTATGTTTGAAAGGGACGAGTTTGAGGCGTGGTTATATAAATCAGAGAGTAAACGCCGCAAAGGACGCACGTTGAGGAGCATATACACGGTGCTGGCTAATGTCGAAAAGGTTTTTTGCATAATGGGCGGCACAATGTCAATGCAATCGCTGACAGAATACAGAAACAACCGCGAGGACGCAGATATTGCCCCGGCAACTATAAACGGTGAACTCAACGCCGCGCACGTTTATATGCGTTTTTTAGCTGAAAAATACGGCGAAAAGTTGTTGTCGTTCAAGGTGCGTCTCATACCCGTACAGGCAAAGCAATATATCGACAATGTTATTACCCGCGCTGACTATGATTTTATGGTCGCCGAAGCGATGAAAAACACAAAAAAACCGAATGTATATCTCGCGATCAGAATTATGGGGACAACCGGGGTAAGACGTTGTGAGCTGTTGCAGGTCAAAGTCGAAAATGTGAAATTGGGCTATATAGACGTGCTCGGCAAAGGCGCGAAACGCAGACGCATATACTTTCCGAAAAAAGCGCGCGAGGAGATACTCGACTATCTTTCCGGGCTGGGCGTTGACAGCGGTTACGTGATACGCCGCTGGTGGAAAAAAGACGCAACGGATAGCGACGCGTTTATGGGAAACACGCGATCGGACAATATCTGCGAGATACGTAATTTTGAGAGGACGCTCAACAAACAGATAACGGAATTCGGGCGAAAATTGGGTATTGATGAAGAGGTACTCCACCCTCACGGATTCAGGCACTTTTTCGCGAAGGAGTTTTTGAAGCATAGGCTTGACATATCTTTACTCGCGGATTTGCTGGGGCATAGCAGTCTGGATATTACGCGAATATATCTTAAAATGACCAGCCGCGAGCAAGCGGACGTGGTGGACGAAACGGTGGACTGGTAAGGAGGAGCGCGCAGAATGAACGCACAGACGAAAAAAATTTTAAAATCAAAACTCAGGCAATACCCTGCAATGAGGGACAGAATAGCAGATAAATTTGCGGATATAGCCTCACAAAATACCGTTTCGCATAGCGGGGGGGTGGGGTCTAGCGATAGTCACGTGGATTGTATGATAGCGTGTGATACGATCCTGGACAGCAATATGTATTTATGGGTCAAAGCGATAGAGAACACGTTGTCGGACTACGCAGGCGATACCGCAAAGATTATCCGCATGAGGTACTTCCAAACGCACAGGGCAAGCGACTACGACATTGAGACCGCATTGTGTTACAGTCGTCGCAGAATCTACGACAAAGAAGACGATTTTATCAATCAGTTACACAAATATGCTATAAAATACCGTCTCTTAGACGTACAGTGAGGTGGAAGATACCCGCCAGATGTAGTAATATGTAAAATAAAAGGCGTATAGAAAACAATGAAAAGACGAGGGCTTATTTCCTCGTCTTTTTTATATCTTCACGGATTAGCTGTTTCAGATATCCGTTCAGGTTCGACAGTTTCTCAATGTGAGAGATAATGTCTGCGTCGTGGACTGCGTGTAGTTTAAGAACCTTGCGCTTTATGACCCCGCTTCCCTCGTAGCGCTTCTGCGCGCGCTTTATAGCTTCTTTATCCCTCATTACTCGTCGCTCCACTCTTTGCCCGCGTCTTGCGTTTCGAGATAGTCGTGTAATTCGCCTGCGTCAACCCAATCTTCCACGTCCTCGTCGTAAACGTATTCGACCGCGACAAGACTCTTTTCGAGGTAGTGATCGACTTTGTCAGCCTTGCAAAGATAATCGAACTCGTCTTCTACGTTCAGCTTTTCGTAGTACGCGCGGGCTTTCGCCTCGTCGTCAAACTCTTCTTTGATAATCGGGTCACAATATCCGATCTCGTCAGTCTTACGTTTTACGTCTTCCAGCAATACAAAATACTTTTTCATACTTAACTCCTTTGGGCGCTTGCCCTTGCTTTCTATATATAGGTTACCATATACGGAAAAACAAGTCAAGGGATTTTTCAAAAAAAGTCAAAAAATTATTTTGGAAAAAGTGCTGCACTTTTTCGGGGTTTATATGTGTTATTATGATATTGTCGAAAAGCAGATAGACATGATTTTCGTGTATTCATAATCCCCCTTAAAAGACGTACGAGGAGTAATCCCCGTGCGTTTTTCTTTGCGGGGAAACAGGGAGGTGAAACCGTGGCAGAGGAAAGGGCGGAAGCGTTCTTTGACAAGGTAAAGACGAAAGGTCGCCCGAAACTCGTACTCAATGCTACGGGGATAGACGCGATCGTCAAAATGGCAGAGATAATGTGTACCGATGAGGAGATAGCGAGTGTTCTCGGTACAACGGTGGCAACCCTGCAAAACGCAGACAACAGAGACACTTTTTTAGAGTGCAAACAAAAAGGGAACGCAAACGGTAAAAAGTCTTTAAGGCGAATACAGTTTGACATTGCGAAGAACGGCAACGCGACAATGGCGATATGGCTCGGCAAACAATACCTCGGGCAGAAAGAGACTTTGACGGAGGGTGACGAAGCTGTTGGCAAGGCGCTTAGCAAGATATGCGAGGAAATCAGAGGTGCGGCGAAATGAGCGAGTACTATTCCGACAAGCAAAAAGCGGTAATAAGGAACGCAAACAGGCGCTGGAATATACTTTACGGGGCGACACGTTCGGGAAAAACGGTCGTCTCGTTTTCTTTGGCGTTTCTGCATATCAACGAGCATCTTAACGACAACATACTTTTTACCGGCAAGACGTTGAACACGATTGAGCGAAACGTATTCGAGCCTATGAGGGAGCGTTTCGGAAAGCGCTTTATCGGGGAGATAGTCAACAAAAAGGAAATCACGATTTTCGGCAAAAAGTGTTACGTAATCGGAGCGAACGACGAAAGGGCGATAACGAAAATACAGGGTATGGGAATCGGATACGCATACTGCGACGAGTTGACGACCTATCCCGAGAACTTCTTTCAAATGCTCAAAAGCCGTCTTGACGCGCCGAATGCGTGCTGCGACGCGACTTGCAACCCTGAATCGCCCTCGCATTTTGTCAAGCAGTTTATAGACAAACCCGGCGTTGACGTTTACGCAGAGCATTTTTCGATATACGATAACCCGTTCTTAACGTCTGACTTTGTACACGCGCTGGAAACTGAATATCGGGGCACAATCTATTTTGACAAATGGATCCTCGGGAATTGGGTAAAATCGGAAGGTCTTGTCTATCCGCTTTTCAAGAGGGAACGGCATTTCCTTACAGAGGAACAATACTCGAAGATATACGGAAAAGGGCGCGTGCGGTACGTTATTTTCGGCGTAGACGGAGCGAACACGAACGACAGCACGTGTATTTGTCCGCTTGCGATAATGGACAACGGGCAAGGCGTGGTCTTGAAGCTGTTTTATCACAATCCGAAGATAAACGGTCAACTTTCAAACGAACAGTTGATACCGTACATTTTGAGGTATATCCGAGAGTTAGAAAGCGAGTATCAACTCGGTGCGGCGGAGTATTACACTGCGGTCGATAGCGCGGCGGGAGACTTGCGTTTATCGCTGGCGTATCACTTGCCCGACTATTTCAACGTATGCGCTTTCAGCAAAAAAGACTTATCCGTTACGACGGACACGGTAAACAATGCGTTCTCTCGCAATGCGCTTTGTTTGCTTAACTATGGCGGGCATTTTAACTATATACGCAACAAATGGAAAGAGGAGCCGGAAAGTCAACTGGTGCGAGATTTAGAGCTTATGACATGGGACGACAAACGCGACGGTAAGTTTGACGACTCAATACCGAACGACTGCGCGGACGCTTTCAGATACGCGGTGTGTGCGTACTACAACAACCCCGCGAATATATGGGAAACACCGGATCCCGAAAGAAGATATAAAGAGGTAGCATAATGGCAGATACACAGGCAGTCAGCTTTGACAACACGTTTGCGCCCTGGCAGGGTGCGGCGGCGTTCAACATGTACTGGCAGTATAACTTTGTCAACAGGGCGGCGTACTATGCGAATATACGGTCTGAATACCGCGACTACATGCAAAGGTGGGTGCAGAATCCGCTTTGGTGGTACGACGGTTGGGTGCCGTATTTTCACAACGCAGATCAGGGAATATTCTCGACTAAGCTCGGGACAGCGCTTGTCAATAACACGTCGAAGAAGGTTATCGGCGGTCGCCTTGCTTTCAAGAACGCAAAAAAAGAGAAACTACAAAAGGACGAGAACGGCGACTATATCGTAAATCCCGCTTTGGCGTTCGTTTCCACGGATTGGAGCGAAAGAGCGGCATTTCATCAAGAGGTAAAGAAAGCGATTACGTTTGCCGCGGCGGGCGGTACCTCGCTTTTGAAATTAGACAAGCACGGAGATCTACTCAAAGTCACGGCGTTAAGGTTTGACAGCTTTTTTCCGACGGTAGGCTTTGACGGAAAGATACTCGACGTATGTTGTTTTGTGCGTTCGTTTACGTCGCTCTATAAAGAGAAAAACGACCAGTGTTTTGACAGCTACTACGTTGTAGAGCACAGGTATTTTGACGACTACGTTTTCAGAGACGGCACAGTTAAGAAAAACGCGCCGGTTGTGAGGTACGAGATACGGAAAACACGCGGAACAATAACAACGTCGCAGGAATACAACGCAACAGGCGAGGGCATCTCATTCAAAGACTTGCCGAAGAAGGTAAAAGGGCAGATAGCGAAAGCGTTTGACGGAATACGTTTCGACTGTCCGATATTGCTTCCGTTCGCGGATTCGCTCGGCGTGTACTTGGTCAACTGGACATCCAACGTCTCGGCTCTTCCCGAATTGCCGTTCGGCGAAAGTATGCTTTCCAAAATGATACCGTATCTGCAATCGTACGACTATTATTTCTCGGCGTTCAATACGGATATGTACCTCGGGCGCGGCAGGGTCGTTTTGCCGAAGCCCATGCAAAGCAAGCAAGCGGCAGCGCAGAACAGCGGTTGGAAAGATATGATTTTTTCGTCGTATCCTGGCAGTTCGTACGACGAGAACAAGCCGTTGCCGATACAGTTTGACTTGCGCTCCACGTCGTGGAAAGAAATTCGCGACATGCTCATACAAAATATGGCTATGGCAGAGGGCTTGAACGTTGCTTCGGTCGCTTCTTTTTTACAGGACAACACGGCGGCAAAGACAGCGCGTGAAATATCCACCGAAGAGAGCGAAACCGCGCTTTACGTTGAGGACAAGCGCGAGAAACTCGAAAAACCGATAAACGCGCTTTTGAAACAGGTTACAACGTATTACGGATATACGGATACCGTCGTTTTGAGGTGGTCGAGCGCAGGACTTACGAACGCATACACTCGTACGGAGATGACGAATATGGGCTTGCAGGGCGGTTTTATCTCTCGTCAACGGGCGGTGCAGATGAACAATCCCGATATGGACGAATACCAGTTGCAGGAAGAGTACGAGCAGATACAGGCTGACGACAAGAACAGACAGGCGGCTATGTTCGGCGGTACTGACGTTTTCGACGGTACGTATCAATGAAACGCTACATAAAACAAGCGCGTGACGAGGGTCTCGATTGGCAGACGTCTCTCATTATGGACGTACAAACGGAGATAAAGCAGATAATCTCGCAAGCGGTTCTTTTTGGGTGGACGTGGGCGGTAGTCAACGCAAAGGTGCTCGAAGCGGTCAAGGACACGGACGAACTGACGGACACGCTGAAAGAGCGGGCGCGGGCGTCGTTGCTTATCTTTGCGACGGCGCAATACCGAACGCTTACAAGCGCGTTAAGGGGCGTTGACCTGTCTATCTTAGACAAGGTATCGGCATACGAAGCAAACCCGTCTCAAAAGCTCGAAACGGAGCTTAAAACCGAAACGCAGTATATCGAAATCGCGCAACCCCTCCGAGAGTTCTCACAGGACTATATGAAGAAAGTCCGTACGGCGTTTGACGAGCTTGCAAAAAGTCAAGCGAAAGACGACTACGGGTCGAACGTATCTTTACGGAACATAGCGGAAATGACTGTCCGCTACGAGGACAAGCTCAAAGAGATAGACAAGCTCAAAGCGGACGGGGTCAACCTCGTATGGACAAGCGCACATGCGAACTGCTCAAAGCGTTGTGAGGCGGCGCAGGGCAAGTTATATTCGCTCGACGGGACAAGCGGCACGATAGACGGCATATCCTACCGACCGCTTGAAGAGGTCACGGAGGTTTACGTCACGACAAAGAGTGGCAAGACATATCGCAACGGTATCATCTACGGCTTTAACTGTCGACACTACCTTATCCCGTATAAAGAGGGCACAAAGCCGATTGAGGTAAGCGCAGAGCTTGTCGAGAAGCAACGCAGGATAAACAGCACACAGCGCGCAATGGAAAGAGAGGTCAGGTATTACCGCGACAAGGCGGTGACAGAGCCGACAAAGGAAGCGCGAAAGGAAGCAAGGGCGCAAGCGAAAGCGGCATATGCGCGGTATATCAATTACAGCGAGAAAAACAAAGTCGCGTATTACCCGTCAAGGGTAGCAACGTGGTAAAGAGGTGAAAAATGGCAAAAGAGCAGGAAGAGAAGAAAAAGAAAATACCTGCCTGGGCAACGCGCTTGCCGTTCGGACTATGTAAGCGTTATGGCATAACCTTGCCCGACAATGCAACGCCGCGGGACGCTTGGAATGCGTTAAAAGGCAGAGGCATATCAAGACGGGAAGTGTATGAGAAAATAAGCGGAAAAGAAAAACCGACGGGAAGTGGTAATAAGGGGGTGAAAGAGGAGCAAACGAAAGAAAGCGGAAAGACTGTTGAGGACCTTGTTGCAAGCAATAGGATAAAGTTATCGCGAAAAGCAGACAAGCAAGGCTTGACTAATTTGCTTAACGAAGGCGACGAGGAAGTAAAAGACACTACGGTGAAGCTATTCTTTGACGATAGTTTCGGGTATGATACAAAAGGAAGAGGATATGAAAATTTTTCACCGAACGATAACCACGTCCATTGCCGTTATGTGTCTGTTGGTGATGACCCGCTAAAGCAAGCGACATCGTCTGCTGTATATCACGAAAGCTGGCACGCCATAGATTTTAATTATGGCGGCATAGACCGAAAAGAGGCATATGAATATATAAATCGCCGCAAATCAGAAATAATAGAAGAGCAAGGGTTGCCGGGATATATCAAATGGATAAACAGCGGCGAAAGACAACACGAATATGCACAAAAAACACGTTTAACGCATACATATGTTGCGTCGAATGGTAAAACATTTATGGAGACGCTTTTGGACGAAACAAAAGGTAAAGGGGCAAAGTGGGCAACGGAAATACAAGAGAGATATAGTGCGGACAGAGAGGCATTTATCAAAGAAAACGGCGAAGAAGGAAAAATGAAAGCGGTAAATAAGTGGGGAGATATAAGTGATATATTAAACGGTTTGACAAGAGGAAAAGTGTTTGTTTGTGCCGGACACGCAAGAGGGTATTGGGATAAATTCGGAGACGCAAGAGCCGCAGAAGCTTTTGCGGAAATTGCAAGCGCGAAAGCGACCAGTCCCGAATCTTACGCAATCTTGAAAGAATATATCCCCAATACGGTATTGACTTTTGAAGAGATATACGATAAGCTTAAATCGGGTGAAATAAAAGCAAGGAGAGTAGAATAATGAAAAAAAAGAATATCGAGAAGCTTAAAAAAAGTGTCAAGGCGCAAACTAAGGAAGAGTTTACCGCTTATTATGAGCATTATAAGGAAAAATTCGGACATTTTCCGATGATACCTATAACTATGACTTATGGCTTAGGGAACGACGACTTCAAAAAAATGTGTGAGGAAGCGATAGAGCGTGGCACACCGCTTACGGACGAGGATTATGAAAGATATTTTCCGACAGAAAAAGGGGTTTTATATTAACTCCGGGGTATAAACGCTAAGGCAGTCTTAACAGGCTGCCTATTTTTATACAAGATAAACAAGGACGGTCAAGCCGTCTTTTTTTATACACGCAAAGGTACGGAAAATAGGGGGCGTCCCGAAAAAGTACGTACTCCCTCGGCGAGAGGTTAAACCGCACCACCGGGCGTTGACTCCGTTGTAGGTAGCCGTAAGGCGGCGAGAAAACGACAGAAAAGGCGTTACAGCGTAGGTGTAATTTATCAGCAGGCTGAACACAAAAACAGGAGGCAAATATGGCAATTTTTGGAAACAAAAAGAAGAGCGTCATTGAACGCTTGGACGAACTGCTCGCAGAGATAGACAGTCTCCCAGAAGAAGAGCAGGAAAAAGTCTGGGCGCATTTTGATGACGCTAAAGAAGAAAAGGAAGACGATTCCACCGAAGACAAGGACAAGCCCGACACCGAAGAGGAAATCGCAAAAGCGAAAGAGGACGTCGCGGAAAAGGGT
Organism: uncultured Christensenella sp.; assembly: GCA_949287655.1. Taxonomy (GTDB): domain Bacteria; phylum Bacillota; class Clostridia; order Christensenellales; family UBA3700; genus Ornithoclostridium. The sequence continues at coordinate 201,377 of CASEHD010000003.1, read as the reverse complement.
CCCGACAGTCAGACGGAAAAAGACCGTATCGACGAAAGCGTCGCCGAACAGGAAAAGCAGGACGGTAACGAAAACAGCCAAAGCGCGAAAGACCGCGTCGATGAGAGCGAGGGCGAGGAAAAGTACCTTGACAAGGAACGCGAAGAGGAGACCGAAGCGGAAGAGGAAATGACCGAGGAAAAGGGCAAGACCGAGGAAACCGCAGAGGATAAAGTCAACGACGCTCTTGTGGCGAGAATTGCCGCGCTTGAAGAGAAGGTCGCAAAAATGCTTGAATCCGAAGCAAAAGAGGACTTCGGAATGAAAGCGTCTCTGCCTAACGGCAACGAATCCGACGAACAGCTTGACGCAACACTGCGTGGCTACGCAAAAGGCGCATGGCGCAACTACAAGTAATTAAAAAGGAGAAAAACTATGGCAAACATTTTCGCAGACATCAGCGCACCTTATATAAATAATGTGACGCTGAAACGTATTCTCTCTCCCAAAGTGAAAGAGAACATTTTTCAGAACATAATAGTCAAGCCCGAAGAGGCGGTAACCGAAAAGTTCAGCGAGGACACCGACGCGGCTGAAATTCAGGTGCTCCGCCTGCTTCCGCAGGCAATCAACGCCCGCGAAATCGGCGCGACCACGAACGGCGGTTTTTACAACTCGCTCGGAGCGCTCGAAAGCGGTACGGAAGCGTACGGCATACAGATTTTGCAGACCATTGACCAGCCGATAACGATACCTACCAACTCGCAGGATATGATCTCGATCGACCTTGTGTCCGGTGAGGTAAAGAACCTTTCGGGTATCGTCGCAAGAAACGTCAACGCTATGTCGTTGGCGGCAATGCTCGCAAAAAACTTCAACAACATTGCAGGATACGATCAGCGCAACAGTAACGCGGCGGCGACGACCCTTACGGAAGCAACGCCCAGCAACTGGGTAACGCTGGCGTCTAACGGCTCTTACGTCGACGCGATAATCGACGCGCTCGCAAACCTCGACAACGGCAACGAGGCACAGGGTATCGACGCTTACCCCGACGACATGAGAGCAATCTTTATCCGTCCGACCATTAAGGCGGCGGTACTCAAAAGCATGGTCGGTCTGTACGGCGGCACGGGCGTATTCGACGTGTTGCAGAGGGGCGGTCTCGACAGAACGGCAAAGCCCGAAGTCGCTACTACCGGCTACGTCGGCGAAATCGGAAACACTCCCGTCTACTGTCTGTCGGCGGTCGGCTGGTCTCTCGTTGAAAAGTATCTCGGTCTTACCGCGGGCGCTCTCAACAATCTTGCGGCAATCGTCTGTTCGGGCGTTGGCACGGGTCGCGCACTGGCGTTCAACAACACGATCAAGATCGTCGACGCGCAGGCAGGACAGGGCTTGATAATTCAGCCTAAGTACAGATTTGGCGCGGAATGCTGGGACCCGCTTTCCGTCGTGCCTATCTTCTCGCAGACGTTCACCAACCCCGTCACGGCACAGAGCAACACGCTGTACGTCAGAGGCGCGGCGTCTCGTACTTAATAAACACACGGGGAGGGGGTAACCTCTCCCCATTTTCACGGAGTAAAAAACAATGTGGTATAACGACGAAAATATGACCTATAACGAACTCACGCACCGTTACGAACTTACGGAAGCCGCGATTTTCAACGCATACGGGGATAACCTGAATACCTATTTTGGCGACAGCCCCGACGTGAACACAAAAGCGGCGTTTTTGAAAGCCGTGTCGGCTCACGTGTACGGGTGGATACTCGGTCACTCTCAAAGCCCCGACTATATCGAGTATATCCTCGCTATGGTTTAGCGGAATAAACCTGGCTAAAAATCAATGGATAGACATTGACAAGCTGAGAGGTGAAGCGAGGGTCGCGGTCGAGGTCGTCGATATTGCAAGCCGCATTTTGCCGGGCTATCGTCACGCGCTCATATACGCGGGCAGACTGCCGCACGTTGCGCCGTCCGCGCTCTACAACGGATATTGAGGTGGCTTATGGGCTACATACAAGCAAGTTTTCAAATGTCCGACTCGACGGCGCACGAGTGGGCGTATTGGAATCGAATTGTCATCGGAACGCGGTATAATCTCGGCTTCAAGATAAACGACACGGTGACTTTCCGCGGCAAAAAGTACGTGATCACCGACGTCAACGACAGCGCGCACGAGGTTGCGCCCCAGGCAATGCAGTATTCGGCGGCAGGAAATATCCTGACTACATGGCTGTATTTGTTTGAGGTCGGACAGGCTACAAGAGAGCAGACTTGTGCAACTCCCGTGTTCTCTTTGTCGGGCACGTCTTTGACGATAACGTGCGACACTCTCGACGCGGTGATCTACTACACGACGAACGGCACGGCTCCGTCCTCTCTCTCAACGAAATACACCGCAGAGATAGACATTACGGGCGTTGACAAGGTTTACGCGCTCGCGATATGCAAGGGCTTTGCGCCCTCTCCGATAACAGTATGGGTACCGTAACGAGAAGAAAGATTGAGGCGGCTATATATGAGGCGTGGAATATCGTTCGCAACAGCGATATGATACCGTATCGCACTGGTAACTTACGTTATGTCGCTTTTAAGTGGGAACGTACGGGTATAAATTCGTGGAAAATATACCTTGACCATTCTCTTGCTCCCTACGACGTTTTTGTAAACGAAAAATGGGTCTCGCCGAAATGGAACGACAACCAAAACCCGAACGAGGGATTTTGGCAAAAAGTCTGCGAGTTTATAATCGACTATCTACATAAAAAATTAGGCGGAGAATTAACAAATGACGATTGACAATCTTTATGAGCAAATCGCTCAAAACATACAAGACGGGCTGAACGCGACAAGCGAGGTTTTCGAGTTCTCTGTCAAGACAATGTATAACGAGCAGAGACCGGATAACCCGAACATATTTGTCGGTACGCTGTCTTACACGCCCGCAGACATTATCCCGCTTGCAGGTGTGACCGTGCTTGAACTCAACGGCTCGGTCTCTTTCGTCGTTAAAAAGGAACAGGCGGCAGAAATAAACGCGGTGCTTCAAACGTGGCTCGGCGCACAGCAGGGCGTTGTCTCGACGGTCGGCGGCTATTCTTGCATAGGCGAGTACGAAACGACCTCGCGCGGCAATATCGACCTTACCGGGCAAATGGGCGAAACGATATCGCTGTCTTTCTTTGCTACGTGGCAACTCGTACAAAGCGCGGTACTGACCAACGAAACGACGACACAGCTTGACGGTAAAACGCTTCCCGTCCTCTCTAAGAGTATAGCAAAGCAGAAAAACGTGCAGTCTGACAATAAAGCTGGTTTCGCGTATTTACAGGGCGAACCCGTTACGCAGGGGCTCGCGTTCGAGTACACGGCGTATCTGACGAAAGACTTTTCCGATATTGTTGAGGAAATCCTCGCAACGGACTACGACGCGCTTACGGTAAGACATACTCTGACGGAAACGATAGGCGGCACAACTAAGACTTATACAACGACGTTACAGTCTGGAACAATTTTGGGGTCTGTCGGCGGCATTATGACCGTGCAACTGTATTTCGTCGTTGCGTATCCGCTTTCTACGGGGTGATACTATGGCTGAAAATGTTTACGAACTCAATATCAACATAAACGGCGGGTCTCGAAGAAAATCAACGTCGGGGACTTCAAGCGACGCGGCTTCTACAAGCAGTACGGAAAGCGGCGGTGTTTTAAGCTCGATAAGGGGCTTTTACAAGGACACAAAAAAGCTTCTCAATACGACGGGTGTCGCGCTTGTTGCAGGCTCTGTAATCAACTACACGACGTCAAGAGTAGGTATCACGACGGGCAACTATCAGAAGCAACAGGAGATAAACGCGGTAAAGACAATCGCGGGACAGGTGGGAGCTGTTATCGGTGCTACGTTTGCGGGCGGCGTAGGCGGTGGACTGCTTGCGCTCGGCGCTATCGGCTTGTCTTATTGGCAACAGTATGACACGTATAACTTTAACCGCAGAGCAGAAGCGGCGCAGCTCAGCATAAGAAGAGAACGCGAGGGACTTCTATCCGCTTCGCGTTCGAGGAGTTCAGTTCAATGATAAATGTAAGTGTATCTTATAAGCCTTTCGGTTCTTTGGGGACATCGGCGTGGTTTACGCTTAATACGTTTCAGCGACCCGTTATGTACAGCGAAAAGATAGACGAAACGCTCGACTTTGGGCAACTCGTTTTCCAGGCTACGAAACTGTACGACTTACCGCCGTTTACATACATACGCATTATCGTGACGGACGATACAGGCGAAAGCGTTACGTTTTACGCGGTGACGGGTACGCCCGAACAAACAATGGTGCGCGCGGTTTAGTCCTTGCGTTTGAGTTCGTCCAGTTGTCGTTGAATTTCCTCGTTTTGGCGTTCGAGTTCTTCGAGGCGTTCAGACTTGGACTTGTGTGACTTTACCTTGTCTGCAACCTTTGCCACGGTCTCTGCGACTTTCGGGCGCATACGCGGATACAGCTTACCGAACAGAACAGCGAAAGCGTACAGGCAGATTAGGACGATGAGGACAATGGCGGGTGGGGAAAGCGTAAAAGATGAAACCAATGATAACGTTTCATGCGAATTGCCGTTCGGGAGCATTTCCGTTTCGGGAAGATCGACGAAAATAAAGCCTTGCAATATGTAAATCGCAAGAACAGGGATAAACGTGACAATAAAGGGGAAATTACGTTTTTTTGCGGTAAAAATCCAAAATGTTATGAGTAATATTACAAATACCACAAAAGCACAGAAAGATATTATATCTAAAATTATTAAAATTTTGGTTCCCCTTAATGCTTCATTAATCCAACTTATGTTTGTTAAACATATGGGCAGTGAGGCAAAAAACGGCAATTCAATATAATTATGTGTGCCTTCTTGCGTATAAATTCTTGAAATGGGAAAACACAAAATTAAAATCAAAATAAGCGATAAAAACGCATATATCCATTTTCTATATTTACCGCAGAGATTTATCAAGGTTTGCATAGGTAAGTCCTCCGCGTTAAGTATAGCACAATTTAAAGGAAGAAATCAATGTTATATAATCAAACAATAGAACTTGTAGAGGTTGCAAAATTGCTCGAAAGAGTACCTGTCGATACGATGACCTTTCAAAATGCGCTCGGACACGACTATTTGAGCGAGGCAATTTATACGACACCGACAGAGGTAACGGGCGTCGCTTTTTCTTTTGCAAAGTGGCTAGGGACAGGATATTTTCCAGTGCCAGACAGCGCAGGGGAATTAAAAAATCAGTCCTATTACAATATTTTCGGGAACACTTTGTCTATAAAAGAACTTTGTTTTTGGGAAGCAAATGCTGCTTCTCGACCGGGCTACACGTCGGTAGCAACTACTATCACCGTAATAGACCCCGACGGTAAAACTGTTTACACAGGCTCTACAAGTACAACAAGCGGAAACACTTTGTCTATAATCACTTTAAACAGTGTAGGACAATATAAAGTACAGTATCAATATAATACAGAAACAGGCGGCACAGAAACGGCAACGTATAATTTTACCGCTGTTTCCAACATAGAGCCGTCCACACCGTACACGATAGCAACGGTCATCGAACGCATACTCGACGCGGGTCTCGGAAACCGTAACGGGTATTACACGCTCGACCCCGACCTGTACGATATGCTGAACGCTATTCCCGCGCCGGAGTTCTGTATCACGCGCAAGAACCTTTACGAGGCTCTTTTGGAGATAGGCGGGTACGGAAACGTGCAGGGGCTGCCCGTACTGAAACAGGACAGTAGCGGGAATTTTACTATCGTTTCGTACGACCTTTTGACGAACACCACGGAGTGGACACCCTCGGCGCAAGTGGACTTAGACGGATATATCGACTATTCGTCCACGCAGGACGCGGAGAGTTATTGCGGCGGCTTTGAGATTTACGCGGACAATCTCGTTGACAACTCTACGGGCGGGAGCGTTGAACAGCCGTTCCCGCAGACGGTAAGGACGGAGAGCGCAGACCTCGTAATCAACGACAACGCGGCAATTATCCCGACTGAGTTCCCGATATGGAGCATTGAGCGCGTAACGCAGGCGTACGTTGCCTCGGGTCAGTTCCCGGTGGGCGACATTACCCCGTACATATTCGAGAAATCACAGTACGACAATTTGACCTCTTATACGGGCGATTTTCCGACGGCGAAACAGTACGCGTTTTATTACGTGCAGGGTCAGCCGAACCTTTACGGACTTACGCTTAAACGCGAGACGGCAACGAATATTGACGCGGCGGTCGCGGATTTTGCGGCGGTGGCGATCGCTAAGCGCAAAGGCAACGACTACGACAAGTCGAACGGTATCGCGTGCTTTGCTTATCAGGTCAAATACACGCCTATCACGACAAGAAGGCTCAGACAGTATAAACCCGACTTGACGGACGGCTTCCCGACCTCTAACGTGCTGTTCTATAATCCGTCTACGAACATAGCCGACTGTAAAAACCTCGGCGACAACGCGGCGGCTCAGCTCCAAAAGATAGGCAACCCCGTCAGAGTGCTGACCTACAAGGTCTATCGGGTCGCGGACTTGCCGCGTAAAGGTATGACAATCGGTGACGAAATCATCACGCAAGTTAACTACGCTTTCGAGATAACGCACATAAAAGTGACGATTTACGTTACGAAATACAACCGTTTAAGCGAGTATATAGGTATCAACTCGACAAAGCGTTTTTACGAGGTAAGCGAGAAGCAGAGCGTGCAAAGAGCGCTCAATTACTCGTTCTCGGCGGTGATCGGAGACAGTGCGCCCGCGTACCATTCGGCTAGCACGACTATCACGGAGTACACAACGCAGATATTCGCTTCAACGTTTCAGAAAGATACTGTCGCGCCTGTTATATCAAAAATACAATGCGTCATAGCGACTGCGTACGACAAAAACGGAAACCAGATACAGTCCCCGACGATACACTCGGTATCAGCTAACGGCTTTGGCAAGTCGAGCGCGCTATATTTCAGCTTTGCGGACAACTACTCGGCGGGAAATCAAGCGGTATATTGCTCGTATACGTCGGGCGGAGCGGCACAAAAGCTACAACGTGCTGTTCCTTATGCGGACGAAATAGGACGGTTTTATCGCCTTAAAATGGACTACTACTCATATTCTTCAATCGCGGTAGCTTTGTCTAAACTGACGTATGACGACCAGATATCGACCGAAAGCGAGGCGGGCTTCTGCGACCAACTTCCGACGATTGACCCGACCGTGTTTTCGAGTCTGGACTCTCCGTTGGACAAGCCCGTTCTTTCGCTGTCTAACGTCGTAGACAAGAACGGCGGCGAGCAGATATCCGTTGATACGCAGATACACTTTATGACGAATACGGCGGGATATATCGTGGGAAACGCGCTCGGGTCGCGTAACGCACTCGTCGCAGGTTATAAAAGCTCGCTCGACGTAAATACACCCGTTTACGTGTGCTTACCGTACAAATTGAAATATAATCAGGAAACTATACCGCTCGCGGATATAACGACTTACAAGGTCACCGCTCCGACCGTAACGTCGGTTTATAATAAAGGACTTTTCACGGTACAGGCTTATGTGCAAATCGCGGGCGTAACGAATACGACCGGCACAGCGGCGCAGTCGTGGGCTGTCGTTCACGAAGAAGACGGCGCGATACTTATCGGTCAGAACGTGGATATCGCCGCGGGTGCAACCGCGAACAATACGTATATCGACCTCAATTTTCAGGCAATATAAAAAGGAGAGAAACAATGATAATATCTTTAAGAGCAGACGGCACCGCTACAATGTTGGAGCCGTCTCACGTTTATCAGGGTAGCAACGTTGCGGACGTTTACGTAATAGCTCCGTTCCCGAACACGACCGTTTTACAGGTCGGGTTCACTCTGCCGAACGGGACGACTGCGTCTGCGCCGATGACGTATGTACAAGACAGCGAGAACAATCTTGTCGTGTGGCAGTACACCATATCGTCGGCTATCACCAACGAGGCGGGCGCGGCTTCCGTCAGCATAACGGCGACGACGCAAACGGGACAGGTAATCGCCTCGCAGTCCGTACCTTTTACCATTGAAGAGACGACTTTGCCCGTGCTTCCCGACGTCCCGTCGCAGGACGAATGGACGCTGGTATTGCAGTACATACAGCAGAACAGCGCGAATATTGCAAAGTTACAGGGGCAAGTATCGGCTATTGAAGCAGACGTCGCCACGGCGAACAGCAACGCAAGCACGGCGGTAACGACCGCAAACGAAGCACAGCAGACGGCGAACGAGGCGCAGGAAACCGCAAACGGTTACGCCTCGCAAATTAAAACCGCGAACGATAACGCAAGTGAAGCACTCGAAACCGCGAATCAGGCGGAAAGTTCGGCGGCGAGTAATACGGCGGCTATTGAAGGCATAGTCAGCGGTACGACCATTGTTGCAAAATCCGATTCTGCAAATTCTGCGACAAGCGCGGAGAGCGCGACCAGCGACGGCGACGGTAACAATATCAAAGATACCTATGCAACGAAAACCGAACTTTCGACAGGAAATGCAAATACGCTTGCGGCGGCGCAGAATTACACCAATCAGGCTCTCTCGAACTACTCTATAATTGAGATAGTGCAGACCCTGCCAGAAACGGGAGACACGGGAAAAATCTACCTTGTGCCGAAAGCGGACAGCACGTCGGGAGACCTTTACTCTGAGTATTTGTGGAACGGCTCGGCGTGGGAACTCATCGGCACAGTCTCCGCTACCTCGGGAACAACGATAAAGATAAACGGCGTTTCGCAAATCGAGGTTAATTTTAACAGCGACCCGCAAACGCAGATAACCGAGAACGCGACGGCTATATCGAATATCGTTAATGGTACCACGACCGTGCCGAACGCTACGAATGCGCAGAACGCTCAAACGGCTGTATCTGCACAGAGCGCGACCACGGCAACGACAGCACAGAGCGCCACGAATGACGGGGACGGGAATAATATTCAGAACACGTATGCAAAAAAAAGCGAATATAATTTTATATCAAATGCACAGGCATATATACCGAATGGCGGCGGTTGGTTTACTATTGCAAGTTGCGAGATATTGAACGGGGCAAGCGCACTAATTACCGTTAATCACAGTTATGAAAGTAACCAGCCGCTCAGCGTTAATTTTGCTTTTTCGCAAACGGGCTATGGGAAGTCGGTTTTAACTGTTTTGTCGTCTCAGGGTCAGACGTCGGGGTTTAAGTTAAGATATTTATATGGTGAAAGTGGCAATTCTCCGCTTCAAATCTATGTTCCGTATCCGACTGGTGACGGAAATGTATATTTTGTTTCTGTTGTTTCATCTCGACCTGGAGGGGTGATAGCCGAAATCAACACAACCGCAGATACAACAGTTACACCCTCGGACGGAAAATCGGTAGAAATAGATATCCCACAAGATTGTGGAATAAATACAACGGCTGGCGTATATCAAAACGGTAATCAGGTTGCAAATCAAAACGGAACGTATTCAAGTTTGATTTCGGGAGGAAATACTATTGTCGACACAAGAGGAACAACGCCGCTACCGTCTGATTACGCAGGAAAAAGAACATTTTATGAATTTAAAAATGCCTCGGACATCGGTGTAGAACAATATTTTACAGGAACATCTTTCATTTTATTAAAATCCGAAAAAGGATGGACCGCAGATTATTGTGTTTATCAAGAGGCTGTCGCGGCAGGTTCAACAAACCCTGCAATATCAAGTCAAATAAAAGTATGTAGGTATGGAATTGGTAGCACTTGGACAAATTGGAAAACTGTCCTAGCAGTAGACCCTACCACGCTGACCCCCTCGATAGCAAATGGGTGGACAGAGGGAAACCCAGCGAGCAATTTACCACCTCATAGCGTGTATCTTATGAAACTTGAAACTTCTAATGGTGGTGGAAATACCCCTATTTTTTGGTTTTTTATGGGTGAAATTTTAGGGCAGGGTTCAACTGTTTATTATCAAGGTGGATTGAATGCTTACGCTTGTTATGTTGTCCAGGGCGGGACAGGAGTTCAGGCGTACGCAAATTCTACAGACTTAGACATAACTACCGTTTGGTATAAAAAAATCGCATAAAAGGAGACAAATAATGGCTTTTTACGACCCTATTCAGAACGCTTTTGTGCCCGAACAAAAGCAACCGAAAAAGATACAGCAACTCAATGAAACGGGCGAGGTTATCGAGATAGACGACCCCGCCTTTTCGCCGCTCGTCGAATACAGCGAGGAACAGCTCACAGAATTCCGCGCGTTGAGAGCAGAGGGCTATACTATGAAGCCCGCGGCAGACGGCACGGTGCAGATGATACCGCCCGCACCGAAAACGGACGAACAGCTCCGCACCGAGTACGAAAACAGGGTAAACGCGCTTATCCGCACAAAATACACGCTCTCACAGGAACTCGCGATAATGCGTCAGCAAGCGGACAAGCCCGAAGAATACGCAGAATACTATGAGTACTGCGAACAATGCAAAGCAACCGCTAAGGCGGAAATATACGGAGGTTAATATGGACGAAATCACGATAGAACAGCTTAAAAGTCTCGCTTACATTGCAAAAAGCGAAATGGAGACCGTCGAAAATTATATCGGGCGCTCTGTTCCCGACGAGGACAGAGAGAAGCTCGCAGAGATTATCGGCGACGAACTCAATCACGCGCTTGTCGCTATTTTTGCGTTCGCCCGTAAAAGCGGTATCAAGATACCGACGAAAATGCAAACGCTTGACTTTGTAATAGCGGGAAGCATCGCACGCTCCCTTAACGGAAATATCGTCAACGACGAGAACGGCGTTTTCAGGCTCAAAATTAAGGACGGCGACAGTCTTAACGGAAAGATTGTTTACCGCATAAATACGAGGCTGTCGCACTCTGTCAGCCTTAAAAACGGTATGGCGAATATCCCGACGAATACGCTGTCCGCGGGCATACTTTATATAGATATATATATAAATGAACCCGCGAAAAAAGTCGTCTGCGAAGCGCTCGAAATCCGCTCTTACTTTGAGGAAAACAAAAATCGCTTTACGGCGAACGCTCAGGCGAACGATATTCTCGAAAGGCTCGCAGAGGTCGAACGCAAGACGGAAGAAGCACAAAAGGACTACGAGGCGAAATACAACGCCGTTACCGAAAAACTCGAAAAGCAGACCGCTTTACTCGAAAAAATCAGCAAGTCGTTCACACTCGGCTTGTTTTAACAGGAGATAAACAATGAAAAAGAAAATACTTATTATCCTTGCGCTTGTCCTTGCGATAAGCGTTCTTTGTTGCACAGTCGTAGTTGCGGAAGAACTCGCGACCAACCCCGACGAACCCGTCACAGACGAAACCGTTGACGAAACCCCCGCAGAGGACAACGAAACCGTCGAGCCGTCTATTACCGATAAGATACAGGAAGCGGGAAGCGAGGCTCTGTCGTGGTTTACGGCTGTCGCGTACGCGCTTGCAGGTGCGGGCGGCGTGAGTTTTGTATCTGCGGTGATCGCGCTTGCGGTAAAGGGCGCACAGCTTTTTAAAGCTATAAAGACAGCAAACGTAAATAATGAACAACTGAAAACGGCATATAACGCACTTGTGGACGAGGTCGGCAATTTAAAGCTGAGCATAGAGACTATGAAAAACGATACGAGTACAAACCTGGCAACTTTGCTTGACAAGTCTAAATCCGCAGAAGAGAAGAACGCCGCGCTTTTCAGAACTCTGTCGACCCTTATAAACTATTCAAATCTGCCTGACGAAAGCAAAAACAACGTACTCGGCGAAATGAACGCCGCGCTCGGATATACCAAAAGCGAGGTGAGCGCAGATGAAAAGAACGACTAAGGGGCATATCCTTTACTACACGGGGCTTGCGGTGTCAATCCTTGCCCCGCTTGTAGCCGCGGCAACTCAATTCCCCGTATGGACGGAGAAAGTGCCTGGTACGCAAATCGGCGGTATGTTTATTTTCGTATCGCTTCTTTGCTTGATACCGCTTTTCAATCACCTTAAAATAGCGCTGAAATCCCCGTCGAGTTGTCTTTTGTGGACGCTCGTCTTTGTTTGCACGTGGGCACTCTCAAAAATCATAGACGAGTTGCTTATCGTTGCTTTGGTCGGGGCAATAGCGAACTATGCGGGCGCGCTTCTTTGCGGTATTGGCAACTATCTGAGACGAGGGAGGTTTTTCGTAAATGCAGAAATTTCAGACAGAGACGGCGAGTGACAAGCCCGATAAATTCGAGGTAAAGTCGATGAAATCCACGCTGTACAGCCTTGTCAACGCGTTCATTATTTTGGTGCTCGCGCTTGCAAGCTACGTCAAGCTGTACACCTCGATTGAATTCGACCTTGCCGACCTCGCTTACAATACCGTCCTTTTGTGGGTCTGCGGCTATATCGTCTATTCCAACGCTCTGGGAAGCGGAGAACTTAAAGGGCAGGGCGGAGACATATACAAAACCGCGCTTGCCGCCGCTATGGAAGCAAATAAAAAGCTGACCGACAACAAAAATATCGAGTATCTTTATCAGTTCGTACAGGAACAGCGTGAAATCGAACTCAATAGCCGTCGCAGGGCGGTGATAGGCTCGGCGACTCTTTCGTGGGAAAAGTGGGAAACGGACTATATCAATGCAAGTATGCGCGAACTACGCGCGCGTAGACGAGAGGTCGTCAACTCAAAAGGCAGGAAAGTGAAAGTACCTTATTTTGAGCGTCACCAGATTGCGGCGATATTCCGTTGCAAGACGATGCGCTATAAGTCTTTCTCCGTTTTACAGCTTACGTCCCCGGTCGGAACGAAGGGCGAACATTTTATTGCGCCGTCTGCGGATTCCGTCCGCAAGGCGATAAAGACCCGTCGCGCGCTTACCTCGGTCGTGTTTATGCTCATCGTAGCAAATTTCGCCGTCGAAATGGTGCAGGACTTTACGTTCGCCACGGCAGTCGAGTGTATCGTCTCACTCGTTCCCGTAGCCTGGGCGTGGGTGTCCGGTTGGTTTTCGGGTTGGAACTTGTCCACGAAAATCGCCGTCGCCCACTTGCTCGATAAGGCTAAGTGGTGCAACCGTGCGGGCGCGTGGCTCGACAAGTACACGCCCACAGATGAAAAAAGAGAGGAGCAAAACGCCCCTCTCGAAAGCAGGATTACCGAAAATTAAAATTGTGTCAAATTGTGTCAAACACTTCACCACACTATAAAAATTGAGGGCAAAACGCCGTTTTTTACGGTATTTTAGCCCTCTTTTTTCTTTTGGTGCGGTTACCGGGACTTGAACCCGGATGGTCTCCCATACGCCCCTCAAACGTACGCGTCTGCCAGTTCCGCCATAACCGCATTTCTTTAAGTTGCATTAGATATGATAAAGGTTTTTTGCCGTTTTGTCAATGGATTTATTGAGGTTTGATAAAAAAATTTTTATATAATATGGCTGGGTAATTTTGTGCGTCATTGTTGCTTTTATACTCAAAAAAGGATATAATATTCGAGATACTTTGAAAGGAGAGCGAAAATGGACAATTTTGTCGCGATGCTTAAAGAGGTGGGCTCTTGGGCGATCACCGAAGGGATAAAGGTCGTCATCGGGCTGATAATCCTGTTTATCCTCTTTAAACTTACGAATTTCTTTACGAAAAAGCTTGATAAGCTATTAAACCGCAAGCTTCTTGAACCGACGATAATCAGAGTAGTTGTGCCGACGACGAGAAGAGCGGTCAAATTCGTGCTGACACTTGCGTTTCTCGATTATCTCGGCATACAGACAGCCAGCATTACCGCGGCGATCGCAAGCGCAGGCGTTGCGATAGGTCTTGCGTTGCAGGGGTCTTTATCCAATCTCGCGGGCGGCATAGTCATTCTGATAATGCATCCGTACAAGATAGGCGATTACGTTCAGTGCGACGGCTACGAGGGCACGGTCACCGATATAAAACTTTTCTACACATATCTGAAAACGGGCGACAACAAGGTCGTAGTAATGCCCAACGGCAAGGTGTCCAACGAGCATATCGTGAACGTCAACCAGAACGATACCAGGCGTCAGGATCTTATTTTCTCGATATCCTACAACGACGATTTCGAGAAGGCGAAGCAGGTCATTCAGGACTGCATAGGAGAGCTGGATTACGTGCTCAAAGACCCCGCGCCGTTCGTGAATATCACAGAGCACGCTTCAAGCAGCATCAACATTCTCGCGCGTTTCTGGGTGCCGACGAACAAGTATTGGGATTCAAAGTGGTATCTTCTCGAAAGAGTAAAGAAGGCTTTTGACGAAAACAATATCGAGATACCTTATCCTCAGCTGGACGTTCACGAAAAATAACCGTTTCAAGGTTTGATCTCAAAAAAAACAAGATAAAAGAGCATAAAAAACGCGGGAAGAACTCCCGCGTTTTTTGACGTTTCGCGCCGTCAGACCAGCCAGACGACCTTGCCTGTCAATATCGTCGTGATAAGGTCGACGATCCAGAAGATGACCGGGCACAGGACGAGCATCAATATCGCCAGAATTATCGCAAGCGTATTTTTCTTCGCGATACTGCGGCAAAGCCTGTATATCGCCCACAGGATGTCGAGGACGGGCAGCGCAAAAATAACTTTGACTATTCTCGGAAGAGAGTCAAAACCTTTAACGATCGAATTCATAATTTCACCTCCGAATTCCGTTAAGTCTATTATACACCGTTCGTTTAAAAATTACAAGCCGTGATTTAAGATCCCCGCCGTTTTTTCGGCGGGGATCGGCTGCTTCGCGTACGATCACTTTATCCTGATCGCATGCAACAGCGCGCGATTGGCAGCGATGTTGAGCGTGAAAGAAGGATATTGCTCCGCGTTGGGGAATTCGATCGCGAGGTCAATTTGATCTCCCGCGTTAAGGTCTGAGAGAAAACTGTTCTGAAAGTCCTTCGGATAAGCCGTTTGAGCGGTTGCGCCTGCCGGGAACAGACCGTTCACCGCGCTGTGTTCGACCTCAGAATTGTTTATCCTTACGTAAGGCTTGACTTCGCCGTTTTGATCGCTTGTCGCGTTGACGGAATACGCGATTCTGTAAGTGCCCGTGTTTGTCACCGTAAGCTTGTTTGCCGTAGCCGTCATCGTATCCGTCGGCATCGCCGCGTCAAGAGCCACTCCAACGGGAGAGGGCGAAGAGGACGGCGTTATCTGTTGAGGATTTGAGTTGTAAAGACCCGCGTATTCGCTGAGAGCGGGACCGGTCGCGCCCGTTGCGCCGTCTGATCCCGTTGCGCCCGTTGCTCCGGCAACGCCGGTCGCTCCGGTCGCGCCCGTCCCGTTGCGCCCGTTGCTCCGGCAACGCCGGTCGCTCCGGTCGCGCCCGTGGGTCCTTGAGGGATAACGAAATCGAGTATCGCTTTGTTGAGCGTACCCGTGTTGGTTACAGAAGCCTGCGTGCCGGGTTCACCCGTAGTTACGTTGCCGACGGAGATCGTCGCCGCTTGACCGTCTTCACCGGTCGCGCCCGTTGCGCCGGTAACGCCTGTTGCGCCGGCAATGCCCGTTACTCCGCCCACGTTGGTTACCGAAGCCTGCGTGCCGGGTTCACCCGTAGTTACGTTGCCGACGGAGATCGTCGCCGCCTGACCGTCTTCACCGGTCGCGCCCGTTGCGCCGGTAACGCCTGTTGCCCCGGTGGGACCTACGGGTCCCGTGGGACCCGTTGCCCCGCTTGCGCCGGTGGGACCCGTTGCGCCGGTAACGCCTGTAACGCCTGTTGCGCCTGTAACGCCTGTTGCCCCGGTGGGACCTACAGGACCCGTTGCCCCGGTCGGTCCTCCAGCCGGACCTGCCGGTCCGGTCGCGCCGGTAGCTCCTTTAAGCGCGGAAAGGGGAAGCCCGCACAGCATATAATACGGCGTATTGCAACGCCTGTAACAATTTTCACTGATAAAATACCGCATAATGTCTCCTTTATACTGCATGGCAGTCGTTCATTATATGATAGTTTTGCGCGTAACGGTGAAAATCGTCGCAGATGCCGCGCCTGTATTGAAATATTGCGACAGATATGCTAAAATCAAAGTGGTGCGGGCGATCCGCGCAAAAAGGAAGAGGACGTATGAAGAAAAAGATATTTGCGGTATTATTGTCGATCGTCGTATTTTCGATATTCGCGTCGGCGTGCACAGGGGCGGAAGGCGGCGGTAAGAAGTCGGAAACCGTGATTTCCGTTGCGGAAAACGCCGTGTACGACGAGGGCGAGTGGTCGAATTATCTTGCAGAAGAAAAGGATATCTGCCTCGCGAAAGACGGAAAAAGCGACTATAAAATAGTTTTGCCGTATTCAGAAAGCGAAAAGCTTGAAGAGGACGCGGAGTATCTTCGCGACGTATTGAGAAAGATGACGGGAAGCGACGGCTTCGAGGTTATTACGGACGCGCAGTTTTATGCGGGCAAATATATTTCGCTGGGCAATACTTCATATTCCGCCGGCATTACCGCGGACGAGGCTGCCGACGACGGTTATCTGATAAAAAGCGAAGGCGGCAATATTTATATCAAGTCGTCGCCTTCCGTTGCCGCGGATACCGCGATCGACGGGGTGATAAACGGCGTCTACGGCTTTGCGGAAGACATACTCGGCTGTATGTTCGTCAGGGACGACTATGATTATATTCCGTCCGCGCCGACCGTATATATCGACGATATCGACGCCGTGAGCAATCCCGACTTTGCGTGGCGAAGGATATATCAGTACGAGGTCCTGCAAAACGGCTGGAGCAAGAGGATAAAAAGCAACGGTACCGGCGAAAAGTCGGATATCGGCAACGACGGCAACAAATACTGGGGCACTTGGTGTCACAGCGTGTTCAAATTCGTGGATCCGGAAATTTATTTTGCATCTCATCCCGAATATTACGCGCTTATCGACGGCGAGAGAATGTGCGAATACGACGGAGCGGCTACCCAGCTCTGTTTTTCAAATCCCGACATTTATCCGATCATAGAAGCTAAACTCGCTGAATTTATCGCTGAGTATCCGGAAGCGAAATACTGGGACATAAGCATAAACGACAACAACAACTACTGCCAATGCGAAGAGTGCGGCAAGTCGTATGAAAAGTACGGCTCGCGGGCGGGCGCGCTTATCGAGATACTAAACAAGCTCGCGAAGCGTTTCCCGGACAAGTATATCAGCACTCTCGCGTATCTTTACACGAAGGACGCGCCGGCGGGCGTCGTATGCGAAAGCAACGTGAACATCGTGATCGCGCCGATACAGACCTCTCAGCTGTACAGCAGTAAGTACGGCGGAAACGCCGCTTCGGCGCAGGCAAAGAAGATGATCGAGGACTGGAGCGCCGTGTGCGGCAACCTGTTTATATGGGATTACGTCGTCGATTTCAAGAACCTTCTTATGCCGTACCCGAATTTTGCGGTGCAGAAGGACAACGTGGAATTCTATAAAGAAAACAACGTAAGGAGCGTTTTCCACCAGGGCAGCAGAGAGCAGGGCGACGAGATGGCGTGCCTGAGGAGCTACGTTCTCGCAAAACAGCTGTGGGATACCGACGTCGACGTAAGCGCGCTGATCGGCAAGTACGTCGCGGTGACTTACGGCGAAGCGGCGGGATATATCGCGGAGTATATGGATATAATGCACGAATCGGTCGCGACGGAAGCGGTCGAACTCGACCTTTACGATATGCCCCGGGCGCATTACGACGACTATCTGAGCGGAGAAAACATAGAAAGATATTTGACCCTTACTAAAAAAGCGCTCGACGCGGTGAGCGGCGACGAAGCAAAGACAGGGTTCGTCGAGGAGATAAGGATAAACGCGCTTTACGCGAAGATGTACGAAGAAGGCTGGGATCTCGCCGGCAAAGAAGAAGCGTTTGAAGAATTCAAAACGCTTGTCAAAAAGCACGGGATAGAGAGACCCTATGAGATCGCTCCGCCGTATATCGATGAATTTCTGAGCGACGTTTACCCCAAAAAGCTGACGCTGATAAAGCTGTATATTTCTCTTTGCGTTATCGGCGGAGCGGCAGTCGCGGCGGGAGCGGCGGCGGGGATACTGCTGTACGTGAAGAAGAAGAGAAAGATAACGGAATGACAGATCGACCGTCTGCTGTAATGCAGGCGGTTTTTTATCTAAAAATCGCTTTTATATATCGTTCGGCGGAGTATATCCGGCGCATGCCGCTCATAAAATAGCGGTATGTGGAAGAAAACTGTGACGATCGGAAAGAACTATGCGCGCGAATGCCGCGCCCTGATCAGAGAGCTGAAAAAGAACAAGGCGGCGGTATTTGCGGCGGAAGAGAATAAGAGCAGATCGGTTATATCCGTGGCGGCGAAGGACTGCGACGGGGAAGCCGTCGACGACTGTGTATGCGGGATCGCGGCGAAGATACTTACGACTTATTTCAAACACGCGTTCCTGACCGGAAAACTGAAAATAAAAAAGACGACGGCGGCGGAAAGCGCGCTTCTCGCGGTGATGATCTACTACGATTGCGAGGGGGATTTCGACGAACTTTTCGGGCTTTTTAAAAGAAGCGAAGTGATCTGTATTGACGGCGTGTACAATTTCGCGATGCGCGGTATAAAGGAAGACTGGGAAGAGCTGGCGGCGATATCTTCAGACTTGTTCAACGGCGTATACGATGACGACGACCTGTACGAGGTCGCGGGGTATGTCGTCGGAGAGAGAGCCGACAGGTCGAAACTGCTGATTGCGGACGAAAAAAATCCTGTTGTGACAGATCTGACGAACGGCGGCTTCGTGACCGTAGACGAACTTTACGACGACAAAACTCTCAATCTTATCAACTGCGCGGTAAGCCGAGGTGCGAAAGAGATAACGCTCGACGCGGGATTCAGGGACGAAAGGCTGTCGGGCGCGTTGTCGCACTTTGCGAAGATAAGACGGATATGACCTGTGAAAATCGCTTTTTAAACTATTGACAAAGGGAAACGGGCGGTTTATAATATATGCACAAAGCAAATGCCGCGCCCTATGGGCGGACAGAGGACATGTCTTGACGGAGACGGGCTACAGAGAGCTTTCGGTGCTGAGAAGAAAGCGCGACCGACCGATCGGGGTACCACCGCTGTGAGGCACGTTCCCGTACGATACGGGGGTTGATCGAGAGACGGCGCGCATATCGCCGTAAGTAAGGTGGAACCGCGACATACAGTCGTCCTTACGTGAAAACGTAAGGACGTTTTTTATACGACAACGGAGGTATCTTTATGATAATCACACTAAAAGACGGAAGCAGTAAAGAGTACGCAAACGGAATGACCGTGCTCGAGATCGCGAAGGATCTTTCAGAAGGTCTCGCCAGAGTTACGCTGGGCGCAATTGTTGACGGCAAGGTCGTCGAAGCGAACACGCCGCTTGACAAGGATTGCAATCTGCAGATACTGACCTTCAAGGATCCCGAAGGCAGGAAGATATACCGCCATACCTGCGCGCACGTTCTGGCGCAGGCGGTAAAGACCGTTTACCCGACCGTGAAGCTCGCGATCGGACCGGCTATCGACGACGGTTTTTATTACGATTTCGACTTTACGACCCCGATCACGATGGAGCAGCTCGACAAGGTAGAAGAGGAGATGAAGCGCATAATAAAGGCAAATTATCCTCTCGAAAGATTCGTGCTTCCCAGAAAAGAGGCGTTAAAGCTGATGAAGGGCTTTGACGAGCCTTACAAGGTCGAACTTATCAACGACCTGCCCAAGGACGCGGAGATATCCTTTTACCGTCAGGGCAGTTTTACCGACCTGTGCGCGGGACCGCATCTGCCGTCTACCGGCATGATAAAGGCGTTCAAGCTGACCAGCCTTACCGGCGCGTACTGGCGCGGCAACGAGAAGAACAAGATGCTGTCCAGAATTTACGGCACATGTTTTGACAAAAAGAGCGATCTTACAGAATACCTGGCGGCGGTCGAAGAGGCTAAGAAGCGCGACCACAACAAGCTGGGAAGAGAGCTGGGCATCTTCATGACCGACGAAAAAATAGGTCAGGGTCTTCCTCTTCTTATGCCCAAGGGCACAAAGATATATCAGACGCTGACGCGTTTCGTCGAGGACGAGGAAGAAAGGCGCGGCTACGTCCGCACAAAGACCCCGTATATGGCGAAATCCGACCTTTACAAGGTGTCCGGACACTGGGATCATTATAAGGACGGCATGTTTGTCATAGGCGACGAGGAAAAGGACGACGAAGTGTTCGCGCTGCGTCCGATGACCTGCCCCTTCCAGTACACGATATACAACAACGGACTGAAGAGCTACCGCGATCTGCCGATAAGATACGGCGAGACTTCGACGCTGTTCAGAAACGAAGCGAGCGGCGAGATGCACGGTCTTATCCGCGTAAGGCAGTTCACGATAAGCGAAGGTCACATCGTATGCACGCCCGAGCAGCTCGAAGAGGAGTTCAAAGGCTGCGTCGACCTCATCAAATACATGCTGACTTGCTGCGGTCTGCAAAACGACGTCACGTACCGGTTCTCCAAGTGGGACCCCAGCGATACGAAAAAGTATATCAATGAGCCCGACGTCTGGAATAAGGCTGAAGACACGATGAGAAAGATCCTCGACCACCTGGGCATAGAGTACACGGAAGCGGTCGGCGAAGCGGCATTCTACGGCCCCAAGCTCGACATTCAGATCAAGAACGTCCACGGCAAAGAGGACACGATAATCACCGTACAGGTCGATATGTTCCTCGCCGAAAATTTCGACATGAATTACGTCGACGAGAACGGCGAAAAGAGAAGACCGTATATAATTCACCGCACCTCGATAGGCTGCTACGAGCGTACTATCGCTTTGCTTATCGAAAAGTACGCCGGCGCGTTTCCGCTGTGGATCGCTCCGACGCAGGTCAAAGTGATAAGTCTTACAGACAGAAACGTCGAAAGCGCGAAGGCGATCGCGGACAAGCTGTACAACTACGGCATAAGGACTGAGCTGGACGACAGAAGCGAGACTGTCGGCTACAAGATAAGGAGCGCCCAGCTTGAAAAAGTGCCTTATATGATAGTCATCGGCGACAAGGAAGCGGAAAGCGGAGTCGTCTCCGTACGCCGCCGCGGCGAGGGCGTCATCGGCGAGATGAGCCTTGACGACTTTATCGCGCGCCTGCGGAAAGAGATCGCCGAAAAACGCCTCGACTGATAATCCGGAAAAGGAAATAAGGTAAAAAAGCCCTCGGAACGCTGCCGTTCCGAGGGCTTTTTTATATAAAAAACGGATATCGGATCATAAAAAGGATTTTGAGCCCGGCGCTGAAAGCAAACGCGTTTTGGAAAGCTATCGCCTGGGGGCGTAAAAAACTTGTCAGCCGCGGTACAGCGCGCCTGCTTTCGCGACGGCGTCGGCAACCTTATTCCTTACCGAAACGGGCAGCAGGACTTCCGCGTCCGCGCCGAAACCGACGAGTTTCCTCAATGTCGCCTCGTTGTCGTAAACTTCGCCCTGCGCGATATAGTACGATCCGTCCTGCGCGCGGTTGACGTTTTCTATTCCCAGCCATTCTTCAACGTCGTAACGCGCCGCTTCGGTCACTTTGAGAGTTATTCTGACCTTTTCCTTCTGGGTCGGGTCGTAAAGATTCCATTCCTTTTCGTAGGCGGGGATCTGGTATTTCGTGTCCAGCAGTATTATATGAGTGATACGCGAGATCTTGAACAGCCTCAGAGCGTTGTCTCTGAGACAGAACGCGTAAACGTACCAGTTGTTATTCGAAAGCACGAAAGCGTACGGCTGAACGTCTCTTTCGCTTATTTCGCCTACGCGGTTGTGGTAACATATCCTGACCGTGCGCTTCTCTTTCTTAGCGGTCGCGAGCGCGTCGAATTTGGCGGCGAGTTTGGGATTTGAAAGGAGAGTATTCGCGTTGTCCACGACGAAATCTTCGTTGAAGAACCCGCCTTGCTGCGCGCTTCTGACGTTCTTGACAGAGGAAAGCTTTTTTATCACGGCGTTCACCTTGTCGCTTCTGGGCTGTATCGCGTCCAGCGCCGCCAATATGAGTTGCAATTCGTCTTTTGTGAAATAGTTTGCGCTTAATTTGAAATCGTCGCCGATCATTATGCCGCCGCCGCGCCCCTTCTGACAGTAGACGGGGATATGCGCGCCGCTCAGTGCGTCGACGTAGCGGTAGACGGTGCGAGGGCTTATTTCCAGCTTTGCCGCCAGCTCTTCGGCGGTCAGCACGTCGTTGTTAAGCAGCTCTATAAGCATCGTAAACAGATTTTCAATCATAATTATACGCTCCTTATGAATATTTTATAGTTTTTATGCAAAATAGTCAACAAAAAATATGACATATTCAGTCAGTTAATCGTTTGTAATTGCATAAAATCCACTATTTTTGAGTATACAAAAAAGCTGAAAGCGTGTATTAAGTGCGTTGCGGAAAAAGAGACGAGGGCGCGCTTGCGGGCGCGCTACACGCGCGTTATATACAAAAAATAGACATCATTGAGAATTTTTTTAAGATTTTTTAAAAAAGTATATCAGAATATTTGCTAAGGAAAAAACGTTGTGGTAAAATATGCACAATAAATTTATTTATATACAAGAGGTATAAAAAAATGAACGCTTACGTACAAAGAGTGTTGAACGACCTTATCGCGCGCAATCCGGGCGAAAAGGAGTTCCACCAGGCGGCAACCGAAATACTCAATTCTCTGTCCGTAGTTTTCGATAAGCATCCCGAATACGAAGAAAAAGGTCTTCTCGAACTGCTTGTAGAGCCGGAAAGAGTGATCATGTTCCGTGTTCCTTGGGCTGACGACAACGGCAAGATCCATGTAAACAAGGGTTACAGAGTGCAATTCAACAGCGCTATCGGACCTTATAAGGGAGGACTCAGATTCCATCCGTCCGTCAACCTTTCGATAGTCAAGTTCCTCGGCTTCGAGCAGATATTCAAGAACTCTCTTACCAGTCTCCCCATCGGCGGCGGCAAAGGCGGCAGTGATTTTGACCCGAAGGGCAAGAGCGATATGGAGATCATGAGATTCTGCCAGTCCTTTATGAGCGAGCTTTACCGTCATATCGGCGCGGACACCGACGTTCCCGCGGGCGATATCGGCGTAGGAGGCAGAGAAATCGGATATATGTTCGGTTACTACAAGAAGCTGGTCAACGAGCACGTCGGCGTTCTTACCGGCAGAGGTCTGACCTACGGCGGTTCACTCGTCAGAACGGAAGCTACCGGTTACGGTCTTGTCTACCTCATGCAGGAAATGCTTAAAGATCAGGATCTTGACTTCAACAACAAGAGAGTAGTCATCAGCGGTAGCGGCAACGTCGCTATCTACGCTCACGAGAAGGTCAATCAGCTGGGCGGCAAGGTCCTTGCCATGAGCGACTCCAACGGCTATATTTACGATGAAAACGGTATCGTCCTCGACACTATCAAGCTGATCAAGGAGAGAAATCGCGGCAGAATAAGCGAGTACGTCAATTATCATCCGTCAGCAACTTACGTAGAAGGATGCAAGGGTATCTGGACGATCCCCGCGGATATCGCGCTTCCTTGCGCTACGCAGAACGAGCTTGACCTTGATGCGGCAAAGACCCTCGTCAAGAACGGCGTCAGAGCCATCGGCGAAGGCGCGAATATGCCTTGCACGATAGAGGCTGCAGAGTATTTCCAGGGCAACGGCGTGCTGTTTGCGCCCGCAAAGGCGGCAAACGCGGGCGGCGTCGCTTGTTCCGCGCTCGAGATGGCGCAGTCCAGTATGAGAACTTTCTGGTCCTTCCACGAAGTGGACGAGAAGCTCAAGCACATCATGATCAACATCTTCCACAACATCAAGGACGCCGCGGCGAGATACGGCATGAACGGCAACTATATCGCCGGCGCGAATATAGCTGGCTTTGAGAAAGTCGCCAACGCGATGATGGTCCAGGGCGTCTGCTGAGTTTATAAAATCAAAAACACCGTCCGCTTTCCGTTTTACGGAAGGCGGATTTTTTTATCCGGCAGGGAATGTTTTAAAAGACAAGACGAATCGGTTTTTCGCATTTTCCGCGATAACGGCTGAGAAGTCGGATAAGAAAGGTAAAAACAGCGAAAGCGTATTTGAAACAGAAAAAACGCGGTGAATACAAGTAAAGTAATTTTGATTAAAATGAAGTAAATTACAGTACCGTTTCTATATCCAAAAATTATATAAAAGGCGTCGTAAAATCCTTCTTCAAAGCTGTAATTTTTTGTACAAAAGAGTATCCGGTTTTGCATAAAATTCATAGAATGAATAAAAGCGCGGACAAGCGGCGCGATGCGCGGTCGACCGGCGTCTGAATTTTTTGCGCTTTGTGTGCGTTTTAACGCGATTTTCCCGTGATAAAAACTTGCGATATTTTATGAATAATCGGATTTTTTTGTGGATAACTCGCTCAAAATGTGGAAAACTCTGTGGATAACTGCCAAAAATTCAATGTCCGTCGTGATTTTCGCGAAAAAATCAAAGTCTGAAAAATCGTTACTGAAAAATACTTTTTTCAAGTTTTGCGCCGGGAAAATTTTGGTATGAACAGACTTAATTTAGTTTATTTTTGAGCGCTTTTCTCTTGTATAAAAATTTCTTTTATGGTAGAATTTAAATATTAAATTCGCGCGGCGACGAGCCTTTCGTTTTTTAAGCCGCGTAAGTCAAGGAGATCTTTATGGCAAAAGTTGCTGTTATCATGGGAAGTATCAGCGATCTCGACGTCGTAAAACCGGCGATCGATATTCTGAAAAGCTTTGACGTCGACGTCGAAGCGAGAGTTATTTCCGCTCACCGTACCCCGGAGCTTGCTCACGAGTTCGCGGTGTCCGCTGCGGACAACAATATCGAGGTCATTATCTGCGCGGCGGGAAAGGCGGCGCACCTCGGCGGAGTTATCGCCAGTTTCACTCCGCTGCCGGTCATCGGTCTTCCGGTCAAAAGCTCTACAATGGACGGGCTGGACAGCCTTCTTTCCATGGTGCAGATGCCGGGCGGCATACCGGTTGCGTGCGTAGCGATAAACGGCGGTCTCAACGCGGGACTTCTCGCGGTGCAGATACTCGCTGTCAAGTATCCCGTTCTTATGAAAAAATTGCAGGATTACAAGAGTAACCTTGCTCAGAAAATACAACAAGACGACACAAAGTTGCAAAAGGAGTTAAAGTGATGGAAAGAACAACCCAACTTTATGAAGGTAAAGCAAAAAAAGTGTATCTGACGACCGATCCCGACGTGGTCCTCGTTTCCTACAAGGACGACGCTACCGCGTTCAACGGCATTAAAAAGGGCACGATCACGGGCAAGGGCGTTGTAAACAACGTTTGCAGCAATCATCTTTTCAAGCTGCTTGAAAGCAAGGGCGTTCCCACTCACTACATAGAGCAGATCAACGAAAGAGAAACCTACGTAAAGAAAGTCCGGATCGTTCCGCTCGAAGTCATCGTACGCAACATCGCCGCGGGCTCGATGTCCAAGAGGCTGGGCATACCCGAAGGCAAGAAACTCGCGTGCACCGTTCTTGAATTCAGCTATAAGAACGACGATCTCGGCGATCCGATGATAAACGACTATCACGTTTATGCGATGGAGCTTGCGACGAAGGAAGAAGTCGAGAAGATAAAGACTCTCGCGCTCAAGGTCAACGATATCCTTTGCGAGTATTTCAGAGAGATCGGCGTCGAGCTCGTCGACTTCAAGCTCGAGTTCGGACGTTACAAGGGAGACATTATCCTCGCGGACGAGATATCTCCGGACACCTGCCGTTTCTGGGACGCAAAGACGGGCGAAAAGCTGGACAAAGACCGTTTCCGCCGCGATATGGACGACGTAGACAAGGGTTACAGAGAGATAAAGAAGAGAATGGGTCTCGAATAATTCAGACTTTAAGGACACAAAGGAGTTTTTATGGCTATTGATTACAAATCCGCAGGCGTCGACGTCGAAGCGGGATACGAAGCGGTCAAGCTTATGAAGCAGTACGTCAAGACGACGTACAACGACAGCGTATTGGGCGACCTGGGCAGTTTCGGAGGTTTTTACGCGCTGGACGACAAAGAGGACGGCGATTGCCTCGTCGCGGGTACGGACGGCGTGGGCACGAAACTCAAATACGCGTTCGTTCTGGACAAACACGACACGGTCGGCATCGACGCGGTCGCGATGTGCGTCAACGATATCGTATGCCAGGGCGCGAAGCCGCTTTTCTTCCTCGACTATATCGCGCTGTCAAAGCTTGAGCCGGTAAAGGTCGCGGACATCGTAAAGGGCGTATGCGAAGGCTGCCGTCAGTCGGGTTGCGCGCTCATAGGCGGCGAGACCGCGGAAATGCCCGGTTTTTACGCGAAAGACGAATACGACATCGCGGGCTTTGCGGTCGGTATCGTAAAGAAGAACAAGATCATCAACGGCAAGAGCATAAAGGCGGGCGACAAGCTTATAGGTCTTGCGTCCAGCGGCGTGCACAGCAACGGCTATTCTCTCGTCAGAAAGCTGTTCGGCGAGGACAAGGAAAGCCTTAACAAGTACAACGAAACTCTCGGCTGTACTCCCGCGGAACTCGTGTTGACCCCGACGAGGATATACGTAAAGACCGTGCTTTCGATAATCGAAAAATTCGAGATTAAGGGTATCGCTCATATCACGGGCGGCGGCTTTATCGAGAATATACCCAGAATCATCCCGAAGGGTCTCGGCATTTCAATCGACAGGTCTTCTTATCCGCTGCCGCGCATATTCAAGGCGCTTCAGGAGATAGCGGGCATAGACGACCGCAAGATGTGCAACACCTTCAATATGGGCATAGGTCTCGTCATGGCGGTAGATCCCTCTATCGCGGAAGACGTCGTAAAAGAACTGGAAGCATTGGGCGAAAAGGCGTATGTGATCGGCGAAGTCACGGCAAAAGAGGGCGTTGAGTTATGAAGAAGATCGCCGTATTCATTTCGGGCTCCGGCAGCGATATGCAGAGCGTTATCGACGGTTGCGAAAGCGGTTACATTGACGGCAAGGTCGTCTGCGTTGTCGCGTCGAAAGCGGGCATATACGGGCTGGAAAGAGCTGAAAAACACGGCATAGACAGCGCGGTATTCGCGCTTAAAGACTACGACAGGGACTGCGTAAAGAGAGACGAGGCGATAATAAATTATATTGCCGCTTACGACGTCGATCTTGTAGTTCTCGCAGGCTATCTGGGCATAGTCACCGAAAAACTCGTTTCGGCGTACAGAGGACGGATGATAAACATTCATCCGTCGCTGATACCCGCGCATTGCGGCAAGGGGATGTACGGTCTTAAAGTACACGCTTCCGTGCTCGCGAGCGGGGATAAGGTCAGCGGCGCGACCGTTCATTACGTCGACGAGGGCACAGATACCGGCGAAATAATCGTTCAGCAGAGGGTAAAGGTCGAGGAAGGGGACACCCCCGAAACATTGCAGGCGCGTGTCCTTGAGACCGAACACCAGTTGCTGCCGTACGCGGTGCGTTTTCTTTGCGGAAAAGACAATTGATATAATTGCCTTTTCTCTTTTTATTCGCGCGTTGCGCGGGCGTACACGCAGGCATACGGACGCGTATGCTGGCAGGTTAGGTTAAAGACGCGCGGCTTATTCAGCCGGATGCGCGTATACGAAAATATATCAAATATTTTGAAATCAATAAATTTGAGGAGCGTAAGATGAAAAAAAGAGCATTGATCAGTGTTTCCGACAAGACGGGAATTGTTGAGTTTGCAAAGAGCCTTTGCGGCTACGGTTACGAGATCGTTTCGACGGGCGGTACTCTGAAAGCCCTGCAGGCGGCGGGCGTGGACGCTATCGACATCAGTTCGGTCACCGGTTTCCCGGAATGTCTCGACGGCAGAGTAAAGACCCTGCACCCCAACGTGCACGCGGGACTTCTCGCAATGAGAAGCAATAAGGAGCATATGGACTTCCTCGAAAAGATGAACATCACTCCGATCGACATCGTCGTCGTCAACCTCTATCCGTTCAAGCAGACGATCTCAAAGCCGGGCGTAGAGCTTGCCGAAGCTGTCGAAAACATAGATATCGGCGGTCCCACGATGCTGAGAAGCGCGGCGAAGAATTACCAGGACGTCGCCGTCATCGTCGACCCGAAGGACTACGCGACCGTGCTCGAAGAACTCGCAAACGGAGGCGTTACAAGAGAGACCAAGTTCCGTCTTATGTACAAGGTATACCAGCATACCTCATATTACGACACCCTCATCGCCAACTATTTAAGGCAGAAGCAGGGCATTGAATTCCCCGATCAGCTTACCCTCGCGTTCGACAAGGCGCAGGATATGAGATACGGCGAAAATCCGCGCCAGCACGCGGTATTCTATAAGGAGCCTTTCCCTGTCGCGGGCTCGCTCGCATGCGCGGAGCAGCTGCACGGCAAAGAGCTTTCCTACAACAATATAAACGACACCAACGGCGCGCTCGACCTTCTCAGAGAGTTCGACGAGCCGACCGTCGTCGCGGTCAAGCACGCGAATCCGTGCGGAGTCGCTACCGCGGCAACGATAAGCGAGGCGTATAAGAAGGCGTACGACGCAGACCCGACCTCTATCTTCGGCGGCATAGTCGCGGCGAACAGAGAGATAGACAAGGAGACCGCGGAGATGATACACTCGATATTCATCGAGATAGTCGTCGCTCCGTCATTCAGCAAGGAAGCGTTCGATATCCTTTCTCAGAAAGCGAATATCAGACTTCTCAAACTGCCGACGATAAACGCGCCCGTTCCCGACAACTGCTACGATATGAAAAAGGTCCTCGGCGGGCTTCTCGTTCAGCAGTACGACAGAATGGTCGTCGATATGTCGCAGGTAAAGACGGTCACGAAGAAAGAGCCGACCAAAAAGCAGATGGACGACATGGTATTCGCGATGAAGGTCGTAAAGCACACTAAGTCCAACGCGATCGTGATCGCGAAAGACGGCGTTATCCTCGGCATAGGCTGTGGACAGGTCAACCGCATAAGAGCGACCGAACAGGCTATCGCGCACTCCCTCGTGGACACGAAGGGCGCGGTACTCGCGAGCGACGCTTTCTTCCCGTTCGACGACTGCGCGAGAGCGGCGGCAAAGGCGGGCATTGCGGCTATCATGCAGCCGGGCGGCAGTATAAAAGATCAGCTCAGCATCGACGCTTGCGACGAAAACGGCGTCGCGATGGTGTTCACCGGCGACAGACATTTCAAACATTGACGGAGGGCGTAATGAACAGCGTACTCGTTATAGGAGGCGGCGGCAGAGAACACGCGATCTGCCTTTCGCTTTCAAAAAGTCCCAAAGTGGACAAGATATACTGCCTTCCGGGCAACGCGGGAATTTCTGAGATAGCTGAATGCGCTCAGATATCAGCGACCGATTTCGACGGCATACTCGCGTTTATAAAGGCGCACGACGATATTAAAATGACCGTCGTCGCGCCCGACGATCCGCTTGCGCTCGGTCTCGTCGACCTTCTCGAAAGCAACGGCTGCCGCGCTTTCGGACCGCGTAAGAACGCCGCGATAATAGAAGCTTCCAAGGCGTTCAGTAAGGCGCTGATGAAAAAGTACGGCATACCAACGGCGGCGTACGAAGAATTCGACGACGTGGACAAGGCGAAGGAATATGCGAAAAAGCAGTCCTATCCGCTCGTCGTAAAGGCGGACGGTCTCGCGCTGGGCAAAGGCGTTATCATATGTCAGAACGTTGAAGAGGCAATGACCGCGCTCGACGAGATGATGGTCGGCAAGAAGTTCAAGGACGCCGGCAATAAGGTGATAATCGAAGAATTCATGGTCGGCAAAGAGGTCTCTGTCCTCAGCTTTACCGACGGAAAGACGATCGTACCGATGGTCTCTTCTCAGGATCACAAGCGCGCTCACGACAACGACGAAGGTCTGAACACGGGCGGCATGGGTACTTTCTCGCCGTCCAAAGCGTATACGAAAGAGCACGAAAAAGAGACGATGGAAAAGATAATCCTGCCGACTATGCGCGCGATGAACGCGGAAGGCAGAACGTTCAAAGGCGTGCTTTATTTCGGGCTTATGATAACGGATAAAGGCGTAAAAGTCGTAGAGTATAACGCGCGTTTCGGCGACCCCGAGACCCAGGTTGTGCTCCCGCGTCTTAAAACCGATCTCTACGAGATATTCGACGCGATAATAGACGAAAGGCTCGCGGACGTGAATATCGAATGGGACGACAGCGCGGCGGTATGCGTTATCATCGCTTCCGGCGGCTATCCCGAAAGCTATAAAAAGGGCGTGCCGATAACTATCGGCGACCTCGACAAGGATATCGTGCTGTACCACGCGGGCACCGCGTTCAAAGAAGGCAGACTGGTGACGAGCGGCGGCAGAGTCATCGGCGTTACCGCGAAGGGTAAGGATATCGACGAGGCGCGCGCGAAAGCGTACGCAAACGTCGACAAGGTGTCTTTCGAAGGCGCGTTCTACCGCAGAGATATCGGCATCAAAAAATAAACGAGAGGACAAAATGGTTAAGAGAATTTTTGTTGAGAAAAAGAGCGGCTACGACGTGAGCGCGCAAAAGGTCAGATCGGACGTGAACAACGTGCTCGGCATCGCCGCGGACGCTGTCAGATTGTTCATCCGCTACGACGTCGAAGGACTCGAAAAGGATATTTTCGACAGGGCTAAGACGACTATTTTCAGCGAGCCGCCCGTGGACGATATCTATGAGGACGAACTTCCCGCACTCGACGGCTTCAAAGTGTTCGTGACAGAGTATCTTCCCGGTCAGTACGACCAGAGAGCGGACAGCGCGATGCAGTGCGTTCAGCTTCTTTCGATGGGCAGAAGACCGCTGATAAAGTGCGCGACCGTATATGCGGTGAAAGGCGTCGATGACGAAAAACTTAATAAGATAAAGCATTTCCTTATCAATCCGGTCGAGAGCAGAGAGGGCGATTTTATCATTCCCGAAACTCTCGAACAGAAAGTCGAACTCAATCTCACCGTTCCGACGATAGACGGGTTTATAAAGATGAGCGACGAGGAGATCGCCGGTTATCACGAGAGCAAGGGCTTTGCGATGAGCGTAGAAGATCTTATTTTCGTCCGCGATTATTTTAAGAGAGAGGGCAGAGACCCGTCTGAGACAGAGGTTAAGGTCATCGACACTTACTGGTCGGATCACTGCCGCCACACGACTTTCGCGACTGAGATAACCGGTATAAAATTAAAGTCTGACAATCCGCACGTTCAGGCGGCGCTCGACGAATACGAGGCGCTGTTTAAAGATCTCTATAAGACGAGACCCGACAAGTACAGATGTCTTATGGACATCGTGACTATCGCGGTCAAGGAGCTCAAAAGGAGAGGAAAACTCGACAACCTCGACGTCAGCGACGAGATAAACGCGTGCTCCGTACGCGTAAACGTGGACGTGGACGGCAAGGACGAAGAGTGGCTGATAATGTTCAAGAACGAAACGCACAACCACCCGACGGAGATAGAACCGTTCGGCGGCGCGGCGACCTGCCTCGGCGGCGCGATAAGAGATCCGCTTTCGGGCAGAACGTTCGTATATCAGGCTATGCGCGTCACGGGCTGCGCGGATCCGAGGGAGCCTGTAGAAAAGACTTTGAAAGGCAAGCTTCCGCAGCGCGTCATTACGAAGACCGCGGCGGCGGGATATTCCAGCTACGGCAACCAGATCGGTCTTGCAACCGGTCAGGTCAGCGAAATGTATCACGAAGGATACAAGGCGAAGAGACTTGAGACCGGTTACGTTATCGCGGGCGCTCCCGCGGCAAACGTGGTCAGAAGAAAGCCCGTAGAGGGCGACGTAATAGTCCTGCTGGGCGGCGATACCGGCAGAGACGGTTGCGGCGGCGCGACCGGATCTTCTAAGGCGCATACGGAAAAGTCGGTCGAGGTCTGCGGCGCGGAGGTGCAAAAGGGTAATCCTCCGACAGAACGCAAGATACAGAGGCTGTTCAGAAACCCCGACGTAAGCAGACTGATAGTAAAGTGCAACGACTTCGGCGCGGGCGGCGTTTCGGTCGCTATCGGAGAGCTCGCGGACAGCCTGGATATATTCCTCGACAAGGTACCCAAGAAATACGAGGGCTTGTCGGGCACGGAACTCGCGATATCCGAATCGCAGGAGAGAATGGCGGTCGTTCTCGACAAGAACGACGTCGACAAATTCGTCGCGGCGGCGAAAGAAGAGAACCTCGGCGCAACGGCTGTCGCGGTCGTGACAGACAACGGCAGAATGAGAATGTACTTTGCGGGCAACTGCATAGTGGACCTTAAACGCGCGTTCCTCGACACCAACGGCGTAAAACAGAAACAAGACGCAGAAATAGAAGAAACCACCGCGACTTATCTTGATAAGGCGAACACGGGCACGGAAAAAGCTTTCCTTGCGGGCGACATTAAAGGAGCGGTGCTGAACGAGCTTTCAAGGCTCAACGTATGCTCACAGAAAGGTCTCGGCGAGATGTTCGACAGTACGATAGGCGCGCGCACGGTGCTTATGCCTTTCGGCGGAAAGTATCAGCTTACCCCGTCCGTAGTAATGGCGGCGAAGCCTCCCGTTAAAGGCAGGACGGACACCGTGACCGTAAGCGCGTACGCCTGCAATCCGCATCTTATGAGCCAGTCTCCGTTTACCGGCGCGGTCTATTCGATAGTGACCTCTTTAAGTAAACTGGTCGCGAGCGGCGTGAGACGGCAGACGGTAAGACTTTCTTTGCAGGAGTTTTTCAAGAGACTGAATAAGGATCCCAAACGCTGGGGTCAGCCGCTTTCCGCGCTTCTCGGCGCGCTGTATGCACAGCTCCACCTTGGAGTCGGCGCGATCGGCGGCAAGGACAGCATGAGCGGTACTTTCGAACATATAGACGTCCCGCCCACGCTCATAAGCTTCGCGATGGGTATATCCAAGGCGAGCAAGCTGATATCCAACACCGTCGTCGAAGATAAGAAAGCGGACAAGATATACGTTATCTCTCTTCCCAGGGACGAATACAATATGCCCGTATTCGACAAGGTGGTCAAGCTGTACGACGTTATGGCGGACGCGATCGAAAAGGGTCTTATCAGGTCGTGCAACGTCGTCGAAGAAGGCGGCGCGGTCGCGGCGGTACTCAAAGGCTGCCTGGGCAACAAAGTCGGCGTGGATATGGATGAACTCGACGAAGAGATGTTCGCGCCGCGTATGGGCGACTTTGCCGTACAATGCGAGAACGCGGATTTCGCGGCTGAATTCGAGCCGCGCCTTATCGCAACGCTCAACAATACGCATACCGCGAACATATGCGGTACGCCCGTCAGGTGCGACGAGATGATAAAGGCGTTCGAAGGAACTCTTGAAAGCATATTCCCGACGACGGCTCCCGCGAGCGGCAGTGTAGGCAATCTTATCTGCTGCGCGAGAAAGCCGGAGCGCACCCCGCAGCATATCGCGCGCCCCACCGTTCTTATCCCGGCGTTTCCCGGCACGAACTGCGAGGACGATACCGCGAGGGCGTTTGAAAGAGCGGGCGCGAAAGCGGAGATATTCATCATCAAAAACCAGAGCGCGGCGGACATAGAGGAGAGCGTAAAAGCGCTCGCCGCGGCGATAGGAAAGGCGCAGATACTCGCGTTCCCGGGCGGTTTCAGCGGCGGCGACGAGCCGGACGGCAGCGGTAAATTCATTGCTACGACCTTCCGCAATCCCGCGATAAAGGACGCGGTAATGGATCTTTTGTATAACAGAGACGGGCTCGCCCTGGGTATATGCAACGGGTTCCAGGCGCTCGTAAAACTGGGTCTCGTGCCGTACGGCGACATCAGGGAACAGAAAGCGGAAGCGCCGACACTTACGTTCAACAACATATCCCGCCACGTTTCGACGATAGTAAGAGTCAGGGTCGCGACCAACAAATCCCCGTGGCTTTCTTCGGTAAAGGTCGACGACGTGTTCAGCGTGCCCGTCAGTCACGGCGAGGGCAGATTCGTCGCTTCTCCCGAAGAACTCGAAAAGCTGATAAAGGCGGGGCAGGTCGCTACGCAGTATGTCGACAACAACAACCTTGCCACTATGGTCAGCCCGTTCAATCCCAACGGCAGTATGTACGGAATCGAGGGCATTATCTCGCCCGACGGCAGAGTGCTGGGAAAGATGGGACACGCCGAAAGAATCGACGACAACCTTTACAAGAATGTCGAAGGCAACTACGATATGAAGCTGTTTGAAAGCGGCGTAAAGTATTTTCAGTAATTAAAACAGCTATAAATCAAAGGGAACGCGGTTATGCGCTCCCTTTTCTTTATTTTCATTCTGATCCGCGGTAAAGGTTTTCAATCAATACGTTTTAAGACAGAGACGGCGTGAAGATCAGAGCTAAGAAGCAGGCTTTTTAAAATATTGCGGGATGGCGGTCTTTTGAATATTCCGGCATTGCTGTTGAAATTTGTCCGCGCGCGTGCTAAAATATAATTATGTTTTTACCGATAACTCCCGAAGAATTGAACGGGCGGCAGCCCGACATAGTTTACGTGATAGGTGAAGCGTACTGCGATCACCCGTCGTTCGGACACGCGATAGTGTCCAGGCTTCTCGAAAGTCTGGGCATGAGCGTCGCTATACTTTCTCAGCCGCAGAGCGACGAAGATTATAAAAAATTCGGCGTTCCGCGCGTAGGATTTTTTGTAACGGGCGGCGTTGTGGACAGCATGGTCAACAACTATACGGTTGCGAAGAGAAAGCGCGACGTCGACGTTTACAGCGAGGGCGGCGACGTAGGCAAAAGACCGGACAGGTGCGTGGACGTATATTGCCATAATTTAAAAAGACTTTTTCCCGAAAGCGCGATAGTCATCGGCGGGATAGAAGCTTCGCTCCGCCGTTTCGCGCATTACGATTACTGGGCGGACCGCGTTATGCCGAGCATACTCGTTTCAAGCGGCGCGGACCTTCTTATATACGGCATGGGCGAAAGACCGATAACGGAGATAATAAAACTCGTGCAAAAAGGCGTTCCGCTCAAAGATATAAGAGACGTGCGCGGCACCTGTTATCTGGAAACGTTCGACAAGCTGTCCGCGAAGCTCAAAAAGGCGATAGAGACGAGAGAAGCGGTATTCTGTCCGTCATTCGAACAGGTCAGAGACGATAAAAAGGCTTACGTAGAGGCGTTCAACGCGCAGTCAAAGCAGAACGACCACGTCAACGGGAAGATACTTCTTCAAAAGCACCTGAACAAATACGTGGTGCAGAACAAATGTCAGCTTCCGCTTTCTCCCGAAGAGATGGACGCGGTCTACGAACTGCCGTATATGCGCGACTATCACCCGTCGTATACGCGCGGCGTGCCCGCTATGCAGGAAGTCAAATTTTCGCTCACGTCGGTGCGCGGATGTTACGGTTCGTGCAACTATTGCGCGCTGACCTACCATCAGGGCAGGATAGTTCAGAAACGCAGCAAGGAAAGCCTTGTCGAAGAGGCGAAAAAGCTTGTCGCAGACAAGGATTTCAAAGGCTATATTCACGACGTAGGCGGTCCGACCGCGAATTTCCGCGACCCAGCCTGCGCGAAGCAAATGAAGCACGGCGTATGCGCGGACAGACCTTGCATAGGATTTAAAAAATGTCCCAATCTGCAGGTTTCGCATGAGGAGTATATTGAGCTTTTGCGCGAGCTCCGTCAGCTCGAAGGCGTAAAAAAAGTGTTTGTCAGAAGCGGCATAAGGTACGATTACGTGATGTACGACAAGGACGATACGTTCCTGAAAGAACTTGTCAGACACCATATAAGCGGGCAGCTCAAAGTTGCGCCGGAGCACGTTTCGGACAATGTTCTCGAAGCGATGAACAAGCCTGCTTTTTCGCTTTATCTTGCGTTCAAAAAGAAATTCGACGACCTGAACGCGCGCCTGGGAAAGAAGCAGTATCTTGTCCCGTATCTTATATCGTCTCACCCCGGTTGTACGTTAAAAGACGCGGTGAGACTTGCAGAGTATCTTAAATCTATCGGCTATATGCCTGAGCAGGTACAGGACTTTTATCCGACCCCGTCTACCAAATCTACTTGTATGTATTATACAGGTATAAATCCGGATAACGGAAAGCCGATATACGTGCCCCGGGATAAGCGCGAAAAGATGATGCAGCGCGCGCTTATGCAATGGCGCAAAAAGAGCAATTACGACCTTGTGCACGAGGCGCTCGTCGAGGCGGGCAGGAGCGATCTCATCGGGTTTACCGAAGGGTGCCTTATAAAGCCTACCAAAGAGGAAGCGGTCGCGAGGGCGAAAGAGAGAAAGGCGGCTGAAAAAGATGGCGCATCTTCAGAAAAGGGCGCCGGAAACGGAGATAAAAACAAAGCCTCAAAGCGCGTAAAAGCGGCTTTTACGGACACGAGCAGGAAAAATCAAGCTTTTTTAAAGAACGGCGGAAAAGGTAAAAAGCCTTCCGGAAAGAAGGGTAAAAGATGAGCGTTATCACGGAAGTCAAACCCAACAAGAGGGATAAAGACAGGGTAAACCTGTATCTCGACGGCGAATTTTACGGCTCGATAAGCGCGCTGGTAGCCGCTGCCAAAAGACTGGAAGAAGGTAAAGAGATAGACGAAAAAGAGCTGGCGAACATCATTTTCGAATCAGACAAACGCAACGCTTTCGAATATGCGCTGGGATATATTTCGCGCTACGTATGCACCGAAAAAAAGATTGCGCAAAAGCTTTACGACAAGGGTTACGGCAAGGTAGTCGTCGAATATACGATCGAAAAACTCAAAAGCTATAACTATATCGACGACAAAGAATACGCGGTCAGGTATGTCGAAGTTAACCGCGGAGTCAAAGGCGCGAGGCGGCTGAGAGACGAATTAAAACAGCGCGGCGTTGCTTCCGAGTATATTGAATACGCGCTGAAAAGCGTTTCGACCGAAGAGGACGACGCGTACGCCTTAGCTGTAAAACACGCTGCGGGGAAGGACCTTGCGGACGAAAAATACGTCGCGCGGCTCGTCAGATTTCTGTCTTACAGAGGTTACGGGCATGACGTGATCGCGCGCTGCCTTTCGCGGCTCAGAGAAAAGGAGTGATTATGAGATACGTCGTTTCAAATAAGGTAATGGCTGAAAGCGACAGAGCTTGCATTGCGGGCGGAGTGCCGTCCGTAGAGCTTATGGCGCGCGCCGCAAAAGACATTTTCGACAATATAGACAAGAGCGGCAAAACTTATATAATCTGCGGCAAGGGAAACAACGGCGGCGACGGGTTCGCGCTCGCGTGCCTTATGGCGGAAGTCGGATCCGACGTGTCCGTGTATTATATTTGCGAAGATCTTTCGCCCGACGCGACTTATTATAAGGATAAACTTATAAGCGGCGGATTTGACAGGATATATCCGGCAGCCGACTGCGACTTCGATTGCGATCTTATCGTCGACTGTATATTCGGCACAGGTTTTTCGGGCGAGCCGAAACACGAGTACGCCGATGTCATCGAAAGGATCAATTCAAGCCGTGCCAAAGTGGTCGCCGCGGATATCCCCAGCGGTCTCGACGGTACGGGTGGCAGAGCGGTCAAGGCGGTAAAAGCGGATAAGACGGTGGCTGTGCAGGCCGTTAAAAGCGGGCTTCTTCTGGGCGACGGCAAAGATTATTGCGGCGAGATCGTCGCGGTAGATATCGGAATTCCGATAACCGGCGAAAAGTACGCGGTCGTTGACGGGGAGTTCGTCAAAAAATTTTTTGAGCCCAGAAAGAAAAATTGCAATAAGGGCAGCTTCGGCAAAAGTCTTATAATAGGCGGCTCGCGCGAATTTCCCGGCGCGCCCAAGCTGGCGGAAGCGGGCAGGGCTGCTTTGAGAGCGGGCGCGGGGCTCAATACCCTTTGCGTGCCATATTCGATATCGGGCGCGTATGCCGAAAGCGTTGTCGAAAGCACTCTTTTTCCGATGGCGGACAAGGACGGAGCGTTTGTTTTCGACAGGGGAAGCATTGACAAGGCGATGAGAGGCGTGACCGCCGTCGCTATCGGTCCGGGTATGGGAGGCGACAGAGAGGAAAACGCCAAGATATGCGAATATATCGTTAAAAACTTTGACTGCGACTGCATCATGGACGCGGACGCGCTGAATGCGTTTTGCAAAAACATTATAAAGCTGAAAGACAAAAAGGCGAGGCTTCTTCTTACTCCGCATCCGAAAGAGGCGTCGAGGCTTACCGGAAAAAGCGTGGACGAGATATTGTCAGACCCGGCAGCCGCCGCGAAAGATCTTGCGATCTCGTGCGACTGCACCGTGCTTCTTAAAGGCGCGACGACCGTGGTCACGGACGGGAAAGACGTCGCGCTTATCGCCGACGGAACGCCCGCCCTCGCGAAAGGCGGCAGCGGCGACGTGCTTACCGGCACGATATGCGGCTTTGCGGCGCGCGGTATATCCTTATTCGACGCGGCGTGCGCGGGCGCGTATTTATGCGCGATCGCGGCAAAGAAAGCGGAAAAGGAGTACGGCGACTGGGGCGTGCTGGCAAGCGACGTCTGCAAGGCGGCGAAAAGCGTCGTGGATTCGCATATCGCGTGAATATAAAGAGACGTATATTTTTTTAAAATCACTTATTATATTTGACAGGCGGCTGTCTTAAATGATAATATGTGTGCAAGGTAGCGAACCTGACTTATGTCAGTTGTCGGCATATCAACCCGAACTAACCGTTTCGGTTGGGTACTGTTCCGACCTCGCAGGCAAGAGACGACGAAAGTTGTCTCTTTTTTAATTTATCCGATTAAATTTTTACTCTTTGTCAAAAATAACATTGTTCCCTCCGGGCTCATACAATGAAACGGGGACAATTTATTATTTTTCGGAGATAACGATGATAAAAAGAGGAGAACTGTATTACGCCGATCTGAGTCCCGTCGTCGGAAGCGAACAGGGAGGCGTGCGCCCCGTGCTGGTCGTGCAGAACGACGTCGGCAACAAGTACAGCCCCACGGTTATCGCGGCGGCGGTGACCAGCAGGATAAACAAGGCGAAGCTTCCGACTCATATAGAACTGGGGGCGAAGGAGTACGGCTTGCCGAAGGATTCCGTCGTACTGCTCGAACAGATACGCACCCTCGACAAATGCCGCTTAAAAGACAGGATAGGGGAGATACCGTCCGACGTTATGAGCAGGGTCAACCGTGCTCTTATGATAAGTCTCGGATTTTACGAGTGAAAGGCGGATAAGTATTTTTCGCGGCGCGTTCGCGCCGCTTTTTTTGCCGTATTTTGAATAAAAACACCCGTTATTTTTATAAATCGTCGTAGTAAAAAGTCAAATTTTCAAGAAATAATGGACACCTGTCTATTATTAATGCATTTTTATGCTTATTTTTTTGTGAGAAGTAATTGTATTATAATTAAAATTGTGTTAAAATTATTTTAACGGTCAAAAGCCGTTTACACTTATAAGGAAGGAAAACTATGAAGAAACTCAACGAAATCCCTCTTTTGCACAAAATCTTGGGTACAAATCAGGATAACCCCGATGAAATGCAGCCCAAAGAAGTTTTGTCCTACTCGATCGCGGGCTTCGGACAGAACCTTATTTGCCAGCTTGTCACATCCTTTTTCCTGTTCTTCCTGACGGACGCAGTAGGAATCAATCCGATATGGCTTGCAATAATGTTCCTTTGTGCGAGACTTTTCGACGCTTTCAACGACCCGATAATGGGTACGATCGTCGATATGACCCGTTCAAAATACGGAAAGATGAGACCGTGGCTGTTGTATATGCCGATCCCGATCTGCATTTTTACCGTATTGATGTTCATTTCAAAGGATATCGGTGAGGTTGAGAACTTCATTTACGCAACCGTTATCTACGTTATGTGGGGTATCTGCTATACGACGGTCGACGTTCCTTACTGGGGACTTGCTTCTTCGATGACTTCGGATACGGACAAGAGAAATACGATGCTTACGATAGCTCGTCTTTTCTGTACTATCGGCGCGGGCGTAGTTACCGTCTTTATTCCCATTTTCCAAAATATTGTCAGAAACAGCGCATACGGCTCGCACGGCATTCTGAGAGACGACGCCGGTACGATCATCGGTTATCTCGATTCAGCCGGGAAAGAAGTGTTATGCGAACTTAAAGACATTCCCACAGATCTCATCAGCGCGGCTAACGCAGACCTTATAAGCGGATACAAGACCCTGTTCGTGATAGTGGCGATCGTAGTCGTGGTTATAGCGCTTCCGACGTTCTATATAGGTTTTAAAAATACCAAAGAAAGATTCTATGATGAAAATGCCAACAAGGCAGGACTTTTGCACAACATCAAACTTCTCGGAAAGAACAAGCCCGTGCTGCTGATGATCGCGACCGGCGTGCTCGGATCTCTGCGTCTCATTTATATGACCAGCGGTCTTTACTACGCTAAGTACAATCTCGGCGACGAAGCTATCTTCTCCACGTTGACCCTTCTCGTAGTTCCCGGCGGTCTTATCGCAACGCTGACGACCCCGTGGCTTTCAAAGAAAATAGGCAAGAGAAACCTGTTCTTATATTCACATTTGCTTGGCGGCGCGGCGATGCTCGGTCTGTATTTCCTCGGACTTTCCAGCAACGGTACCAGCACGGCTTCGCAGGTATTCTTCTATATCGTAATGCTGATACTCGGTCTGCCGAGCGGCTACTCCAACATCCTTACATATTCAATGATAGGCGACTCCATCGACTACTTAGAGGATAGGACGGGCGAGAGAGCGGAAGGCATCTGCTTCTCAATGCAGACGTTCATTTCAAAGATAGGTATGGCTATGACCGCGTTCGTTGTTCTTCTCGTCCTCGGTACAGAAGGTTACGCTGACGCAGATAAGCTTACCGGTGCGAACGCGCCTCTCGAAGGCATCTGGATGATGACCACGCTTCTCAGCGGCGCGTCTACCTTAGCGTGCTGCATCCCGCTCCTCTTCTACGACTTCACGGAAAAGAAACAGGCCGAATGCGTAGCGAGAATAGAGGCAAGAAAAGCCGCAAAACTTGCTGAAAGCGCAGGCTCTGTCGAAGAAGCGGCTGAAAATCTCGGCGTAGAAAGTATCGACGAAATGGGCGACACCTATAACTTTGACGCCGGTGAGAATAATGCCGACGACAACAAAGAATAATATTTGGCGTCAAAATAAGTGTTACGACTTGTCTGAAAGACAAAGTTGTGGTACTATATAAACAAGCAATCGTACGCTCTCCGGCTCGTTGCCGGGGAGCGTATTGAAAATATAAGGATATTTTTCATTAAAAAGGACAAAAAACAGTTAATGGCATACGTTTCGCTTTACCGCAGATACAGACCGAACGAGTTTTCCTCTATGATAGGTCAGCAGCATATCATACGCACGCTCAGAAACCAGATAATGACGGGCGCTATCTCGCACGCATATCTGTTCACAGGTTCCCGAGGCACAGGCAAGACGACCACCGCAAAGATATTCGCGCGCGCTATCAACTGTCTTGACCCGAAGGAAGACGGCTCGCCGTGCGGAGAGTGCGAGATATGCAAGGCTCTTGCGGATTCGTCCAATATGGATATAATCGAAATGGACGCTGCTTCCAACAACGGCGTGGACGAGATAAGGTATCTTCTTGAAAAGGTCAAATTCGCGCCTTCTGTCGGAAGATACAAGGTCTATATCATCGACGAAGTCCATATGCTTTCTCCGCAGGCTTTCAACGCGCTGCTAAAAACGCTTGAAGAGCCGCCTGAACACGTCGTATTCATTCTGGCGACGACAGAGGTGCAGAAGATTCTGCCCACCGTGCTTTCGCGCTGTCAGAGGTTCGATTTCCGATTAGTGCCCACGCAGGAGACCGCGGGTCTTCTTCAGCGCATATTCGATGAGATAAAGGTCGCATATGACAAAGAGGCGTTGACGGCGATAGCTGAAGCGGGCGAGGGTTGCGTAAGAGACAGCTTATCGCTTGCGGAGATGTGTATATCGTATTGCGGCGAAAAGGTGACTTACGCCGGCGTTCTGGACGTTCTGGGCGCAAGTTCTCCCGAAGTCGTTCTCGACATGACCGCGTGCATACTCGAAGGCAACGTTGAAGGCGCGTTGAAGAAGATCGACGAAACGACGAAAGAAGGCAAAAGCGTCAAGGTCTTAGCCGGCGATATCGCAAAGACTTTGAGAAATCTGATATATTGCCGCAACTGTACCAATGCGAACAAGATCCTGAATATGCCCAGGGAGCTGTTTAATAAGACGTACGACCTTGCGGTAAAATACGACAACACAAAGCTTTTAAGGTGCCTTGAGATAATATGCGCCGTAGACGGAGACCTGAGGTACGGCTCCAACGCGAGGCTAGTGCTCGAAGCGGCGGTCGTAAAGGCGGCGGATGAGTACTGTTCGATAGACGCGCAGGGCGTGCTGATGCGCTTAAAGACCCTTGAATCGAGGTTAACGCAGGGGCAGTTCACTGTGGCGGCGTCTTCCTCGCGGGGAGGGGAAACCGTATCACGTATGGATACCGCGGAAAAGATGCTCGTTTATCTCCTGAACACGTTGAAGAAGCGCGGTATGCACGTTGAATACGCGTATTTTTCAAAGCTGAGCAACGATCAGCTTTCTGTCAAGGACGGCAACCTCGTCATCAGGGCGTCCGGGCAGGGTCAGAAGGACAGCATCGCGTACTATCAGTCAGAATACGAAAGCATATTGAGAGAAGCGTATAAGGATTTCGGCAGGATAATCATCACCGTAGAGATCAAAGAGGACGAAACGAAACAGAATATCGAAAACGTAAAAAAGGTTTTCGGTGCAGATAAAGTCAACATAATCAACGGAGGTAACAACAATGAGTAGAGGCGGATTCGGCGGCTTCGGCGGCGGAATGGGAAATATGCAGCAGATAATGCGCCAGGCGCAGAAAATGCAGCAGGATATGGCAAAGGCGAAAGAGGAACTTGCGGAAACGGAAGTCACCGCGGTCTCCGGCGGCGGTATGGTCGAGGTTACGATGACCTGCGACAAGAAAATTAGGTCGCTCAAAATAAAGCCGGAAGCGGTCGATCCCGACGACGTTGAGATGCTTGAAGATCTCGTCGTTGCGGCGCTCAACGAAGCGATGAACCTTGCGGACGCGGAAACCGAAAAGAGAATGGGCGCGTTCGGCGCTTTCGGATTATGAGCGTAGGAAATATTGAGGCTCTCGACAGACTTGCGGCACAATTCACAAAGCTGCCCGGCGTAGGCGCCAAGACAGCGAAACGCTTTGCGTATAAGGTGATAAACATGTCCGAAAGCGAGGCTGAAGAGTTTGCGGCGGCGATACTTGAAACAAAAAAGACAGTGCATTTCTGCCCCGTATGCGGCGCATATACCGACAAAGAGATATGCGACATCTGCGCGACCCGCGACAAGAGCGTGATATGCGTGGTAAAGGAGCCGAAGGACGTCGACGCGCTTGAAAAGATAAAGGACTTCAAAGGCGTGTACCACGTGCTTCACGGCACTCTGAATCCGCTTGCGGGGATAGGTCCGGACGATATAAGGATAAAGGAGCTTCTCGCAAGGCTGGACGGCGTAAAGGAAGTCATAATGGCGACCAACCCTGACGTGGAAGGAGAGGCGACCGCGGTCTATATCGCGCGCCTGATAAAGCCGATGGGCATCAAGGTCACAAAGATCGCCAGCGGCATTTCGATCGGCAGCGACATCGAATATGCCGACGAAGTCACGCTTTCACGCGCGCTTCAGGACAGAAAACCGCTGTAAATCATCAGACTCTGTAATTGAAAAACACCGGCGCTTCGCCGGTTTTTTATGTACTTAACATAATTAAAATTCGATTTAAAATTTATTTTCTGTTTTCGGCGTCGGATCGTCAGGATCTTATCGTCTTGTTTATCTTATAATATCGTCTTGACGGCTGACAAAAAAACGACGGGTAGACCCGTCGCTTTCGATATCATTTTATTTATCAGAATTTCGTAAGTTTCAGACCTTCGGTCATAAACCTGTCGAACGCCGCCTGACCTTCGTCGGTATTCTTGAATACCGCGGTACATTCCAGGATCTGTTCGCAGGCGCTGTTTACATAGTCGGTGACGGCATTCTTTGCCTTGACGGCTGTGTTATCGGTGCCGTTGTCGTTGACCAACTGGACTATCATATCAGCGTGTTTATACATCGGGTTTTCGGGGTCTGCGAGCGTTTTCATATCGAATTTCGTCTCTCCGGTCAGATATTTTTCGACTTCGCCGAGCTCTTTTTTAAGTCTGCCGGGCAGTATGAAGAGCCCCATTACCTCAATGATGCCGATGCCTTCTTTCTTTATGTTGTGCAGCCGCTCTTCAGGGTGGAAGATGCCGTACGGGTGCTTTTCGTCAGTCCTGTTGTTTCTGAGAATGAGGTCGATGACGTATGTATCTTCTTCGCGGCGGACGATGGGGGTTATCGCGTTGTGCTGTTCGGTAGTCTTACAGATGACGTTGACGCTTTCGTCCGTCCAGTCGTTCCAAGCCGCCAGCACGTCGCTCGCCGCGGTGTAAACTTGCTGTTTGTCCTCGCTTTCCAGGCGTACGACGCTGTTGTACCAGTCCGCGATATAGATACGAACGTTCTTATATTTCGGGCTTTCATAGCGCGCGCGGTTACCGACGCTCATCATCGGCAGGACCTTTAAGCCGCCCTGATAGTGGTCGTGGGTGAGTATTGAACCGCCTACTATCGGCAGCGCCGCGTTGCTTCCCATA
Source organism: uncultured Christensenella sp. (assembly GCA_949287655.1). Taxonomy (GTDB): domain Bacteria; phylum Bacillota; class Clostridia; order Christensenellales; family UBA3700; genus Ornithoclostridium. Next base: position 156,654 of record CASEHD010000003.1, on the reverse strand, counting down.
AAATAGTGGGGGAACAGGTCGACGAAGTCGAGAAGTCTGCGGAAGGAAGCAGGGCAGACGTTCATCGGACGGTGTTCGTCAGAAAACGCTATCGCGTGCTCTTCGTAATACTGATATGGCGAATACTGAAGGTGCCAGTATTCGTTGTCAAGCTGTATAGGAATAGTCCTCAAAGTCTGTCTTGCGGGGTGGTTCAGATTGCCGGCGAATCCGACGTTGGTCGGGCAGAGCATACATGCGGGGTAACCCGTCTTGGGCTGCAGCTTCGCCAGAGCGATCTGCTTGGGATCCTTTTCGGGTTTTGACAGGTTGATGGTAATGCCGATCTTGCCGAATTTTCCGTTGTGTTCCCACTTGATATTCTTATTTATATCCGGCATGCGGATGTAGTTGTTCGCCTTGCTGAGCGCGAACAGCCAGTCCGTCGCTTTCTTTACTCCGCGGTGGCTCGCTATCGCGTCAAAGCGCGCGATGACGGCTGAAGGCATCGGAGTAACCATACCCAGGACTTTTGTCTCAAAGAGTATGGATTCTTCCTGTTTTATCCTGCCCGTGTCGATAGCGTGTTGTATTATAGGGTCGATGATCTCGGTCTGGAAGTCGCCGTATTTCTCAATTGCCGGCGCCGGCGCGCTGAGTCCGAAAAAGTCCAGAAGGGTATTGAGAACGTAGTATTCGTCCTCCTGTTCAAGCGACAGGTTGTCGCTTGCGTAGCTTATAAGCTCGTTTATCTTTATTTTGAGCTGGTCTTCTGTAAGCATAAACACACTCCGAAATAATTTGTAAAAAGGCTTTCGCCGTATTTAATTATATTACAAAAGGTATACGATTGCAATAATAATTGATATTCTGAATAAATTTAAGAAAAGTCGCGTTGCAGGGAGGCGCGAAGAGAAGATAGCCGCCGCGAAGAAGATATACGCTCGACGGCTCGTTGCGGCGACGGCGCAGCGACCCACGATCCGCCTAAAATATGTATTTTAACGCTAAATGTTTACACATTAATTTTATTATGATATAATTATAAAAACGCATTTTGCGAGGTATATTATGCAGATAACCAAAACTTTCGTAGACAATCTCTCCGGCAACCCCTCTTTTAAGGATTACGTTGAGAAGCTTTACGGCGGCGGGCTTGAATATCAGGCGGCGCGCTATAAGAAGATATACGACCTTCACGTCGCGACTTACGGCGGAGAGGTCTCTTTCTATTCTTCCCCCGGCAGGATAGAGTTGTGCGGCAACCATACCGATCACAACAACGGCAAAGTTCTCTGCGCTTCGATAAGCGTGGACACGGTCGCGTGCGTGACTCCGCTCGAAGATAAGGTCGTCGTCGCTTCCATCGGATATCCGGAAGTCGTCGTCGCTCTTAACGACCTTGAAGCGAACAGCGAAGAGTACGGCTCCAGCGAAGCGCTGGTAAGAGGCGTTCTCGCGTACTATAAGCAGAACGGTTACAAGATAGGCGGCTTTGCTGCTACCACGTCAAGCGATGTGTTCAAGGGCGCGGGCGTCAGTTCCTCTGCTTCTTTCGAGGTGCTGATCTGCGAGATCCTCAATCAGATGTACAACGGCGGAGTCGTCGACAAGATAACAAAGGCAAAGGCGGCGCATTACGCCGAAAGCATTTATTTCGGCAAGCCGTGCGGACTCCTCGATCAGAGCGCGATAGCCCTCGGCGGCGTAAGCTTTATTGATTTCAAGTCGACCGCGAATCCCAAAGTAAAGACGATGGACTGGAAATTCGACGGCGCGACGATTGTGCTTATTAATACCGGCGGCGACCATTGTGACCTCACCAGCCAGTATGCGGATATAAGAAGCGAGATGGAATGGGTCGCGAGCATGTTCCACGCGCGCAAACTGCGCAAGGTAAAGGAAGACGACTTTCTCGCCGCTATTCCGGAACTTCAGAGCAAGGTCAGCGGAAGGGCGATACTCCGCGCGATGCATTATTTTGAAGAAAACAAGCGCGTGGAAGCGGGCGTAAAAGCCGTTAAAAGCGGCAATTTCAAAAAATTCTCGGCTGTCATCAACGGCAGCGGGCAGAGTTCGTACGAGCTTTTACAGAACTGCTATCCGCTGGGCGACACCGCGCAGAGGATACCTCTGGGTCTTGCGGTCAGCAAGATGTACGCGGCGGTCAAGGCGGTCAGAGTGCACGGCGGCGGTTTCGCGGGCACGATACTCGCGTTCGTTGACAACGCGGGCGTCGACGCGTACGTTGCGGATATGAAAAAGATCTTCGGCGACGATTGCGTTTACCGTATAGGCGTAAGAAACGAAGGTACCTGTAAGGTGGAACTGAGCTGATGTCTGACAAAATAGCGTTTTCTCTTTTTGACGGCAACCTGACCGTTACCTGGTACGGCATTTTCGTCACGCTGGGCATATTGCTTGCGTATTTTTTCTATCTGTTCCTCGCGTCGAAGCGCAAGATAGATATTGATTTTTCGCTTGAACTGTTTATCTGGGTCGTTGTGCTTGCGATAATCTGTTGCAGGCTGTTCTATGTCGTCCCGAGGAAGGAATATTACCCGATCGACAGTTGGGACGCGCTTATGCGTTTCCTCGGACTTACAAAGGAAGGACTGGCGGGTCTTACTATCATCGGCGGCATTTTCGGCGGCGCGATGGGTATACTTTTCTGCGTTCTGAGATATAAAAAGTATTCTTATGCAAAGGTCGCGGACTGCGTCGTGCTGTGCGTATTCCTGGGACAGATAATAGGCAGATGGGGCAACTTTGCCAACCAGGAGCTGTACGGGCAGGTAATTACCAACCCAGCGTTCCAGACCTGGCCTTTCGCGGTGTTTATCGACAGAGACGGGCTGTGGCATCAGGCGCTGTATGTCTACGAGGGCTTTTTCAATCTCATAGGTCTGATAATAGGACTTTTGCTGTTCTTCAGATATAAGAAGCTTAAGAATTTCACGATATCGCTGTATTACGTCTTCTGGTACGGACTGGTCAGAGGGACTCTGGAATTTCTTAAGATTGAACACAAGACTTTTCCCGGCACCGAGATCGGCGTCGTTCAGGTCATCGCGTACAGCGCATGTATAGTCGCGTTTGCGCTCATGGTCCTCAATCAAAAAGGGATCATACGATTCCAAAGCAAGATATACAATGAGGCGGGAGACTCTCTCAAACTGCTTACGGAGTATGACGGAAAGGTCGTCGCCGGCGTGATCGTCGGGGGAAGGTCTTACCTTGAAGCGTATGCAGAAGACGCTCTCGAACCGTTCAGACCGGCGGGCGAACTCACGCTAGCCGAAAGGCGGATGCGCGCGGTAGTTTTAGGCAAAGGCAGAGCGGTAATAAAGCAGTCCGCGGAAATCGCGCCCGAAGAAAAGAAGACCGTATCTGAGAAAAAGAAGACCGATAAATCAGATAAAAACAACACTAAATAAAGATAATTATTCAGATACATTTACTATCAGCGTCAAGCACGAGGCGGCGCTCACCGGTAAAATTCGCAGAAGACGTTCGCGGTATTTTACTAAGACAAAACGGAGGCTTATATGAGGGATCTGACCCTTTTGACCGATTTGTATCAACTTACCATGATGTACGGCTATTCCAAGAACAGCCAGCTCAACAAGACTGCCGTCTTTGACGTTTTTTACCGCGGCGTAGGCAACAACTACGCGGTCGCGTGCGGACTCGAACAGGTGATAGAGTATATCGAAAACCTGCGATTCAGCAAAGAAGACCTCGACTATCTGCGTTCGCTCAGGCTTTTTGACGAAGAGTTCATGCAGCTTCTCGCCGACTTTAAATTCAGCGGCGACATCTACGCGGTACCTGAAGGCACCGTCGTGTTCCCGCAGGAACCGATACTTACAGTAAAGGCGAGACTTTTCGAAGCGCAGCTCGTTGAAACCGCGATACTATGTATACTCAACCACCAGACGCTTATCGCGACAAAAGCGGCGAAGATCGTCTACGCGGCTAAGGGCGGCGCGGTCGCGGAATTCGGACTAAGGCGCGCGCAAGGACCGGACGCGGGTATTTACGGCGCAAGAGCGGCTATAATCGCAGGCTGCACGTCCACGTCCAACGTGCTTGCCGGCAAGCTTTTCGACGTTCCGGTATCCGGCACTCACGCGCACAGCTGGGTGATGAGTTTTGACAGCGAGCTGGACGCTTTCCGCGCTTACGCAAGAATGTACCCGGACAGCTGTCTGCTTCTCGTAGATACTTACAACACGTTGAAAAGCGGCGTTCCCAACGCGATAACCGTGTTTAAGGAGTTGCGCGCAGCAGGTCACAAGCCCGTCGGCATAAGACTCGATTCGGGCGACCTTGCGTATCTGAGCCGCGAGGCTCGCGCTATGCTCGACGAAGCCGGATTTACCGACGTCAAGATATTCGCCAGCGGAGATATCGATGAAAACGTCCTTATGTCGCTCGATTCGCAGAACGCGAAGATAGACTGCTGGGGCATAGGCACAAAGCTTATCACCAGTCAGGATTGCCCCAGCCTCGGCGGCGTTTACAAGCTTGCGGCGATAGAAAAGGACGGCGTTATGGTGCCCAAACTCAAAATGAGCGACACCCCCGCGAAGATAACAAATCCGGGGCTTAAAAAGATCGTCCGTATATTCGATAAGAATACCGGCAAAGCGATCGCCGACCTCATCGCGCTTAAGGACGAGAATTTCGACGGGCTCGACAAGATAGAGATTTTTCACCCCGACTTCACCTGGAAGCGCAAGATCGTGACCAATTTCTATGTAAAAGATCTCAACGTCGACATCGTAAAGGACGGCGAAGTCGTTTATAAACGTCCGACGGTAAAGGAGATCGCCGCCTACCATAAGGAGTGCTACGCGCAGTTCTGGAACGAATATAAGCGCCTTCTCAACCCGCACATCTACAAGGTCGACCTCTCGCAAAAGCTGTTTGACCTTAAACAGAAACTGCTCAACGAACATTCTGAAAAATAAGAGTTTTTTATACATAAACCGCGCAAAATTGCGCGAATACGCCAAAAACTCCGCCTCGCGAAACATTCCTTTCGCGGGGCTTTTTTGATATAATTTCCGTCGGAGGCAGTTATGGATACATTTAAAGTAAGAATAAACGGTTATGACAAAAAACAGGTCGACGACTATATCGTCGGACTTTCGTCTCAGTTTGAAAAGACGAACGGGGAACTGAGAGAGAGAATAAAACTTCTCGAAAACGAGAACGACGAACTTTACCGCGATCTATGCGATTACAGGAAAAGAGAGGAAAGCATTTCTACCGCGCTTATGAACGCGATTGACAAGGCGAAAGAGATAGACTACGCGTCAAAAGTCAGATTCGCGCTCGAAGGCGAGAGATTGAACGAGTTTTCGCGCAAGTGGACGGCATATTGCAAAAATCAGGTCAACCGTGTCGCGCCAAGGCATGTGCAGGCGACAAACGCGTTTATAGCGGAAATGAAAAATTCGCTGCAAACTCTTATGGGAGAACAACTCAACCTCGGTTCCTACGTCAACGAAGCGACGATCGAACACGAAAACGAAGAAAAAAGGCTGAAAAACAATACGGTTGCGTAGAAAGCATAAGTTAAAAGCGCGATAAGTCTTTTTTATCAGTGCATCTATCGTTAAAATAGGCTGTGTATAGTTGGTATAAGAGGCTTAAGTTTTAACGCCGAAACTTTAGGCGGACGAAACACGGACAAAGATCAGATATGCAATCACACAAAAAGACCGTACGACGGGGAACCGCGGCGGTCTGTTTTTGTGTCGTTAAACGGTTTATAAGCCGGGATTTTTTAACTTCTGCGTCAAACGCTTAGACGATATTTTTGCAGGATTTAAAGAAGACCTAATTTAATATTTGATTTTTTGAATTACATTTACGAATAATTTGTATCGGAGAACAGGCAAATGCGTGCGCTATCCGATTACGCGCTTAAAAACGTTTGCTGAAAAAGGGAACTTTGATAAAAAAGCCGCTCCCGGAAAAGGGAGCGGCATACCGTTTGATCGGCGTTTATCAATACATTCCGCCGTCCATGCCCTGAGGAGCAACGGGAGCCGGGGGAGTCGGGATATCGGTAACGAGCACTTCGGTCGTCAGCAGGGTCGCCGCAACGCTTGCCGCGTTCTGCAGCGCGCTTCTGGTGACCTTGGTCGGGTCGATGATGCCCGCTTCCATCATATCGCAGTATTCGCCGGTCAGCGCGTTGTATCCGAAGTTCGGACCTTTTCCGGAGGTCAGGATCGTGTTGACGACCACGCCGCCGTCAACGCCCGCGTTCGCCGCTATCTGCTTGACAGGCTCTTCGAGAGCTTTGAGGACGCTTTGTCCGCCCGTCTTTTCGTCGCCTTCCATAGCGTCGACAACGGGTTTTACCTTCGCGATGGCGTTGAGCAGAGCTACGCCGCCGCCGGGGATTATGCCTTCTTCGACCGCCGCGCGGGTAGCCGCGAGAGCGTCTTCGATACGCAGTTTCTTTTCCTTCATTTCGACTTCGGTCGCCGCGCCTACGTTTATGACCGCGACGCCGCCCGCAAGTTTAGCCAGACGTTCCTGCAGCTTTTCTTTGTCGTATTCGCTGGTGGTCGTCGCAATCTGAGCGCGGATCGCTTCCGCACGCGCTTTTATAAGAGAAGCGTCGCCCATGCCGCCGACGATGACGGTGTTGTCCTTGTCGACTTTGACCTGCTTAGCGCGGCCGAGCTGAGCGATGCCCGCGTCTTTGAGCTCGTAGCCGAGTTCGCTGGAGATGACGGTGCCGCCGGTAAGAGTTGCTATATCCTCAAGCATAGCCTTTCTTCTGTCGCCGAAACCGGGAGCTTTGACCGCCACGCAGTTCAGGATGCCTTTGAGCTTGTTGAGGACGATTGCGGTAAGCGCTTCGCCTTCGATATCGTCAGCGATGATGAGCAGTCTCAGACCGTTCTGAACTACGGTCTCGAGGACGGGCAGTATGTCTTTGCTCGTCGAGATCTTCTTATCGGTGATCAGCACGTACGCGTCGTCGAGCACGGCTTCCATCTTGTCGGTGTTGGTCACCATATAAGCGGAAGCGTAGCCGCGGTCGAACTGCATACCTTCGACGTAAGTAACGCCCGTTTCCATTGACTTTGATTCGTCCAGCGAGATAACTCCGTCCTTGCCGACCGTGTGCATAGCTTCGGAGATGATCCTGCCGACTTCTTCATCGCCCGCGGAGTTGCTCGCTACGTGGCTTATCGACTTTTCATCGGATATGGGCTGAGAGTTCTCTTTGAGAGCTTCTACGACAGCCGCGGTAGCCTTTGCGATACCTTTTTTGAGCACCATCGGGTTGGCGCCCGCCGCAACGTTTTTGAGTCCTTCGCGGATCATTGCCTGAGCGAGCAGACAAGCAGTCGTGGTACCGTCGCCCGCTACGTCGTTGGTCTTGATGGAGACCTCTTTGACTAGCTGTGCGCCCATGTTTTCGAACGAATCTTCCAGTTCAATGTCTTTAGCGATCGTCACGCCGTCGTTGGTGACGAGCGGAGCGCCGAATTTTTTGTCCAGGACCACGTTTCTGCCTTTGGGTCCCAAAGTGATCTTTACTGCATTGGCGACCGCGTTCACGCCTGCTTCGAGGCTTCTTCTCGCGTCTTCGCCGTATTTAACTTTTTTAGCCATATTCTTTTACTCCTTATTTTTCAATGATTGCAAGAACGTCGCTCTGTTTAAGGATCGTGACATCTTCGCCGTCAAGCTTAAAGTCGCTGCCCGCGAAATTGTTGAAGAGAACGATATCGCCGACTTTGATCTGCATCGCCACTTCTTTGCCGTCTACGAGACCGCCGGGTCCTACCGCGATGACCTGAGCCGATTGCGGCTTTTCCTTGGCGGAAGAAGGCAGGAACAGACCGCTTTCGGTCTTGTCTGCGCTTTCGACAGCCTTTACGACTATTCTGTCAAACAAAGGTTTAATATTCATTTTGATTCACCTCCTGGTTAAGAGTTAGCAATCGAGCCTTCCGATTGCCAACATTGTTTATTATAGCACGCCGGCACGACTATGTAAAGGCTTACAGCCAAAAAATAATGTATATTTTTAGTTAAATTTTTATGCGGTTTTTTCGCGGCTGATTTTAAGTGAAAAACAACGAATAATAAAGGATTTCAGAGAATTTTGTCGTCTGAATAATTCTGGTTGAGATCATGCGGCAGACGGCTTTGACCTGTTTTGATATACCGAATATATATTATATAAAATTAAAAGAATCAATATTATGTCTTTGCGTCGGCGCCGTTTATCGTCGACGGAGTTTTGAGAAAACGGCTTAGCGAATGAGCCTTAAAAAATAAAAAAATGTATTGAGAAGCAGCCCGGTAATGTGGTATAGTAATATTATTGAAAGTTACGGAGAAAGAATATGAACAAATGGGATAAAAGATTTATGGAAATGGCGGAATTCGTATCTACTTGGTCAAGTTGCTATAAGATCGACCGTCACGTGGGCGCTGTCATTGTAAAGGATAAGCGTATTCTGACCACCGGATATAACGGCGCGAGCAGCGGAATAAAGAGTTGCAACGAAAAGGGCGAGTGTATCCGCGTGAAACTGGGTATACCTTCGGGTACCCGGCACGAGATATGTTACGCCGTGCATGCGGAACAGAACGCGATCGTTCAGGCGGCAAAACTCGGTGTGAGCGTAGACGGCGCGACCCTCTATTGCACACATCAGCCTTGCGTGATATGCGCGAAAATGATAATAAACGCAGGCATAAAGAGAGTGGTTTTTAAGCACGGTTATCCCGACGATTTCAGTATGGAGCTTTTTAAAGAAGCGGGAGTTCTCGTCGAGGAATACGACAAACTGACTGACTGACGGTTTTCGGCGCAGCGGATCTGTTTTGACTTATATGGTCTGACAACGATCCGTTACGCTGTTTTAACGAATAATGTGTGCCGATATTATTCTGCAAATTGAATATTTAACGTATTTTTCAGAATTATCAAGTATTATCAGATAAAATTAAGTAAAAAGTAATAAATATAGAAGTAATTAAACAGGCTGAAAAGACAGGCATTTACGCAGATTTATTTAAAAAAGGTTTGCTCTGAGAAGCGGCGTATCTTTAAGAAGAACAACTTCGGACCCTGTGAAAAAACGTGGAATATATAAATTTATTCGATCATTTGATTTGCCGTTGCAGATAAATAATGGGGCGGTTTACGACTTGTATATTAGCCGGTGAATCAGCGTGGGGTTTGTTTAGCCGTAGTTTGCGATTTAACGGGACTGTCATTTCAATTATCGGATTTACCTATACACAACTCGGCGGAACACCTTAAACGCGCTTTTTGCGTACTTGCACAATCCGGCGACTTGTTTGCGAACGGCAATACAACTGAGACACGTCTCGCGCTGATCTGTTTGAAAACGGTTGCCGGCAGCGTATTATTTTACAACCAGTCATATACGGCGGTATTATATGTTTTATCGTGAAACGCGTTCTGTCGACGCCCGGGATAAACGATATATATTATTTAATTTATAGATGACTCAATTTTTGAATACCTCTACGTCAATCATATCCGCCTCTTGGGTATAGACGATAATATCGTCTGCCTGACATACCGTTTTACAACCTTATCTTTGGATCGATTCCTGATTTATAAATACAAGCATTATAATGATGACTTTGTTTATTAATACTTGGTTCTTGAAACAATTATAAGTTATATACAACGGAATAATATACTGTTATAGCAACGATAAATCACTACTGCACAACTGTTTAAAATACGGCATTATACAAATTATAAATAATTAATAATAATACAAAATACTTTATTAAAATAAAATATAATAAAATTATTCAGAGTAACAGTACGTAAAAATTATTCTGCAAACAGTATATCTTATATCGCAGACGAGATTGGGGCGTGACGCAGTAGCGTCGCAAAGATATTCCAGCGCGGATACCGCGACCGAAGCGTTGGCAAGCAGAGTAACGCTCTTGTCGTCGTTGCTTTCCGACGCGACGCTGGTCATATTGTCATAGACGGCCGCAAAATCTTCTTTTACCGTATTTATCTTTTCAAGCGCTTCGGCAGCCGATATCTGTTGCGATGTCAGTTGAGAGGCTATTTTTGTAAGATCGCCGCACACCTTTTTCGGGTAATCGGTATAATTTTTAAGGTCGCTTGTCACGTTATCGTAATAATCTGTTGACAAGGTTATAAGCTCGCCGCCGTTTTGCTTAATATGATCTTTTGCGTCTGATATATCGTCGTATACCGCGAATACGTTATAATAGTTTTCTCCGTTTTTCACGATAAATCCCGCGCCGCCTTTTAATCTCATCGCGTATGAGTCGACGCGGCTTGACGTCATATCCGTTTCCGGGTTCTCAAGGACGGCGTAATATTCTAATTTTTCTGCCGAAAAACCTGCGGCGATCGCTGCGATGACTTTTCCGTCCGTCAGAAAGTCTGCGCTGACGATCAGAGTCATGACAATGATTGCGAAAATGAGTACCGTCTGGCAGAAAGCGTTTGCGAACTTTTTCTGTTCTTTTCTTTGTTTTCTGCTGACCTTAACAAAATTTTCACCGCTTGTAGCGTTGCCCGTGATTTCGTTTGTTTTACCGTAATAATTCGCGGCGTTATCGTCGGGTAATTCGTTATCCGTGCAGTTTTCACGCCGGCTTTTCATGTTCTCGAGTTCAGGGTCGAACACTTCGCCGTCGGGATTGATATATATTATTTCCGGCTGTCTGCGCGCTTCAAGTCGAGGAAAAATTACCTTTTCTTTTTCGTTTTCGTCACTTTCCGCGCTCATTTCCGGTTCGTAATTTTTCAGATAAAATTTAGTATAATCCATATTAAACACTATTTTCATTTTGTCAAAAATATGCAGATGAAGGCGAATTTTGCGCCTTTTGTTACCGGGACGAAGTTGTGACCGGGGCAGCGATCTGTATTTAGCATTAATATATTTACACATGGCAAAACCGTACGGCTGTCACTCCGAGAAGAGACAACGACCGTCTGCCGCGCATCGGCATTTTTCTTGTATAAAGCGCAAAACGATCGACGAGCTCAGCGCCGTTTCAAAATCATATTCTTGTAATTAGTTCGCGGCCTATGTCGGCTTTTTATGATACATTTTCTATCTGCGCTATTCTACGGGTATCTGATTTGAAGAGAAGCTTGCGCAATTGATCATATTGAAAAACATACGCGAATACAACGTTTTTCAGTATAATTGCCGTTTTGAGGCTTAAATTTTGAGCGTATTTTTGTCGAGCAAAGCGATACGGCGGAGTTTATTTATTGAAAATAAAGGGTCGCTTGTTTTTGAAGGGACGGTATTTTGAGGCGACGGATTCTTAAAGTTTACAATGAAAATGTCCTTCGGAAAACCGAAGGACGTAGTTTTCTAAGGCTGTGCATCTAATCCCGACAGTGCGTATCGAGGCGGTACGGAGATAGTTATCTCCTCCAAAGCTACCTCGTGGCACAACATACGATCTGCTTAATGCTGCTGCGGTCAAGCCCTGACATGGTTCACAGTGCACGCTTGCACAAGACCTTGGTATCGTCAACACTTGTCCCCGGCGGCCCTCAATACGAAAAGCCTCAATTAGCATTCAGCTCCGCTGTAGCGGATTGCGGATAACAGGGCACCGCTAGCTCCCCGCCTAGCACAGCGATATTAGTATATTGTATTTTTCAGAAAAAGTCAAGATAAAAAGGATATCAGCTTTCAGAAGACGAATTTTCAGACGAAAAACGCGCGTTTTTTGTAAAATAAGGGTGAAAACGGACTGAAATAGTCGGTTGACGACATAGACAGATAAAGTTTGCAACGCTCAGAGAGTTAATTCGGATTTAAGACGGGTCATAATTCGCAAGATTGCCGCATAACGATTATTAAGCGCGGCAGTTTGTCAAAATAATACGGTTTATCGACAAAGTCTTACAAATTTCATCAATTCTGCCGTGATATGATAAATAGGAGCAAAAAAACATGGTCTTTTCAGTAAAAAAGTCGACGTTGATATGCATAGCCGTAGTGTTGCTGCTTTGCGTGGCGTGCGGGTTTATCGTGAATACGCAGACCTTCGCGACGGTGTTTTCAAACAAATCGACAAGGAAGATCCCGGTTTACGGCGTCGATTGCGGAGAAGAAAAACTGGTTGCGCTTACGTTTGACGCGGCATGGGGCGCGGATAAAACGCTGAAAATACTTGAAATACTTGAAAAATATAACGTAGAAGCTACGTTTTTCCTCGTAGGATTCTGGCTTGACAGGTATCCGGAAGAGACTAAGGCGATAGCGGAAAGCGGCTGTGAGATCGGTAACCACAGCAATAATCACTTGCAGATGTCTAAACTTTCTGCTGATAAGATAAAGGAAGAGCTGACGTATGTAAACGACGTCGTATATAAACTGACGGGCAAAACGCCGACGTATTTCAGACCGCCTTTCGGCGATTACGACAATAAGCTTATCGAAACCGCTGAAGAACTCGGTCTTCAGACGATACAGTGGAGCGTCGATTCGCTCGATTGGAAAGGACTTTCCGCGACTGAAATTACGTCCAGAGTGACGAAAAACATAAAAAACGGCTCGATTGTGCTGTTTCACAACAACAGTGAGAATATACTTGAGGCTTTGCCTCTTGTGCTTGCGAATCTGATAAACAACGGGTATAAGCCCGTAACGATGTCAAAGCTGGTGTACGCCGAAGATTATTATATCGACAACAACGGCATACAACATAAAAACGTTTAAGAGAACTGGCAAGCAGGTTTCGTAAAGTGAATTTTGCACGCTGTGTCGTTAAGAACGTTGTCATCAGGCAAAAATAAAGAGAAATAAGCGCTTAGCGCGAGATTCGGATTAGAGTCGGGAGAGTGAAAGCCGCGGATTGCGGTATGAAATACAAGTGTTGAGCTGCCGATATGTCTGACAACAGACCGTTGTCGGTCGAAAGACGGTTTAAAAATGCGGTAAACGGGAAAAATCGTCAATGGAAAACGTCGCCAAAAGCATCGTAAAACCGAATAAAGACGGGCATACATACGGTTGCAAAATAAACCGCGATAAAAACATAGCGTGTAACGGGGATAAGATACCGCTAAAACATCATATTTATACAAAAAATCGATATTCAGGCGGAAAACAGTAACCGCGTCGTGGGTATTATTAAAAGTCCGACGCTTGATACGGCAAAGAAAAGAGAATAAAAACAATTACAAATAAACGGAGGGTCGTATGAATTACGAGCAGATGAACAACAACAAATTGCAACTTACGGGGATAATATCCAAAGAGCCTGTTTACAGCCACGAGGTGTTCGGCGAAGGATTTTTTGAAACAGAGATAACTGTGCCGAGGCTGTCCGATCAGACGGATACGATACCGGTGACCATATCCGACAGACTTATATCTCAGAACGGGATAGAGGTCGGGGATAAGGTGAGCGTGGTAGGACAGTTCAGAAGCTATAATAAACTCGAGGGGGAAAGATCGCGGTTGCTTCTGACTGCGTTCGTCCGCGACGTGGTAAGCGAGGACGAAATACAAAACCCGAATCAGATAGATATTTGCGGCTATATCTGCAAGCAGCCCGTTTACCGTACGACGCCGTTCAAAAGAGAGATATGCGACGTGCTTCTGGCGGTCAACAGAGCATATAATAAGTCGGATTATATTCCATGTATTTTATGGGGAAGAAATGCGCGTTTTGTACAAAGCCTGCCGGTTGGGACGAAGATAAGCGTCAGTGGAAGGATACAGAGCAGGAAATACGTTAAGAACCTCGGCGACGATAAGAGCGAGGAAAGGGTGGCGTATGAAGTTTCAGTCAGCAAAGTGACTCTTGAAAAGGACGAACACGGTAAGCAGGCGCTTTGAATCGATTTGAAAATTATTCTAAATTAAGTCAAAAAATATTTATATCCAGTCATATATCTTCTAAATCTCGCAAAATTATAACTTTGCGAGATTTTTGTTAAATCAATTTGCTTATATTGCCGCAACAAGATCTATGCAGCGTTAAGGTCGCTGTCTGTCTTGTGGTTTTAATATGATCTCGACATAAATTTTACAATTTGTGCCCTTGATCGATTTTTATAACGGTCGACAAAAATTGCAATCATCTTCGCGTCCACTCTTTTTTCTGTCTTGTCTGAGCGACATAAAAATTATGGATAAAACGGTGCGAATATCACTTAGATAGACTTTTTTAAATCTGCTTCCGCAATAAAAATCCAAGTTGACTAAGGTCATAGGTATATCTCTTTATTCAACGCTGTTTTTTGTTTTCATCATATTTTTCATTCTTATAATTATATCCGTTTCGTCCATACAGAATTTTACTTTTATATTTTTTTTATGATGTCGGGCGGCTGTTATGTTTTGCCGGTAACTTTTTTGTAAGTTTGTTTTGCGCTTCTTTTAAATATGCGGATATCTTGCGTTGATTTTTTCATACGTTTAAAATTTCGACTATTCCGTTTTCTTTGTTGTTTTATTTTCCGAATCTATTCTTTTTAAAGATAAACGATTTTTATATTTGAGCGGCAGAGTTTTGCTGTTTTAATACTTATGCGTACGTTTCGGAGTATGCAACAAGCTGTTCGCTGACTGTCTTTGCAGGCAAACGGGACGAACGGATTATGCGTGCCGGTTTTTTCCGTTAAGGCTCGCTTTTGTCTTTCTGTGATAAATCTCTATGTTCGCCCGCTTGCGTATCCGTTCGCGTCTCTCTTCGGCAAATTTCGTTTGCCTTTCGCCGTCGTTATTTTTTTCATCGGGTATTGAGTCTCATTTTTTTAATATTGTCGACCGCATTTGCTTTTAATGTTGTTCAGACTTCCGTTTATTTTATTAAAATATTTTACATTGACGATATTCTGTGTTATGATAATCGTGTAAGAAGGTAAACCATGTTGGACAAAGACGTTATCGAAAGAAATATAATCGACTTCAAAGAAAGGATAAATAACCTGTCGGCGAGCTGCGGCAGAGAAATCGGGATCGTAGCGGCTACAAAAACGCAACCGAAAGAACTTCTCGACTTTATCGCGGAAAAAGCGCTTCTTACCGACGTCGGGGAAAACAGAGTTCAGGAATTTGTCGAGAAATATGACCCTGCGTCCGGGCTCAACTATCACATAATCGGGCAGCTTCAGTCTAACAAGGTCAAATATATCGCCGGCAAGGTCGTGCTGATCCATTCTCTGGACAGGCTGTCTCTTGCGGACGAGATAGAAAAGCAGTACGCAAAGCGCGGTATCGCCGCGGATTGCCTTGTCGAAGTAAATATGGGCAGCGAGATCAGCAAGGGCGGCGTAGATCCGGACGGTCTGTACGCTTTTATCGACGAACTCAGAAGCTATCGGCACATAAACGTTAAGGGCGTTATGAGCGTTATGCCCAACGTAGATATAAACGCGCTTATCGGATATTACAAAAAATTCGCTGCGCTTTTCGCCGGGCTTGAGAAGATGAGGGGAGGCAACGTTTCGCCGGATATATGTTCGTGCGGAATGTCAAACGACTACGTGACCGCGATAGAATACGGCGGATCGAACATGGTCAGACCGGGCAGAGCGCTGTTCGGCGAAAGAAAATAACAAAGAGGGATCGGGTATGGACGAAGACAGAAGAAGATTCAATAACGAAGAAAACGACAGTTACACCAATAACAGCCGCAGAACGCCCGTTGCGCCGCAGAGGGCGCAGGGCGGACGTCCGGCATACGTCAACGGATATAACGCGGGCGACAGGGGTTACGATCCCGCCGGCAGAGGTTACGACCCGGGCAGAGGGTATGTGCCGCAGGGCGGAGATTACGGCGGAAGGACTGCCGCGTCTCAGAACCCCGGTATGTCCGGCAGACCTTATCAGGCGCCCGGCTCGCAGCCGCAGGCAAATTACGGCGGCGGATATGATGGCGGTCAGCGCGCGCCGTACAGACCCGCTCAGGCTCCCGCATACGGTCAACCCGAAGCGCCCCGTTACAATCAGCCGCAGCCTCCCGTTTACGGGCAGCACGGCGCGTCGCAGGGATATCCCCGTCAGGGCGAATATCCTCAAACGGGGTACAACGGTTACCCTCAGCAGGGCGGATACCGGCAGCAACCGGCGTACGGTGCGACGCAGGACGGGGATTATAATTACGAAAACGTACAGGCTCAGCCGCAGGAGAAGAAAAAACGCGGTTTTTTCAGCTTCGGAAAGCAGAAAAAAGAGGAGATCGATCCCAACAATATCGGCAACGTCGTTATCACGGAGCCGAGAACTTTCGAGGATGTACGCGTGATAATCGACGGATTGAGAAAGAGACAGGCGATAATCATCGACCTTTCAAAGGTCAACGACAAGGATTCGCAGCGCACGCTGGACATATTAAGCGGCGCGATTTACGCCCTCGGCGGCGCGCAGCAGAGGATAAACGACCATATGTTCCTGTTCACGCCTGAAGGCGTTATGATCCAGGGACCTGCGTCGCTGAGAAACAAGTATAAATAAAATTCCGGGCGCAACCCGATAAATCAGCGCGTTTGCGCCGCAAGAACGAACCGACGGCCGGCGGACATCTCTCTTACGGTGAGCGCTTATCCGCGATATGACGGTAAGAGGAAGGAGCGTAAATTTATTACCGATAACATCTGAAAATACGGGATTTTGATCGCGAAGACGTTTATATACGCCTTATAAATTCCGTAAAAACTTGCAAGGAACGTTAAATTCTATGTCGGACAAGATTAAAAAATACAAAGCATATATCGTCGAAGCGCTGTTGTTTGCGGCGCTTCTTGCAGTAGATCTGATATCAAAACCCGTCGCGTTCGCTTTTCTCGAAAAGCACGGCGGCAGCTATGTCGTTTTTAAGGGTATTTACGAGCTTATCGAGGTGCGCAACGACGGCGCGTCCTTCGGGATATTCGGCGGCAAGACGGCGGGGCTTATCGCGGTAACCGCGATAGCCATGGTTGCGCTTATCGCGATACTTTTGTGGAGACCGAAGTCGCCAAAGCTGTTCAGATACGGCGTTATCGCAATCGTTGCCGGCGGCATAGGCAATCTCGTGGACAGGCTCGCGTTCGGATACGTGCGCGATTTTATCGACTATACTTTTCTGAAGACCTTTTTCGGAATAGACAATTTCGGAGTCGGCAACATCGCCGACATATTCGTGTTGGTCGGTTTGTTGTGTATTATCGTCTACGTTTTCTTCGGATATAAAGAAGGAGATTTTGCGAAGGAACCCAAAAATACCGACGTTTTGCCGGACGCGCTCGTCGTAAACGAAGGCGAAGAAAAAAAGGCTGAAAAAGAAAGGCAAAAGAGCGGCGTTACACAAAGCGTTACGGGCGGAGAAAAAGAGAAAAAGAGAGCCTCGTATATTACCGGTGAAAAAAGCGGAATCGTCAAATCGGAAAAACACGTTTCAAATTCCGATAAGGCAGAATAAGATGGCGGGCGATGAGATAAAAGCCGTCGCGGAGAGCGGCGGAATAAGACTGGATCTGTTTGTCGCTGAAAAGGCGGCGTGTACGCGTTCTCATGCGAAAAGTCTGATAGAGCAAGGCAACGTCTTTCTGAACGGCGCAAAGGCGGTAAAATCCGGCGTTACTCTGAAAGAGGGAGACGAGGTCGTCATAAAAGATCCCGCGCCGAGGGAGCTCGATCTTTCGCCGCAGGATATCCCGATCGAAATAATATGGCAGGACGACGATCTTGCGGTCGTAAACAAACCGCAGGGTATGGTCGTGCACCCCGCGCCGGGTGCGTACGACAACACTCTCGTCAATGCGCTTTTATTCAGATTGTCGTCGCTGAGCGGGATAAACGGGGTTGTCCGTCCCGGCATCGTTCACAGACTGGATAAGGACACGTCGGGGCTTCTCGTCGTTGCGAAAAACGATTTTGCGCACACCTCTCTTCAGAAGCAGATTGCCGAAAAGAGCGCAAAACGATATTACTACGCGCTTGTGGACGGGGTTGTGCAGAAGGACGTCGGAGAGATAAGGAATTTCCTTGCGAGGAGCGCGGCTGACAGAAAGAAATACGCCGTCGCAAGGGAAGGAAGGCTCGCGGTAACGCTGTATAAGGTAGTAAAGAGGTATTCGGCTTACACCCTTATGGAGTATGAGCTGAAGACGGGCAGGACGCACCAGATAAGAGTTCATTCGCGTTATATCGGTCACCCGGTCGTAGGGGACAGGACGTACGGCGGAAGCGACCGCTTCGGGCTCAACGGACAGCTTCTTCACGCATATAAACTCGTGCTGACGCATCCGAGGACGGGCGAGGAGATGACCTTTACCGCGCCGCTTCCCGATTATTTTCAGAAGGTTCTTGACAGCCTTAAACCGACAGAGTGAAAACGCCGCGTTTTTTCGCGGCGAATTTTTATAAAAAGCCACGCTTTTTGAGCGGACTCGTTATGTTTTGGCAACTGTTTTAAAGTTCGCGCGGGATATACATAGCTTTACTGTTTAAATTTGCAAGTTGCACCGGGCGGTTGCGCTTTGATATAAAAGCCGTGCCGTTTCAGCGGGTCGGATAAGTATAGCGAACGCATTAAAATCAGACAGATTGCCGTTCAGTCTTTCTGCAATAAATCTCTGTGTTCGTCCGCTGTGACGGTCGCGCTGTTATAAGTCGTATATAAGACCATACCCGGTTTTCCGGAAGGGTGTCGTTTGACGTTCTTTCTGAACGTATAGTCGCAGACCGTTTTTGAGCCTGCTTGCGCCTGTGAGTGGAAGCAGGCGATCTCGCATGCGGTACGGATAACGCTTTCCGGGATCTCGCGACCTTCCGCGAACACTATCACGTGCGAGCCGTGCGAGTCCTTTGCGTGCGCCCAGATATCGCCGCCGTTTGCCAGTTTAAAGGTCAGTTTATCGTTCTGAAGATTATTTTTGCCTACGGCTACGGTAAACCCTTCGACCTCGTAGAAATATGGACGTGCGGCTTTGGTACGCGTTTTGTTGCGCCTGCCGGAAGGCTTGAGCGCGCCGGCTACTATAAGTTCGGCTTCGACCTCGGCGATCTCGTCGTCGGTGGAGCAGGTCTCTATGGACGGCTCTATGCTTAAAAGGTATTCCAGTTCGTTTTCGCTTTCTTTTATCTGCGCGTTGACGACTTCGAGGGTGCGCTTCTGTTTCGCGTACCTTTTGAAATACTGCTGGGCGTTCTGACCTGGGGTAAGCCTTTCGTCGAGGGGAATAGTTATATCCGGCATATCGGACTCGTAGTAATCCTGCACGGTAGCGCTCTTGTCTCCGCGCCGTATCTTATACATATTTGCGGTGATGAGCTCGCCGAACTTTTTATTTTTTTCCAGCCCCGAAGCTTCGGCTAAGCGTGCGCGGCATTTTTCAAGTCTCTTTTTTAATTTCGTTACGGCAGCGGCATGCGCTTTTTTCAGGTGCTTGGTATGTTCGTTCCTTCTGTACTTTTCGTCCTTTTTGCCTATGCACAGCTCGATCGCGGCGCTAAGCGTCGGCGCGGAAGTAAAAGAAAGAGACGAGGACCTGTAAGGGAATATAAAATAGTCGTCCTCCGCGCCGTTTACAAGGCTGCAGCACGGCGAATATGCGCTGTCGGCATTGATGTTGAGAAGAAGCAAGAGAGCGGATATTATCTTGTCCGCCGTCTTTTCGTCGGGTACGGCGGCGTTGTCCGCGCCGGCTATGTAAATGAGTTCTTTTGCCGTCGCGACAGAAAAACCGGATATCGCGCTCATTATAAAACCGGTAAGGTCTGAGCCGTTGTAGTTTAAAAGCGACTGTTTCACCGCGCCAAGGTCGGTGCAGGGTATTTTGTTCCTGGGAGGCAATTCGTATTTTACAGAGGGGAGAAGGCAGCGTTTGGTCGCGCTGTCGAAGGACGCCTGTTTAAGAGTATCCTTAATGACGCCGTTGTCGTCGACGAGCAGGATATTGCTGTATCTCCCCATCGTTTCAGCGATAACGGAATAAGTCGCCTCGTCGCGCAGTTCGTTGCGCGCGGTCACCGAAAAGTCGAATATACGGTCGTTGCCGAGCATCGAAACGCCGTTTATCACGCCGCCGGCAAGGCATTTGCGAAGCCGCATACAAAATGCCGGCGCGGTCAGCGGGTTGGTCTTTTTAACCGTAGTCAGATGTATTCTCGGGTTCTGCGCGTTGGCAGAGACGGCGAGGATAAGATTTTCTCCGCCTTTTCTGATATGGATATTTATCTCGTCGGCTTCGGGCATGCTTATCTTGTCTATCTTGCCGCCCGATACGGCGCTGTCGAGCTCTTTTGAGAGAGCGGTCAGGGTAATAAAGTCGTTGGGCATGGTACCTCTTTCAGCCGACGTTTGCCGGCACTGGATTTATTATAAAATATTTATAAAATATTTGCAATTTAAATTGCAATAAATCGGTAATTGTGCTAAAATAACTTCACTGTGTAAAATTATCAAAAACAATCAAAGAGAGGATATAAAAATGAACTACACAAAAGAACTTCTTGAAAAAGACCGCGTAAAGTTTACCGTTGAGGTCAGCGAGGAAGAGTGGAAAAACGCTCTTACCAAAGCTTACGAAAAGAATAAGGGCAAGTTTCAGATCGAGGGCTTCCGCAAGGGTAAAGTTCCCCGCAAGGTCATTGAGAACATGTACGGCGTCGGCGTATTTTTCGAAGACGCGTTGGATATAATTCTGCCTGAGACTTACGGCGAGATCATGGACAAAGAGACAGATCTTTTCCCCGTCGCCACTCCCGATATCGACATCGCGGCGATAAGCGACAGCACGCTTAAGTACACCGCTACCGTTCAGCTTCGCCCGACCGTTACGCTGGGCGCGTACACCGGCATGGATTTCGAAAAACAGAGCACCGAAGTTTCCGACGAAGAGGTCGAAACGGAGATCAAAAAGGACCTCGAAAACGCAGGCAGCTGGGAGCCGGTCGGCGACAGAGCGGTCGAGAACGGGGACAAGTGCGTTATCGACTTCAGCGGCAGCGTAGACGGCGTTAAGTTCGACGGCGGCACCGCAAAGGATTACACTCTTGTGCTCGGCAGCGGTTCGTTCATCCCCGGTTTCGAGGATCAGATGGTCGGAATGAAGGCGGGCGAGACCAGAGTGGTAAAGGTCAAATTCCCTGAAGATTATCACGCTGAAAACCTCGCAGGCAAGGACGCGGAGTTCGAAGTCGTACTGCACAGCGCGACCGTGAAGAACGTTCCCACGCTTGACGACGAGACCGTAAAGGATATTTCAGAATTCGACACCGTCGACGATTACAAGAAGAGCGTCAAGGACAGACTCGTCGCCAAGAAGGAAGAGGAAGCGGGTTTCGCTCTCGACCAGGCAATTATCGAAAAAGTAGCAGAAAACGCTACCGTTGAGATCCCCGAGTGCATGATCAACGACGAGGCGGAAGATATGGTCAAGGAATTCGAGTACAGAGTAATGTATCAGGGCGGAGACCCCGAACAGTTCTACAAGATGACCGGTCAGACCAGAGAAAACGTGCTGAACACCTACAAGGCGGGCGCGGCTAAGAACGTCAAACTCAGACTCGTTCTGCAGGAGGTCATCAAAGTCGCAAATATCACCGTTACCGACGAGGAAGTCGAAGAAGATCTTCAGAAATCCGCAGAGGAAGCCAATATGGCTTACGACGAGTTCAAGAAGAACGTTACCGAACAGCACAGAAGCTATCTGAGAAGCTCCATGCTCAGCAAGAAGGCGTTTGAGTTCCTCAGAAACAACAACAATATCAAATAACGATTTTGACGTTTACGTCCTTGTCTCTCGGAAAAACGTGGGATAAGGACGCAAAATCGGTTCGTTGAGAATATCATAAAGGAGGGATTTATATGAAAAAAGACGAAATTGTCAAGAACAACATATACGTCATAGACAAGGTTGACGGGGGCGAAAGACAGTACGATATATATTCCAGGCTGCTTGAGGACAGGATAATTTTTCTTACGGACGAAATTAACGATTACACCGCGAATCTTGTCGTAGCGCAGCTCATATTCCTTGAGGCAAAGGACAGCGAAAAGGATATCTGCATTTACATCAACAGCCCGGGCGGAAGCGTCAGCGCTGGACTCGCTATCTACGACACGATGCAATACATTAAGTGCGACGTCAGTACGATTTGTATAGGTATGGCGGCGTCGATGGGCGCTTTCCTGCTTGCGGCGGGTACTAAGGGAAAGAGATACGCGCTTCCCAACAGCGAGATCATGATACACCAGCCTCTCGGCGGCGGACAGGGACAGGCGTCCGACGTCATGATAATGGCTAACCACCTCAAAAACACAAAAGAAAAGTTGACGAGGATTCTCGCAGAAAACTGCGGTCAGCCGTACGAAAAGGTGCTCGAAGATACGGACAGGGACAATTTTCTCAACCCCGAAGAAGCGCTTAAGTACGGAATCATCGACCAGATCTATTATAAGAGGTAATTTAAGTGGACAAAGAAATCAACAAGTGTTCTTTCTGCGGAAGAGGAGATGGCGAAGTCGAGAAGATATTTTCAGGTCCCAACGGCGTGAATATCTGCAACGAATGCGTGGAATTCTGCTATGAACTGATGGAGCAGGAGTACAGCGCGCCCGCAAACGAAGCCGCTAAGAAGCACACAATAAACGTGCCCACGCCGCACGAAATAAAGGAAAGACTCGACGAATACATCGTCGGACAGGATCAGGCAAAAAAGGTACTGTCCGTAGCGGTATACAACCACTACAAGAGGCTTACCTGCGAAGCAAAAGGCGACGTGGAACTTGAAAAGAGCAACGTGTTGCTTCTGGGCCCGACCGGCTGCGGAAAGACTTTGCTGGCGAGTACGCTGGCGAAGATACTCGACGTGCCGTTCGTGGTCGCGGACGCAACCTCTCTGACCGAAGCGGGCTACGTCGGCGAAGACGTCGAAAATATCCTGCTCAAGCTTATAAAGAAGGCGGATTATGATATCAAGCGCGCAGAGGTCGGCATCATCTATATCGACGAGATCGACAAGATAGCAAAGAAGGGCGAAAACGTTTCGATAACCCGCGACGTTTCGGGCGAGGGCGTACAGCAGGCTCTCCTTAAAATAATAGAGAGCACCATAGCCAACGTGCCGCCCAACGGCGGAAGAAAGCATCCTCAGCAGGAGTGCATACAGATAAACACCAGAAACATTCTGTTTATCTGCGGCGGCGCTTTCGTAGGGCTCGAAAAGATAATCGAAAAGCGCATGCAGGGCGCGGCGCTCGGTTTCGGCGCAGAGATTAAGAATACCAAGACTTCGACGTACGGCGAGATCTGCAACGAGATCCGCCCGGACGATCTGATAAAGTTCGGTCTTATCCCTGAATTCGTCGGCAGACTTCCGGTCGTAGTGTCCATCAACGCGCTTGACGAAAAGGCGCTCGTGAGCATACTCAAAGAGCCTAAGAACGCACTTACAAAGCAGTATACTTCAATGTTCGCGGACGACGGTGTAGAGCTTGTGTTTGAAGAGGAAGCGCTTTACGAGATCGCGGGAAAGGCGGTCAGAATGAAGACCGGCGCGCGCGGGCTTAAATCCATTATGGAAAACCTTATGCTTGACGTGATGTACGATGTGCCCAGCGACAAGTCGATTGAAAAAGTCGTGATAACCGGCGATTGCGTAAAGGGAACCGATAAACCTTTGATTATCCGCCGCAAAACGGCGTAAATAAGGAAAAGGGCAGGCGTCAGCCTGCTTTTTTTTGTGTCGCTCGGCCACGCGGTGGCAGCCGGATAAGCTGCGCTAAGCGGAAACAGGAAACAATACGCGAAGCTTTCTATGCCGCGCCACGCTGCCGACAAATGCGCCCGGTCACAGCCACGGGGTGGCGGTCTGTGCTGAGCGGAACAGGAAACAATACGCGAAGCTTTCAATGCTGCGGTCACACCGCGGGAGGAAATATGATAATAAAGAACGCTAAATTTATGACGTCGTACGCGTCTTTCAAAAGGGGCGACGGTTTCGGGGTGGGCGAGATCGCCGTTGCGGGCAAATCCAACGTGGGCAAGAGCTCTTTTATAAATTATCTTGCCAACTACAACGGACTTGCCAAGACTTCGGCTACTCCCGGCAAGACAAAACTTATAAATTACTTTTCGATGAACAACGGCGAATTTATGCTGGTCGATCTTCCCGGTTACGGTTTTGCAAAAGTAGGGGAGGACGAAAAGAAAAAGTGGGATAAGATGATAGGCGCGTATCTGACGCAGAGCGAAAACCTGAAAGGAGTCGTCGTACTTGTCGACGTTCGTCACGAACCCACCGTGCTCGACAGACATATGATAGCATACCTTCACCATTACGGCGTACCGTTTTTCGTCGTTGCAACAAAGAGCGATAAACTTTCAAAGGCGCAGATACAAAAACAAAAAAGCGTCATTGCGAACGCGCTCAGCTTGGGAACGGGCGATATTCTGACTGTTTCGGCGCTGAAAAAAGAGGGGAAAGAAGCCGTGCTTGAAAAAATTGAGAACCTTCTCACTTTTATAGCAGATGATGATGAAATAGACGAATAAAGGCTGAATATAACTATTTTTTGCCTTAATTTAGAATATTATTATTGCCGTTAAACGGTGATTTTGTGACATTATTTTGCTGTCTCGCATATATTTTTATAGCGATTGCTTGAACGGCTTGCCCGTTTTGCAGTCATCTAAAAGGAGGAGTACATAATGTCATTTTCAAATAATTGCAAGTCGGAAAGGATCCCGGGGCCGATAAGAGGGAACGCTCTTTCGGGCATTTGCGAAAAGACTTGTCTGCAGGCGGAGAAGGTGTTTGACGCATGTATGAGTCAGACGACGATGACCGATCTTCAGCTCACGCTGACGGACGTAACGCCGACAGATCTGACCGCGCCGTACAAATTCGTAAGCGCGAAATCGACCAGCACCGACGCTCAGATAACCGGTCTTACCGTTACCGATATTCCCGAAGACAGCTGTTATGCCCGTGTGACCTGCAACGTTCAGATACCCGTAGTCGTGACTTTCACAGACGCGAACGGCAACACCGGCACAGGTACCGCGACCGTCACCGTTCCGAAAGACGTGATCCTTCACGTGTCCGCGCCCAGCGTTATACCGTATTCGGTGCAGGCGACCGTAGGTTTTTCTGCTGCGAAAGGTACTTATACCGCCGACAATCAGTTTACCGTCACCGGTTGCGCTACCGTGATACTCAAAATCACGATGCCGGTCGACATTCTCGTGCCGAGCTACGGATATTGTTATATCCCGCCGTGCAAAGAGTATACCGAGCAGGTCTGCGAAGGCGTTTTCGACCTTCCGATTTATCCGCAGGAGTGCGGCGAAGATTGCAGATGCAATTCACGGCTGAAAGGCTGACAAATCCGCGTGCGTTGAGGCGGCGCGTCCGCTTCAATCGCGCGTCGTTTATTACAACATTTGCGGTGCGTGCGCCCCGCATTTTTTATTTCTTGCTGTTTAAGTAATGCTGCGTTGCTTATATGGATATAAGACTTAACCGTATCTTTTACCTGCTCTTTATTCTTTTAAGAAGCAGATAAATATTTATATTGCGACTATTTATTATTTCGCGTCTTTTTGTATCGCTTCGTTACGGATGAAAACTCTGAATTTTCGGGTTTACGCCTTTTTAAATCTGAATATCGGAACGGGATTGCCGCGTCGGATTTTCGCGGATAAAGTTTGATACGCTTTGATAATATGTTTAATACGATAAAACTTGATTATTCGGCGGGCTTGCTGATATAATAGCTGTATGAAAGTATTTGCTGTGAGCGATCTGCATCTGGGAAGCCGTTGCGACAAACCGATGGACATTTTCGGCGACGGTTGGAACGGTTATTGGGATAACATTCGCGAAGATTGGAAAAATAAGGTCGGGGAAGAAGACGTCGTACTTATTGCGGGCGACGTTTCGTGGGCTATGCGGCTTGAACAGGCACTTCCCGATATCGACGAGATCTCAGCGCTTCCCGGCAGGAAAGTGATACTCAGAGGCAACCATGATTATTGGTGGCAGTCTTATCAAAGGCTTGTGGACGCGCTGCCTTACGGCACATACGCCGTGCAGAACAACGCGGTCAGGATAGGGAGCCTTCTGGTATGCGGCAGCAGACTTTGGAGCCTCGGCGCGGAAGGCGAGCACGACAAGTCTATGTTGAAGCGCGAAGCCATAAGGCTGAAACTCGCTCTCGAAGACGCGAAAAGACAAAAAAAGGACGGGGACAAGATAGCGGTCATGGTGCATTATCCGCCGTTTGACGTGTCGTTTGCGGACTCTGAATTTACCGATATAATATCGGGATACGGCGCGGACGCGGTAGTTTACGGTCATCTGCACGGTAAGGACGCGCGAGTCCGCAAGGTCGTAAACAAAAACGGCGTGAATTATTATCTTACGTCCTGCGACCTGGTCGGCTACAAACTTGTTGAAATACCGGAATTGTCGGATTGACGGCGCAAAAAGGGGTGTTATTTTTGGGCTTAAAACAAAAAAACGGCTGAAACCAAGTCCGAAAAGTCAAATATATCGTTTAATTACCGTTTAAAACGGAGCCGAGTGGCTCCGTATTTTTTTATGTTTAAGACTTATACATAATGGCGGAATCGAAAATATAATTATAAGGATATAATGCGCGGGCAAGCGCATAGCGCGCGTAATATATAGAGTATTTAATTAAAGAGTATAAACCCTTTAAATTGTGGGCGGCAAGGCTGTGGTAATAAGAGAATACAAGTCAGGCAGCCGGGAAAACTTTACACGGAAAAACGTCGTAAAAAGTAGAAAATTTACCTGCCTTGTATAAATTTTTCTTTTGCCGCATTCAGGAAAGAGCGGTGGATTTTTGAGATCGACGGGTTGAAAAACATATTTATTTTTACCTCTGAAAGGGGAAAATTTCCACCGTTTGGGATATATTGGGACGCGCGTAAACGCGTGTTTTTCGCAGAGAAAACAGTGACATCAAAAAGAACGGATTTGCACTTTAAAACAGTGCGCGAAAAAGAGTTTTTTGCAAAAATTAAGCGTTTTCAATATCAAAATCTCCTACCGTACCGTTCGTTGTCCGAAAGACTGACTTTTGCACCGTTTTTGAGATAAAAAAGTAAAATGGATTTGGAATTTATGGGAATAATATCCACTTTTTGAATTTATAAGTAAA
Organism: uncultured Christensenella sp.; assembly: GCA_949287655.1. Classification (GTDB taxonomy): domain Bacteria; phylum Bacillota; class Clostridia; order Christensenellales; family UBA3700; genus Ornithoclostridium. The sequence continues at coordinate 129,498 of CASEHD010000003.1, read as the reverse complement.
TCATAGTAATAACAAGTAATTAACAGTAAATAATGAATATCCGATAGATAGTAAATGACAGTAAAAAACAGTAAACGCCAGATATTTTAATAATGCGAACAAGTGTTTACATTTATAAGTGGAAATTTGTGGATATAATCTTGACAATGTTTTTAATACACGATAGAATATAAGTACAAAATCACAAAGGGAGGTATAGCGCGATGATGATGTCGGGAATGGTATCTTTGACAGTCGACCCCAAGGGCAGACTGAGAATACCGTCCAAGTACAGATCCGCTCTGGGCGGTCAGGGCAGCGTCATTTACGCTATGATCAACAGCAACGGCTGTCTGAACATAATCTCCCAGGATAAGGCGAACGAGATCATCTCAAAACTTTCCAAGGTCGTTTCGATCGCGGTAACAGAGAGGTCCACTGCCGCAAGACTTATCCTCAGCAGCGTATGCGAGCTTAAAGAGGACGGGCAGGACAGATTCACTCTTCCTCCGATGCTTAAAAAGTTCGCGGGTATCAACAAGAACGTCGTCTTTGCCGGTATGGGCAATTCGCTCGAACTGTGGGACGCTGACAAATGGGAAGAACTGCACAACATCGTCAGCAGTCCCGAAGAGTTCCGTCAGGCAGTCGCCAGCCTCGAAGATATCCTTTCGATATGACGCAGTTTGCTCACGTTCCGGTAATGCCGGGAGAGGTAACGGAAGGTCTGAACATAAGGGAGGACGGAATTTATCTCGACTGTACGCTCGGCGGCGGAGGACACAGCGAATTGATTTTGAAAAAGCTTACGACGGGCAGGCTGATTGCGATAGACAAAGACGAAGAGGCGCTCGCGTATGCAAAGTCAAGACTTGCCGGGTACGGCGACAAAGTTACGTTCGTGCACAGCGATTTTAAGAGAGCCGACGAGGTGCTTGACGAACTGAACGTTGACAGAATAGACGGCGTGCTTATGGATCTGGGAGTTTCTTCCTATCAGCTGGACGCCGCGGAAAGAGGTTTTTCCTACCGCTTTGACGCGCCGCTCGATATGAGAATGGACAAGACGCAGTTTCTTACGGCGTTCAACGTGGTAAACGAGTACAACGAACTCGACATCGCGGATATCCTGTTCAGATACGGAGAGGAGAGATACGCGAGGAAGATAGCGGCGAACATAATCCGTTATCGTGAACAGCAGTCGATAAGGACGACGGGGCAGCTTGCGGAGATCGTCGAAAAGTCGTACCCGCCGAAAGAGAGATTCAAAGGCGGCAACCCTTGCAAACGCACCTTTCAGGCGATAAGGATAGAGGTCAACGACGAACTCAGGGCGCTTGACGAGATAATCGGAAAGCTGGCGGAAAGACTGAACAAGGGCGGAAGGATATGCGTGATAACTTTCCACTCTCTGGAGGACAGGATAGTAAAGAGAGAATTTCAGTATCTCGAAGCAAAATGCATATGTCCGCCGAAACAGCCGGTATGTACGTGCAGCAAGGTGCAGACGGTGAAGATAATAACGAAAAAACCGCTGACGGCAAGCGAAGAGGAACTCGCCGTCAACCCGCGGGCTCAGAGCGCGAAACTGAGAATTGCGGAAAGAGTGTAGAATAAAAAGTTTTCGGGGTGAATAGGATGTTAAAAGAAAGGGAATTCAGATCGGAAGTAACGGAAAGACCTGTCGATAACAGGTTCGGCGCGGGTTATCGCGACAACCGCGGCAGTTACGGATATTATGAAGAGCAGCCGCGCTACGACGCGTACGAAAGATCTTTCGAGGAGAGAAATTACGACGAAGTGCCGCGCTGCTACGACGATTATTATACTGCGGAGCAGAACGACTATCGGAGCGAAGAGTACAGAAGGGACGAATTCGGCGGATACGACGAATTCGGCGCGCCTCAGAGCGAGACGTTCAGAGATTACCGCAGCACAAGTTACGGCGACGGCAACGCGGACGCGTACGGCTTCAACGCGGGTTACACCGCGCCTCAGGCGGCGACGTTCGAGCACGTTGAATATCAGACGAAAAAAACTCATAAGCGCTCTCTCAACGCAAAATCCAAAATGCTTATCGCGGTTTATTTCGTTCTTGTCGCAGTCATAGCGTCTCTTATAATCGCGAACGTGGTCGCGTTCGGCGGCGGAAGCGTGGAAGCGCAGACAGCGCCCGAAGCGGCGTACAACGAAGAAGCGCTCAATATGGCGGTCACCGCCGACGGCGCAGTCGTAGTGATGGACGAGGTAAGATACCTCGAGAATTACGGATACGAGAAGAACACCAACTGGTTCGACAGTTTCTGCGATTGGGTGGCAAACATCTCGAAGTAAGACGAAACGGACACTAATCAAACCCGTCGGATACTCAGGACGACAAAAAAGCGGAGGGGTATTCGATGCACAAAATTTCCCATATCACACTAAAAAGAAAGCTACCTGCGGTGCTCGCCCTGGTAGTCTTTCTTTTTTTATTGCTTGTTTGCAGGCTTTTCTATATCCAGATAATTGACGGGAGCGGGTTGCAGACTCTCGCGCTCGACCAGTGGACGCGCGATCTGCCTTATAAAGCGGAAAGAGGGGATATTACCGACCGCAACGGCGTAGTTCTGGCAAGCTCCCGCAGTTCATATACCGTTTATGTGCGCCCTAACGATCTTTCGCAACACGATAAAGTAGCTAAGGCGATCTCTTCTGCGACCGGTGCGGATTTCGATACGGTTTACAAAAAGGTGATAAAAAAAGACGTGTCTGAGGTAAAGGTCGCGATCGGGCTCACAAAAAACGAGATGCTGACGATAGCAGCGTACGATTTCGACGGCGTTTATTTTACCGAGGACGCGACGAGATATTACAATTACGGCAATTTCGCGACCCAGCTTCTGGGCTTCACCAATTCGGACGGCGAAGGACAGAGCGGCATAGAACAGTATTACAACGCCTATCTTAAAGGCGTCGACGGCGCGTCTTATACACAGACGGATCTTGTCGGCAGAGAGCTGGACGACAACGTGACGAGTTATCTCACGCCGATAAAAGGGATGACCGCGAAACTCACGATCGACTTCAAATTGCAGAGTTTTGCCGAAAAAGCGGTCAACGACGCGGTAATGACTTATTCGCCGAAGTCTGCATCCTGCCTTATGATGAACGCTGATACCGGCGAGATACTCGCGATGGCGAGCGCGCCGACTTTCGATCTCAACGACATTCCCAGAAACGATCTTTCGTATCTTCTCTCAGGTGCGAAAAACCTTTTGGTTACCGACGTTTACGAGCCGGGATCAACCTTTAAGATACTTACTTCGGCGATAGGGATCGAGGCGGGCGTCATAAAAGACAGTTACTATTGTCCCGGTTATAAAGTGGTAGACGGTCAGCGGATAAAATGCTGGCGCAGCATAGGTCACGGCTCCCAGGATTTTGCTCACGGAATAATGAACTCGTGCAACTGTGTGTTCATGGATATCGCGCTAAGCGCGGGCGCCTCGACGATGTACGACTATTTTGAAAAATTCGGACTTACGCAAAAGACCGGAATAGACATTTCCGGCGAAGGCGGCAGCATCATGCTGGCGGAAGAGAGCGTAAAGACGGTGGATATCGCGAGGATAGGCTTCGGTCAGGCGATCGCGGTGACTCCGATAGGGCTTGCCGCGGCGGTCGCTTCGGTGATAAACGGCGGAAAACTGGTCGCCCCGTACGTCGTCGACAGTATTTACAGCGAGGACGGCAAACTCGCGTACCGCAATACGCCGACTGTAAAAGGAAAGACGGTGTCTGAACAAACCTCCGCACGGATGAGAGAATACCTTTACGGCGTGGTCGAAGAGGGCGGCGGCAAGAACGCGTACGTCGCGGGTTACCGTATCGGCGGCAAGACGGGCACGGCGCAGAAATACAAAGACGGCGCGATAGACAGAGGCGCTTACGTATCGTCCTTTATCGGATTTACTGAGATAAACGGTGAGCGCATACTCTGTCTGCTCAAAGTCGACGAACCCGAGGGTTACGTATATTACGGCAGTATCGTCGCCGCGCCTCTCGTCGGGCAGATATTCAGGAGTATTTTCGCGTATTACGGCGTTGAACCGACGCTCGATCAGGAAAATATTCCGTCTTCGGTCGGGATGCCGGATATAGACGGACTTTCCGCTACCGCCGCGTGCGAGGCGATGAGAAAGGCGGGGCTTACTTACGAGGTCGCAGGCGAAGGGAACAAAGTTGTCTACCAGTTCCCGGCGGCGGGCGCTAAGATAGACGCGAACACCGTCGTCTATTTCGTGCTGGGATAGCGAATATACGACAAATTGCGACTTTTGCGGATATATTGCGCGCGAACGGCAATAATTCGCAAAAGAAAAAAATGCGTGCTTTTGTCGTTTTCCCGCGAATTTCGCCCGAACAGCCGGCACGCGCGGAAAATATTATATTATCTTAAAAAACAATCGGAGGAAGAATATGAAATTATCGCAGTTGTTGCAGGGGGTCGCGCCGTATGACGGAGGCGACGTTGAGATAACCGGCATAGCCACGAGCAGTCTGAAAGTAAAGCCGGGAGATATTTTTATCTGTATGCACGGGGTGAACGGCGACGGTCACGCATATTGCGACGCTGCGATCGCGGCGGGCGCTGCGGCAGTCGTATCCGCAAAAAACCTCGGAAGCAAACCCGTTCCGGTGATAAAAGTCGCGGATACGAGAAGGGCATACGCTTTGATATCGTCCAATTATTTCGGCAACCCGTCCGCCGGAATGAGGATAATAACGGTTACCGGCACGAACGGTAAGTCCACGACCGCGTACGTGACCGCGAAGCTTCTCGAAGCGGGCGGCTATAAGGTGGGGCTTATCGGAACGATGTATTACGAGTACGGAGGAAAGAAGCTTCCGTCTTCTCTGACTACGCCCGACCCGTACGAGCTGCACGCGCTTTTCGCGGATATGAAGAACGCGGGAGTCGAGTATGTGGTCATGGAGTTTTCGGCTCACGCGATATATCTGGAAAAACTCTGCGGCGTATGCAGCGATATCTGTATATTCACAAATCTTTCGCAGGATCATCTGGACTTTTTCGGAGATATGAAAAGATATAAGGCGGTCAAAAAAAGCTGTTTTACAGCCGAATACACCCGTTGCGCGCTGGTAAACGTCGACGACGCTTGCGGAAGGGAGATACTTTCCGAATGTCTGATCCCGTCTGTGAGCTACGGACTGGAAAACCCGGCGGACAGCTTTGCTATCGACGTCGAAGACACCGCGCGAGGATCTTCGTTTGTCGCGAATATAATGGACGACATTGTTGCTGTCGATTGCAGACTATACGGCAGATTCAACGTTTACAACGTGCTTGCCGCGTGTACCGCGGCGAGAATGGCGGGAGTGGGACTCGGAGAAATTGCCGACCGTCTTTATACGCTCGACCCGCCGTCGGGCAGATTCAACGTGATAGAGTCGGGCGGCGTAAAATACGTCGTTGACTTCGCGCACACTCCGGACGGGCTTTACAACCTTCTCAAAGAAGGGGCGAAACTTTGCAAGGGCAAGCTTATCACCGTGTTCGGGTGCGGCGGAGACCGCGACGTGTCCAAACGTCCGATCATGGGAAAAATAGCGGGCGAAATGTCGGATATAGTAGTCGTGACCAGCGACAATCCTCGCACGGAGAGCAGAGAGTCGATAGCCGACGACATACTCTCCGGAATACGCAAAAAGAACAAGATATTCGTTGAGCTGGACAGAAGCCGCGCGATAGCCCTGGCAGTCGAACTTGCCGGCAAAGGAGACGTCGTGCTTATTGCAGGCAAGGGAAGCGAAGGTTATATCGACGAAAATAACGTAAAGACCCCGTACAGCGACAGCGGGGAACTCAATAAGGCGCTGGGGCTGTAATGGACCTGACTTTAAGGCTTCTTTTATCCGCGCTGACAGCGTTCATCGTTACCGCGCTTATGTCGCGCCCCGTCATAGCTTTCGCAAAACGCGCGAAGGCGAGCCAGACCATACTTTTTTACGTGGATAAGCATGAGGGAAAGAAGGGCACTCCGACGATGGGCGGGGTAATGTTTCTTATCGGCGTAAGCGTTGCCGTTCTTATCTTCGGCAGGAAGAAGCTGGGGACGGTTTCGCTTTGCGTTACTCTCGGCTATGCGCTTATAGGTTTTCTGGACGATTTTATAAAAGTAAAATTAAAACGCAACCTCGGACTCAAAGCCTATCAGAAAGTCGTCGGACAGTTGGGTATCGCCGCGATAGTCTCGGCGTTCTGCTACACGAGCGGCGCGGTCGGCAGCGTTGTCAGGATTCCTTTCACGGATATATACGCAGACTTCGGGTGGGCGTATATACCTTTCTGTGCTTTCGTTTTCATAGCGATGAGCAACGCGGTAAATCTTACCGACGGTCTCGACGGACTGGTAGCGGCGAGCGGATCGGTATATTTCGCGGCTTTCGGCGTGATGATCGCGTTTTCGGCAGTCGCGCTTACGGACGGCGGCAGGACCTTTTTAGCCGAAGAATACAGGTCTCTCGCCGTGTTTGCGTTTTCGTTTTTCGGCGCGCTGATCGCGTTTTTCTGGTGCAACTCCAATCCCGCGAGCGTGTTTATGGGCGATACCGGCTCATTAGCGGTCGGGGGCGCGGCGGCGTGCGTAGCGGTTTTTTCTCAAAACGCGCTTTTTGCGCCGATAGTCGGCATAATGTTCGTGGTCTCCTGCATATCGGTAATAGTGCAGGTGTTGCATTTCAAGCGTACGAAAAAGCGAGTGTTTTTAATGGCTCCGTTTCACCATCACCTGGAATATAAGGGCATAAAGGAGAGCAAGATAGTCGGTTACTATGCGGTGATAACGCTTGTTGCCGCGTTGGTGGCGCTTATTGCGTATATCGTATGAACAAAACTCTGATCCTCGGTTGGGGAAAAAGCGGCAAAAGCGCGTACGGACTTTTGCGCCGTCTCGGGCGTGAAGCGGTGTGTTTCGACGACGCCGAAGGCGATCCGGTCGACGGCGAAATAGAAAACAGAAGAGGTATGAGCCTTGAAAACGTGCTCGAAGACGTTGAGACCGTCGTCGTAAACCCCGCGGTACCGGTCACGCATCCGGTGATATGCGGCGCGAAAGCTAAGGGCATAGAGGTGATAGCGGAGATAGAACTCGGATATCGTTGCTGCAAAGGCAATCTCGTAGCGGTGACGGGAACGAACGGAAAGACGACTACCGTTTCGCTGATAAAAGAGGTGTTCGACCACGCGGGCATAGAAGCGTATGCGCTGGGCAATATCGGCGTTCCTTTTTCTTCTGCGGCGGACAGACTTGCGGGAGCGGTAGCGATCCTCGAAACATCCAGTTTTCAACTGGAAACGACGGTGGACTTCGCGCCGCGATTCGCTGTGTGTCTGAACGTTACGCCCGATCATATCGAAAGGCATAAGACCTTTGAAGAATATACGCGGCTCAAAGCGAGAATATTTGAAAATCAGAGTGAAAAGGATTTTGCTATCCTCAACGCGGACGACCCGGTCGTGTCTTCTTTCGCGGTACATATAAAAGCGGAGATATTCTGGTTTTCCGCGCAGAACAAAGTTAAGGGCGCGTACGCGGAGGACGGAGAGATATTTTTCGACGACGGAAAGAAGCGCGAAAGAATATGCGCGGTCGACGACGTGCCTCTCAAAGGGAAACACAATCTTTCGGACGTACTCGCTTCGGTCCTTGTCGCAAAGCTGTACGGGGTAAAGACTGACATGATTGCGCTTGCCGTCAGAGAGTTCAGACCGCCGAAATACAGGATAGAACTGATAAAGACTCTGAAAGACCTTAAAATATACAACGATTCTAAGTCCACGAACATCGACAGCACGGTCAGAGCGTGCGAAGCTATGGACGGCGCGACGACTCTCATCGTCGGCGGCTGGGACAAGAAGATAAGTTACGAAAGCTTTTTCGCAAGACTTCCTGAAAACGTCGCGCATATCGTGTGCTGCGGCGACAACAGCGACGAGATAATAAAATGGGCGCCCGACGACGCGCGGTATTCCGTCGTTAAGACTGCCACGCTCGAGCGCGCGGTAGAGATAAGTCTCTCTTACAAGGACAGCAAGAATCTTCTTTTTTCTCCTTCGACTTCGAGCTACGACAGGTATGCAGACTATATGCAGAGAGGAAGGCATTTCGACGGGATAGTAAAGGCGCTGGCAAATGGCTGAGCGCAACAGAATCGTAGTCGCCGACAAGATACTTCTGCTGACCGCGCTGACTCTCGCGGTTTTCGGGATAGTCATGCAGTACAGCGCGAGCAGCTATATCGCGCTTCAACAGACGGGAGACGCGTTTTACTATGTAAAAAAGCAGGCGGTCGCGCTGGTCGTCGCGCTGGTCGCGGCGTTCGCGGCTTCGAGAATAAAATCAAATATTCTGAAAAAGTTTTCGCTTGCTCTGCTGATATTTTCGGCAGTACTTCTCGCGCTGGTGTTCGTTCCCGGTCTCGGAGTGGAAAAGTACGGCGCGACGCGCTGGCTCAACCTGGGATTCACGACTTTTCAGCCGTCCGAACTCGCGAAATTCGCGCTGATGATATTCATTGCCTCGCGCCTTTCCGAAAGGAGCAGCGCGCGCTTTTGCGATATGGCGGGAATACTCGCGGCGACGCTGGTCGTCTGCGCGCTTGTTATGCTGGAGCCGAACATGTCGATAACTGTATGCATCGGGATATGCGTGCTTCTGATGCTGTATATCGGAGGATGCGGTTTTAAGCAGTTTGCCGTAATGGCGATACCCGTCGTCGTCGCGGCGCCTCTCCTTATTTTCGCCGAACCGTACAGACTCAAACGATTTCTCGCGTTTATCGACCCGTGGGCGTCGCCGCTCGGGGAAGGGTATCAGCTGATCCAGTCGTATTACGCGCTCGGTTCGGGCGGATGGTTCGGCTTGGGACTCTTCAACAGCAGGCAGAAGTACATGTTTCTGCCGTTTGCGGAAAGCGACTTTATTTTCGCGGTGATAGGGGAAGAACTGGGGCTTATCGGCTGCATATTCGTCATCGCGCTTTTCTGTGTGCTTATATGGCGCGCGATTGTTATCGCTTCGCGTGCGTCAGACAGGTTTCAGACGTATGTCGCGGCGGGCGTCGGGATAGTCATAGCGGTGCAGACTCTTCTCAATATCGCGGTCGTCAGCGGATCGGTGCCGCCTACCGGTCTTCCGATGCCGTTTATCAGTTCGGGCGGCAGCTCTCTCGTCGTATTTGCGGCGTCGGTCGGCTTGCTTGAAGGGATAGCGCGCAATTCACAAATCCCGCACTCTTTCCATAAAATGTATTAAGAATTACGCTTTGCGTAAGGAGAGAGCGATGAGCAGATACGTTATCCGCGGAGGGGAGAAACTCTGCGGCGATATAAAGATCAAGGGAGCAAAGAATTCGGTGCTCACTTTGCTGGCGGCTTGCGTGCTTGTCGACGGAGTGGTGATTTTGCACGACTGTCCGCATATAACCGACGTCGACACGATGCTTGAAATACTCGTGAAACTGGGGTGCAAAGTTGTCAGAAGCGGCGACGACGTGACTGTGGACGGCAGAGACGTTTCGTGCGGAAAGATACCATGCGGACTTGCGAGCGAACTGAGATCGTCCGTATTTATTCTGGGTCCGCTCCTTTCAAGGCTGAAAAAGGCGAAAGTCGCGTACCCGGGCGGGTGCGATATAGGGCTGAGACCGATAGACCTTCACCTTTCCGGACTGAGGGAACTGGGGGTAAAGATAACCGAAAAACACGGGTACATAAACTGCGACAGCTCGACGGCGAGAAGCAACGACATAATCTTAGACCTTCCCAGCGTAGGCGCGACCGAAAACTTAGTGATGACCTGCGTATTCCTCGACGGAGTAAGTATAATAAGAAACTGCGCGAAAGAGCCGGAGATCGTAGACCTTCAGAATTTTCTCAACGCGACGGGCGCGAAGGTCAGCGGCGCCGGCACGGGCGTGATAAAGATAGAAGGAGTGAAGAAACTTCACGGCACTGAATACACGCCGATACCGGACAGGATAGTCGCGGGGACATACCTTATCGGCGCGGCGATGTGCGGGGGAGAGCTGACTCTTTCCGACGTAAATCCGGAACACCTTTCCTCGCTTCTTGCCAAATTGCCGAAAAGCAGTTGCAAAATTACGTGTGCGCGTGATAAAATAAATATAATCTGCAAGGGAAGGTGCGAGAGCATTCCCAAAGTTGAGACCACTTATTATCCCGGCTTCCCGACAGATCTGCAAACGCAGATACTCACGTTGCAGACGGTGAGCGAGGGGACGAGCGTCATTGTCGAAAACATCTTTGAGACGAGATTCAAGACTGTGCCGCAGCTTCTCAAAATGGGCGCGGACGTAACGGTGAACGGCCGTACCGCGGTGGTCAGAGGAGTGGAAAGGCTGACAGGAGCAGAGGTTTCTGCGACCGATCTCAGAGGAGGCGCTTCACTGGTGCTCGCCGGCATGTGCGCGCAGGGAGAGACGGTGGTCGACAATATCGGGCATATAGACAGAGGGTATGAGGATCTTTCGCTGATCCTGCCCTCGGTGGGAGTAAAAATAAAAAGGGTTTAACGATGAACAAAAGACTTCTGGGAATTTTCATAGCCGTCGCGGTCGCGGTCGTTGTGATCGTAGTCTGTTGCGTTATGTTCCTTACCGGTTCGGTAGAGGTCAGGACTACGGATGACCTTACCCTCGACGACGAAACGGTAAACGCTATAATCTCGCAGAGCGGTATAAAGAAAGGCGAGAGCGTATTCGCGATCGACGAAACCGAAGCGATAAACGCTGTTGAAAAAGCCAATCCGACTCTCAAAGTCGTGGATATTGAAAGAAAATTCCCCAACAAAGTCTTGATTTATATTGCGGAGCGCGCTCCGCTCATGGCGATCGCGTTTGAAGAGCAGGAGAGCGGCGAAAAGCTTTATGCGGTCGTGGACAACGAGCTCAAGATACTTGACGCCGTCGGCGAGGACGGGATCGCGGGTCTGACGTTCGTCTCCAATTTTACGATCGCGGGAGGAGAGGACAGCGCAGGCAGTTTTGTCGGCGATAAGTCGGCGTGGCTTGCGGGCGTGGTCGCGGGCGCGCAGAAGGTAAGTTTTGTTTCGTCCAGATTTACCGCATTTATCGAAAGCATTACTTTCGGGCAGATAAACGTGTCTGTCAAGACGAATACCGGCGTGACCCTCGTGCTCAAAAACGTCGAAAGTATAGACGATATGTTCGTCGGAGCTTACACATATTACAACACGCTGACCGATGAAGAACAAAGAAAGAGCGGTTTCATATCGCTGACCGACAGCGGTTGGATGTGGTCGGCGACTGCAATAAACTGACGTTTTCACGCGCTTTTAAAGCAGATGTTTTTTGCGTAAATTTTTGTATTTTTTATTACCTATCTGTTGACACGTTATTATAATTTTATTATAATAATTATATGAACGAAGTGTTTTTGCTGGACGTAGGCTCGGGCAAGCTGGTTTTTGCGGTAGGAAATAAGTCCGATTCGGGCGTCTACAACGTGAAAAATATCGCTTCCTGCGAGTACGACGGGTATTATAAGGGAGAGTTCCTGAACCCCGACGGGCTCGAAGAGAGCGTGCGCCAGACGATCGCCGAAAGCGGTTACCGCGGAAAGATAAGCAAGCTTTACGTCGGCGTTCCGACAGATTTCGTCAAAGTAAGGAACAATCAGGTCAAAAACGCTTACCGTTCTTCGCGCACCGTTACGGACGATACGCTGGACGAGCTCTACGCCCGCGGCAATATCTTCGACGGCGACGCGGATTACGTCGCGATAAATTGCAGCGCGAGAGGATTTATTCTGGACAATAAATTCAGATGCGTCAATCCGGTTTACGAGTCGGCGACTTATATCGACGCGGATCTTACTTACATACTTTGCAGTAAGAAATTCTGCGATATTATCGAAAGGGTGGCGGCGGCGATAGGCGTTAAGAAAGTAAGCTATATATCTTCTTTCTGGGCGACCTGCGTGCAGCTTCTTCCCGCCGACGTGAGAGAGACGGGCGCGGCTGTATGCGATATCGGTTTTTCAAACACCTCGTTCGGCATAGTCGTCGGCGACGGCTTAGAGTGCGCGGAAAGCAAGTCCATCGGCGGCGCGAACATAGCGGGAGACCTTTATCAGGTGCTGGACATTCCTTACGCGAGCGCGTGCACGCTGGTAAATAAAGCGAATTTGTATCAGGAAACGGACAACGGCAGTTGTTACAACGTCGTTGTTGACGGAAAGCCTCAGCAATTCAACAGCTTCGGGGTGAACCGGATAATACAGGCGAGGCTCGACGATTTCGTCGGATTCATCGCAGGCTGTCTCGCTCAGACTCCCAATTTTTCTTCCGACGTCGTATATCTGACGGGCGGTGGAATAGCGGGACTTAAAGGCGCGGCAGCGTATATATCCAGACAACTGGGTAAGAGACTGGAAACGATCGTCCCCGACGTTCCGACTTACGGAAAGAGTTATTATTCTTCCGTTTTCGGGACTTTCGACGTGGCGGATAAGCTGGAAAAAAGTAAAAACGTATTGAAAAGATTTTTCGACAAATTTCGGAGGTAAAACAACATGGCAGACGGAAGCGGAAAAGCTAAGATCAAGGTAATAGGCGTAGGCGGCGGCGGTAACAACGCGGTCAACCGCATGATAGCGGCAGGCATCACCAGTGCGGAATTCGTTGCGGTGAACACAGATTTTCAGGCGCTCACTCTTTCAAACGCGCCCACTAAGGTGCAGATCGGCGCTAAACTCACGGGCGGACTCGGCGCGGGCGCCGATCCCAACGTAGGAGAAAAGGCGGCGGAGGAGTCGAGAGAAGAACTCCGCGCGCTGCTCAAAGACGTAGACCTTCTGTTCATTACGGCAGGTATGGGCGGCGGTACCGGTACCGGCGCGGCTCCCGTCATCGCGGCGCTGTCCAAAGAACTTGGCATACTGACCGTGGCGGTCGTCACAAAGCCTTTCGCGTTCGAAGGAAAGAGACGTATGCACAACGCGATCCAGGGTATCGAAAACCTGCGCGGCAACGTCGATACGTTGCTGGTCATTCCCAACGAGAAACTCCTCGAAGTTCTCCCCAAGGGTACCGCGATGCTTGAATCCTTCATAAAGGCTGACGACGTTCTTAAACAGGCAATTCAGAGTATAAGCGAGCTTATCGTGACCCCGACCGTCATCAATCTCGACTTTGCGGATATCAGCGCGATAATGAGAAAGAAAGGTCTCGCTCATATGGGCATCGGTATCGGCGAAGGTCCGGACAAGGCTATCGAAGCGGTCAGAAACGCGGTCGAAAGCCCCCTTCTCGAAACGAATATCGAGGGCGCGAGCGGCGTTATCCTTCACGTAATGGGCGGCAAGGATATGGCGCTCGATGAAGTCGCTGACGCAAGCAGACTGGTCGAAGATATCGTCGATCCGGCGGCAAACATCATATTCGGCACCGGCTTTGACGAAAATCTTGAAAACAAAGTTCAGGTCACCCTTATCGCTACCGGTTTCAGCGCTCCCGCAGAGGACGTGAACGGCGGCTATCCGCAGAGAAGAGGCAACGCGGGTCAGACCCGTACCTCGGCAGCTATGGACAACGCGATAAGAAGACTCAACGACAGCCGCAAGAAGGAGAGCGCGTACAACGATGTCGAGGACGACAGAAACAGAGGTTACGCTCCTTATCAGCAGAACGGCGGCGGCAATTCTTCCGCACGACGTTACGAAAACAACTACGACGGCAGAAGCGAAAGAGGTTATTCAGACGGCAGAAGCGAACAACCCTACGCTCCGACCAGAGGCGAACAGCCTTACGGCACGAGCGCAAGAGGCGAGCAGCCGTACGGCAATAATAACTCCGGCAGAGGCGAACAGCCTTACAATAACGGCGGTTACGGCTATTCCGACGGTCGCGATCCGCGCGTCGCGGGCAATTACGGCGGTTCTTTCGGAGGCAACGGCGCGGGATATGCGAATAACGGCGGTTACAATCCGGGCAAAGGCTACAACGCCGGATATTCCGGTAGCGGCGACAACGCGGGCTACGCTCAGCGCGGGCAGAATTCTTACAACAATCAGCCCGAGGAAGAGGACGAAGAGAAGATCCCGGCGTTCCTCAGAGTTTTCCGCAAGAAAAAGTAATTTATTTCGGAATTTTCCTGAGATCCGACATATTCCGACCTTCGCTACGGCGGAGGTCGTTTTTTACGTCTGTTTTCGTCGCAATATAAACGAAAGCGCATATTTTAACGGAATTTTGCATTTATATTAAAGGTTTTTATCAAGCTGACCGATATTAAATATTCAAGCTTTCCAAGAGAAGTGCGAAATAAGAATTAATGAAAAAATTAAACCTTGACAAAAATCTTGTAAAGCTTTATAATGTAAGCATAGAAGGAGGTAACATATGTATAATAAAATAATTGGCAATATTTTTGAAGGATAATACTATTAGTTACTTTTTAAAGTGATAATTTTTGTCTTATCTATCACCGTAAATGCAATATCTATTGAAAATTTGATCACAGAATTATAGATAAAAAGACGTCTGTTTATTTTGCATGGACAACGTGCATACGACTATTTAGGCGATGAGCGAGTGATTAACGCTCTGTTCGGGAGAAAGAGCAATCGGATCTGGTATGCGCACAGAATTTTTGTCGGGTCTGTAAGTATCACCACAAACGGATCAGAATTTTCAGTCAACATGGGAACACATTTATATACGGGAAACGCAGTTAGCCAACAGATATAGGAGAAAAAATGGATAACAACGAAAAAAACGACGATAATAAAAAAAGTTTGCTTGAAAAGGTTTTGTTTTGGCTAAAAATAAATGCATTATTATCGTTTTGCATTTTGATAACATTTTGGATAATGTTTCGTCTTTTTTAGCCAACAGATATAGGAGAAAAAATGGATAATAACGAAAAAAACGACGATAATAAAAAAAGTTTTCTTGAAAAGGTTTTGTTTTGGCTAAAAATAAATGCATTATTATCGTTTTGCATTTTGATAACATTTTGGATATTTATAACTAATCTATAAACTCCATGTATGCATCTTACTTCATAAAACCTATGGCATAAAAGAGAAACTTTTTTCAAGTTTAAATGTTGAAAGACAATTAAAAATAGAACAGATAACCGTATGTGACATATAAAAAACTCACGTCTAATTGTTAAACAACATTTCGAAGCAATTTTGAGTATGAAAAAACTGAGCTTTACGTCTCCGTTCAGCTTTGAAAAGCTTACGATCATTCCTATGCACATTATCTCAACGCATTTTTTAAAAGATTCTTTCAAGTCTTTCTTAAAGAACGTTTGCCGGCGTCAATTTGTTTATATACGGATTTTCCTCGTATTCTCGTTGAAAAGTCATCTCTTCAAGGTCTCATCGATTGCGTCCGTGCCGAATTCTCTTCGCTGACATTCAAAACACAATAATTTTTACTCCGTCTGCAAAATTCGACAAGAACGGAAATTGTTTTTGCGTTTTAAGATATATTATCAAAGCATGCAAATATACATAGAGTATGTGATAGCGGACAACATGGCTGTCAATCTGGCGCTGATTTACGCTACGACGCTGACTTTAAGGCGAAAATTCAGCAGAATACGCGCGTTTTTGTCTTCCTCGCTCGGCACCGCGTTTGCGGTGATAATGCCGCTGTGGGATATAAAAGCGCTGTTTGTCGCGAAGACGGCGCTTTGTCTTGTAATGTGCGCGGTTATGTTGAAGCACAGAGAAGCAAAGAGCTATTTCAAGTGCATGGGCGTGTTTTTGCTATACACATTTCTTGCGGGCGGGATATGCGTTGCTTTCCTGGGTGCGAACGACGGTTTCATCGCGCTTAAAAACCCCAACGGCTATACGCCGGCTGTTGCAGCCGCGGCGTGCGCGTTATGTCTTTTCACGGCGAAAAAGATTGTCGGATATATAACTCTCGCGCGCAGAGAGCGCAAATATATGACGACGGTAAAACTCGTCGTCGCGGGCGCGGAAGTCGAATGCAAAGGGTATTGGGACAGCGGGAACAGACTGTTTTATAAAGGCGTTCTTCCGGTAGTCGTTTCAGGCGCGGACTTTGCGGTAAAGATACCCAACGTCGACAAAGCGGAAAAGGTCGAAGGTATAAAGGTGTCAACCGTTGCAGGCGCGAGGACTATAAACGGATTTATAGCAGACAAACTTCTGGTGTCCGACGACGGACAAGAAAAAGAATACGACAACGTGGTGATAGCCATAGGAGAAAGGGATTTCAAAGGTTTTTCCCTTCTTCTGAATTGCGATCTTTAGGAGGAAAAATGCTGAAAAAACTTATTGAATTTATCAAAAAACTCTTTTCTTCGCCCCTTTGCGAGGATAACGGAGTAGATTATCTCAACGGAGGCGAGACCTTGCCCGCGCCGCTCAGTCCCGATGATGAAAAAGAGCTGGTCGCAAAGCTTTCAGAAGGCGATAAATCCGCGCGCGAAAAACTTATCGAGCACAATTTGAGGCTCGTGGTTTACATTGCCAAGAAATTCGAAAGCTCAAACGTGGATATCGACGATCTGATAAGCGTCGGCACAATCGGACTTATCAAAGCCGTCAACTCTTTTGACGGGAATAAGCAGATAAAACTGGCAACCTATGCTAGCAGATGCATTGAAAACGAGATACTGATGCATCTGAGAAAGGTCGTACGCACGAAAAGCGAAATGTCGCTCGACGAGCCGCTCAACGTTGATTGGGAAGGAAACGTCCTTCTTTTATCCGACGTGCTGGGTACAGAAAGCGACGTTACCTGCAAAGACGTTGAAATCGACGAGGAAAAGGATATACTTATAAAGACGTTTAAGCGTCTCCCGCCCAGAGAAAGGCAGATAGTAAGACTGCGTTTCGGCTTGCTGGGCGCGCAGAAAAAGACGCAGAAAGAGATAGCCGATCTGATGGGAATATCGCAGTCATACATATCCCGACTTGAAAAAAAGGTAATGAAGAAACTTAAAAAAGAGCTGACTAAAAGTGTATAATACCGCAAAATAAGTAAACACTATGTATACCGGACCAGAATAATACGAACCTGGTTTAAAGCGGCAAATTTCCGTAGCTACTGCGTTAAATGCCTTGATAATATGTCTAATATTACCTGCGTTTTAGTGTGTGTTTCAGCGAGGCGAACGCAGATAATATTATAATATTTTCAAGCGAGAATCGCTAAAAAACGCATAAAAGGCGCGCCTCAGGGCTGGTGCGTATTATTCTGGGCTGGTATACCGTGCACGCCGTTCACAAAGTACATACGGAGGTGATACGGTGCACAAAGTGGTAATATGCGGCGTTGATACCAACGCGCTCCCCAAAATAAGCAAAGAACGGTCGGAAGAGTTGATAAAACAGACAAAACAAGGCGATAAAAACGCCCGCGACGAGCTGGTAAAGGCAAACATCAGGCTTGTGCTTTCGGTAGTTCAGCGTTTTAACAACAAAGGTAACAGCGACGACCTGTTTCAGGTCGGAGTGGTTGGTCTTCTTAAAGCCGTAGATAATTTCGACGACAGGTACAATGTCAGGTTTTCTACCTATGCGGTGCCGATGATAATCGGCGAGATAAGGCGGTTTTTAAAGGACAGTACGGGTATTAAAGTAAGCCGCAGTATGCGCGATACGGCTTATAAAGTGTTGAAAGCGAAAGAGGAGATAGAAAGAAACAGGCAGATAACCCCGACTGCGGTCGAGATCGCGGAGGAGATCGACCTGCCGATAAAAGAAGTCGTATGCGCGTTGGACGCAGTAAGCGAACCGGTCTATCTTCAGGAGCCCGTTTATAACGACGGCGAAGAAGGAATGGTACTGGAAGAGCAGATAGGCGACCCGAAGAATACAGAAGAGCGCTGGACGGACAAGATATGCCTTTCGGACGCGATAGCAAATCTTCCGGAAAAGGAAAGAAAGGTGCTTATTCTGCGTTACTATTACGGCAGGACGCAGACAGAGATATCCGGACAGGTCAACATATCGCAGGCGCAGGTCAGCCGTCTGGAAAAGAGCGCTTTATCAAAAATGAAAGCTTATTTATAATTGTTTTTTCGCTTTTGCGCGAAATTTGTCATAATTTGGCGACGCCTCCCGTAGATTATCGGGAGGTGTTGTTATGTTGAACGATCTTACTTTCTGCGAGCTCAAAGAAAAAGAAGTGGTGAACGTGATAGACGGCAGACGGCTGGGGCGCCTTCTCGACATCGCATTCACTCCGGGAGGGAAGATAACCGGGCTGATAGTGCCCGGCGAAAAGAAATTTTTAAAGAACATTACCTGTTCCGACAGCATTTTTGTCCCGTGGCGCTGTATCGTCAGGATAGGCGAGGACGCAATACTCGTAGAGTTGTCGTCCGAAACGCCTCCGCCGCCTGCAAAGTGCGACTGCTGAAACACATACTTTGTACGACCTTGCCGCACTATATTTAGTGCAAGCGCTGGACAATTACCACTATATGCGGTATAATATTACCGTAACCGGAGGTTAAACCATGAAATGCATATATTGCGGCTGTATGGACAGCAAGGTTATTGACAGCAGACTTAACGAAGACGGTACTTCGATCAGACGCAGAAGAGAGTGCGTCGCCTGCGGCAAGCGTTTTACGACTTACGAGACGATCGAGACCACGCCGATCATGGTCATAAAAAAGTCGGGTTGCAGAGAGGTCTTTGCGCCTGCAAAACTCAAAAACGGCATACTCAAAGCTTGCGACAAGCGCCCCGTCAGCATGCAGCAGATAGATAAACTTGTCTCCGATATAGAAAAAAAGCTCGCCAACGGCTTAGAGCAGGAAGTGACTTCCGACTATATCGGCGACCTCGTTATGGACGGTCTCAAAGATATAGACGACGTCGCGTACGTCAGATTCGCGGCTGTTCACAGGCAGTTCAAGGATATCAACTCGTGGCTGGGAGAGATCAACGAGATATTGAAGAACAAAAGCGGCAACAAAGGCGACGGAAATAAGTAATTTGCCTCTTTTCAACGATCAACCGATTTTTTTCTCCGCTTGCTTTTGCAGGCGGAGATATTTTTTGCAGTAAGACGGCAAACGAACTTACATTTACTTAAAGCAAAGTATCCAAAGTTTCAAACGATATTGACAGCTTTAAACGAAGCCGATCCGGCAGACGCCGCGCTGCAGGAATACACGGCGGAGTTCCGGCATACTATTTCAAGAGGTGGAATTATGTTTTTAAGCGGAATATTCGCGCTGCTTTCAAATCTGCTGTTTTTCAGCGGATACGTAAAAAACAAAAACTGTTTTCCGCAGCCTCTTTCCCCTGAAAAGGAAAAGGAGCTTCTGGACAGGATAGCGACGGGCGACAAAGAGGCGCGCGACGAACTGATAAAGCACAATATGCGTCTTGTCGTGCATATCGTCAAAAAATATGTCGGTTACGGCGACAACGACGAGCTGATTAGCGTCGGGTCGATAGGACTGATAAAGGCTGTCAATTCCTTTCACGAAGGCAAGGGCACCCAGTTCGCGACCTACGCGAGCAAGTGCATAGAAAACGAGATACTTATGGTGATCCGCGCAGGCAAAAAGCACAAGAACACAAAGTCGCTTTACGAGCCGGTCAGCTTTGACAAGGACGGCAACGAGGTTGCGCTTATCGACCTTATCGAACAGGAAGAAGAGAGCGTGATAAGCAGGGTCGAAAGCAGGATCGTACAGGAAAAACTGCTTTCGGTAGCGAAAAAAGTGCTTGAAGACAGAGAGTACGAAATAATCATGCTTAGATACGGGATAAACGTCGACAAGGTTTATACTCAGAACGAGGTCGCTGAAAAATACGGGATATCGCGCTCGTACGTTTCGAGGATAGAGAAAAAAGCGCTGTTTAAGCTGAGAAGATACATCGAAGAATGCGGAATGCAGTTTTAAACGCTTGCATTTATCGCCGCACGGTGGTATCATACGACAAAGAGACAGTCGGATAAACGCAGCCCGAAAGGGGTGAGGTGCCGGCCAGTTACCGGTGAAGGCGACTTCAAGGAAAGTGCAACAGAAATAAACCGCCCGCAAGGGTAAGGATGGAAAGGCGAGGTAAGAGCTCACCGTTCCCCCGGCGACGGGGGAAGCCCTGTAAACCCCACCCGATGCAAGAGAAAACGACGTTATGCGGTCGCCTGCCGCGTCGGAAAATCGCTTGAGGCGTGCGGCAACGCGCGTCCTAGACAGATGTTTATCCAAGACAGAACCCGGCTTACAGATTGTCTCGCCCCGTCAAGGGGTCTTTTTTTAACATTTTTTCCGCTTTTTATAAACCGTTTAATCGTTTTTTATATCGCAGCGACCATATTGCGACTTAAAAATTAATTGCTTTATCGCGCTTAAACTCCCGGATATTGTCAATAATCGCGCTGAGAGGTGCGAAATATGACGATATACATTATCACGGCGCTGTCCGTGCTCGCGATCATTTGTCTTTTAGCGATAGCAGCGCAGAAAGCGGGAAAATTCGATTATGCGGAATACGTTATCGGCGGCGACAGGGCGACGAATATAAAACAACTCGCTTTGGCTCTGAAAGACGTAACAAGGGTCGGCGCAGCGCCCGACGTCTCTTCGTCGCTGCGCAGAATAAGAAGGGCATACAACGTCGTAACCGCTAAGGCGAAGAGAGGAGAAGAGCTTTACGAATGCGAAAAGTGGCTTTTTGAAAATTACAGGTCGTTTACCGCGGGGATAAGGCGGTCGAATTACAAGGATTTCGCGACCCTGCCGCACAGAGGCGAAGCCAGAGTTCTTCACCTGGCGACAACGCTGACCGCGCAGACATATTGCAGGACGGACGAAAAAGCGATATTTGATGCGGTCACAGAATTTTGCAGATATACTCCGCTTAGTTTCGACGAGATATGCGCGTTGAAAGGCGCGTTCGAGATCGCTTTGCTGAAAAAGATAGCTAAGGTATCGGAGCGGATATCACAGCTGGAAAAGGTAAGGCGGCGCGCGGAAGAGGACAGAGAGCCCGACATTAGGCTGAGTAAAAAAGAAGGATATCTTTATTTTTTCAAGGCGGCGGGAAAGAGAATAAGCGAAAAGTTTCTGGGAAAAAACACAGAGATAAACGTTGAAAACGTTGAATTCGCGTTCGCGGGAGCGCTCGCCGACCACGCAAAACTCATATCCAACGCGATTACTTCGCTCAAGGAACTGCCGGACGTTTTCACGCCCGATTTCACGATATCGCTTTCGCCGATAAACGGTTATCTGCAACGGGATAAGGCGTACGCGATGAGCGACGGTGAGTCTAAGCGTCATTATCTGGCGGCGATATCATCGCTTTCGCGCTATTTTAACGCGAGCGAATACGCGATAGGTAAAGGCGCGTTCGACTTAGCGGCGCGTTTCGACAAGCATTTCGGCGAGATAATTTTCGACTACCGCTATGATTTGCGCGCACACGTCAAAGGCAAGTACGTTTCGGTTTTAAAGCGCAGATCACACGCTCCGGACAAGTGGATATATTACTTTTCGATATTTATACTGCAATGCGCTTTCGCACTGCTTTCAGGGCTGTTTCTTCCTCAGCTTTGGCTGAAAATAAGCGTTTTGGCGCTGACTTTTATCGCGACGTATCCGCCGTGCGCGTTCATCGTCGAGCGCGTGCTGTCGTTTTTCCTGCCCAAAAGACCCGTGCCAAGAATGAATTACGGCAAGGTGCCGGACGAGGGGAGGACCGCCGTCGTAGTGTCTCATTATCTGACGAGCGCGAAGCAGGCGAAAAAGGCGCTCGACGATCTTGCCGCGATGCAGGCGGTAAACAGAGACGGTAATTTGTTTTATATCGCGCTTTGCGACTTTAAAGAGAGCGTGACGGAAACGGACGAAAGCGACGGCGAGATACTCGACGAACTGGCAAAATATGAAGGAAGGGAAAACCTGGCGATCGTCGTAAGAAAGCGCGTAAGGTCGGGAAAATATTATCGCGCGTATGAGAGAAAAAGGGGCGCGATAAGAGACCTCGACGAATATCTGCTTTCGGGCGACGGCGGAAAATTCCGCTATATATCGGCAGATATCAAATTTAAGCCGCGTTTCGTCATAACTCTCGACGCGGACAGCAGGATAGGCGCGGGAGAGATAAGAAAGGCGGTGAACACGATGCTTCACCCGCTCAACGCTAAGTTCGACCTTATGACCTTTGAGTCGGTATATTCGCTTTCATCGCTGAAAACGCCGTATTCGCTGAAATTTTTTCAAAGTTCCGGTTACCGGTCTTACGGCGAATACGACGACTTTTACTTTAATCTTTGCGAACGCGCGGTATATTGCGGCAAAGGGATATACGATCTGAAAGCCTTTCACGAAAAAACTTCGGTCGCCGTGCCCGACGGCAAGGTGCTCAGTCACGATATACTTGAAGGCGCGCTTACCGATACGGGCGCTCTCAACATGGCGGTCGCGGAGGACGCGCCGGACGCTTTTACAAGCGACGTCGCCAGATCGGACAGATGGGCGAGAGGTGATTTTCTGCTTCTTCCGTTCGCCAATAAAAAATACTGTTCCGACGGAATATACGAATATATCGTGCTGAAGAACGCATTTTCTTATTTTGCGCCGGTCGCTGCCTGCGTTTTATGGATATTAGCGTTATCGCAAGGCTACGTATTACAGTTTCTCAGCGTGTTTTTCGCCAGCTTTTCGGCTGCTGTCGCGTCGCTTGCGCTGACTATCGCGACGGGTGCCGAAATAAGATCGTCGGCGCTTGTAAAAAGCGTTGTCAAAACGCTGATAAGCGCGGCGATAAGCGTCGTGCTTCTTCCTTTTCACGCCGTAAACAATCTTCTGGTCGCGTTCAGAACGTTTGTCGATTACGTGTTCAACTCCGGCGAGCTTTTGAAGTGGAAACCGTTTGCGCTGACGCAGGGCGCGCGCGGGTACGGAAGGCATGCCGCGACGGTCGCGCTTTCATGTATGACGGCTGTATCGATCGCTGCGGCGTTTTACGTTAAAGTCGCGGTCGCCGTCTACGCGCTGAGTTTTATTCTTTTCGTAAATCTGCTTTATTTTGCGGGTAAACCGTTTAAAAAAGCTGAGCTGAGCGCTGAAAACGCAGAAACGTTAAAAGAATTCGCAACAGATACTTACAGGTATTTCGACTCGCTCGCTGCCGGAGATCTGCCGTGCGACAACGTGCAGATATATCCGCCCAACGGCAGAAGTAAGACGACTTCGCCGACCAATATCGGATATGCCGTACTGGCGCGCATATGCGCGTGCGAGCTTGAACTTTTAACGCCTTTTCGCGCGACGTCTGAGATATCAGCGCTGATATCCGACTGCGAAAAACTCAAAAAATGGAAAGGGCATCTTTACAACTGGTACGACGTGTCGTCAAAAAAGCCCGTCGAACCTTATTTCGTCTCTTCCGTGGACAGCGGGAATTTTATCGCGTCGCTTATAGTCGCAAAAGAATTCTGCCGCGAAAAAGGCTTTTTCGATCTCTCGGACAGGTGTAAAAAACTTATAGACGAAACGGATTTTTCCGCGCTTACCGACAAAGACAAAAACAGACTTTATATCGGCTATAACGTCGGCGCGAAGAGATACGAAGGTCATTACGATCTTCTCGCGAGCGAAGCAAGGCTTACCGCTTATATCGCGTGTTGCAGAGAAGGCGACCCGGCGGTATGGAGAGCGCTTTCACGCGTTCAATTGAATTCTTGCGGCAACGTTCTTGCTTCGTGGTCGGGTACGGCGTTCGAATATCTGATGCCGCAGATTTTTTTGCCCGACACCGAAAGTTCGCTCATTACGACTTCGGTAAAGAGAGCTGTAAAGACCTTTATAAAGTCGTCCTGCAACGGAGTTTGGGGAATAAGCGAAAGCGGATATTACGCTTTCGATTCCGGCGCGAATTATCAGTATAAAGCTCACGGTCTCAGCCG
This sequence comes from uncultured Christensenella sp., assembly GCA_949287655.1. GTDB lineage: Bacteria > Bacillota > Clostridia > Christensenellales > UBA3700 > Ornithoclostridium. The sequence goes on along the minus strand of CASEHD010000003.1, from coordinate 105,544 downwards.
TCTTGCGCTCAGGAATGCGGACGACAGGTGCGTGATATCGCCCTATTCAAGCGCGATGGCGGCGGCTTATGCGCCGGAAAAAGTCATCGACAATCTGAAGAAGCTGAGGGAATGCGGCGCGTACGGCGAATGCGGATTTTACGAAGCGATCGATTTTTCCGCAGGTAAAAACACCGTTTCGTCGCATATGACCCATCATCAGGGAATGATATTGTGCGCCGCAGTCAACGCGCTTTGCGACAATGCGATAAAAAGATATTTTGCGGCCGACGACATGATGAGAGGCGGCGCGCTGATGCTTGAGGAAAGAGAGGTCGAAAGCGTCGCGGCAAACAGGAAGAAACCGGATTTTGTCTATGACAAAAAGCTGAGCGGCTATTCTTATGCGGTAGAACCGTCCGCTTTCCCGAAAGTCGCGATGCTTTACGGCAGAGAGTACGGCGTAGTACTGGACGACCACGGCTCAGGTTACTCCCGCTGGCGGAACAAAGACATCAACGCGTTTTCGCACGATATGTATAAGACGAGCGGCGCGTACGGTTATTTTTTATGTGACGGAGAGGTGATTTCGCCGACTTTCGCGCCGTTCAAAAGGGACGGCGGCGCGTTCAGGGCGGTGTTTTCAGACGGAAAAGCAGAGTTTTTCAACACGCGGGCAGACTGTTCGATGAAGGTCTATACCCCTCTCGTGTTAAGCGGAGAGGTCAGAGAATACACGGTAAAAAACGGGTCGGACAGACAAAAACAATATTCTTTCGTATTCGCGGAACGGACGGCTCTCGCGGAAAGGCGGGAATATTCTTCGCATCCGGCTTTTTGCGACCTGTTCGTCAGCGCGAGAACGGACAAAGCGAAAAACACGGTATATCTGAAGAGAAAGCCCCGCGAAGCTGTCGGCGGGTTCACGCTCGCGGCGACGGTACTTGCGGGCGGCGCGGACTGCGAGTTCGAATGTAACAGAGCAAATCTTTACGGGAGGAACAGAGGAGATTCCGATCCCGCGCTTGTTTTCGGAGGGAACGCTCCGTCCGAAGGAGACGTGATAACGCCGTGCCTGGGTATAAAATGCGACTTTACGCTGTCACCCGGCGAAAGCAGGACGATCGCGGTCGTAATACAGTGTTCGGACGACGAAAACGTGCTGGAAAGCAGGGTGGAAAGGGTGCTGGGGACCGACTTTACGGGCTACGCGTCCGGTCCTGTCGGGAGCGGAGAGCAAAGCGCTCTTAAAAAGTATATACCCGACGAACGCACGGCTGTCTATGCGGGAAAGCTCGCCGCAAAACTGCTTTACGAACCGTATTCCAAGGCTTCGCTTATTTCGCGCGCAACCGGCGACAAGATCTTTGTTTCAGATGAAAAAACGCTGATCCTGCGTTATGACGGCAACGCGGAATTTACGAAAAGAGCGGTCAGAAGCGCGCTGGCATGCAGGCTTCTGGGAATAAACCTGAGGCTCGCGGTCGTCTATGACGAAAGGGAAAATTACGGCGGCGAGACCGCGAAAGAGATATGCGACAGAGCCGGCGTTTCCGATCTTAAAAACCTGCCTTTCGTTACTTTCGTTGAAAAGAATTCGTATAAGCCGCAAAAGATAAAAGAGATGTCGGACTGTGCGTTCTGCGTATTGAAAGAGTTGGACGAAGTGAAGACGACGGAAACGATAGCCGTGAGAAAGAGGAGCGGCAACGCCGCGCTTACGGACTGCGAATTGCCCGATATTAAGCCGTGCGGCAACGGCGGATTCGACAAAAACGGCGATTATGTTGTGACGTCCGTGCCCGCCGTGCCTTATTCTAACGTCGTCTGCGACCGGGCGGGAGGGTTTGTCGCGACTGAAAACGGCGGCGGTTTCTGTTATTTTTTTAACAGTCAGTCGAATAAGCTTTCGGGCTGGAGCAACGATCCCGTCGCGGACGAACCGTTCGAGCGCGTGCTCGTTTCCGACGGCGCGGACGTCATACGGCTGAACAAACTGAACAAAGGAAGTTTCGTGACGCACGGCAAAGGATTTACCCGATACGTTTCGCGGACGATTTCCGCCGGCTATTCGGTAAAAAGAAGTCTTTGTTTTGACGGAAGGGCGCAGGTAGTGGCGGTCGCGATAAAAAACTTTTCCGACAAAAACGTTGTAAGAGATATAACATACCTCGCCCGGCCTTGCGCGGACGGTTGCGAAAACCGCGCCGACGTGTTCTGCGAGAAAGAAAACGGAGCGGTCAGGGTCTGTAATGCCGCGACGGGAGGCGGATTTTATCTTTATGCGGGCGAAAATGCCGAGCCGATAACCGACTGCGCCGAAGCGCTGTCAAGAGGGATATACGGCTTTAATCCGAAAAGGTCGACAAGTTCTTTCAATAATCCGTATTTCGGGGCGACCGTAAGGGTCGAACTGAAAAAGAACGCAGAAAAAGTTGTATATTTCGTTTTATGCGACTGTTCGGAAACGCTTGAAGAAGTAAAAAAATGCGATCTTAAAGCAGAGACTTTAAAAGGTGAAAATGCTTTTGTCAACATATCGCCGCTTACTCTTGAAAGCGACGACGAAGATCTGGATATCTTGTTTGCAAACCTTCCTTATCAAGTGCTTTCAAGCCGCATAAACGGTAAGTGCGGATTTTATCAGGCGGGCGGCGCAATTGGATTCAGAGATCAGCTTCAGGATTGTCTCGCGCTCTTGTGGAGCGACCCGGAAAGGGTGAGGGAACATATACTGCTGTGCGCCGAAAGACAGTATATAGAAGGCGACGTGATGCATTGGTGGCATCCGCCGGCGTTCGGAGTAAGAACGAAGATAACGGACGACAGACTTTTTCTGCCGTACCTGACCTGCGAATATATCGCTCATACCGACGACGAGAGCATACTCGGCGAAAAGGCGCATTATCTCGTCGGCAGACCTCTCGACGACAACGAGGAAGCGAGGCTCGAACACGGCAGGTACTCCGAAGCGCGCGAAAACCTGCTTTTACACCTTCAGCGCGCAATAGACAGCGCGATAGTCACCGGCGAACACGGGCTTCTGCTGATAGGCGGAGGAGACTGGAACGACGCTTTGAACGGGATAGGTCTGCGCGGCAGGGGCGAAAGCGTATGGCTTACCCAGTTCGCGATCGTTGTAATAGAGAAATTCTGCGCTTATATTGACGGCGACAGCGCGAAAAGATACAGAAAGGTCGTTGAAAAGCTGCGCGCGGCGTTGGATAAGGCGTATATCGGCGGCAGATGGGCGAGAGCGTTTACCGACGACGGCGAGTGGCTGGGAACGGATAAGTCGAAGGCGTGCAAAACAGACCTTATCTGTCAATGCTGGGCGCAGATCGCGGAGGCGGGCACGACTGAAATGAGAGAAAGCGCGATGAACGCCGCAAAAGATCTCGTCGACGGAAAAACGGGTGCGGTAAAGCTCTTTTCGCCGCCTTTCGACGCTCGTAAGAGGTACGGTTATATCTCGTCCTATCCCGAGGGCGTAAGGGAAAACGGCGGACAGTACACTCATGCGGCGGTATGGTATCTTCTCGCATGTTGCAGGACAGGTGACAAGGAGCAGGCGAACAGGATATTAAAATTGCTCAATCCGGTCGCAAGATGCCGCGATAAGGAAAAAAACGCCGCGTATAAGGGCGAGCCGTACGTTCTCGCGGGCGACATTTACACGAATAAGGACAACCCGGGCAGAGCCGGCTGGACATGGTATACCGGCAGCGCGGCATGGCTTTACAAGGTGATAGTCGAAGAGATGCTCGGGGTCAGAAAACGCGGTAATACCCTTGAATTTTCGCCGCCGATACTCGAGAACGCTGAAAAAGTCAGGCTGAAATATTCATACGAAGGCACGCTTTACGTCATAAGTTTTGAAAACGCGGGCAGCCGTGGTATAAGGGCGGGCGGCGTCAACTATACCAACAGCACGGTATTGCCGCTAAGAAAGCGACGCGGCGAGATATATGTGACGGTATTGTATTAGCGATGTGCTTTGTGTCCTTGACAAGCGCGAGCGTTAAAATTATAATTGAATTGTATGGACAGCTTATTCGATTTTAACGTGAACGCCTCAAAGCCGCTTGCCGAAAAGATGCGCCCGACGACCCTCGACGATTTCGTCGGTCAGCAGCATATCGTCGGCAAGGGAAGTCTTCTGCGCAGGGCAATTCTCGCGGACAAGCTGGGAAGCTGCATTTTCTACGGACCTCCCGGCTGCGGCAAGACCACCCTGGCGCATATTATAGCTTCGACGACAAACAGCGCGTTCGTACAGATGAACGCTGTCTCCAGCGGCGTTGCGGACGCGAAAAAGGTGATAGAGGACGCGAAAAACAGGCTCGAACTGTACGGCACCCGCACATACCTTATGCTGGACGAGTGCCACAGGTGGAATAAAGCGCAGTCCGACTGCATGCTGGCGGCGATAGAACAGGGATATATCGTGTTTATCGGTTCGACGACGGAAAATCCGTACGTAAACATGACGCGGGCTATCGTCTCGCGCTGCCGCGTTTTTGAATTCAAGAGACTGAGCGAAGAGGACGTTAAAAGCGCGCTTTTACGCGCTATATCGGATAAGAAAAACGGTCTCGGCAACTATGACCTGACCGTTGACGAAAAGGCTCTCGATCATCTGGTCTGGGCTTCGGACGGAGACCTGAGAACCGCTTTGAACGCGCTCGAACTCGCGGTAATGACCACCGATCCGGATAAGGACGGCAAGATAAAAATAGACCTCGAAACGGCGCAGCAGTCGATACAAAAAAAAGCGCTCAGCATTGACGAAAGCACATATTACGATATGCTCTCGGCATTTTGCAAGTCATTGAGAGGAAGCGACAGCGACGCCGCGCTTTATTGGGCTGAAAGACTGATACAGGCCGGATGCGATCCTCTTCTGGTCGCCCGCCGCACATTGGTGCACAGCTGCGAAGACGTCGGTATGGCTGACCCGATGGCTCTCGTCGTCGCGAATTCCGCGGTCGAAGCGTACAAGAACCTTGGTATGCCGGAAGGCAAGATACCGCTTTACGCCGCTATAATCTACGTTTGCGAGGCGAGCAAGTCCAACAGCGTTGTGGAAGCGATGTACGGCGCTGAAAAACTCGTATCGGAAAACAAGGACGACAACGTGCCGCCATATCTGAGAGACACGCACTATCACACCGATAAGGTGACCGGTTACAAATACGTGCACGACTACGGCGGCTGGGTGGAGCAGACATATCTGCCTGAATCCATCAAGGACGTTCAGTTGTACAAACCTTCAAAAAACGGGAAAGAAAAAGATCTCGTTCGCGCAAAGATAATAAAGGCGAACAAAGGATGAAAAATGCTTGAAATCAACAACCTTATAAAAAAATACAAAAACAGCGAAAAACTCGCCGTGAACGACGTTTCGCTGACAGTCGGAGAGGGCGAAGTGTTCGGCTTTCTCGGACCAAACGGCGCGGGTAAATCGACGACGATTAAATGCGCGTGCGGAATACTGCCGTTCGACTCAGGAAGCATAAGGATATGCGGAAAGAGCATTAAGGACGAACCTATCGCCGCGAAAAAGAATCTCGGCTACGTTTCGGACAATCACGCGCTGTACGACAGGCTGACCGCGAGGGAATACTTGAATTTTGTATGCGATATTTACGGCGTAGGGTTAAACGACAGAAAGTCTCGCGCTGAAAAGTATCTGTCATTATTCGGTCTTACCGACGCGTACGATACCCCGATAAGGTCGTATTCTCACGGTATGAAACAGAAAATATGCGTTATCGGCGCGCTTATCCACAACCCCAGGCTGTGGGTGCTAGATGAACCGATGACAGGTCTTGACCCTAAATCCGCGTACGAGCTCAAAGAGCTTATGAAAGAGCATTGCAAAGAGGGGAACAGCGTGTTTTTCAGCTCGCACGTGCTTGAAGTCGTTGAGAAAGTCTGCGACAAAGTCGCTATAATCGACGACGGCAGGCTGGTGACTTCTTTCGACATCGCAGACCTTAAAACGATGAAAGACAACAAGTCTCTCGAAGACGTCTTCCTCTCTCTTACTGAGGACAAGCCCGAAACCGGCGAGGTGAAATTCGACTTGTTATGAAACAATTTATCGCGCTTTTCAAGCTGAATTTCAGATACTATACGTTGCCGGATTTTTCGGACAAAAAGTCGAGGAGAAAATACATCGCGCTGATCGCGGTTATGGCACTGTGCTTTATATTGCCGATAGCGGGGCTTTTCATGACTCTTTATGCGACGGCGACGCTGGCTTTCATGCAGGGCGGTACCGTCGAAATGCTTTCGGGAGTGTTCAGCGTATCGCAGATAACGGTGCTTTTTCTCAGCGCTTTTTCTTATATCTCGTCTATGTTCTTTGCAAAGGACAACGAGATAATGCTCAATTTTCCGGTGCCGCAGATAACCGTGTTTTCGGCTAAGCTGCTGGTCACTTATATAAACGAACTTCTGATCTCTACGATAGTTGTGTTGCCTGCGACAGTCATAACCGCAGTCGCCGCGGCTCAGGCGGGAGTTGCGCTCGGCGCGCAGTTTTACCTGCTGATACCGGTAGCGGTGCTTTTGCTTCCGCTTCTTCCGATGCTTCTGCTGTCGATAATTTCTTTTCCGATAGCGTTGATCATTCAAAAGCTAAGCAAAAAACCCGTCCTCGGCGCGATAGTTCAGGCGGTGTTTCTGATAGCGTTCGTTGCCGGTATATATTATCTCAGTTATTCGACCTCTTATTCCGTAGGAAGCGGCGAAGGTCAGGCGCTCGACATAGGTCGGGTCTTCGCGCCTATGGCAAAAATCAACGTGTTCGCGACGATGCTTGCAAAGGCTATGTTCGGGCAGAACGTCGCGGGCAATTTCTTTGCGTTTCTCGGCTCTACGGCAGCGTTCGCCGCTGTTTCGTGCGGTCTTTCCGTATTGTTCTATAAGAGAGCTTTGCAGAGCAGCGCGGAGGGTTCGGGAACTTCTAAAAAGCGTGCGGTTAAAGAGGAGAGAGAAAAAGGGGTAAGAACGCCTTTTACGTCCTTTATTTTCACCGACGTAAAATATCTGTTCAGAGAAAGCTCGGTTACGGTAAATACTATTCTTTCTTTGGTAATGCCTGCTTTGCTCGTGTTCTTATGCACGTTTATGACGACCCGCTCTATGGAGGCGTCTATGCAGGCTGCGGAAGAGGCGGGTGAAGGCACGGAAGGAGTCGGATTTATGTCTACGCCGTATCTTTCGCTCGCGCTGTCGGTTATGATGGCGGGCTGGTTCTGTTCGGGCACAAATCTTTTCTCGACGGTAGGCTTCAGCTTAGAGCGCGAAAACTTCGCTGTGATAAAGAGTTTGCCGATTGCGTTCGACAAGATATATTACGGTAAACTCGTCGCCGCGACCGTGGTCACGGTGATATCCACCGTGATTGCCTCGGCAGTCACGGCGATAGTGTCGAAACTGTCCGTATGGGATTTTATACTTATGACCGTACTTCTTTCCGTCTACGGCGCCGCAGTCAACGCTTTCGCGCTGATAAGAGATCTCAAAGAGCCTCGCTTTAACTGGATGACCGTAAAAGAACTGACTAAAAACAATTTCCATACACTCATACCAATGCTTGTCTCGATCGCCGGCATAATCCCTGTGGTGGTCGTCTCATTCGTCGCGGCGTTTTCCGAAAGCTTTTCCGACCTTGCCAGATCGGCTATGATCTGGGGCGTGTTCGCCGCGGTGGACGTTGTGTTCGCGTTGCTTTTCCTTTACAGGGAGGGAGACAAAGCGGTAAAATATTTTGAGGAGTGTGAGTGCTGATGAGACACCTTTGTATAGACCTCGGCGACGTCAGGATAGGGCTCGCGACCAGCGACAGCATGGGCATATGCGCAACGGGGCTTGAAACTTACAGGCGGTGCGATCCGGAAAAGGATCTCGGCTATATCGCGGATATCGTTAAGCGCGAAAATATCGGCAGAGTGGTGATAGGACTGCCTGTCAATATGGACGGCACCAGCGGAGAGAGAGTTGAAAAGGCGAGGGCGTTCGGCGACGCGCTGAAACCGCTTGTCGACGCTGAGATAGCATATCAGGACGAAAGACTTTCAACTGTTGCCGGCGAGAGGATGCTGATCGAAGCGGGCATGCGACGCGACAAGCGCAAAAAAGTCATCGACAAGATCGCCGCAACGATAATTTTGCAGACATATCTGGATTCTCATTGAGTTTTAACGTTCAAAACGTTGAAAACCCGCTGAAAATCGTTTATAATACTGACTGAAAATAAAAGGAGAACAGCTGTATGAGCAAGAAAAAAGATGAATTCACCGACGACGAGATAGAATTTGTAGACGAGCCCGAAATAGTAGTCCTCAAAGGCTCTGACGGATGCGAAGAGGAACTTCTCCTTCTCGCGGAAATAGATTACGGCGACGCGGTTTACGCGATACTTCAGCCTTCGGATCTTAAGGATATGGAAGACGACGAAGTGTTCGTATTCGAAGTCGAAGAGGTTGAAAACGGTGAGCGCAATTACCGTCCCGTCGAGGACAAAGAGCTCGCGCAATCGGTCATGGACGACTACAACGAACTGCGTATGGGGTGTGGTTGCGATTGCGAAGAATGTGACGGCAACTGCGACGACTGCGAATGCGAGGGTTGCGACGAAGAGTGCGAAAACGTCGATAATTGCGACAAGGATTGCAAGAAAAAGTGATAAACGGCTTATAAAACGCACACAGGACCCGGATAACTCGAACAACATCCAAGAGTGCCTATTACGTGTTTTTCAAGGATGTTCGCTTAAAATATAATAATATTATCCGTGTTCGTCTTGATAAAACACAAATTAAAATTATAGCCTTAGAGTGCTAGCGGTTTTAAGCCGGCAAATTTTTGTTCATACAAGGTAAATACCGCCGGTAATAGTATATATTATCAAGGCATTTAACGCAGCAGCTGCGAAAATTTGCCGCTTTAAAGCATGTTCGTATTATTCGGGGACGGTATAGCTGAAATATTTTTTAAAACAGCCGTCTATTCGTTTGCTTTATATAATTTAATATGCTACAATCTTAAAGGTTAAAAAATCACCTTCGGTCAGCAAGGGGCATCCTGCTTTGAAAAAAGTAGTTCCCGAGCGAAAGCCGTGGAAAAATGGCAGTAGTAACAATGAAAGGTCTGCTCGAAGCAGGCGTACACTTCGGTCACCAGACCAAGAAATGGAACCCCAAGATGGCTAAGTACATCTATTCGGCGCGCAACGACATTTATATAATCGACTTGCAGATCTCCGTCGAACACGTTGAAAAGGCTTACGCTTTCATTCGCGACATCGCTAAGCAGGGCAAGTCCATTCTGTTTGTCGGCACCAAGAAGCAGGCGCAGGACGCTATAAAGGACGAGGCTGTTCGTTGCGGCATGTATTATATGAACAAGAGATGGCCGGGCGGCACGCTGACCAACTTCAAGACTATGAGAAGCAGGATCGACCGTCTTAACAAGATCAATCAGATGGAGATCATGGGCGAATTCGAACTTCTCCCCAAGAAGGAAGTCGCGGGTCTCAAGAAAGAGAAAGAGAAGCTGGATGAAGTTTTCGGCGGTATCAAGAATATGACCAATCTTCCTGGCGCTATGTTCGTTGTCGACATCAACAACGAAGAGATCGCCGTTAAGGAAGCGAGAAAGCTGGGTATCCCCGTCGTAGGTCTTGTCGACACCAACTGCGACCCCGATATGGTCGACTACGTTATCCCCGGCAACGACGACGCTATACGCGCAATCAAACTCATCGCGAGTATTATGGCTAACGCGGTCATCGAAGCCAACGAAGGCATAGCTTACAGCGTAGAGGAAGAAGAAGAGGACGCTAAGGCAGTTGCTGAAGAGGCTGTAGAAAGCGAAAACGTAGGCGAGGAAGCGGCTGCTCCCGCCGTCGAAGAGTAATCAAAGGAGAAAACATATGAATTTCACCAGTAAAGACGTTATGGATCTGCGCGCAAGAACGGGCGTAGGTATGATGGATTGCAAAAAGGCTCTCGTCGAATCGGACGGCGATATGGAAAAGGCTATCGAGATACTCCGCGAAAAGGGTATGGCTACCGGCGCTAAGCGCGCGGGCAAGATCGCTTCTCAGGGTATCGTCGACGCGTACAGCGAGGGCAACGTAAGCGTTCTCGTTGAGGTCAACTGCGAATCCGACTTTGTCGCGAGAGGCGAACAGTTCAAGGAGTTTGTTCAGAAGATCGCGGCTTATATCGCTTCAGCAAATCCCGCAGACGTACAGGCGGTCACCGAAAACAACGCCAATCTCATCAACGAGACCGTTGCAAAGATCGGCGAAAAGATAGTTGTCAGACGTTTTGAAAGATACGTTACCGACGGCGGAAAGATCAGCACATATATCCATATGGGCGGCAAGATCGGCGTTATGGTTGAGACCGACGCCGCAGCAAGCGACGAGGTCGCTCACGACGTAGCTCTTCATATCGCCGCTGTCAATCCCTCTTATATCTGCTCCTCGGAGATACCTGCGGCAGTGGTAGAGAAGGAAAGAGAGATAAGCAAGGCTCAGCTTCTCAACGAAGGCAAGAAGCCCGAGATCATCGACAAGATTGTCGGCGGAAAGATATCTAAGTTCTATAAGGAAGTCTGCCTGCTTGAACAGCCTTTCGTCAAGGACGGCGAAAAGTCCGTTGCCGATTATCTGAAGGCTAACGGCGGCGTTAAAGTTCTCAGATTCACCCGTTACACGATGGGCGAAGGACTTGAAAAGAAAGAGGAAAACCTCGCAAACGAAGTCGAAGAACAGATCGCGAAAGCAAAAGCAAACAAGTAATTATTTAAGGGGACGGCGTTGTCGTTCCCTTTTTTATAAATAAACTACGGAGGTTAATATGTCCAAAGCAGCTTACAAGAGAGTTATCATCAAGTTGAGCGGAGAAGCGCTCGCCGGAGAAAAAGGCTTCGGGATAGACGCCGGAATGGTAGATTACGTCGTCGGTCAGATAAAGAAAGTTACTGAGTCGGGCGTAGAGGTCGGTATAATAGTCGGAGGCGGCAATTTCTGGCGCGGCAGACAGGCTCAGAGCATGGATCGCAGCGCTGCCGATCATATCGGTATGCTCGCGACGGTTATGAACGCGATCGCCCTTCAGGACGCGCTCGAAGCGGCAGACGTTCCGACCAGAGTACAGACCGCGCTTACGATAACCAGAGTCGCAGAGCCTTATATCCTCCGCAAGGCGCTCCGTCATTTTGAAAAAGGCAGGGTCGTGATATTCGCCTGCGGCACCGGCAACCCGTATTTCAGCACGGATACCGGCGCGGCTTTAAGAGCTGCCGAGATACACGCCGAGGTGCTCCTTCTCGCAAAGAACGTGGACGGTGTTTACGACAGCGATCCCCGCAAGAATCCGGACGCTAAGAAACTGGACGACATCTCTTATATCGACGTGATCCAGAAGGGTTTGCAGGCTATGGATACGACCGCCATATCCCTCTGTATGGAAAATAAGATCCCGATAATCGCTTTCGCGCTGCACGAAAAAGACAGCATAGTAAGAGCGGTCAACGGCGAAAAGATAGGAACGATAATCCATTAAAAATCCGACTCGCATTATTGCGAGTCTTTTTTAACGTCTATTTTAACTTTTGCGTTTATTATATACAAAAGAAAGCGTACGCTTTCGTCGAAAATAAGAAAACACCGCGCAAAAACGGCTATAATTATAATATTTATAAAAAAATATTGAACTTGCCGATAAAATTTGATATAATGCTATTAGCAATTAAACGAGGTGCAAGAATTTATGATAAACAGCGAAAAGATCGAAGTTCTCGAAGTATTCGACAAGTTCGAGGAAAAACTCGAAAAAGGCGTGAGCAATATGAAAGGCGAATTCGCTAAACTTAAGGCTGGAAGAGCCAACGCGCACGTTCTCGACAAGATATACGTAGACTATTACGGTACCCCCACGCCGATCAGACAGCTGGGCAATATCTCGATACCGGAAGCGAGGATTCTTATGATATCCGTATGGGACGTTTCTGCGCTTAAAGCCGTTGAAAAGGCGATAAACGAAGCCAATATCGGCATCAATCCGCAGAACGACGGTAAGGTCATCCGCCTGATATTCCCTGAACTGACTGAGGCGAGAAGAAAGGATCTCTGCAAAGAGATAAAGGCAATGGGCGAAAACACCAAGATCTCTTTGAGAAACGCGCGCCGCGACGCGAACGACTCGATAAAGAAGCTCAAAAAAGACAATGTCATAACAGAGGACGAGGTGACCGTCTGCGAAAAAGAGATTGACAAGATGCTTGCTGAGGCTGTTGCCGAAATCGACAAAAGCACAAAAGACAAGGAACAGGAAGTAATGACCGTTTAATACGGCGCATTAACCGAAATTTTTTCGCAAGCCGGCTTTTAGTCGGCTTGTAAACCTTATAAAGGCGGTAAAAATATGCAGGAAACTAAGATTCCGCGCCATATAGCGTTTATTATGGACGGAAACGGCAGATGGGCGAAAAAGCGGCTTCTTCCCAGAAAAGCCGGGCACCGCGAAGGCGTCGCCGCTCTCCGTCGAATGACAGACGAATGTGAAAAAGCCGGCGTCGGAATGGTGTCATTTTATGCGTTTTCGACTGAAAACTGGACGAGACCTCAGGAAGAGATCGACGCGCTTTTCAAAATGGTAAAAGAGTTTGCGGACAAATATCTCGACGAATACGTAAAGCGCGGATTGAGGATAATGTTCATGGGCGATCTGACCAAACTTCCGCCGGAGACAGTCGAATCGCTGAAAAAGATAATGATTTCCGCAAAGGACAATAAGGGCATGATAGTCAATCTCGCTCTCAACTACGGCGGCAGGGACGAGATAGTCCGCGCGGTAAACAAAATAATCTCCGCCGGAGTGCGTGAGGTCGACCGTCAGGTGCTGTCCGACTGTATGTATACCGCAGGGCTTCCGGATCCCGACGTGATAGTAAGAAGCAGCGGCGAAAAGCGCCTTAGCAACTTCATGTTGTGGCAAGCCGCGTATTCAGAACTCATATTTCTTGACGAATACTGGCCGGATTTTGACGCCGCGGTGTTTAAAAAGATATTGGAAGAATATTCAAAACGCGACAGAAGATACGGCAACGTACGCCGTACGGACTGACGAGAAAAGGAATAAATTATGTTGAAGAGAATACTAACGGCAGTAGTGTTGCTTGCAGTCGTGCTGGGCACGTTGTTCGGTCTCAGACAGCTCAGTCTGTTCTACGTCGACGCGCTGATACTCATATGCATGGCGGTCGGCGTTTATGAAATGTTCACCGCGTTTAAAGCCGCAAAATACAAACCCATGGCGGTACCGCTTATTATCGCGGTGGCAGGGATATATCCTGCGTTGTGGTTTTTGCGCGAAACGGGCATAGTCGCGGTGGTCGCGGTATGCGTTATGGTTTCGCTGACGATATTCACGTTCGACCACAAATACGAGCTGAAAGATTTTCTTTCTACCGCGTTCATACTGTTTTATCCGATAGTACTGTTGTCGATATTCTTCCTTATAAACGGCAGGACGATGATAGGCGACAATCCGGTAAACGAGAATTACGGCGATATGATAGGCATAATGCTCGCGCTGTTCATACCCGTGTTTACGGATACGTTCGCATACTTTACCGGTATGGCGATAGGAGGCAAAAAGCTTTGTCCCGAAATCAGCCCCAAAAAGACGATCGCGGGTGCGGTCGGCGGACTTGTCGGAGGTATGGCTGCCAGCGTAATTACCTTCCTTCTGTTCGATTATTACGGCGTTTTCGACAACATGAGCAACGTGCATACGCTTGCACTTACGACCAATCTTTACACCTCGCTTGCGGTCTACCTCGCGATAGGTTTTGTCGGCGCGGTGGTCAGCGAGGTCGGCGACCTGGCGGCAAGCTGGATAAAAAGAAAGGCGGGAATAAAGGACTTCGGCAGGATATTCCCCGGTCACGGCGGAATAATGGACAGGCTGGACAGTATACTTTTCGTATTGCCCGTCATATATCTGACGTTTGCGATAATCAACGCGGTCGAATAAGCAGTCCGCGCCTCGTATAAATAATAAACGGAGAAGGCTATGAAAGATCTGATAATCTTAGGCAGTACAGGTTCGATCGGAACGCAGGCTCTGGATACGGTAAGACAATATCCGGATAAACTGAACGTTCTGGGGCTTTGCTGCGACAAAAACGTAGACCTTCTTCAGAAACAGATAGACGAGTTTGCGCCCAGGTACGTTGCTGTAAAGGATAAAAATGCGGCGAAAAAACTGATTTTACCGCATAATACCGTACTTTTCACAGGAGAGAACGCGCCTCTCGAAATTGCCGGGGCGGAGCGCGCATGCGTACTCAATTCTCTCGTAGGTATAAGCGGTCTCGCGCCTACGATGCGCGCGATAGAAAACTCAAGCGAGATCGCGCTGGCAAACAAGGAGACCCTTGTCGCCGGAGGAGATCTGGTGATGAGCGCAGCTAAAAAGAAAGGCGTAAAGATTCTGCCGGTTGACAGCGAACACAGCGCGATATGGCAATGTCTCGACCGCGACGCGGAGCGTGCGAAAGAGGTCGAAAAGATAATTCTGACCGCTTCGGGCGGCGCTTTCAGAGGAAAGACTAAAAGCCGGCTTGAAAACGTCACCGTGGACGACGCGCTGAAGCACCCGACCTGGAATATGGGCGTAAAAGTGACTATTGACAGCGCGACTATGATGAACAAGGGCTTTGAGGTCATAGAGGCTTCGCATCTCTTCGGACTCGGTACGGATAAGATCGAGATCGTCGTCCACAAGCAGAGCATAGTACATTCTATGATATGTTACGCTGACGGCAGCATTATCGCACAGATGAGTTATCCGGACATGAGGCTTCCCGTTCAGCTCGCTCTTCTTTATCCGGAAAGGGGCGGTCATTGCTTTACGCCGCTTTCTTTCGACGGGCTTTGCCTCGATTTCGAAAGACCGGACTTAAAAGTGTTCGAGTGTCTTAAACTCGCGCTGGATTGCGTGAAAGCGGGCGGCAACGCGACGACCGTGCTCAACGCCGCGAACGAAGTCGCCGTCGCGAGGTTTGCCGGAAGACAAATAAAATTCTATGATATACCATACTATATTAAAAGAGCGCTGGATAAGTTTTTCGACGAAAAGCCGCCGAAAGACCTTGACGGCGTACTCGGTACAGACGAAAAAGTAAAAAAATTCGTTGCTGACGTTATCGGGAGAGAAAGAGTATGACGACCTTGCTGCTTTGCGTTTCCGCAGGCGAAGTCTTTAAATGGATAGGTTATATCGTTATCGCGATGATATGCTTTATGTTTATGATCGTAGTTCACGAACTCGGGCATTACACCGCGGGAAAGATACTTGGCTTTAAAATAAACGAATTCGCGATAGGTTTCGGACCTGCGATATTCAAAACGACGACTAACAAGCAGACGGGAGAAGCATTCTCGATCCGTTGCATTCCCGCAGGCGGTTTCTGCGCGTTCGAGGGAGAAGACGAAGAGGCGACTTCGCCGGACAGCTTCAATTCGCGTCCGGTATGGAAGCGTATTATCGTACTGGCGGCGGGAGTGTTCTTCAATTTCGTAAGCGCGCTTGTCATTCTCAACGTATTCTTTATGGCGTACGGAGAAGCTGCGCCGGTCATCGTCGACACTTACGAATTTGTTGACAGCGCACGGGAGCAGGCGTTCGAACAGGGCGATATGATAATAAAGGTAAACGGCACTCCCGTTTACAGTCTGCTGGAATCCGGCAAACTGGGCGAACTCATCGCAGACTCTGACGCCAACGAATTTACCGTGATAAGGGACGGCGAAGAGATAACTTTTACCGTCGAAAAAGCCGATTATTACTATTCATATCAGAACGAAAACGGCGAAACGGTCACCGACGTAAAGAAAGGGCTGGGGATAACTTACGGCTTCGGACAATATAAGTTGGGTTATTTTTCCGCGGTCGCCAGATCGTTCAATTTCTGCGGCGACGTCGTCGAGCTGATATTCAAATCGATAGGGCAGCTTTTCACGGGTGCGGCAAAGGTAAAGGATACGATGGGAGGCACGATTACGGCGGTCTCCGCTCTGGTACAGCTGGGGCAGTCCGGGTTTGCGGCGGTCGCGTACGGCGTAGCGGTGCTGTCCGTTTCGATAGCGTTTATGAACATTCTGCCTCTGCCGGCTCTGGACGGCTCCCGCATATTGTTCGCGATAATAGAAGGCATAAGGAAAAAACCTCTCAACCGCAAGGTAGAGGGCATGATACACGCAGTGGGTCTCGTCCTGCTTGTCGGGCTTGCGATAACGTTCGACTTACTGCATTTCTTCGGGTGAGATTATGACAAAAAAGGTTAAAATCGGCAATATCGTGATCGGAGGAGGCGAAAAAATCGCTATCCAGTCGATGACAAATACTAAGACGAGCGATATCGACGGCACGATAAAACAGCTTCTTGAACTGGAAAAGGCGGGTTGCGACATAGCGCGCTGTTCGGTTCCCGACGAAGCGAGCGCGAACGCGCTGAAAGAGATAGTCTCCGCGACATCTATGCCGATAGTCGCCGATATCCATTTCGATTACCGCTTAGCCGTGAAGGCGGCGGACGCGGGCGCAGCGAAAATCAGGATCAACCCCGGCAACATAGGCGATGAAAGCAAGGTCGAATATCTTGCAAAATATCTTAAAGAGAGAAGTGTTCCCGTAAGGATAGGCGTCAACGGCGGGTCTCTGGACAAGAAATACGAGGGGATGCCGCTTTCCGAAGCAATGTGCGAAAGCGCTCTCGAACACGTTTCTTTGCTTGAAAAACACGGCTTTTACGATATTGTGATATCTGTCAAATCGTCAGACGTCGTGAACACTGTCAAAGCGTACAGACTGCTTTCTCAAAAATGCGATTATCCGCTTCACGTCGGCGTGACGGAGGCGGGAATATACGAAAAAGGACTGATCAAGTCCGCTATCGGTATCGGTGCGCTTTTATGCGACGGCATAGGCGACACTGTGAGGGTTTCGCTTACCGACGACCCTGTGAAAGAGGTTTATGCGGCGAAAGAGATATTAAAGGCGGTCGGAAGGTATAGCGGCGCATACGCCGAAGTCGTTTCGTGCCCGACCTGCGCGAGGACCTGCATCGACGTAAAGGGAATTGCCACCGCGGTAGAGGAATACGCGAGAGGTCTCGACAAGAGCGTAAAGATCGCCGTAATGGGCTGCGTCGTCAACGGCATAGGAGAATCCAAAGGCTCGGACGTCGGCGTAGCGGGCGGCAAGGACAAGTCCGTCATATTCAGAGAAAGGAAGATAATTTCGACCGTTCCCAACGATAAGATACTTGAAGAACTCAAGAAGGAGATAGAAAAACTATAATTAACCAATATTTATAATTTTTGAACAAATTATTATATAAATCGGCTTAATTTAGAATTTAATTTAAAAAAATCAGCCGAAACATTACTAAATAAAAGAGTAAAAACGCGACACGTTCGCATTGAATAAAAAGATAAATATAACTTTAAGAGATATGGAAGAAGCAAAAGACAAAAATCAAAGCGGCGAAAAGACTGATTTCATTAAACTGCTGAACATACGCTTTGACGGGGCGTATGACTTTCTGCGCGTGCGTTCGGTTGACCTCGACGTTGACGGAAAGACGGTCGCAGTGCAGTTCGGCGTGCCATATTCGGGAGATAAGACTCTGACGGAAGAGGATAAGAAAAGAATACTTTCTTTCGCCGTCGAGATACTGCCGTCGGAATACACAGTCACCGTATCTTACAGAAAGTTCGGCGTGGATCCCGAGATTGTCTTTAAACTTGTAAAAGAGTATGTAAACAAATTCCACAGAGCTTATTCTGTCCTCATATCAAGCGATAATACCGAGATAGTCTGCGGCGATAAAAAAGTTACGGTCACGTTTACCGTGGTCAAGTCGGTCGCTGATCTCTTCAACAGATGCAATCTTCCCGGCGGACTCAAAGATTATCTTGATTCGTCTTACGACCGCGAAAACGAGATAAAGATAAATTATACGGACAAATTCGTCATTTCGGAGACCGCAAAAGAAGAAGTCCCTGTTGTCATAGACGATTGTTACATAGAGATAAGCGCGCTGCATAAGCTATGCGGCAGCGACATTACTTCCAAGGCGCGGTATATACGCGCCTGCAAGTCGCCGCAGCAGTCGATATGTGTGACCGGCAAGGTCGAGAGCATTATCTCAAAAAATTCCAAATCATCCGGCAAACAGTATTATAATTTCACGATCAACGACTCGACAGGCGTGATGAGATGCTGTTATTTTACCAGAAAAGAGTCGAAAGGACCTCTCGACGTAGTAGAAGAAGGGGCTGAAATAGCTGTCGTCGGCGACCTTCAGAACGACAGCTTCCGCGGCGGACTTTCGCTTATAGCGAAAAGCGTGAGCTTCTGCAAGATAAATTACTCTTCTATACTTACAGAAGAAGACCTGCGCCGTAAAAAGACTTACGTGCCGGTAAAAGCGAAGCCGCTTGAGATAACCACTCAGCAGAACCTGTTTGATCTCGTTACGGAAAAACCCGCTTATCTTACCGATAACACCTTTGTCGTGTTCGACCTTGAAACGACGGGATTAATAGATAACGGCGTGCCTTGCAAAATAATAGAGATCGGCGCGGTAAAGATAGTGAACGGCGTATGCACAGAGTATTTTTCAACGCTTGTCGACCCGAAAATGCATATTCCGGAGGGAGCTTCCGCGACCAATCACATATATGACGACATGGTTGAGGACGCGCCGTACATAGAGGACGTCTTGCCGGACTTTCTCGCGTGGGCAGGCAACGCGGTCCTTGTCGCGCACAACGGCAACAATTTCGACTTTATCGTACTGAAAAACGAAGCGGCCGAACAGGGAATGCACGTGCCCAATCAGACAAAAGACACTATGGTCATAGCGCAGAATTACAGGGTAAAGACGGGCAGAAAGGGGCAGCTTAACCTGCGCGTGCTCTGCAAGGAATTCGATATAGAACTGGTCGAAGCTCACCGCGCATATTACGACGCGTACGCTACAGCTCAGCTTTTCATCAAACTGTGCGACTTTGTCGACGTTTCGAAAATCGGTTAAACCGCTGTTTGTTGAAAAAAAGGCTTTTTATCTCGTTTAAACTTTCTGCAAGCGGTCGGAAAGTCTTTCCGGCGCTGATTTAAAGGACGAAAAGCACGTTTTTGTGTGTTTTCTTTATCTCCGAAGACAAAAATTGCGCCAATTTGGTACAATTGATAAAAAAATCGTTGCTTTTGTATTTTATATATGTTAATATAAACACAAGATAGTATTGACTTACTAAGCGGCTGAAATCAGTCGCTTTAATTATGTAAGGAGAGTATATGTCAAAAATCTGCGACAGCGTACGCGCTTTGATACTGCCCATACTGGACAAAATGAATATCGAACTCGTCGAAGTCGAATTCAAGAAAAGAGGAGACTCCGACGGTTCGCTCACGATATATATCGACAAGGAAGGCGGCGTCTCGCTCGACGACTGCGAAGCCGTTCACAACGCGATCGACGCTCCTCTCGACGAGCTGGATCCGACCGAAGGAAAGCCGTATACGCTAAACGTCTCTTCGCCCGGTCTCGACAGACCTTTCAAGACGCTCAGGGACTATAAAAAGCACTTGAACGAGGAGATCGAGATATCGCTTTATAAACCGGTCGAAGGCGTTAAGAAATTCGAAGCGGTTCTCGAAGAGGTCGACGACGGTTTTAATTACGTAAAAGTTTCCTGCAAAGGAAAAACCATACAACTAAATATCAAAGAGATAGCCCTCGCGAGAGCGGTTATCAAGTTCTAGGAGGACAAAATGATTAACAAGGATTTTTTTCTTGCGCTCGACTTGCTTGAAAAAGAAGGAAAGATCGACAAAGATCTGACGATTAAATCTCTCGAAGCTGCTATTGCCGCGGCTTACAAGAGAGAGTCCGGCGAGGCCCGCCCGGTAAGCGTTCAGATAGACGAACAGCGCAACCGCATCAGGATAGTCGCGTATCAGGAAGTCGTAGAGACCGTCGAGGATCCGGAAAAGGAGATTTCCCTTGAAGACGCTAAGAAGATCAAGTCGTCTTACAAAATCGGCGACCGCGTTATAGAGGAGATCTCTCCCAAGGAGTTCAGCCGTATCGACGCTCAGACAGCGAAGCAGGTCTTTATGCAGAAGCTCATGGACGAGCACAAGAAGATCACCTTAGAGGATATGACCCAGAAAGAAGGCGAGATCGTGACCGCTCAGATAAGAAGAATCGACGGCGACAGGATATATCTCGACATCTCCGGCTCGCAGATGGAAGGCGTTATGATGCCGCAGGACCAGATCAAGGGCGAGATATACAAGCAGGGCGACGTCCTCAAAGTATTCGTAAAGAATATACGCACGGATTTCAGGGGCAGCTCTCAGGTCATGGTGTCCAGATCTCATCGCGATTTCGTCAAGAGACTGTTTGAAATGGAAGTGCCTGAGATAAAATCCGGTCTCGTAAAGATAAAGAAGATTGTCAGAGAAGCGGGTTACAGGACGAAGATGGCGGTCTATTCAGACGACCCCAGCGTCGACGCTGTCGGCAGCTGCATCGGTCAGAGAGGTATGAGAATAAACGGCATTGTCGGCGAGCTCAACGGCGAAAAGATCGACGTTATCGGCTGGTGCGCGGATCCGCTCGAATATATCGCCAGGGCGCTCAGCCCCGCCAAGGTCATCATGGTACAGGTCAACGACGAAGAGAAGAGCGCGAAGGCGATCGTTGCGGACGACAAACTCTCTCTCGCTATCGGAAAGCAGGGACAGAACGTCCGTTTAGCCGCTAAACTGACCGAATGGAAGATCGATGTAAAACCGTATTCTTCCGTTGAAAGCATTCCCGCCGACGAAAGCGGCGACGAGGAGTAAAAAGTGAAGAAAATTCCCGAAAGGACGTGCATTGCATGCCGTACGGCAAAGCCGAAAAACGAGATGATAAGAGTCGTCCGCGATCCGGAAGGCGCGATCTCTCTCGATTTCACGGGCAAGAAAAACGGCAGAGGCGCGTATATCTGCAAAGACAAGACATGTCTTAATAAGTGCATAAAGTCGAAAGCTCTCGACCGCGCGCTGAATTGCAAGGTCGATCAGGAAGTTTACGACAGGCTTCTTAAAGAGTATGACGAAAACGACGGGAATTGACGCATATATCGGCTTTGCCGTAAGAGCGAAAAAGGCGGCGTTCGGTCTTGAATGTCTTTTAAGACTAAAACAGGTCCCGGGAGTCGTGCTGTACGACGAAACGCTCGGACAAAGCGCAAGGAAAAAGGCGCAGAATTTCTGCGAAAGCAAAGGCGCGGCTTTTTTGCCGGTCGAAGAAGGATATCTGAACAGAGTCCTAAAAAGAAACAATGTGAAGATCGTCGCGATCACAGACGGATCGCTTGCGGATCAGATCAAACGAATATCGGCGTCCGGTCAGGGCGACACGTTACGGAGGTAGTTTGTGGCTAACGAAAACAACACGACTGAAAAGGTAGATTACACCAAGAACCTGAAGGAGGTAGGGGCGTTTGTCAACGACAAAGTCAAGCCTCTTATCGGCAGGGTCATTTCGTCCAAAGCGAGCGTAAAGGAAACTCTGGACAAGATAGCCCGCGTTAAGGAAGAACTTACCAGACAGGCCCAGGAAGAGTTGCAACGCATTGAGGAAGAGGAAAAAGCTCTTGCCCGCGACGCGGCGACAGACAACGACAGACCTTCCGTAGAAGAACCCGAAGAGGTCGTCGAAGAAGCTAAACCAGAGGTCAAGGAAGAGGTCAAAGCCGCAGAACCCTCAAGACCGGCGGCTGAAAAAAAACCGGTTCAGAAGCCCGTCCAGCCCAGGACTTATATCAATCCCGAGGCAAAGATAGGAGGCAGAAGAGAAGGTCAGAGACCGCAGGGCGACAGACCCCGTCGTCCCGGCGCTCCCGGACAGCAGGGCGGTTATCAGCAGAGACCGAAGGGCGGCACACAGACCAGAGTGTTCGAAGTTCCTCCCCAGCAAGGCGCGAATTCCCAGTACAAGAAGGACAACAAGAAAAAGCAGACAGGTGCAAAAGACGACAACAAAAAAGGTCTCAGTAAACGCGATCTTCTGAAAAAAGGCTATGTTTACGAGGACGGCGACGACGAAGAAGGTCAGGTCAGACACGTCAAAGTCAGAAAGCAGGGCAAGAAGGAAATATTCACCCCGCAGGCAATCGTCATCGAACACGCGGTCATCAATACCGATCCCGTTGCGATAAAGGTTCTCAGCGAAAAGATCGGAAAAAGCTCGACCGAAATAGTCAAAAAACTTTTCGATATGGGCAAATTCGCGACGATTAACGACAGTATTGACTTCGAAACCGCCGAATTCGTCGCGCTCGATTACGGCATTACGCTTGAACTCAAACAGGATACGACCGCAGAGGATAAGCTCAACGAACTCACTCATGTCGAATACGGCGAAGAGAAGATGAAAAGACGCCCCCCGATCGTTACGATCATGGGTCACGTCGACCACGGCAAAACTTCGCTTCTCGACTATATCAGAAAAAGCAACGTCGCGCGCGGCGAAGCGGGCGGCATAACCCAGCATATCGGCGCGTACTCGATTGAGGTCAACGGCGAGAAGATAACCTTCCTCGACACCCCCGGTCACCAGGCGTTTACCGCGATGAGAATGCGCGGCGCGAACGTTACCGATATAGCGGTAATAGTCGTTGCGGCGGACGACGGAATAATGCCGCAGACCGTAGAAGCGATCAATCACGCGAAGAACGCGGGCGTTTCAATAATCATCGCCGCGAATAAAATAGATAAGCCTACGGCAAATCTCGAAAGTCTTAAACAGCAGCTTGCGGCTCACGACGTTCTCGTCGAAGAATGGGGCGGAGACGTCATGATGTGCCCTGTCAGCGCAAAGACGGGTCAGGGCGTTCCCGAACTTCTTGAAGGCATACTTCTCGTTGCCGAAGTACTCGACCTCAAAGCTGTCGAAGATTGCCCGGCGCAAGGCTCGATCATCGAAGCCAGACTTGACAAAGGTCTCGGACCGGTCGCTACAGTACTGGTTCAGAACGGCACGCTGCACGTATCCGATTACGTCGTCGCAGGCACCTGCGTCGGCAAAATACGTTCAATGACTGACTTTACAGGCAAGCGCGTCAAGGAGGCGAAGCCTTCTTTCGCGGCGCAGGTACAGGGCTTTACGGAGGTTCCGAACGCGGGCGACAAACTCGTGGTCGTAAGCGACGAAAAACTCGCGAAAGAAGTCGCGGCGGAAAGAGCGGCGAAAGAGAGGATTGAAATGCAGAATCGCACCGCGAGCGCAAAGACCCTCGAAGATATGTTCAAGAATGTTTCCGACGAAGAGGTCAAGTCTCTCGCCGTCATCATAAAGGCGGACGTCCAGGGGTCTGCGGAAGCGATGAAGCAGTCTTTGCTGGAAATTTCCGACAAGATGAAGGACGACAACGTAAAGATATCGATAATACACGCAGGCGTCGGCGCGATCAGCGAAGGAGACGTCAACCTTGCGTATACGTCAAACGCAATAATCCTCGCGTTCAACGTTAAAGCGGAGCCAAAGGCGAGACAGCTGGCGGAGAGAAGCTCTATCGAGATCAGATATTACCGCGTTATCTATGAAGCTATCGAAGATATACAAAGCGCGCTCAAGGGTATGCTCGCGCCGGTATACAAGGAAGAGATCGTCGGTCACGCCGAAGTCAGGGCTACGTTCAGGATCAGCGGCGTCGGCACGATAGCAGGCTGCTACGTTACGGACGGTAAGGTCGCGAGGACGAACAAAGCGAGACTTATCCGCGACAATATCGTCGTATTCGACGGCGACATCGCTTCGCTCAAGAGAGAAAAAAGCGACGCAAAAGAGGTCGCGAGCGGATACGAATGCGGTATCGGACTTGAAAAATTCGGCGATATCAAAGAGGGCGACGTTATTGAAGCGTATGAGATGATACAGGTGAAGAATGAATAGGCTTGACAGAATAAACGCCGAACTAAAAAGACAGCTGGCGATAATTCTGCGCGACGGCGTACGAGACCCCAGGGTCACCGGGCTTGTCAGCGTTATGGACGTGAGCGTGGATAAAGACCTTACGCTTGCGAAAGTTTACGTCAGCATATTCGGTCAGAATGGAAACGTCGAGGACGTACTTGCCGGACTGAACAGCGCCGAAGGCTATATCAAATCCAGACTGAAAAACGCGATGATACTGCGCGCCGTACCAGCGCTCAGATTTATCCTCGACACGTCTGTCAGCTACGGCATGAGTATGGACAAAAGACTAACGGAGTTGAATAAAAATGACGGTAAAGGATCAGCAGATTGAAAGATTTCTGGCGGCTGTAGACAAGGCGCATACGATCGCGCTTTTCAGCCACGTCAATCCCGACGGAGACACTTGCGGCAGCGCACTTGCGCTTTACCGCGCGCTTAAAACGTATGGTAAACAGCCATACGTTTTTTGCGACGGCGTTTTCAACGATAAGTTAAAGTTTCTCGATGGTCTGGACGACTACAATAAAGAGAGCTTTTCGCCCTGCGACCTCGCGATCGCGGTGGACTGTTCGGACGACGGCAGACTGGGCGCGTACGACAGGGCGTATTATTCATGCAGATACGGCATTTTCGTCGACCATCATCTGTCGAGAGGAAAGCGCGGAGATCTGAATATCGTCGAGACGGACGCCGCCGCCACCGCGGAAGTCGTTTTCGACCTTATATCCGCGATGGATAAGCGCAAAAAGTGTATCGACGATACCGTGGCAAAATTGCTTTACTGCGCGCTCGTTACCGATACCGGAGGTTTTTCCTTCTCGTCGGTCACGCAAAAGACGCTGCTTACCGCCGCTTCGCTGATCGTATACGACTTTAAAGCGAACGAGATATTCGACAATTTCATGAAGTCAATCGATTACAACGTTTTCAACCTGAAAAACCGGGTACTCAGTGCGACGAAGCTGTACGACGACGGCACGATAGCCGGCATATTCTTTAAAAAAGCCGATTTTGAGGCGACCGGTACGACGGAAGCGGACACCGAAGGCATTATAAACAATATCCTGAACATAAGCGGCGTAAAGATAGCCTTTTCGATAACCGAGACTAAGGGCGACATGCAGTACAAAGTCAGTTTCCGCACCGTGGACGGAGTCGACGCCAACGAAATTGCCGGTATATTCGGCGGCGGCGGGCACAAGAATGCCGCAGGCTGCAGAACAAGCGGATTTTTCGAGGACGTCAAGGATAAAGTGCTCAAGGCTTGCAGGGACTGTTTATGAATTGCGTGGCTGTGATATATAAACCCGCGGGACTTTCTTCGAGCGACGTGGTGATAAAGTGCAGAAACGCGCTGTCGAAGGCTTTGGGCCGCAAGATAAAGTGCGGTCATACAGGCACTCTGGACCCCGCCGCGGAAGGCGTGCTCGTGCTGGGATTCGGAAAGCTTACAAAGCTTTTCGACTACGTTCAGAAAGAGAGAAAGAGATATTCCGCTTACTTTACTTTCGGGAAGGAGACAGACACGTTCGACCGAGAAGGAGTTGTAGTAAAGGAAAACGATTTTTATCCCGACATTAAAGAGATAAAAAAGGCGTTGAAGACCTTTGAAGGAGAGACTGAACAGATCCCGCCCGCTTACAGCGCCGTCAACGTGAACGGCGTACGCGCGTACAAATTGGCGAGAAAGGGAGAAGAAGTCGCGCTTCCCGCAAAAAAGATCACGATTTATTCGATCGGGATATTCAGCGAATATTGCGACGAATACGGCAGAACTGCCGAGATCGGACTGGATATCGAATGCAGTTCAGGCACTTATATCAGAAGCATTTGCAGAGATCTCGCAAAAAAAGTCGGGGCGATCGCGTATATGTCCTCATTGAAACGCACCGCATGCGCGGGATTTACCGAAAAGGACGCCGTGCCGCTCGATAAATTTTTAAGAGATCCTTTGAACAACGTGACGGAAGAAAAGGACGCGCTTTTAAAATTGTTTGAGTTTGCCGGGGTAGACGGCGAAACTGCAAAGAGGCTGAAATGCGGTCAGACCGTCAATTTTGACCGCGGTAACGTTAAAAACAAAAAATTCGTCGCGACCTGCGACGGTGAAATACTCGGGATATGCGCCGCGGACGGCGGATATATAAAACTGGAAACTCATCTATGGAATTCTCTATAAGACAAGTAGACTATAAAATCGGTTGCAACGACAAGATCGTGCTTTGCCTTGGATTTTTTGACTGCGTGCACCGCGGTCACAATTCGCTTATCCAACGCGCCAGACTGTTTGCAAAGATAGACGGAGCAAAGAGCGCGGTATTCACGTTCAGAGACGATCCGTTCGGCGGGCTCGGACGCAGCGAAAAGGAGATATTCACATACGAAGAAAGGACTTTCAGACTGTGGCAGCTGGGCGTGGACATCGTCATCAAAGCTATGCCCGACGAAAAGTTCTTTGCGACTTCTCCAGAGGATTTTCTTAACGGATTGTTTAAGAACTTCAATATTTCTGCGATCATCGCGGGCAGCGATTTCACATACGGCGCAGGCGCGAAGGGAAACGCCGATACGCTGAAAAGATCCTGTCTTGATCGCGGCGTCGACTGCTATATCGTCGATATGGTCGAATACGCTGAAGGCAGAAAGATCGCCAGCCGCGAAATACGCGAAATGGTCGTTAAGGGCGAGGTTGCGAAGATAAACGCGCTGCTTCCTTTGCCATATATCGTCGCCGGAAGAGTCGTAAAAGGCAGGCACGAAGGCGCGACGATAGGCACGCCTACCGCAAATATCGATATTCCCGAAGAAAAGCTGCAGATCGCGAGCGGCGTTTACGATACCAACGTGCTGATAGACGGCGTAAGACTAAGGGCGGTCACCAGCGTGGGTGAACATCCGACTTTCGGCGACAGCCACTACAACGTCGAAAGTTATATCCTGCATTGGAACAACGATATCTACGGAAGATTCATCGTCGTTGAGTTTTTAAAAAGGTTGAGAGACATAAAAAAATTCGATACTAAAGAGGACCTTTCGGCGCAGATCGCGATAGACGCCGCAAGAGTGCTCGGGAGGTAAAAATGATAAAATTCGGTCCCAGCGGAAGTTGCGAACTGTTCGCAAGTCAGGGATATACTCGCACTATACAGGAAGCTAAATGGCTTTCAGACCTCGGGCTGGACTGTTTCGAGTATTCGTTCGGCAGAGGCGTCAGAATAACGGAAAAGACGGCGGTCGAGATCGGCGAAGAATTCAAAAAATACAATATTGAATTTTCCGTACACGCGCCGTATTTCATAAATCTGGCGACTCTTGAAGAAGAGAAGGCTGAAAACAACCATACATATATATTCTCGTCGCTAAAAGCGCTGCGCAGCTTCGGCGGTAAACGCTGCGTTTTTCATCCGGGATCTCCGCTAAAAGCCGAGCGAGGCGACGCGATGAACGTGCTTATGAAACGGCTCGATAAGGTGATGAGTTTAAAACACGAGCTGGGATACGACGACCTCTGGCTATGCGCGGAAACAATGGGCAAAAAGTCGCAACTCGGCGATCTTGACGAAGTGATACGCATGTGCAAGGATTACGATACGCTGCTGCCGTGCATAGATTTCGGTCATCTGAACGCGCGCGACTGCGGGTCGATAAAGAGCTACGACGACTATAAAAGAATAATAGAAAAGCTTGCGGACGGATTGGGCGATTTCAAGACGGTGAACATGCACGTGCATTTCAGCAAAATTCAGTATACGGACAAAGGAGAGCTGAGGCACCTGACTTTCGAGGACGAAAAGTACGGACCCGATTTCGAACCTTTGCTCCGCGCGATAAGCGATTATAAACTGGAACCTTATATCGCATGTGAATCGGCGGGTACGCAGACTGTGGACGCACTCGCGATGAAAAACTACTATAAATCGCTTTAATTCTTTACAAATATAAGGCGATATGGTAAAATATCAGAGTATGAACGGCATTAAAGATATTTTAAAAGAATACGGCGTGGACGCCGCATTAGTGATCACGGCGTCAAATACTTTCTATCTTTCGGGATACGAAAGCACAAACTGCCGCATACTCATAACCGATGAAAAAGACTATTTTTTTACCGATATGCGCTATCTCGAAGAAGCGAAAAACGCGATCGGAGACCGCTTCGAAGTGCTTTTGGGCGGGGTTGAAGAAATAAAAGATATCGTAAGCGGCATCGGCGTGAAAACTCTGGGCGTAGAAGAAAATATTTCTTACGGAGAGTACAAGTCGCTCGAAGATCTGTTCAAAGGCGTGAAGTTCGTCGCGACAGACAAGGCTTTCGGGGCATTACGCGCCGTAAAGAGCGAAAGAGAGATAAACCTTATAAAGACCGCTCAGAGCGTCACCGAGACCGCGTTCAACGAGATATTGCCTTTTATAAAAGAAGGAGTATCTGAGATAGAGATCGCGGCGCGTCTTGAATATATTATGCTGAAAAACGGCTGCGAACTTGCTTTCGACAGTATCGTCGCTTTCGGCGAAAACGGCAGCAAACCGCACGCTCACAGAAGCGATAGAAAGCTTTGCAGGGGCGAATTCGTGACGATGGACTTCGGCGC
This sequence comes from uncultured Christensenella sp., assembly GCA_949287655.1. Taxonomy (GTDB): domain Bacteria; phylum Bacillota; class Clostridia; order Christensenellales; family UBA3700; genus Ornithoclostridium. The sequence goes on along the minus strand of CASEHD010000003.1, from coordinate 76,898 downwards.
GAAATATAAAGGATATTGTTCGGATATGACAAGGACGGTCGCCCTCGGCGCGGTAGACGAGAGAAAGGCGCGCGCGTACAATGCGGTGCTCGAAGCCAATAAACTTGCGGAAAAGGCGATAAGACCGGGCAAAAAGTGTTGCGACATAGACGGCGTTGCGAGAAAATACCTGGCAGGATTCGGACTTGACAAGTTCTTCTCGCACTCGCTCGGTCACAGCGTCGGCGTCGATATCCACGAAATGCCCGCGTTTTCGCCTAAATGCGACGCGGTACTTGAAAAAGGTATGATAATTACCGTTGAGCCCGGCGTATATCTGGAAGGAGATTTTGGTCTGAGAATAGAGGATATGGCGCTGGTGACGGAAAGCGGCGTTGAGATACTGACCCACGCGGACAAAAATCTCATCGTATTGTAAAAGGTAATTGACGGATATGTCCGTCTTATGATAAAAATAATTAGAAGCATAAGCAAAATGGAGGTTTTTTATGGCTGATTTTATATTGGCAGGCGATTTCAGAAAGGGTATAACCTTTGAAATGGACGGCAAAGTTATGACGATCGTCGACTTTTTGCACGTCAAACCGGGTAAAGGCGCGGCGTTTGTAAGGACAAAGCTCCGCAACGTTATCTCCGGCGGCGTTATCGAAATGACGTTCAACCCGACGGACAAGTTCCCGACCGCGCATATCGAGCGTAAGACAATGAGTTATTCCTACAACGACGGCGATCTGTACTACTTTATGGACAACGAGACTTTCGATATGATCCCGCTCAATAAGGAAGCTTGCGAAGAAGCGCTGCAGTTCGTACCCGAAAACGGCGAGGTTACCGTTTCTTTCTACAACGGCAATCCGTTCTCAGTCGAGCCTCCCAACTTTGTAGAGCTTAAGATCGTTCACAGCGAGCCGGGCGTAAAGGGCAACACGACTACCAACGCGACCAAGCCCGCGACCCTCGAGACGGGATATACGCTCAACGTTCCGCTTTTCGTCAACGAAGGCGATACGATCAGAGTAGATACCCGTACAGGTTCTTATATGTCCAGGGTTTAATACTCCGTTTGACGATATCCGCGCGGCGCTTTTGCCGCGCGTTTTTTATGCGTTTTTAATATTGAGTATTGTATCGGGAAACAGCGTAATGCGTTTGGGAAACGGAATTTAATTATTTTGCGAGATTATTTAAGTCAACGTTTTGTCTGCTCGCAGCGTAATTGCAAACGCAAAGTCCGGGCGGTAAAATACGGCAAACGTTGATTAAATGCAACCTGACAAGTGCGGAGTAGACGATTTTAGGGTTTTTATTATGAAAAAGCTGCTAATTTAGAATAATATTAGACAATGTATTTGTTAAAACACCAGATATATAACTTATAATAATTTAATTATATGACATTAAAATATAATTTCTGCGGTACGCGCCGGTGTTTTCCGGTTGAATTTTCAATAATATGAGGTTCCGCGTAGATAATACGATCCCGTAGACCTGTATGATATCCGTAGTAACGATCGATAAGTTTATACGGGTAACGAATATCATATCGGGCAGTACCGCAGTTATTTTATCGTGATCGTTTATTCCGTTGTGTTGCAACTTATAGAATTATTTGTACGTAAATTTTTTTATTAAATTCAGTGCGTCGATCTCTTTTTTATCATTTTAAACGGCTCGTGTTTTTCGCGGCGTTTCTAACCGTACGACAGTTATCAGCAAAATTCCGACATATCTTGCCGTGTCTTTTATGGATTTTCAGTAAATTTTCCACAGAAAAAAGAACGAATATAGCGAAAAATACGCTTTATCCTACGTTGTTTTAATATCATTATCCTGCGAAAAAGCTCTCCGACCGCAAACGTAAATCTCGGAACAAAGAAAGCGGCTGATAGTAAAACGCAAATCCTGTAAAATTTTGTCGGGAGTGAAATAGCGCGGACTTGTCCGCATAGATTATTGTAACCGAGGAGAAAAACCATGCTTAGAGATCTTTTACCCGAAAGAATTTTCAATATATTGACCGCAGATAAGAACGAAGACAAGCTTACCGAAATCAGAATGAGAGTAAATAAGCCGCTTACCGCTGCGGAATACGGCGTTTATTCGACGGTTTTCGACAGGGACGGTCATGCTTGCAAAACAGATAAACAGGACATCGACCATGTACTTGCGGTAGCGACCAAACACAGCGTTTATTCGGTAAATTCTCAACTCGCAGGCGGATATCTCAGTTGCGACGACGGGATAAGGATCGGCGTGTCGGGCGAAGGCGTTTATAAAAACGGCAGGCTTTTTACGCTTAAAAACGTAAATTCGCTTTGCATAAGGATCCCCAGACAGATATTCGGCTGCGCGAGCGCGTTGAACCCGATAGCCGACGACTTTGACAATACCGTGATAATATCGCCGCCCGGCATGGGCAAGACAACGATACTCAGAGAGTTTGTCAGAATATTGTCGAATAAAGGCAAGAATGTCGTAGTGATAGACGAAAGAAACGAACTTTCTGCAAGCGTGAACGGCGTACCGTCTTTCGATCTGGGAAAAAACACCGACGTCTTGCTGGTTTCAGATAAGAAAAGCGGGTACGAAGGCGCCGTGAGAGCGCTTCGTCCCGACGTTATCGCGACCGACGAGATATTCGGAAAAGACGAGATAGACTGCTTAGCGGATATATCGCGCTCAGGGGTAAAGATAGTCGCAACAGTGCACGCGAAGGACGCGTTGAGCCTTCTTAAAGACAAAACTTACCGCGCGCTCGCGCCGTTTGTCAGATACTATGTGCAACTCGAAGGAATCGGAAAAGTTTCGACGATAGTCGATAAAGAGAGGATAAAGAGTTGCTGAAGATATTGGTCGGCGCGCTTTTGTTCGTCTGTTGCGGATACGTCGGCTGCGGCGTCAGCGCGTATTACCGCAGAAGATCGTCTCTTTTATCGGAACTGACAGGATATATAGACGCGCTTGAAAAGGGGATAGCTTTCCTTCAGACGCCGCTTTTCGATATAACTTCTTCCTATGTTGCGGACAAGAAGAGCGACGCGGCAAAAATGCTGTCCGCCTATGCCGGTTTACTTGAAAAAGGCGAGTTTTCAAAAGCGGATTGCCTTAAAGCGGCAAATTCGAGACTGCTTACCGGCTACGAAAAAAATCTCGTCGCGGAGATGTTGTATTCTCTGGGAAGATCTGATCTGGACACGCAGCTTTCCGAGCTTTCGAAATACCGCGCGAATTTGTCGCCGATAACAGAAAGCGCAAAAGAAAACTATAAAAAATACGGCGCGCTTTCCTTTAAACTGGGGATTCTTGCGGGACTTGCGGCGATGCTTCTCGTCGCGTGATACGGAGGGGTAATGTGGACGTAAGCATTATATTCAAAATTGCGGGAGTCGGACTGCTGACTGCGATAATAAACACCGTCCTGAAGAAGAGCGACAAGGACGAGATCGCCACGCTCGTGACTCTGACAGGGCTTGTCATAGTGCTTCTTATGGTAGTCGATATGATCGGCGGATTGTTTGAGAGTCTGAGATCCGTGTTGGGGATATACTGATGGACATCTTCAGGCTGGTATCTGTCGGAATGATCGGCGCGATTGCATGTCTTTTGCTGAAAAAGACTGACGGACAGTATGCGGCGGTCGTTGCGGTGGCGACTGGGATCGTGATACTCATCGTATGTATAAAATCGCTGTCCTCGGTGCTTGTGTCTCTGCAGTCGATAGTCGACAAGACGGGTATTGACAACGAATTGTTCTCGGCTTTAATGAAGATAGTCGGTATCGGATATCTGACGGAATACGCCTGCGGTCTCTGCGACGATCTTGAGGCAGGCGGGATATCCAAAAAGATTGCTTTGGGCGGCAAAATAGCGATATTCCTTACCGCCTTACCTATAGTAAACGCGCTTATCGACGCGGTCGCGGGGTTGGTATGAAGAGAATAAAAGTCAAGGCGGCAATAATCGCAGCGTTATGTATTTTCGTCGTCATTATTTGCGGGGCGCCGGTCTTTGCGGACGATTCCGCGGAAGAACAACTGCAAAACGAAGTTGAGGACAAGCTGGGAGACCTGGATCTGTCAGATCTTCAGAGCTGGCTGGACGAATACGGCAACGCAGAGGGTGTGAGAAACAACGGGATATTGCAGACGATTAAGGATGTTATCGGCGGAAAATACGATACGGACGCTCAAGGATTCCTGAATGCGGCTGCCGACGTCGCTTCAGGCGCGGTAAGCGACGCGCTTCCGTCGCTTATTGCGATATTCGCGATTGCGCTGCTTTACTCGATAGTCGGCGGTTTTTCGGGAGGATTTCTTAAAAAGAGCACGACGGAGATAATATATTTCGCCTGTTACGCGGCTATGATATCGGTAGTTGTCGCGAAAGTAGCGAAGCTTCTTATCGGCGCGACGGCGACGGTTAACAGTATGCAATCGCTGATGAACGCGGCTTTTCCGGTATTACTGACTCTGCTGACAGCGCTGGGTGCTGTAACTTCCGCGTCGGTATATCAACCTGTCACGGCGATCCTTGCGACAGGCGTGACGACCGTGGTAACCTCGCTGGTAATGCCGCTTTTCATTGCGGCGACAACGATCGGAATAATCGGGAATTTAAGCAAAAACATAAAGCTTTCAAAGCTGACGGACTTTTTCAAGACGTGCGCGAATTTTATACTCGGAGGAGTTTTCGGAATATTCGCCACCTTCTTGTCCGCGCAAGGAGTTACCGGTGCCGTCGCTGATACCGTATCTATAAAAACCGCGAAATTTGCGCTTCAAAGCTATGTGCCGCTGCTCGGCGGCTATCTTTCGGACGGGTTCGATCTCGTACTTGCGGGGCTTGTACTTATAAAAAACTCTGCGGGGCTGGTGATAACGCTGCTGATCCTTTCCGCTATCGCCGCGCCGGTGATCGAGATCGCCGTGTTTTCGCTCGGTCTCAGATTGGTAAGCGGACTTATAGAGCCGGTATCAGACGAGAGATTCTCTCTGATGCTGACCGGCGTATCTAAAAATCTCGGCATACTCATCGCTATAATACTGGGCGTAGGGTTTATGTTTATCGTTACGGTCATGCTCATCGTTGCGACCTGCAACGCGGGGGTAGTATGACGGCGTGGATAATGAGCATTGTCGGCGTCGTAGTTATCGGCGTTCTCATAGACGTACTGACGCCCGAAGGCGAAAGCAATAAGTATGTAAAAGGCGTTTACGCGCTGATCGTCGTCCTCGTTATCGCGTCGCCGATAACAAAGGCGTTTAAATCGGAGATAGACTTTTCAAAGTATTTCGACGACGTTATAGAGACGGATACCGCGTTCATCGACGGCGTGAACGGCGACAGAAAGGACGCGGACGAACAAAAAATTACAAATTGTCTCAAACTTCGCGGCTACGAAAGCGCGACCGTTGTAATTTTTCGCACTGCCGGAAATATATATGGAATCGACAGAGTAAACGTGGACATAACACTGTGCAGTCAGACAAAAGAGGACTGCGAAGATGAGATAATATCGCTGATAAAAGCGGCGGTCGGTTGCGACGAAGTGAGGGTATATGACAACAAATAACGACGTAAACGAAAAACAGGGATTTATCGCCAGGCTGAAAAGCATAAAACATATTGAGATCATCGTCGCGGTCGCGCTTTGCGCGGCTCTGACGCTTGGATATTTGATCTATACGCAGGTAAATGACAAGACGAGCGTAGACGAGGCTGCGGATTCGTCGGAGCTCGCCGAAAAGGTCTCCGGGATCGTTTCGTCTATAGAGGGGGTGGGCAAGTGCGAGATACTGATAACCTACGACGGTTCGGAAAGCGTTGAGATAGCTTACGACGAAGAAACCGTGACAACCGTCACTACGGACAGCGACGGCAACAGCGACAGGACCGTAGAGAATACTACGACCACTTCGACTCCTGTGATAATAACGGTTGACGGCGTTCAGCAGCCGCTTATCGTATCTACGACGCCTGCGAAGATACAGGGCATAGTCGTCGTTGCGGAAGGCGGTGACGACGTCGCGGTAAAGCTAAAGATAATAGACGCGATATGTGCGCTGCTCAAAGTCGACGGAAGCAAAATCAAAGTGTATAAAATGAATTGACAGTTAATATAATATTTTGGGAATAAGAAAAAGGCAAAAAGCCGTAAGGCGCAAAATATATATTTTTCGATCCATGGAGGTATTTTATGGCAGAACAAACTCAGGCAGTGAAAGTTAAAAAGCAACTTTCCTCAAATGCAAAAAAGGTGATCATCCTTTGCAGTATGGTAGCGCTTCTGGTACTAACCGGCGTGCTTAATTTCGCGCTGAACAGCGACTGGTTCTCAAAGACGGACGACGGAGGGCAGACGACCGGCGGCGACGTGGTCGAGACCTTTTTCAATACATACCGCACCAGCCGCGAGACCGCGAGAGCCGAAGAGATGAGCTATCTCGACGCGATCATCGCATCCGAGACCTCGACCGAAGAAGCGAAGGCTACCGCCGAGACGATGAGAGAGGATCTTCTGAACAATATAGAAGCGGAACTCGTCATTGAGAGCCTCATCAAGGCGAAAGGTTTTGACGACGCGGTCGTTACAATGAGCACGAACAACGTCAACGTCATCATCAACAAGAGCGAGCTGGAAGCGCAGGAAGTCGCGCAGATACTCAACGTGATACTTGAAGAAACCGATTATACCGCAAGCGAGGTCGTTGTAGTCCCATATACCGCTTAACGCTTGTCAAACCCGCTGCGATATGATACAATAAAAGCATATTTCGGAGGTGTGGTATGTCACAGGACAACTATCAGGCCAGGGAGACCTACGTCAGCATCATAACTTCGGTTGCGGGCAGCGCGGCGTCTCAGGTCGACGGTATTGCTTCCGTATCGTACGAAGCGGGTCTGTCAAAAAACATAAAGCTGGGTAAAAATAAGAAGAGCACAGCTATTTCGGTAGAGCTGTACGACGATATGACCGCGATAATCGACGTGTCGGTAAACGTATATTACGGTTACGTTATCCCCAGGGTAGTGGCAAGTCTTCAGGAAAAAATCAAGAACGAAGTCGAAAAAGCGACTTCATATAAGGTAAGGGCGATAAACGTCAACGTAGCGGGCGTAGTTTATTCCAACTGACGAAAAATTTAAGGACCCTTCGGCGTATTATGCGCCGGAGGGTTTCCGACGGAGAGACATATGAGCAGAAAAAAGGCGCGCGATTACGCGTACAAACTCGTTTTCGAGTGGCTTTTCAATAAGGATAATCAGGAAAGTTCCCCGACCATGGATACGGTATTCGCGGACAGCGAGATCACCGTGGCGGATAAAGACTATATAAAGAACGTCGTCGGCGGAGTGAAAGAGCGTTATGAAGAACTTTCAGAGCTTATCGGCGCGAATTCGCGCAATTTCAGCATTGAACGTATTTTTAAACCCGACCTCGCTGCGTTGCTTCTCGCAACGTACGAATTAATGTTTATGCCGGATATCCCGCCGGCGGTTTCGATCAGCGAGATCCTGGATATAGTAAAAACGTACTCCATGCCTGACAGCTACGTTTTCGTAAACGGCGTGCTCGCGGGAATTTTAAAGCAGATCGGAGGGAATGACTGATATGTTGATATACGGTAAAGAGGTCGCTGCGGATACCCGATCGAAGATAAAGGAAGACGTAAAAGCTTTTGAAGAAAAATACGGCAGAAAGCCTTGCCTTGCAGTAATAATCGTTGGGGAAGATCCCGCGTCGCAGACATACGTGAGAAATAAGATAAAGGGCTGCGCAGAGGTCGGAATGAGATCTCTTCACTACGAATACGCGGACGGCGTCGCGCAGTCGGAGATAGAAAACACGGTCAAAACGCTTGCAGGCGACGATTCGGTGGACGGAATACTCGTTCAGCTGCCTCTTCCGGCAGGCTACGACGAAAAAAGGATACTTGAACTTATACCCGACGAAAAAGACGTCGACGGTTTTTCGCCGACAAACCTCGGACTTCTCGCGATGAACAGACCTGGGACGATCTCGTGCACGCCGTTCGGCGTGATGAAAATGCTTGAAACGACGGGCGTAGATCTTTCCGGCAAGAACGCTGTCGTCATCGGAAGAAGCAATACGGTCGGAAAGCCGATGGCAATGCTTTTGCTCAACTCCGACTGCACGGTCACGGTATGCCACAGCAAGACAAAAGATCTTAAAGAAATAACGTCAAGGGCGGATATCCTTGTCGCGGCTATCGGCAGACCCAAATTCGTGACCGCAGACATGGTCAAGGACGGCGCGATCGTGATAGACGTCGGTATAAACCGCGTGGACGGCAAACTGGTAGGCGACGTCGACTTTGAAAACGTAGAGAAAAAGGCGTCTTTCATAACTCCGGTGCCGGGCGGCGTCGGACCGATGACAATAACGATGCTTCTTGCCAACACTTTACGGGCGGCAACGGCTAAGGCTGAAAGATGAACTCGCCGAAATATCTCAGCGTAAGCATAGTCAATATGTATATTCACAACGTCTTCGTTGCGGAGGAAATGCTGCACGATATAGACGTGGTAGGCGAGGTCAGCGGCATAAGCGTCGTTCGCGGGCACGCCTATTTTACTTTGAAGGACAAAGACGCGCAGATTGCCTGCAACAGCTTCAACTGCGCCAAAACATACGTACCGAAAAACGGAGAGCTGATAATCGTGCGCGGAAGCGTATCGTATTACGGCAAAAACGGCAGGCTGAGTCTGAACGCGGACAGGATAACGCCGTACGGCGCGGGGCTTCTCGCAATGCAGCTGGAAGAGCTGAAAAACAAGCTTCTGAAAGAAGGACTGTTTGCGGAAGAACACAAAAAAAGACTGCCCGCGTATTGCAGAAACGTATGCGTTCTGACTTCGACGACGGGCGCGGTTATACGCGATATAATCACAACGGTAAGGCGTTATAACGAAGTAATAGATATAAATGTGTACGGAGTGCAGGTGCAAGGCGAAAACAGCGCGTCAAGCATTGTCAATGCGCTTCGGGTAACGGACGAACTGGGATTCGACGTGATAATAATAGCCCGAGGAGGCGGATCTCGGGAAGATCTCATGCCGTTCAACGACGAAAAGCTTGTGAGGAGCATATACGCGGCAAAAACACCGATAATTTCGGCTGTCGGACACGAGACAGACTACACGCTGTGCGACCTTGTCGCGGACGCAAGAGCGGCAACGCCTACCGCGGCGGCGGAACTCATAGCTTACGATACGACCGCTATAAGAGAAGAGCTTTCGGCTTTCGCGGCGCGTGCGAAAAGTCTGCTTACAGACAAAGTGTCGGCAAGCGCAAGAAACCTTTCTACGGCGTCAAGGCGCATGCTGGCGGCGGCTTCGGCGAGAAATACCGCGTCTTTCGCGGCGTTCGCGCTTTCTTCTGAGTATATGCGCGGCGCGGCTGAAAATCTGCTCAGGGATAAGAGAGTGAGATATGAAAAGTCTCTGACCTCTCTCGGCGCGGCAAATCCGGTATCAATACTTGAAAAAGGCTTTTTCACGCTAACAGGCGAAAAAGGAAGAATAAGAAATATAGCGCAGCTATCCGTCGGCGACAATATAACGGTAAATTCGGGCGACGGGTATGCGCAAGCGACGGTAAACAACGTGACCGTTGGAGAAAAGAGGTGACGATATGAAAAAGGATGAAAGATCTTTTGAAAGCATGCTGGCGAGAATAGACGAGATAACCGAAAAACTCGAAAACCCCGAAACCACGGTGGACGAAGGGATTAAACTCTTTGAAGAAGGCGTAAAACTTTCATCGCTGTGCAAGGCTAAGCTGGACGAGGCGAACGGAAAGATAACCGAACTCAAAGGAGAACTCGACAACCTGCAAAAAAACGATTTTAAGGCGGATAACAACTGATGAAAGACATTATCGGCGTATATGCCGGAATATTCAACGCAACTTTAGACGATTACCTTATCCACAGGCTGGATTGTCCGTCTCCCGTAAAAGAGGCTGTCGCGTACGCTATGACGGGCGGTGGAAAGAGACTGCGCCCGATGCTTTGCTATCTGGGAGCGGAGTTTGCGGGAAAATCGTGCGAAGAGGTTCAGGACTTCGCGCTCGCGGTCGAACTCATACACGGGTATTCGCTGATCCACGACGACCTGCCGTGCATGGACAACGACACGCTGCGCCGCGGAAAACCGACGACTCACGTAAAGTTCGGCGAAGCGGTCGCGCTGCTTGCCGGCGACGCGATGCTGAATTCCGCGTACGAAGTGCTTATGGAGACGATTAATTCCTCGCGGGACGTGCTCGCGGCAAGCTATATCGCTAAATATGCGGGAACGACGGGCATGATCGGCGGTCAATGTATGGACGTGACCGAAAACAACGGCGCGGGTTGCGACGAAAAGTCGTTGCTTTCTATGTATTCTAAAAAAACATCGGGACTTCTGATAGCCGCGCTTCTTTCCGGCGCCGTATCATGCGGCTGCACTAAGGAAGAGGAGATAGATCTTCTCAATTTTGCCGACTATATGGGAGTAGCTTATCAGATAACCGACGACATTCTCGACTGTACGTCGACAGAAGCCGTACTCGGAAAGAACGTGAAAAGCGACGAAAAGAGCGATAAAAAGACTTATGTCGCGATGTTCGGGGTGAAGGAAGCGGAGAGCAAGGCTAAGGATTACACGATGCGCGCGGTCTCATGCGTCTCAAAATACGGCGAAAAAGCGGACAAGCTGATAAGACTTTGTCATTATCTTGTCGGCAGAAACTATTGATAAATAAAAACGGCGATATCGATATATCGGATAAAGTACCGCATTGCGCGGTACTTTTTTGCATTATGGTAATTTTGATAGATTTCCAAAATATAATTTACCGTGGCTAAATTATTCGGTTTTTACAACAATAAAAGCAAAGGTAAACGAAAACGCTCGGGACGACGTTCTGCCGACTGGGCGCTGAAAATCGTTGTGCTGACTTTTATTCTTTCGCTTATATCCAGCGTTCTTTCTCAGGTCGCGGTCGGAGGCAGCAACATACTTATTGCAACAATGTTGTTGATTTTTATGATAATTACTAGTATAATTTTTGATGTAATAGGAGTAAGCGTCGCGTCTTGTTCCGCCTGCGCCGTCGATGAGACCGCGGTTAAAAACAAGGGTACGCTCAAAGTCGCGAAAGCGCTTATTTCCAACGCCGAAAAAGTCAATAATTTTTGCGCGGACGTGATAGGCGATATCTGCGGCGTTATGAGCGGTGCGTGCGGCGCCAGCATTGTCGCGGTTCTGTCCGACGCGTTCGGCACGGACGCTTTTCTGCCTTCGATACTCGTATCCGCCGTGATAGCCTCGGTAACCGTCGGCGGCAAGGCGTTCTGCAAGCGGATCGCGGTCAGAAACAGCAGAAACATCGTTCTTTTTACGGCGGCAAGGCTGAACGCCTTGATTAAAATATTCAAAAGGAAACGGCTATGAGCATTCTCGAAAAGGTCAATTATCCCAAAGACATTAAAAAGCTGAACTACGGTCAGCTGGATATTCTTTGCGGTGAGATCAGAGAACTGATTTTAAAGACCGTATTCGAATGCGGCGGACATCTTTCGTCCAATCTCGGCGCTGTCGAGGCGGTCGTCGCGCTGCATTACGTGTTCGACGCGCCCAAAGACAAGATAATTTTCGATGTAGGTCATCAATGTTACGCCCACAAGATACTTACCGGAAGAAAGGACCTTCTGGGGACTTTAAGAGGAGACGCAGGCATCTCAGGCTTCCCGAAAACGCAGGAAAGCGAATACGACGTCGCCAACACAGGGCACGCTTCGACTTCGCTTTCGATCGCGTGCGGACTTGCGAGAGCGCTTAACGGCGGACGGCGCAATGACGGGCGGGCTCGCTTACGAAGCGCTGAACGACCTCGCCGGCACGGGTCATAAACAGATAATCGTGCTCAACGACAACGAGATGAGCATTTCGAGAAACGTCGGACTCATCTCAAATTACTTAGAAAGGCTCAGACGCGAAAGAGTAAAACGCCCGTTCTCTTTGTTCAATCTTAAATATATCGGCGTAGTGGACGGCCACGATATAAAGGCGCTTGTCCGCGCATTCGGCAAGGCTAAAGCGGCGGACGAACCCGTGATGGTCCACATTCTTACAAAGAAAGGCAAGGGGTATTCAGAGGCGGAAAACGATCCCGAAAAATACCACGGCTATTCTCCGTCGGCGCAAAAATATCCTACTTTTTCGCAGATAGCGGGCGAGACCTTGTGCAAGCTTGCACAAAAAGATAAAAACGTCTATGCGGTAACCGCCGCGATGGCGTCGGGTACCGGGCTTGACGAATTCGAAAAGCGCTTTCCGGACAGATTTGCAGACGTAGGCATTGCAGAAGCGCATGCGATGTGTATGTCCGCGGGACTTGCGCTCGGCGGTAAAAAGCCATATTTCGCCGTATATTCGACCTTTCTTCAAAGGGCGTACGATCAGCTGATACACGACGTCTGTCTGAACTCTTTGCCGGTTACGCTTCTCGTTGACAGATGCGGCATAGTCGCGGGCGACGGCGAGACTCACCAGGGAGTTTTCGACATATCGTTCATGCGCGCGCTTCCCGATCTTACAGTGATATGCCCGAAGGACGGAGAAGAACTAAAATCCGCGCTTAAATGGTCGCTCGACTGCAAAACTCCGCTTGCGATACGCTATCCGAAGGCGGAAGACTGCCACAAATATGCCGTGCATACGCCGATTAAGGTCGGCAAATGGGAATATCTTACGGAAGGCAAAGAGGATGTCGTCATCCTTGCGACCGGCGCGGTAAGCGTCGCTACCGCCGTTGCCGCCGCTGAGATATTAAAAGGAAAAGGCGTTGCGGCAGACGTCGTCAACGCACGTTTCGTAAAGCCGCTTGACAAGGAGCTTCTCGATTCTATAAAAGAAAAGCGTATATTCACGCTTGAAGACGGAGTAAAAACGGGCGGTTTCGGCGAAGGAATCGTCGCATACTATTCAGAAAGCGACGTAAACGCGGATGTCACCGTATTCGCGTTCGACGAAAAGCCCTATCCGCAGGGCAGCGTCGGATATATAATGAAGGCGACGGGCATTGACCCCGAAAGCATTGCCGAAAAGATTTTCTCTAAGGTGACAGCGTGAGACTCGATTTGTATCTCAGCGACAAATACGGATACAGCCGCACAAAAGCGGCGAATATGATCGCTGACGGTTTCGTGAACGTAAACGGAGTTGCCGTGAAAAAGTCTTCCTTAAATATAAAGGACGGCGACAAAGTATCCGTTGAACGGGAGTACCGCTTCGCTTCGCGAGGCGGCGATAAACTCGAAAAGGCTTTCAACGATTTCAAACTCGACGTAAAAAACAAAGTGTGCGTCGACGTAGGCGCGTCAAACGGAGGTTTTACTGACTGTCTGCTGTCGCACGGCGCGGCTAAAGTTTACGCCGTAGACGTTGCGGACTGCGCTTTTGACGAAAAGCTTAAAAACGATCCCCGCGTAGTCGTGGTCGACAATTTCAACGCGCGCGAATTAAGCGCCGCGGTTTTGGGCGAAGAATGTGAATTTGCCTGCGTGGACGTAAGCTTTATATCGCTTAAACTGGTGCTTCCGCCCGTTTATTCGGTCGTAAAGAAGGGCGGCGAAATAGTCGCGTTGATAAAGCCGCAGTATGAGGCGGGAAGAAAAAATCTGTCCAAAACCGGACTTGTCCTGTCGGAAAAAGTAAGAACCGCGGTAGTAAACGACATACGCGCTTTCGCCGAGGGATTGGGAGCGGAAATTCTCGGCATAACGAATGCTCCTGAGAGAGAAGGTAAGAATGCCGAGTATCTCATCCGGCTTAAAAAATAAATTGCATATACGGCGGATATACTCAAATTCTTATCGAAAATATTCACCGACAGTTAAAAAACGCTTTGAACGGTAAAAATTGTGTATAAATTTATTTAAATTTTAAATATTTTATAGATTCTATTGAATATTTATTCATTTGGTATTATAATAAAATTATGAAAATCGGCGTTTATACCAATCTGAATAAGGACAGCGACAGCGCGACCGCCAAAAAATTTTTGTCGATACTTCAGCAGAAAGGTGTATCTTATAAATTTTACAGCGACCGTAAAATGGAAAGCGACACTCACGAAAAACTGAGAGAGCTTACCGACGGCGTCGACGTGCTCGTCGCGTTCGGCGGCGACGGCACAATGCTGAATATCGCGCCTTATTGCGCGGTAAAAAACATTCCGATGCTCGGCGTCAACCTAGGGCATATAGGTTTTCTGACAGAAGTGAACGCCGACAGACTTGAAGAATGCGCCGACAGACTGCTTTCAGGCGACTATTTCTGTGAAAAAAGGTCGATGATATCCGTCGAAAACGGCGACAACGCCTTTATAGCTCTGAACGAAGTCGTACTTGCAAAGACCGATAATTCCAACATATGCAGCATAGCCGTCGATATTGACGGCGTAAGAGCGGACAAAGTGCGAGCCGACGGCGTAATGGTCAGCACTCCGACAGGCTCGACAGGTTATTCGCTGTCCTGCAACGGTTCCATATTGAGCCCTGACCTGGACGCGCTGATAATAAACGCGATCTGTCCTCATTCGCTGCATTTCTGTCCTATGGTCATAAGCGACAACTGCCGCGTCGACCTTTCAAGCGACAGCAACGATCTGAGACTTACGATCGACGGCAAAATAATCTCTTTTGTCGAAGATCCGCAAAAAATTACTATTAAAAAGTGTGATCATGCCGCTACTTTCATCAGGTTTGAAAAGAGCAGTTTTTACAGCAAACTGATAAAGAAACTGGCATATTGGGGTGAGTGATGATAAGAGCAAAAAGACAGCAATGTATCGTGGACCTTATCGCAGAAAAGGACATCGAAACTCAGGACGAACTGGTAAGACTTCTTACCGAGCGCGGTTTCTGCGCCACTCAGGCGACGGTATCTCGCGACATCAAAGAGCTGGGGCTTATCAAGATCCTGGGCTCGGATAAGAAATACAAGTACGTAAAAGCCGAAGCCGCACCGCATAAGATATCGGTCAAATTCGGCAATATCTTCAAAGAATGCGTGCTTTCGATCCAGTACGCGAACAATCTCGTCGTGATAAAGACGGTCGCCGGCGGCGCTAACAGCGCGTGCGCTTTTATCGACCATCTCAATCTCTCGCAGATAATAGGCACTCTCGCGGGCGACGACACTATCTTCGCGGTCGTCGCGCAGGACGCGGACGTAAAAGAAACGGTAGATCTTCTGAAATCTTATTTGTGGTAATTTCCTATGCTGGAAACTTTACAGATCGACAATATAGCCCTGATCGAAAAGCTGGAAATAAGCTTTTTTAAAGGGCTGAATATTCTATCGGGCGAAACTGGCGCGGGTAAATCCATTATAATAGACAGCCTTAACTTCGTCCTCGGTACGCGTGCGGACAAATCGCTGATATCTTACGGAAAGGAAACGGCGAAGGTCAGCGCGTTTTTCGATATCTCGGACAGCCCGAAGGTCAGAGATATCCTTGCGGAAATGGATATCGAATGTGACGGCGACGAGCTTGTACTGACGCGCATTATGACGGACGCCGGCAAAAATACGTGCAGGATAAACGGCGAAAAAGTCACCCTGGCGATGCTGAAAGAAGTAGCGATCGCGCTTACGGACATCTATGGTCAGCATGAAGCTACCGGGCTTTTAAACGACGAAAACCATATATTTATTCTCGACAAATACGCAAAAATCGCGCTGAATAAGCCTCTCGAAACTCAAAAGCAACTTTGGGATGAAGTGAACGCGATAAAAAAAGAACTCGCAAAATACGGCTCGATGTCCGACGTCGCAAAGAAGACCGATATACTAAGATTTGAACTTGACGAGATAGAAAAGGCGGATCTTAAAGACGGAGAAGAAGAGGAACTTTTAGCAAAGCGCAAGAAATTCAACAATTCCCGCGCGATATCCGACGCGCTCGCAGCGGCTCAAAATTATCTGAACGGCGACGAAGGCGGCGCGGTGACGACAGTATCCGGCGCTAAGTCTGAGCTTTCGTCCGTAGAAGAATACGACCCGCGTTATACAGAGCTTATCGAAAGACTTGACGGCGCAAAGATAGAGATAAAAGATATCGCGGAGACGCTGGAAAGTCTGCTCGAAGAGAGCGAATACAATCCGTACGAAGCCGAAAGGGTCGAAGAGAGGCTCGCGCTCGTGCGTACATTAAAGCGTAAATACGGCGCAACAGTCGCGGATATACTTGCTTACGCAGATAAAATAAGGGAAGAGCTTAATTTTTACGACGACGCGGAGTACAATATCGAAAAGCTCAATTCCGCGCTGGAGATCGCACAGAGCAAATTGCTTAAAAACAGTAAAGAAATACACGGTATCCGCGAAGAATATTCGAAAAAACTCGCAGTCAACATCTGCGCGCAGCTAAAAGAACTGGGGATGAACAGTGCGACTTTCTATGCGGATATTACTTTCGATATCGAAGGCGTGAACGAGAGCGGCGCGGACAACGTACTGTTCATGTTCTCGGCAAACGCAGGGCAGCCGCCGAAAGCGCTCAGCAAAGTCATATCGGGCGGCGAACTTTCGCGCTTTATGCTTGCGGTAAAGAACATTATATCGGACGTAGACGGTATTCAGACGATGGTCTTTGACGAGATAGACACGGGTATAAGCGGCAGGATAGCGCAGGTCGTAGCGGAAAAGCTTTACAACATTTCTACGGATAAACAAGTGCTTGCGGTGACCCATCTGCCACAGCTGGCAAGTATGGCGGACGCTCATTATCTCATTGTCAAGACGACGGAAAACGGAAAGACTTTCACTCACGTCGACCTTCTCGACGAAGAAGAAACTCTTAAGGAGATCGCGAGACTTCTGGGCGGCAGCGAATACGGCATGCACGCTTTACCTCACGCTAAAGAGATGAAAGAATACGCCAATAATTATAAATTACGTTGATTTTTAAAGCAATCGGCATAATTACGACGGCAAATCCGTCGTTTTTTTATACTTTTACATAATTTACGCCGCTTAATCTCAAACTAACACCCGTAAGGAGTTTTAACATGAAGAGAATATTCGGCGTAATTTTACTTCTGGCGGTCTGTGTTGCAGCCGTAGGTTATTTCGGCATCTGCAACGGAGGCGCACAATGTTTTGACGGTTACGATGTCGCGCAGACTTCTTCGCCTTTCAGCATAAACGTTCTGGACGAAGAGCATGGTAAAGTTGAAACAAAACTTTTCGGGCTTATAGGCGTTAATTCGCAAAAAGCCGAAAAAAGCGAAGATCGCGAAGTATTGTTAGGAGGTTTTCCTCTCGGGCTTGAACTGGATATCAAAGGATTGATAGTGACGGGCAAAACGGGCGTTGTGACCGCCGACGGCGCTGTGTCTCCGTGCGAAAACACCGATATCAGACCGGGCGACGTGCTTGTCGCCGTAGACGGTGTTCCGGTCGGCGACGATAAGGCTGTAACGGAAATACTCAACGCAAAAAACGGTCAGCCCGCCGAACTGTGCATAATGAGAGGAAGCGACATTCTCAAATACACCGTATACCCCGCCAAAGACGTTTTGAGCGGCAATTACAGGATAGGTCTTACTCTGCAAGGCAGCATCGCGGGCATAGGAACCGCAACGTTTATAAATCCCGAAACTCACAAGTACGCATGTCTCGGACACGGGATAATGGGTGAGGACGGCAATATCGTCAGGATCGACGGCGGCAGGATATTCAACGCTTATATCTCCGGCAGCGTAAAAGGCAAGATCGGAAAAGCGGGAGAACTGAACGGCGCTTTCAGCTCAAAATCGTCGCCTGTAGGAACTATTGAAACGAATTGCAGATTCGGCAATTACGGCTTATATTCGGGAAGCAGCGAAAGTCTGAAAACAGTAAAGATCGCTTCGAGACTGAGCGTAAGACCGGGAAAAGCTCAGATATACAGCACCGTTCAGGGCGTAGAACCGCAATATTACGACATCGAGATAATAAAAGTGAACGATCAGTCTTCGCCCGCCGACAAGTCGATGGTGATAAGGATAACGGATAAAAAGCTGATAGAATTGACCGGAGGTATAGTCCAGGGTATGAGCGGAAGCCCGATAATCCAGAACGGCAAACTCGTCGGCGCAGTCACGCACGTTTTCACTTCCGATCCGACAAAAGGCTACGGTATATATGCGGACTGGATGTACCGGCTTACCGAAAACGACTAATGAGTATGTTAAAAAAATGCGACTAAAATTGCTAAAAAGCAAATAACGTCGGTTTTACAATAAAAAAACGACGGGCAAAACCCGCCGTTTCGCATTAAACGGTATCAAAAAATATCTCAGACGTTTACTTCGCCTTTCTTGCCCAGCTCTACGCCGGAAGCCGCGATCGCGGGATCGATCTCATTTTCTATAAATTCGACGACCTGGTCGGGAGCTCTTCCGATAAAGTTTTTCGCGTCGAGTATGCCGTCCAGTCTGTCCTTGACCGCCGCGAACATATTATCGTTCTTTATAAGCTCTATCAGATTGTTGTCTTTACCTTCCATCTTGACGTTTTTCGACGCTTCCATTGACAGGACCCTTATCCTTTCGTGCAGTTCCTGACGGTTGCCGCCCGCTTTGACGCATTCCATCATAATGTTTTCGGTAGCCATAAAGGGCAGTTCCGCATCGATATGTTTCTTTATCACCTTATCGTACACGACGAGGTTTTCGCTTATGTTCATGCAGAGGTTGAGTATCGCGTCGACTGAAAGAAAAGCCTGAGCAATGACGATACGCTTGTTAGCGCTGTCGTCGAGAGTGCGTTCAAACCACTGGGTAGACGCGGTTATCGCGCAGTTTGTCGGCAGCGAGATCACGTAGCGCGCGATGGATCCGACGCGCTCGCTTCTCATCGGGTTGCGCTTGTAAGCCATTGCGGAAGATCCGATCTGCGTCTTTTCAAACGGCTCTTCGATCTCCTTCATATTCTGAAGTATTCTGATATCGTTAGAGAAGCGGTAGCAGCTTTGCGCGATCTGAGACAAAACGCAGAGTACGTTGTAGTCGAATTTTCTCGGGTATGTCTGACCGGTCACGCCGTACGCCTTTTCATATCCCATCTTTTGAACGACCTTCTTTTCAAGTTCTTTGACCGTTTCACCGTTGCCGTTGAACAGGTCGAGGAAGCTCGCCTGCGTGCCTGTCGTACCTTTCACTCCGCGCAGTTTGACGCAGGATTTGAGGTGTTTAAGGTTTTCCAGGTCGAGCAGAAGATCGCTGAGCCACAGCGCAGCGCGTTTACCGACAGTGGTCAGCTGAGCGGGCTGCAGATGAGTAAAGCCGAGCGTGGGCAGATCTTTGTATTTGAGCGCAAATTTGCGCAATTTGTCCATAAAATTTATAAGCTTGTCGAGCACGATATCGAGCGCGTTGTCAATTACGATCACCTCAGCGTTGTCGGTAACGTAACACGAAGTAGCGCCAAGATGGATTATCGGCATCGCTTTGGGCGCGAGCTTTCCGTACGCTTTAACGTGCGCCATAACGTCGTGTCTTACTTCGCTTTCGAATTTGCGCGCGTCGTCGTAGTTGATATCCTCTGCATGCTCTTTCATTTCGGTTATCTGTTCGTCGGTGATGTTGAGCCCCAGTTCTTTTTCCGATTCCGCAAGCGCTATCCAGAGTTTTCTCCACAGCCTGAATTTCTTGTCGTCAGAGAAATTCGCCGCCATTTCCCGGCTTGCGTATCTTGTGATGAGCGGATTGTTGTAAATGCTTGTATCGGTCATTTTTCGACTCCTCAAAAATAAATCTGTAAACATTATAACGTATTCAAGCCGATTTTTCCACCTTTTTGCGGCATTAAAAAGCATTTTGGAGAATATTTAAAATAAATAAATCAAAAAAGTACATTTCGATTGACTTTGACGGCGCTTACATTGTAAAATAGATTTCGCCGTAGAGAGAAAGAGAAGCGGATAATTAAAACTTAATAAAACTTAGGGGAGTGGCTCAACGGTAGAGTAGTGGTCTCCAAAACCATTGGTTGCGTGTTCGAATCGCGTCTCCCCTGCCAAAATAAGACTGAATTTTTGTTCAGTCTTATTTTTTTCGCAGGGAAGACGCGGGATTAAGAAACTGACAAAATCATTACTTTGCTATTCAGTCGCTGAGCTCTGTAAAAGTCTCGTACGTACGCGCTCAATAATACTGTAATCTGCGTCAATTCTACCGGCAAGAGCGGTTTTTTAACAAGATTATAACGGTTTTGTGTATGGATATATAATTTACGGTTTCCGATCGCATTGTATTTTGTTGTTCCGGAAAAATTTTTCCAATATAATTAAATTTGATCGAAAGATTTTGACGTTTTGATTCGATTATATTAATAAGGAGATCTCGATGGAAGAAGTTAAAACGTTGACGGCCGATGAAATAGTTGAGGCGTTCGGAGACCTTGTCTTCAGGCTTGCGTTGCAATATACGGGCATCAGGCAGGAAGCGGAGGACATTGTGCAGGAAACTTTCCTTGCAATGCTGAAAAAGCTGCCTTTTAAGAGCGCCGAACACGCGAAACGATGGCTGATAAAAGTAACCGTCAATAAATGTAAGGATTATTTTAAATCGGCTCGCAGAAAAAATCTGCCGCTTGACGAAAGACTGATCTCCGGATCTTTCGAATTATCGGACGGTCTGGAGGAACTCGAGAAACTGGATCCTCTCGACAGAAACATTATATATCTTTTTTATTACGAAGGTTACAGCGCGAAAGAAATCGGCAAAATGACAGGCAAAACGAAGAATGCAGTAAATATACGGCTCAGCAGAGCAAGAGAGTCTCTGAAAGAATTATTAGAGGAAGGGAACTACTATGAAGAATAACAAATATTGTCGTATCATATCGGGAACCGTACTTGCAGAAGACAAAAGATCCGAAATAAAAAGAGAGCTGAAAAAGGCAGCTGATAAAAAGTGCAAAAAAGACGTAACGGTCGTATCAAAGCAGTCTTATGTAAGAAGGGTTGCGTTCAAATGGGCTGCGGCGATCGCGGCTGTCGCAATTATCGTCGTATGCGCAGGCTGTTTCTTACTTCCCCTCGCAAATATCGAACGCAAATTCACGGTAAAAAATCCCATAATGCCGGAAGAAGCGACCCATATAGCAGACGTCGCCGAAAACGCGCAGTATCTGCCCAACGCCGAACTTCTCGCGTCGATCGACAATAACGCAAGCGCGCTTTCTTCAAAACTCGGCGACGGCGCAAACGATCAGGCATTTAAGAACGTATATAAAGCCGACGTTGAAATAATGTCTTTTTCAAAGGGAGACTATGAAGAATTCAACAACTGTATGGCGACGATAAGCGGAACGGCTACGGAATCGACACAGACAATAGACGATCTAAAATTCGAGATATCGTTGGCTCTTCGCGTTATCCCGGGTTACGACCAGTGGTTTCAGCTGCCGTACGAGGTTCCCGGAATGTCGGAAAGCGAAAGCGGTCACTATATGTTAAACTCGTATAATCTTTCGTACGATGAGGAATCGGAAAAAATCACGATGAGAAGACTCGGCTGGAAAACGAGAGGCGAGACATACGACGTAGAAGCAGGTATATTTTACGAAGACGCTTACCAGCGACAGTATATAGAAGTCGAATATTATTATGACGAACTCGGCAGAGAAGTCGTAGATTGCACGGTTTGCGACTTTCTTTGCGTAAAAGAAGGCGAATATTATCCGATATATGCACAAAGGCTTATCAATGTAAAGGATTGCTCGACGACAAAGTATGCCGTAACATATAGGCGGGAAAACGAATTTGTCGATCCTATTAACGGCAACGACGATGCATACGACAAGAACGATATGTACGATTACGGCATAAATACTCTTATCGTACAGCTGGATTATTCGTCCGGACAAGACGTTACGCTTATGAAAGCCAACTACGAAACAGCTGACAAGCACCACAAATTGTTGACTTCGGGAACGGTGGCGTATTACAAAAAGTCGGCTGATTCGACGATATATTACTCAAACGTATGGGACAATGCTTATTATGAAGGCGACAACGACATGAGCGGATATATACCGGGCGGTTACGGCGTCAATTACTATCCCGAAGATCTCATATCTAAGGAAAACAGAGAACGTTTTCACAATAGACTCGGCGATGCTCTTATATCGATACCGGAGCTGAGATACAATTATACCTGCATCGAATGTAAAAGATTAAAGAACACGTCGGACGGAGTGTTTATAGACTGTTCTCACCTTACCCTTTATCCGTCCGTCACCAGATACGTCGACGAAATTATCTCGAACGACGAAAAATATTTCAGCGATTACGACAGCGTGCTGCAAATCATTACCGGGCAGTTGCAAAGATTTGCAAATAATCTTGCGGTAGAATACGCCTTATCGCTCAAGAGCGGAGCGGAGTTCGGCAATTCGTTCAACGACTTTGTGGTCGGATTCGGCAAGAAATACTACGCAGAAAAGGTCGACGCGGAAGAACTCGGAAAAATTGAAGAATTTATCAACGCTAATGCCGTGCGTATCGACCAATACGAATATCCGAAAGAGATGAAAGGCAAGCTCACGTTCACGTACGGGATCAAAGATGACAGTGTGATGGACGGCGAAATATTGCAAATTGCGTTCTCGACAGACGTGAGCATATCCGATCCTGCCTCAGATAAAGAGTATTATCTCTGTACGACATTAATGAACCGTGAAGACAATGACGACTACACGATATTGAGCAAAACCGAAATCGACCCGACTTCAGATCAAAGGATAAAAGTTGATTATAAGACGGATCTTACATCGCTGATTGAAGCGTGGCTTACTCTGAACAATGCGGGATACGGACGCGGATACGTGCCGTCTTACGCGATCATGAGTTACAGCGATGAGAAAGGCTACGAATATCTTTACGGACCGAGAACCATCGATATCGACACCAGAAACTGCGTTCTAGAAAAAGACATCGGCATAAACGTAAACGGAGAAAAATATATCTGCAGTCTTAAAAGATATAACGACGGGCTTGAAATTGTCCCGGAAAGAAAAGGTTAATAAAATATTAATTGTTTCACCGTACTACTCAGGATATCCGTCGTCCGAAAGGGCGGCGGTTTCTTATTAAATTACCTTGAAAATCGGCTGAAACAGCGTTTTTTGTTTTGCTATTTGTTGCCGTTTGTTAGGCTTTATGGTAAAATAACAATTACGTGAGGTGAACTTATGAAAAAATTCAAACTCGGCTTTATCGGCTGCGGAAATATGGCAAAAGCAATCATCGGCGGTATCCTTAAAAGCGGGATCCTGGACAAATCGCAAATAGCGGCATCTGATCCCCTTTGCAAAGACGCCGGCGGCATTTTCTGCGTAAACGACAACGAATTCGTCGCGAATAACTGTGAATATCTGTTGCTTTCGGTCAAACCGCAGGTATTCAAAAGCATAGACTTCAGCTGCAGCGCAGATTGCGTTATCAGCATAATGGCGGGCATAGACAGCGAATGTATCGGCAAAAAACTTAATATGCAAGGCAAGGTCATCCGCGTTATGCCCAATACTCCGGCGCAGATCGGCAAAGGCGCGGCGGCTATCGCGGTCAACGATCTCGACAAAAAGCACAACGATTTTTGCAAGGCGATCTTCGACAGTGTAGGCAAAGCTTACTTTATACCGGAAGATAAATTCGACGCGGTTACCTGCGTCAGCGGAAGCGGTCCCGCGTACGCGTATTATTTCGCCAAGGCTATGATCGAGGGCGGCGTAATAAACGGACTTGACAAGGAAACGTCGAAAAAACTCACGATAGACACGATAATCGGCGCATGCGAGATGATAAAAGCGAACCCCGACGTTCCGCTCGGACTGCTTATCTCAAACGTATGCTCAAAGGGCGGCACGACCATCGAAGCGGTCAACGTTTTCGAGAACAATCAGATGGATAAGATCGTCATCGACGCTATGACGGCATGCAGAAAGCGCAGCGAAGAACTGAGGACCGGTAAATGAAAAAAGTCGACCTTTATACCGACGGCGCCTGCTCCGGCAATCCCGGCATGGGCGGCTGGGGCGCGATCCTGATATACAACGGACACGAAAAGGAAATAAGCGGCTACAATAAGGACACGACCAACAACCGCATGGAGATATTTGCGGTTATACAGGGCTTAAAACAGCTCAATCAACCGTGCGAAGTGACCGTTTACAGCGATTCCGCGTACGTCTGCAACGCCTTTCTCGAAGGCTGGATTGACGACTGGCAATTGAATAATTGGCGTACGAAAGGAAAGGACAAGGTAAAAAACGAGGATCTGTGGAAACTCCTTCTGATGCAGATGGAAGGGCACAAAGTATCTTTCGTAAAAGTCAAGGGGCACGCAGACAACGTATACAACAACCGTTGCGACAAGCTCGCGACCGGTGAAATAGCGAAACACAACAAACCGTCAGAATAAGGACGGTTTATTCATTTTTACAGCGTTCGAGACGCAAATTTGCCGGCTTAAAACTGCATGCACCTCAGCGAGGCGAACGCAGATAATATTATAATATTTTCAAGTGAGAATCGCTAAAAAACGCATAAAAGGCGCGCCTCAGGGCTGGTTCGTATTATTCCGGGCTGGTATATTGATTATTCAGACGAACCGCAGCTCTTTTGCCGTTCCGATCGCTCTGTTTTCAAGATTAAACGCATTTTGCGTAATTTTACCGCCGCGTTACAAATAATATATCTGTGACGGTGAAATATGACGAAAAGTGAAAGAATATCGGGCGCGCTTGTATTTGCGATACTGATATCGGGCGCAGCAATATGTCTGTATTATCTGAATTCTGTCGGAGTAAGCAATACGCGGCTAGCGATATTGTATTGCGTTGTCGCCGCGCTGTCACTTTCCGGCTTTTACGGCGTATTTATGAATTGCGAAATTGCGTTTAAAGGCGGATTTATAGGCTTTCTGATCGCGCTGTTGCTGTTTATCGGTTATATCGTAGCGGCGAAATGCGGCTGGCTCGACCTGTTCAGAAACCGCGAAGCGATGCAGTCGTTCATATCGAGATACGACGGCTGCGCAACCGCCTTGTTTGTTGCCGTTCAGTTCCTGCAGGTGACCGTGCTGCCGTTGCCGTCAACTATAACCACGCTCGCAGGGATCGCGCTTTTCGGAGTATGGAAGACTGTGCTGTATTCGTCGATAGGAATAATCGCCGGCTCTATGTTCGCGTTTTTTCTGGGAAGGACTTGCGGGGTGAAGCTTATAGTCTGGATATGCGGCGCAAAGATGTTTAATAAATACAGACGGTTTACGGAAGGAAAGGACGTCCTTCTGCTTTATGCGATGTTCCTTCTTCCGTTTTTCCCCGACGATTTGCTTTGTTTGATAGCCGGACTGGGCACGATGAGTTACCGGTCGTTCCTGATAATGATGCTGATAACGAGACCTTTCGGCGCGCTATGGGTCGCGGGAGTGTTCAAAAGCGCCGTTTCAATTCCGTTTTCCGGTTGGGGAATTGCTGTATGGACGGTGATATTCGCGGCGACGGCGACGATCTTTATCCTGTTGTACAAATACGGCGATGCAATAACCGAAAAAATGAGCGCGTTTTCGCGAAAGATGTCTTCTAAACTGCATTTTAAACGTTTTTCCGACGGAAAATCCGCCGCGAAGAAGAGAGCGTATAAGGCAAAAATACATTCGGTATGCAACTTCTTTTCGGAAAGCGCCGACATAAAGGAAATTGAAAAGAAAGCAAAGAGCAGAAACCATCTTACCGATTATAAAAATATGTAAAGATCCCGTAGCGTTATACCAGATATAATATTTTACGGCGCACGTATCGGATGAGGACGCGTTTTTAATTAATATATATATCGAGCCGCCGCGTTCGATTATATTCCTGTTCAGCTAAACCGTGCGTTTTTTATGATTTTAAATTCAAAAGGAGGTATACGCGCCGCTCGCTTTCGTTAATTGCGGGCTTTACCGTATAATATAATGTCTCGGCAGTAAAAAACGACTCCCTAAAAATGGGAGCCGTGTGTTTTTGATTTGTCTGTATTATGAATCGCGTCAATTCACGTGATAATGGTTGCTTTTGTAAAGCCGGTAATATACCAGGATCGCTATCGGTATGATCAACAGAAAGACGAGCGGTATTATCACAGGGCGTATCATCGAATCTATGTTGTCTATCCTTGCGCCGCATGCGAGGAAGCCTACGAGTACGATGATTATAATCGCGTTTACTATTACGATGAGAGAGTTTATCAAAGCGTTTTTAGCGTTGAAATTTGCTTTTATACGCTTTTTCGGGTCTACGCAATACGCAACAAACATCGCGATCGGGTACAGCAGCCCGAGGGCAAGGAAGCCAAACAACGCCCCTATGTTGTGACCGAACTTGGGCGCGGTCGAAAAATATGCTATCAGCACGCCGACCGCGTAAATCAGATATGTTATGACAGAGCTGTCGCGGTTGAGCTTACTGCTGAAATAGTATTGATTTATGTAATATTCGCTGGTGTTTTTCTTTACGTACGGGCGCAGATTGTAGCCGTCTGCCATCATTTTGGACTTAAGCTCCGCAGTTGAAAGGTAATTTATCTTTTCGTCGTCGTCCGAAACGCTTGAGCCCGAACCTGCCGAAGGCGTGACTTGGGTCATCGGAACGCTGTAAATGCTGTCAAAACTGTCGATATAATTGACGGTCTGTCTTCCTGAATAATCGTCGTATCTTTCATCGGCGGTAATGTTGGTGTCGTATGTGTTCGACTCTTTTTTAGGTTCGCTTACGGGTTTTCTGTCGTAAAGTTTAGAAAGAGACTCGTCTTTAAGCGCGCTGTCCGTTTTGTCTTCGTCGCCCGTATACTCGGTATAGCTTGAAGAGACGCCGGTTTCGCATCTTTCTTTACGTGTATCTTCGACATTTATTTCTTCGGTGCGTTCATCGCCGAAAAATACGGGTTCGACGCGGGGAGAGGCGTCTTCATATTCTTCTGCGTCGTCGTCTTCGTTTTCTTCAGCAGAAAATGCGGTCGGCGCGTCTTCGTCAGCATCGTCAAGACCGACATATCTTTTACCGTCGCCTGTGGCGAGTCCATCGCTTATAGAGTTTTCTTTTTCGTCGTCGCTGCTTTCGGAAGGATTGCCGGCATAATCTCTTACACCGGTGAATTCGCCGTAATACGGCTTAAATCCGCCTTCCGCAGGCGTAACGCTTCGTTCGCCGGGGTAGGTCGTTCCTATGTATTCGTGCGGAATGTCGTCATATTCGTCAACAGGCGGCGCGTCGGGTTCGGGCGGAATGTAAAATTCTTCCGGCTTAGCATAACTTTCACCGTCGTCCGGTTTTGAAGATTTTTCTTCTTCGTCAAAGCCGTCATCGGCAGACGATCTGTTTCTTCTGGTAAGCGGTCTGAAATTGGAAGGATCGAAGGGCGCGACATGTTTTTCGGGGTCGAACTCTTCATCGGACAGAAGACTGTCTATTATGGTGCGACTGAATTCCCACTGATGCTGATCGCTTTCCAGGAAGGCGCGACCGGCAGGCTGAAGAGAATAATAGACTCTCTGCGCGCCGTTGGACGTATCGCCCTTATAAGAACGTATATACCCCTGCTTTTCCAATCTTTTGAGACAACTGTAAAGGGTAGGCTGCTTCAGGGTATACATACCTTTGCTTTTTTCCTTTATCTCGTTCAGGATCTCGTAGCCGTATTTATCCTCAAAGTACAGCGACTTGAGGATAATGGTGTCCACGTGACCTCTTATCAGATCTATGTTGACGTTGGAATTGTCCATTGCTTACGGTATCTCCAGAGTTTATCCTATATTTAATAATACTATAACAGAGAAGACAAGTCAAATAAAACGTAATTTTATTATAAAAATAAAATAATCTTGGAAAAATAATTCTTAAATAAGTGAAATTATATAAATATTTAGCCAAGAATTTGCTTTTTAATAATCGATGTAAATATATAACAATTTGTCTTAGGAAAGCAGCTAATCAGGCATAGCTTGCGAGTTAAAGAGCATTGCTAAATTGTTTTTATTATCGGATCCGATTTTTTGCGGGGGCGGTCCTACTAACGAAACTTGACGAAAAATATATTATACATCAATATTAATTACCTAAAAAATGTTGTGTTTTTACTTTAAAATCAATTTACAGCGTATAGGCAGGAAGACCGGTCTTTGATCTTTAACCGAAAATCAATTCGTTATATCTCCGCCTGATACTTAGGCGTAAATAATGCGCGTAATAATGTTAAATAAGTAAAAAAGAAAGCAAAACAGTAAAATTATTGAATTTTGTTAAAAAATCGTGGAAAAAGACTAAAATATTGATCGCTTACAGGGAAGATAAAACGGGTAGCGGAGAATGTAAAATGACAAAAAATATAAAGAACAACTGGCGAGTTTGAGAAAAAAGCGGAAAAACTTAATCAAGTAAAGTAAGACAGAGCGTTTAAACGACTAAAACGTCGTTAAACCGAGTGTTTAATGCGTTTCATTATGATATATCGATATCACATATCTTAAGAAGGGCATCGAACGAAAATAATCAAATTATCGGGAAAACGGTCAAATATGTTAGGATTTTTTCAGACGGGTATAAGACGATTTAACAGAAGTCTGCCACTTATAATATGGATTTTTTATCAGTATTTTATTGCGCTTTAACGTAATTTTTCTAAAAAAACAGAGCACAGACCTTTATACTATCTATTCGCAAAACACAACTTAGTGTTATTACTCGGTATTTTTTACCTTATGCAAGGTAAAAAAATTACCCGGTAAATTATACCGCCACGCATAAAGCAGTGCAGGGTGGCTATTTTGCTACGTAAAAATATGCCTTTTTTAGTGCTCAGAGCGCGCCGCGCGATCATGTCCGTGCGGTTGGCGCTTCGTGTGCCCCTTTATGGGGCCCGAAGCCAGCCGGACGGACATAACCAGCCGGCTTGCCGGAGTACCGACCCGGTCGCATAAATAGTAATATTTAGTAATATGTAGTAACTTTGTTACGTAAAAATAAGTGTGCGCATATACTCGATAATGCGCACACTTTTATAAAATCAATCAATAATTGTTTAGTTCGTCGTTTATCCTTTTAAATATGTAATCTTTCTTATTTTCGTAACTTGTCCAGAATGTGATCAGCTTGATTTTTGCTTCGATACAGATCTCTTTAACTCTCATGTCTCTGTATTGGCGACGTCCTTCCATGTGTGTATGATCGTTTAACTCGATCAGGATCAGCGGTCTGAACGTATTTTTATCAAATAAAGCAAAGTCTACCGTGCGGTAAAGTTCGTTCTGATATTTATCGGTGCTCACTTTATTGATCACCGATGATAGAGGCACTTGAAATTGTACGTAAAATCTATCTTTGTACAGATCGTACAGTTTAATAAAAAAGCCTTGTTCTATCTCTGTTAAGGCTCTTTTAGATTCATATGAGCAGTATCTCTGCTGTTGCGGTTTTTTATAAACGTCTTTTGATTCGATTTTCATGTTGCTATCTAAACAACAACTCATAGCCTTTCTCCTTCAATAATCTGATAATCCTAATAAATAATCTGATGTGCAGTCAAAATATTTGCATATTTTATATAATGTTTCGATACTTGGATAAGATTTTCCTCTTTTGTAATCAGTTATACATTGTCTTGCAATATTGAGATAATTTGCAAGATCTATTTGCTTTGTTTTATTATTTTTAAGCAATTCATTAAATCGTTCTGTAAACTTCATGGTTTTAATATATCAGATTTTGTAAGTTAACACTTGACAATAAGTTATTAACTTACTATAATATTCTTGTAAGATATTAACTTACATTAATATAAATAATCTAAACAGGAGGTAATATATGAGCTTTTTTGAGATTGCGCTGTTTTGTCTCGCCATTGTCTGTATTGGTACTGCTGCTGTATTGTTCGTAACCGTCAAGAAGTTTTCCGCTCTCCAGCAGAAGTATATCAATCAGATCAATCAGCTTACCGATAAAGTGCAGCATTATACTCAATGCGTAGACGATAATGCTAAGAAACTCTAATTATTTAGTTGCCGGCATTGTCTCAAGGCATTTTGATCATGTTAAGATAGTACGTAATGAAGGCAATCAGGTTTGCCTTTATGATAACCGATATAAGCATTTTTATGTTTATATCTATCGCACGTCTGAGAAGTGTTTCAAACTTGCGATCACATACAGATTTAAGATCTGTTATTTCTCGTTCAGGAACTCTGAGGTTGTCTTGGAGTTCCTGGATAATCTCGATAAAGGACGGTTTACGTTTTATGAACAAAGTTGAAGTACCTGCAAGTGTTGTATCTTGCACCCCTTATTTTTATAAAGAGGGTAGTAACAAAGGAGAAGTAAAAGGATTTATCCTTGATGTTTTGACTTACTCACTGTCTGATGATGATCGTCTCACTGTATATCATTCTCAGTATTTTCCTGATGTTGAAGTTTTACCGGTAGATTTGGGACTCGAGCTTTGCTTCCTGGATCCGGTCAATCTGATTCTCGAGGTTGTCGCTCTGGATCGTAAGCCTCGGCTCATTTCTATTTCACGCAATTCAAAAGGTCTGACTGAACATACTTTCAGTCTCCCTTATTGAAAATTTATAAGGAGGTATATATATGACTGCGACTCTTTCTCTCAACGCATTTTATTTGTTCGGCGCGGCAGTTCCGCTGACGGTATCTCAGGTAGTCGAATCTATCGTAGAAGCTATTACAGGTTTCTTAACGGGATTCGGATCTTCGATCAACACTTTCTTCGAGTCTATCTTTACCACTGCCAGCGAATCTGCTACTAATATATCGACTCTCGGCGTCTTCTTGCTGTGCATGCTCGGCGTTGGTTTCGGTACATGGCTTGTAAATAAGCTTATTTCCATTGCAAGAGGATAAGTCTATGAATAGGCTGTCATCTTGTTCCAAACCTTCATATAAGGCTGTAGCCGTCATTCTTTTGACGGCTATGGTCTTTATGTTATTATTCGGTTTTTTGTCTCCTGTTTTTGCATTGGAGTATGAACCTGAGCAGTCTCATTCAAATTATGATGTTGATAGAACGTCAATTTCTAGATTTATATATAATGCTGGTTTGGATTCAGGTAATAAAGATTTCGTTTCTCAAGTAGTTTTTTCTGAGTTTTATCCTGGTGATCCATCTCCTGGTACTTGTATTTTTTCTGACTACATTCGTGATGATCTTTATATACTTGATACTAGTTTAAATAACTATGTTATACCTCGTAACTTAGATTCATATTTTTTGAGTCAGGTTTATGATCGTAATTCTATATATTTTCCGTATCCTTCAGAAGATCCGTCATTATCATATGATGTTGTATCTGCTCCGGTAATTACATTGTTATTTAATTTAAATGGTACTTTTGATTTTATATCGTTTTCTAACGGCGGTTCTTTGATTGGTTATGTAACTTTATTTTTTAATAATAATTTATATTATCCTATTTATTTTAGATTTGAAGTTATTGGTTACGGCACTAAGTCTGGTGTTTCTGTTGTTAGAAACTTATCAGATTTTGCTCGTATTTCTATGCATTACGGTTTTTTTTGTCGTGGTCAGTCTTTATTTGATGATTCTTTCGATATTGATTTGTATGATACTAATCAATATTTAGTATCTTTTACTTTTCCTCCAGATTTGTTGCGCGTTCCAAATGCTAATTTTAACGTAAAATTTGAATCTAGAATGTTATGTTCATCTTATCTCTATTCAACTGTTCCGATGTTTAAATCTTATAATGATGTCGGTGCAGATAATCCTGAGCGTTCTTCTATTTCATTTTTAGTTGATTATGCTGCTTCAAGTTTAAATTTTGCTATGATTGACAGTATTACTCCATCTGTGTCATATGATCAAGGTTATTCCGATGGCTATAATTACGGTAATCAACACGGTTTTAATTCAGGTTATGAGAATGGTTATAATGATGGTTCAGCTTCAGGTTATACTGATGGTTATAATGATGGTTTGGCTGTTGGAGAAGGTAATATTGATTCAACAATTAGTAATTTTGTACCTTCAATTTTAGGTGGTGTTGCTGACTTTATCATTAAGGTACTCGATTTCGAAGTATTTGGTATATCCGTTCTCAAAGTGCTTGGCACTGTCGGCGTGCTTCTCATTTTGGTTGCTTTCATTAAAATGATCACTTAGCGGGGGTTTTGATATGAAGTATACAACTATGTTGCTTTGTATATTATGTGCTTTCATTGTTTATTATGACGTTAAGTCTGGAGCTCAGCTTTATTCTCAGATTCAGACCTTGATAAATAGTTTTGTGAGTAAAGTTGATTTTCTCAAGAATTTTGTTGATGGTATCTATAATACTGTAGACTATATTAAAGTTCTTGCTAAGTATATATGGGATTCACTTAAGGATTTTCTTTTGGGTTGGCTCTCTTGATTTATTTTTGAGGTGAGATATGTTATATCAAGTTATGTATGAGTTTTGGTCTTTTTGGTTCGTAGACAGTACTTCGGAAGTTGGTTCGGTTGTTCTTCCAGAACAGTGGCTGACGCTCCTTGCTCTGATCTCGACCTTGGCGATTGTATGGTTTTTCTTAATTCGCCCGATTTTGAATCTTTTTAGAGGTCGCAGATAATGAAGTGGGCTTTTCTTCTTGTCTTTATATTTGGCTTTATTCTTTTTCTTAATCGCTATTGTGCAGCTATCAAGGAGAGTAGAGACTGCATGACTTTATATACCGGCGGTCTTGGCAGTGGCAAGACATACCGTGCAGTCGAGAAGGGCTACCGTGCGTGGCGATCTGCTGTCTTCAAATATAATCTTAAGAAGATTTTTTATTCTAAAGAGATGAGATCTAAACTTGAAAAACCTCGTCTTTATGGCGCAGGTATTCGTATTCAGAATAAAAGAGGTCAGATTATTTCGGAAGACATGACTATTTATCATTTTCTTCAGCTTGAGCGTATGCCGGAACATTCAATCGTTGTCTTTGATGAGGTTGGTAATACATTATCTCAGTGGGACTTTGATCTTCAGCGAGTTCTACCGGAGCTTGATCAGTTCTTCCGTTGGTTCCGTCATTTTGTTGATGGAAAAATGTTCTTAACCGATCAGGTGAGTTCGAACGTTGGTAAATTCGTTCGTACTCGTTGTAATCGATGTTATAATGTTTCTAATTTTCGTCGCATGTGGCGCATTTTGCCTTTTTACATGTGTGACGTTGAAGTATTGCTAACGGCTGAAGATTCAACTACTAACGTTAATAAAACTCAAACCAATAAAGAAGGCTTATTCTTCGTTCATTCTCATAATGAAAGTTTACCTTATTTCGTTGGAAGGTTGCCTTATAGCCGTAAGAATAATCGATACGACTCTCGAGCTTACTCTGAATTTTATCAGTGTAAAGATAAGCCTTTGTCTCCTGAGCATCATAGCTATTCTTTGAAAGTTGATAGTATTATCGATTTTTCTGATATCGTTAATGAACGCCGTAAGCTTATGAAAAAGCAAAAGGTTAGTGATTATAAATATGTGAAGATGGAGGGTAATAACAATGTATCTCAAGGAAAGGGTAAAAAAGCTTGAGCATTATTCAGATAATGTCATCGGTACAAAATATATCTATGAACCTTATAATTGTCTTGTCCGGCGTTATCCTTCACATAACGAGATAATTGTATATCATGATGTGAATTTTAAGCGCCGATCCGGTTTTGAAGCTTCAGATTCTGTTGTTCGAACTCCGAGATTTACGTATGATTCTGAACGAGATCTTCTTGTTCCGCTGCGTGGGTGTTGTTCTGTAAATGATTTATTAAAGACTCTTTATCGTTCTCATAATCGCGCTGTAGATTCTGTATATGACTATGCATTATCTAATGAATGGGATTATTTTATTACGTTTACCTTCGAGCCTGATGCAGAGAAGTACGATCGTTTTTCTCTTCATTCTTTGGTTAAGATTTGGGGTAATTTCAGATCTAAGATGTATTACTATGATCCTGAGTCTAAATTCCTTGTAGTTCCTGAGAAGCACCCAACAAGTGGAGCATACCATTTCCATGCTCTTTGCAAAGGTAATTTTGATCGGTTTTTAATTAAAGCGTATAATCCTCATAATGGAGATCCTATAAAAACATTTCTTGGTCAGGACGTTTATAATCTTGATAAATGGGATTATGGTTTTACAACCGTTGCAAAGCTCGATTCTGACCGTATAAGAGTAGCTAATTATCTTGCTAAATATTTTGTTAAATCTACCGTTAAGTCTGACGGTACTTCATGTCATAAGAAGGTGAGTTCTCTTGAAGTCGCGTATAAGCAGCGTATGTATTATAGCTCTCACGGTCTTCGTCGTTGTAGCCGTGAATATTATTTTCTTTCTGCATCTGATTTGGCTTCTATTATAAGCGAGCATAAGTGCATTGGTGATCAGTTTTCTATGGATAAAGAGGGTATATCTATTTTGAAAAAGACAACTGATAGTTTTATTATTTACAATCAGTTTCTAACAAACTATTCGCAAAACACAACTTTTGCGAATAGATAGCGGCAAAAAATACAATTTAAGCGGTGTATTTGACGAATTTTATAATTTTACGCGAATTATTACGATGTTTACAGCTAATTCGTTTTAAGATAAATTTATGACAAAACGCATTTTTAATTTTATTGACGATTTATATGCTTTGTAATATCCCGATCGACGTATGCGTTTGCTATTATATGTTCTTATCCTATCATAAAAATTCGTTATAGTTTCATAAAATTATTTTAATTTGAGTTATTGAGCGGATCGAGTTACCGTTCTTTCAGAAAAATTTATTGTTTAGTTAGCTAGCTAAATATAACCGCAGTTTGCCCGCTCATCTCGTACGTTTTGCGTAAGTCTTTATATAATTTTGCGACTCGTTTATACCGTATAACTTTACCAGCTTCTGTGGGCGCGCTGAGACGCACGAAAAAATTTGCACAATTAAATTTGTCATGGCGATTATTTATTTACGACTTGCAAAATATAAAACAGAACGTCGTAATATCCGATTTTTATGTAATGCTTTCGTTGTAACGAGCTGATTTGCATTATATTTATTTTACCGAATAATGTTCGTCAAACAAATTAAATTGTGCCGATATGCGGATATCGTATGCAAACACAATTATATTGTTATTGCAGAAAAACACGCACTCCCTGCCTGTCCGTTCAGTGCCGTTATTTATTTAAAATTTAAATAAATCGTCGTGCTAAGTTAAACAATCACGTATATTTTCCGTCAAACGTTTTGTTTGTCGGTTCGTCTCATTAATTTATGTTTTTACCGATGAATTCACGCTATTTTTCTAATATTTATCTTAATCGATTATTGCGACTTGCGTTCTGCTTCAAGTATATTTCACCCGTCGCAGTCAGATA
The DNA here is from genome assembly GCA_949287655.1 of uncultured Christensenella sp. Classification (GTDB taxonomy): domain Bacteria; phylum Bacillota; class Clostridia; order Christensenellales; family UBA3700; genus Ornithoclostridium. Next base: position 41,435 of record CASEHD010000003.1, on the reverse strand, counting down.
TTAATATTTGATATATTATATATTATCATTTTATAGGCATTATTTTTAATTGATACTTAAAATTTATTCGCATAATCCCATAAAAGCGTTGTATCTATGAATAAGTTGTGTTATAATTAATATAACCGAACGGATATTTTTTAGATTATACTCAGTCTTGAATGCTGCCCGAAAAACAGTCGGATGAAGCGCTTTTTTGAAATAAGTATGCTTATGCTGTCTTAAATAGCGCCGGATAAACTTGATTTTATTGTAAATTGCGAGGAAAATATGGCAGAAAAATCTTATTTTGATCAAAGAAATATCGAAAACACGCGCAAACTTCGCGAAATACGCCGCGATCTGCCTCCGCTCTGCAACGAATTTTTCGTCGGTATCGAAACGCGTACTTCCGTTCTGACTCGCCTTGCATACGCTTACGACCTCAGAATATTCTTTTATTATCTGTTTACCGAAACGTCGACGTTCGCGTCGTACGAAGCCGCTACGTTCGATTTTAACGCGCTGGCTAAAGTCACAACATCCGATATCGAAACGTTTATGGAATATCTGAGTTACTACAAATTCGACGGCAAAGAATATATGAATACCGAAAAGACAAAAGCGAGAAAGCTGGCGTCAGTCAAGTCTTTCTTCAAGTATTTTTATAATAAGGATAAACTGCCCGCGGACCCCGCTTCAAAGGTGCTTATGCCCAAAATTCACGATAAGCCTATCGTAAGACTCGATTCAGACGAAGTGTCTCAGCTGCTCGACGAGGTCGAAAGCGGCGCCAATCTGCCGTCTCCGCGCCAGGAAGCGTTTCACGAAAAGACCAAGATGCGCGACGTCGCGATAATCACGCTCTTTCTCGGAACAGGCATACGTATCAGCGAGCTTGTAGGTCTCAACGTGAGCGACCTTGATTTTAATATCAACGGCTTTAAAGTAACGAGAAAAGGCGGCAATCAGTCGATTTTGTATTTTTCGCAGGAAGTTGCGGACGCTCTTATCGCATATCTCGACGAACGATCCTCAGACCCTTCTCTGGACGACGAGCCCGCCCTCTTCCTTTCGCTGCAGAAAAAAAGAATGAGCGTAAGAAGCGTTGAAAAACTCGTAAAAAAGTACGCGAAACTGATAACTCCGTTAAAACATATCACGCCGCATAAGCTCCGCAGCACTTACGGCACCGAACTTTACCGCGAGACCGGCGATATTTACGTCGTTGCGGAAGTCCTCGGACACAGAGATATCAATACGACAAAACGACATTATGCCGCTATCAGCGATGACATCAAACGCAGCGCGGCGCAAAAAGTCACTTTGAGGGACAAGAAGAAGAAAGATTAAAATTTTTACGGAAAAATTAGTTTTTTTCTATTGCAAAATGTGAACATATGTGCTAAAATTTATTCAGAATAATTCTGAGGTGACTTATGGCGGGCGCAAAAACACAGGAAAAACTGAATAAAACTCTTGCATTTATTAAAGAATTTATTAAGAAAAACAACTATCCGCCCAGCGTGCGCGAAATATGCAAGGAAGCGGGATTCAAATCTACAGCTTCGGTTCAATATTATCTGGATAAGCTCGAAGAACAAAATCTTATCCGCCGCTCGCTGTCAAAAAACAGGACGATCGAGCTTGTAAACAACGATGAAGAAACGCCTGAGTTTGCGACTCTGCCCCTGCTCGGCAACATCGCCGCAGGTCAACCGCTTTTTGCCGGCGTCAATAACGACGAAAGCGTGCACGTCCCGGCAGACTATTTCAATCTCGATGACGAAATGTTCTGTCTTACCGTCAAGGGTGAAAGTATGCGCGATATCGGCATCTTAAACGGCGACTGCGTGCTTATCAAGCGTCAAAGCACAGCGCGCGAAGGCGAAATAATCGTCGCGCTTATCGATAACAACGAGGTTACGCTCAAGCGTTTTTATAAAAAAGACGGCAAAATCATTCTCCACCCCGAAAACTCCACGATGCAGGACATCGTCGTTGACAACTCGCACGACTTCGCGATCCTGGGAGTCGCGAAAGGTCTTATGAGAAACCGCATATTTTGATCTGATCGACATCTCTCAACGCTGATACATGCCGTCGCTTTGCGGCGGTTTAATTTTTTTAGCAAAATACAACCTCGCCTTCATCAATTTGTCTTGCGATATGTTTATCACAGTTTACCGACGTATTCAATTAAAGATATTAAACAACGTTTTCACCCCTATCTATCCGATCTGAAAAATGTTTATTTAAACATATCTTTATTATTTTATCTAAATAAATTTAAGTCTTAATATATCCGCAGATAAATTTTGCTTTTTATTGAATATATCCGATCAGCGGGTTTTGCCCGTGTTCGTTAAAACGAATTTTCAGATTTATTTAACGATGACTGCATTCGCGCGTGTTCGTTAAAACGACGTTTTTCGATCGTTATTTATATAAACGCGTTATCCGGGGCTATTACCCGTGTCGATCATAGTGCGAAATTACGTTCACATTTTATTTGTCTACGGGAGAAATAATTAAATCAACGCGTAAAAAATACTATGTGCGCGTACGTTGCAATTCAAAACGAACGCAACAATATCTTCACGATGCCGGATATCAGAAGAATCAAAAACGGGTTTTGCTGAAAATATCGGAAAACATGCGGATAAATAATATTGCGTTGCTATGTTTTTTTGTATATAAATCCGTGCGAATATACGTTCATATAAAAATTACGCTAAACGGCAACGGATTTTAAATTAAGATTTAAAAACAGCGTAAGATCCGATAAAGTGCAGGTGAAACGCTTCTGCGAATATACGTTCACATTAAAAAATACGTCTTTATTTAAGCTGAAAGACGTACTTTTTTGTTATATAAAAAATAAATTCATTTATTGTTTAAAACGCTTTCAAGGCAATATGCCGCGGCAATCTTTACGTGTTCATAAGTCAATCCGCCTTGCAGATATGCGATATAGGGAGCTTTTATCGGAGAATCCGCAGAAAGTTCTATCGAAGCGCCTGCGACGAAAGTGCCTGCCGCCATGATGACCTGATGCTCATACCCGGGCATATCCCACGGGAACGGAGTAACGTTGCTGTCGACGGGCGACGCTTTCTGGACCGCGCGGCAGAAAGCAATCAGTTCGTCTTTTGTATCGAACATTATCGAGCGGATGATATCCTTGCATTCGCCGTCCGGACGAGGCATAGTCTTGTAACCGACGCTGTCGAATACTTCGCCGAAAAGAACGCTGCCTTTAAGGGCTTGCAGCGTTACATGCGGCGCGAGGAAAAGCCCCTGATAGAATTCACGGTATCCGTATGCGTAAGATCCGACTTCCATACCTATCGACGGCGAAGTGAGTCTGTAAGCTATCTGATCGACGCAGCTTTTTTTGCCGCACACGTAACCGCCGCCGGGCGCGATACCTCCGCCGATATTTTTTATCATCGAGCCGACTGCGATATCCGCACCGACCTCTGTCGGTTCGAGCGTGTCGACGAATTCGCCGTAACAGTTGTCGCACATCACGACGACGTCGTTTTTCAGAGCCTTAACGAATTTCGCCATTTTGCCGATCTCGCGGACATCGAGCGCGTCTCTCCACTCGTAGCCGCGCGATCTGCCGACAAAAACCAGTTTTGTCTTGTCGTTTACCGCTTTTTTTATCGCGTCATAATCAAACGCACCGTTTACGAGGTCGACCTGTCTGTATGTCACGCCGAAATCTTTGAGCGAACCGATACCTTCGCCTGTTATCACCTCTTTCAGCGTGTCGTACGGCGCGCCGCTGACCGCGAGCATCTCGTCGCCGGGACGAAGTATGCCGTACAGAGCTATCGTAAGCGCATGAGTGCCGGAAACGATAAGAGGCGAAACTATTGCCGCTTCCGCGCCGAACACTTCGGCAAAAACTTTGCATAGCGTATCTCTGCCGATATCGTCGTAACCATAGCCGTTCGTCTGTGCAAAATGTCTCTGTCCGACGTTATTGTTCCTGAACGCGTCGAGCACTTTATTCTGATTAAAAAGCGATGTGCGTTCGAGCTTTGTGAACTTGTCTTTGCAGCGTGCCTCCGCGTCGTCTATTATTTTGAGTATCTTTTCGTCGAATTGCATATTTAACCTCTTAAAAATCGCGTTACCGTTTCTTTAATCTTATTTCTGTCGCCGGGATTTATCCAACGCGCGAATTTATAACGTTTAAGCCAGCTTATCTGTCTTTTCGCATAATGGCGCGTATTTGTCTTTATCAAAGTTTTGACTTCGTCAAGAGTAATTTTTCCGTCAAAGTAGTCGAAAAACTCTTTGTAGCCGATAGCTTGCATACTTTGGGAATTTCTGTCGCAAAGTCCGTTTTCAAGCGCGTACTTAATTTCCTTCTCAAGCCCCTTGTCAAACATACGTTCAACTCTTTTGTCTATGCGGTCGTAAAGCTTTTCGCGCTCGACGTCAAGAGCAATAAGACATACGTCGTATTGAGGCTCCGACAGTTCGCTTTTGGGTTTTACGCCGCCCGAAAGTTCAATTATCTCAAGCGCGCGGATAAGCCTTTTTGTATTGTTGGGATGTATTTTCGCCGCGTCTTCCGGGTCGACTTTTGTAAGGCGTTCGTGAAGAGCTTCCGCGCCGTATTCTTTGAGTTCTTTGACAAGGCGAGCGCGCACGGTCTCGTCCTTATTGACCGCAAAGTTGAGCGGATATATCACGGATTCGATATAAAGTCCGGTCCCGCCGACGATTATCGGCAGTTTTCCGCGCGCTGTAATATCGTCGATCGCGGCTTTCGCGGCGTTCGAGTACTCCCAGACGCTGTAATCTTCGCCCGGTCCTACGACGTCGATCATATAATGTCTTACGCCGCGCTTATCGTCTTCTGTTACCTTTGCCGTGCCGATGTCCAGATATTTATATATCTGCATACTGTCGCAGGAAATTATCTCTCCGCCGAAATCAAGAGCCAGATCGACCGCTATATCCGACTTTCCCGAAGCCGTCGGACCCGCAATTATAAGGATCTTCTTCATACTATCCTCTTGAAAAGCTTGTCGAGGTCCTTGCGCGTAACGGCAATGATCGCCGGTCTGCCGTGAGGACACTGAACGGGAACGCCGTCTTTCATCTGCGTGAGAAGGCTGCGTATCTGTTCCTCGCTCAGCTTATCGCCGGCTTTTATCGCGGCTTTGCAAGCGGTCTGCGCCAGGTTGTCGTTGATAAGATCCGCGCTCTTTATATTGCCGATCCTGCCGCGCTCAGAAAAGATATTCGCAAAAAACACGCCGAGGTTTATATTGCCTAGGACCTGCGGAATTGCGTTTATCTTAAAACTTAACCCGCCGAAATCCTCTATATCAAAACCGAGAGCCCTGAGATTTTCCATACAACCGAGAATAAAATCGTGCTGGGAGTTATCGCAGTCGAGAATGTACGGCACTATCATCGGCTGGCTGATCGCTTCGCGCGCATTGACTTTTTTTATCAGTTCGTCATATAAAAATCTCTCGTGCGCCGCGTGCTGATCGACGATATAGACTACGCCGTCCTGTTGCAGTATAAGATATGTGTTGAAAATCTGACCGACAACCTCATAACCCGATGAAAGGCTTGATTCGATCTCAGAAAATATCTCGCCGTCGTCGTAGATCGACGGTTGAACGACCTCGGGTGCGGAAACTCTAAAAGCGCCGCTTCCGACAGAAGAAGCCGACTTCGGCGCAAAGCCGCCGTCTTCTGAGTATTCTATCTTTCGTTGTTGCTTTGAGATAACTTTGTCCGGTCCTTTTATTTTTTCATCGTCATCGTTAAAGATGTATTTTTGCCTGTTTCCGGCGGCTGGTCGTATAACGGACGAAATATCCGTATTCACGCCGTTATCGGCGGGAAGTGCGCCGTATTTTATTGTTTTTACGGAAGAAACGGCGTTATCTTCGTTATCATTACCGGCGTTTTCGTTTTGCTTAGCGTCATTGTCTTCGGTCTTTTCAAAAGCCGTTTCGTTTTTGTGCGGCGGTTGCAAAATATGAACATCTGTTTGCTTTTCTAATTTAACGCTTCCCTCTTCGCTCGCCAAAGCCATCGAGATCGCATGGTAGACGCATGAGAACACTTTGTTGGAGTCGCGGAAACGCACCTCGCTTTTGCCGGGGTGAACGTTTACGTCGACGTCGTCGAAAGGCATGACTATGTTGAGAACAAACACCGGGAAGCAGCGTTTCATCATCGCGTTGCCGTACGCCTGCATAGCAGCGACGCTTACGGTCTGGTTCCGGACCGTTCTGCCGTTGATTATTATCGTCTGATAGTTTTTATTATGTTTGGAAAGCGACTTTTTGCCGGTATAGCCGTATACTCTGTATCCGCCGGGAAAACTTTCGTCAAAATATATCAGTTCGTTGGCGACGTCGTTTGAATAGACCTGAAAAACCGCGTCCTCAAGCCCGCCGATCGTATTGAAGACCGCTTTGCCGTCGACGATATATCTGAACGAAACGTCCGGATTTGAAAGGATTAGCGCGCTTACCGTCTGCGTGACGAATCCTTCTTCCGCTTTGGCTTTCTTTAAAAAGCGCGCGCGGACGGGCGTGTTGTAAAACAGGTTTTCGACCTTTATCACGGTACCGTCGTTGCAGCCGCACGGGGTTATCTCCCCTGCATTTCCCGCGCTCACCTTCATTTCGTTGCCCAGCTTTCCGTCGGCGGTTTTTGTCTTTACCGTGACCTGCGAGACGGCGGCTATCGAAGCGAGCGCTTCTCCTCTGAAACCCAAAGTCGCAATACTGTCAAGATCTCCCGCCTCTTTCAGTTTGCTGGTCGCATGCGGCAAAAACGCCTTAGCGAGATTGCGCGCGTCCATACCGCAGCCGTTGTCTGTCACGGTTATCGAGCGTATACCGCCCTCCTCGATCTGCAACGTTATCTTTGTAGCCCCTGCGTCTATCGCGTTTTCTACCAGTTCTTTTACGACAGACGACGGTCTTTCGACGACCTCGCCTGCCGATATCAGATTGTAAACGCTGCTGTCAAGTATGTTTATATCTGCCATATCTCACCTATTTAAGCGACTTTTTGACAAGTTCGCTCAGAGAGTTCAAAGCCTGTATCGGCGACATATTGTTCACATCGATGCTCCTGAGTTCGTCAATTATAGCCTTTTCTTCCATCATATCGACCATATCGGGCACGCGGTTGTCGGCTTTCGCGACTTTGGATCGGTGCGCGTCCGCCTCCAGCTCTCTGGATACCGCGCGGGCGCGGGCGATGACTTTCTGCGGAAGCCCGGCAAGCTTTGCGACCTCTATGCCGAAACTCTTGTTCGTACCGCCGCGCATTATCTTGTGCAGGAAGATTATTCCCTTGTCCTTTTCCGCGGCGACTATCTTATAGTTTACCGCGCCTTCGAGCGTTCCTTCGAGTTCTGTAAGTTCATGGTAATGAGTCGAGAAAAGCGTCTTGCAACGTATCCTGGAAGTCACGTCTTCCAGCACCGCTTTCGCGATCGACAGGCCGTCGAAAGTCGACGTTCCCCTGCCGATCTCGTCAAGGATAAGCAAACTTCTCATCGTCGCGTTCTGCAATATCGTCGCGACCTCGACCATTTCGACCATAAACGTGCTCTGACCGTAAGCGAGGTCGTCGCTCGCGCCGATACGCGTGAATATCCTGTCCGTAATTGATATTTCGGCAGATTTTGCCGGCACGAAACAGCCGACGTGCGCCATAAACGTAATCAGCGCGACCTGCCTCATATAAGTGCTTTTGCCCGCCATATTAGGGCCCGTGACTATCATCGTCCTGTTCTGATAGCAGTCCAGTTCTGTATCGTTGGGGACGAATTCGTCCGCTTTCATAAGAGCTTCGACGACCGGGTGCCTGCCGTCCTTTATATTGATGACTTCGATATCGTCGTTTATCACCGGTTTACAGTAATTGTTCGCCGCAGAAAGTTTTGCAAACGACAAAAGTGTGTCGCATACCGCTACCGCGCGCGCTGTGGATTGCAGCATGGGTATAGCTTTCAGCATCTGAAGTTTTATCTGCTCGAAGAACATAAGCTCAAGCTTCACGCTCTTTTCGACCGCGCCGAGTATCTTATCTTCAATCTCTTTCAGCTCTTCGGTTATGTATCTCTCGCCCGTAGTAAGGGTCTGCTTGCGGACGTATCTGAAAGGTACTTTGTCGACGTTGCCTTTGCTGACCTCGATATAGTATCCGAACACCTTGTTATATCCGACTTTGAGGTTCTTTATTCCGGTCGCTTCCTTTTCGTCGTTTTCGAGTTTTGCGAGCCACGATTTGCCGTCCGTATTCGCATTTCTGTAACCGTCGAGTTCCTCGCTGTAACCTCTTCTTATAAAGCCGCCGTCCTTGGTCAGCGCGGGCGGATTGTCGTCCAGCATATCGGCGAGCATGTTGTACTCGCTTTCAAGCTCGAACATATTGTCGTTCAGCGAGCAAAGAAGCGGATTCTTGCATTGAGAAAGCGTTTCCTTTATCGACGGTATCACTTCCAGCGACTGTTTTATCGCGATAAAGTCGCGCGGCGAAGGACTGCCGTATACAAGTTTGGTGCACAGTCTTTCAAGGTCTTTTACGAGTCCGAGCGCAACGTCCAGATTACTTCTGACCTTACTTGAAGAGATAAGTTCTTCGACCGCGTCCAGCCTGTCGTTTATCTCCTTTTCGTCTCTTAAAGGCTGTTCCAGCCATCTTCTGAGATTTCTCGCGCCCATCGAAGTTCTGGTCTTATCCATGACTTTGAGAAGGGTCGCCTTTGTCGAACCGTCGCGCGCATTCTGAGTTATTTCGAGGTTGCGTCGCGCGGTCGCGTCCATTACCATATACTTTTCGTTGCGGATATAGCGGAGCCCCGATATATGCGAAAGCGCGCGCTTCTGCGTCTCTTTCAGATATGTGCACAGCGCGCCCGCAGCCATAACGCAGGCTTTCTTATCCTTTATCTCGAATTTGTCGAGGCTTGAAACGCAGAACTGTTCTTTCAGCGACTTTTCCGCGTTCGAATATTCAAAACTCCATTCGTTGTAATTCTGGAATTTGGGAAGCTTGGAAAGTCTCATTTCGGAAACGTCGCCCGTAAGCGCAAGCGTAGCGGCGTTGCAGATTATTTCCGCGGGAGTGACCGTTATCAAAGCGTCCTCAATCGACGAAAAATCTGTCAGTTCTTTGTCGAGCGTGTTGAATTCGCCTGTCGAAACGTCCGCCCATGCGAGCGCGAAAGTATTTTTATACGCCGCGATACTGACAAGATAATTATTCTTTTTGTCGTCGAGAATATCGTCCTCGATGACCGTGCCCGGAGTTATCACCCTGACGACGTCTCGTTCAAGCATATTGCCCTTGCTTTCTTCGGGAGAAGTCAGCTGCTCACATATCGCGACTTTGTATCCGTTCGCGATCAGCTTGGAGATATAGCCGTCGACCGCATGATACGGCACGCCGCACATCGGCGCGCGCTGTTCAAGCCCGCAATCTCTGCCTGTCAGCGTAAGATCGAGGACTTCACTGGCAACTTTAGCGTCCTCGAAAAACATTTCGTAAAAGTCTCCCAGCCTGAAAAGCAGGATCGCGTCCTTATACTTTTCCTTAACGCTGAGATAGTATTTCATCATCGGTGAAAGTCCCATATTATTCCTCCGTTACGCCGAAAAGCGAAGCCGACTGAGAGCGGGTTATTTTTACGTTTACGAACTTACCTATAAGATCCTTGCCTCCTTCGAAAGTTACCAGTCTTCCGCTGTCCGTCCTGCCGCAGAGGCAACCTTTTTTGTTGGGCGAAACATCTTCGCAAAGTATTTCGCAGACCTTATTTTCGTATTCTTTCGAGAGCTCTTTTGTTATCTTGTTCTGTGCTGCGATAAGGCGCATTATCCTGTCCTTCGCGACCGCGGGATCCACCTGCGGCATCTTTGCGGCGGGCGTACCCTTCCTCATCGAATATACAAAAGTAAACGCGTTGCTGTATCTGACTCTCTCCACCATATCGAGAGTGTCCTGAAAATCGCTCTCTTCCTCGTACGGAAAACCTACCATGATGTCTGTCGTAATGCCGCAATCGGGAAGTTTTTCGCGTATCGCAGCGATCGTGTCGAGGTAATATTCGCGCGTATAATGCCTGTTCATCAGCCTTAATATCTTATCCGACCCTGACTGCACAGGCAAATGGATATTGTTGCATATATTCGGATATCCGGCGATGACGTCTATAAGCTTTCTGTTAAAATCCTTAGGGTGCGAGGTCATAAAGCGTATCCTGCGCTTGCCGCCCACTTGAGCGAGCTCTTCGAGAAGTTCCGCAAAGCCGTACTCGCCGCCGTAAAGGTCTTTTCCGTAAGAATTGACGTTCTGCCCCAGAAGGGTTATCTCCTTATAGCCTTCGTCGACAAGGCGCAGAAACTCGTCTTTTATCGCCTCTTTCGTGCGGCTTCTTTCCCTGCCGCGCACGTACGGCACGATGCAGTAAGTACAGAAATTGTTGCAGCCGTACATTATATTGAGCCACGCGTTGGCGCCGCTGGTGCGGTAAAAGCTCTCGTTTTCGTTTATCGGCGGCAATTCGTTTTCGTCGATATCCACGTATTTCTCACGGCTCGCGGCGACTGACGGGATATACCTTTCCAGAAGCGCGAGATTTGACGTGCCCAGGACTATGTCGATAAACGGGAATTTTTCTCTGAGTGCCCTGCCCGCGCCGTCCTGCTGGGTCATACAACCGACAACGGCGACGATCATAGCAGGATTCTTTTTCTTTTCCGTCTTGAGCATGCCGATATGCCCCATAGCCTTGCGCTCCGCGTTGTCGCGTATGCAACAGGTATTGAAGACGACGACGTCCGCGTCCTCCCCTTCGTTTGCCTCCGTATATCCCAGCTTTGTCAGTATGCCCGCTATTTTTTCGGATTCGTGAACGTTCATCTGGCAGCCGTAAGTAATAATCCTGTATTTTTGCATATAACAATTATACCGAAAACAAGCTCAAAATTCAAATAAAATTACGGGTAAATATTAATATGCGTGCAAATAAAAACAGTAAAACAACTTTCGCAAAGAAATTCGTCGGCGGCGTCGCCGTCGCTCTCGCGGTAGCGTTGTTTTTCGCGCTTATGACCGCGGCGGGGTTCGTAATATACATCAATACGGACGCCGATATCGACGTAAACGCGATATCGCCGGAAAACTCTCTGCCCAAGGTATACGACGCAAACGGCAACCTTACCTCTTACTGCGCCGCGGAAGAGATACGGACGGACGGCGAAAACATACCCGAAAACCTGAAAAAGGCGTTCGTCGCTCTGGAAGACAAACGATTTTTCGATCATCACGGCGTAGACTATATCAGGATCGCGGGAGCTTTCGTCGCCAACGTCAGAAGCGGACGGCGCGCTCAGGGCGGCTCTACTATCACACAGCAGATAGTAAAAAACGCTTTTCTTTCCAATGAAAAAAGTTTTTCGAGGAAACTTAAAGAGGCACGCCTCGCCGTATCTCTCGAAAGGAGAATGACGAAAGACAAAATTCTCGAAACATACCTCAATATGCTTTATTTCGGCTCGGGAGAATACGGCGTAAAGAACGCTTCGCGACGCTTTTTCGCAAAAGAAGTCAAAGACCTTTCGCTCGCTGAATGCGCAATACTCGCCGGGATCGTCAAAAGTCCTACAAAATACAATCCGATAAACAACCCCGAAAATTCGATCGAACGCGCAAAACTCGTGCTGTCTCTAATGAAAGAACAAGGAATGATCACGGACAACGAATACAACGCCGCAATAAACGAAAACGTCGTTATAGCCGACGACAAAAGCGCGCTCGATTTTGACAGAACATATGTTGTGAACGCGCTTAGCGAAGCTTGCGACATACTGAAAACAGACGAAAAAGGACTGCGGGCGCAGGGATATAAACTTTACACGTACCTCGACGTTCAAAGACAAAACGCTCTTAAAGGCATTATCGACGACAATGCGTATTATATCGATGAAAATGCCCTTTTCGCGGCGCTCGACTGCGACGTAAAGACCGGCGGCGTACGCGCGCTTTTTTCAAATTTCGCTGTCGACTTCGGCGAATTCAGAAGACAGGCGGGATCTGTGCTAAAACCTCTCGTCTGCTATGCGCCGGCGTTTGAAGCGGGAGCGCTTGCGCCCGCGAGCGTACTCGACGACGCCCCGACCGATTTCAACGGATATTCGCCTGAAAACTACGGCGGTAAATATTACGGCAAGATATCCGCGCGCGACGCTATCGCCTATTCTCTCAACATTCCCGCCGTCGCGACTTTAAGGCAGATCGGCGTGCAGAACGGATACCGCGCGCTTGCCGACATGGGATTCAGACTGTCCGAAAACGACGACAATCTGTCTCTCGCTCTCGGCAGCACAGCTGACGGCGTGTCCTTTATCGAGATATTGAGCGGATATCTTACCCTTGCCTGCGGCGGGACGCACAGACGCGCGACTTTTATAAAATATATCGAAGACAGGAACGGAAACATCGTATATAAAAACTTCGAAAACGGCGGGAAACGCGTGTTTTCCGAAGAAACCGCTTATCTTATGACGAATTCTCTGATATCTGCCGCCAAGTACGGGACTGCGAAAAAGCTGTCTTCACTCAACTTCGAAGTCGCTTCAAAGACGGGAACGGTCGCGGCGGGAAACGGAAACGCCGACGCGTACAATGTAAGCTATACGACGCGCGATTGTGTGCTTTTCTGGCAGGGGTCCGAAAGATACGACTGCCCGATCTCGTCGAAAATAACAGGCGGCGGGCTGCCTACTCTCGCATGCAAAGACTATCTGACTGAAGTTAACCTCGGTTTTACGCCTGAAAATTTCAGCGTGCCCAAAGGGATAAGCGAGATAAACATCGATAAAATATCTTACGAAAAGGACGGAAAGATAATCGCGGCTTCCGACAGCGCGCCCGAAAGATACGTCGTCAAAGAGATATTCCCTTATTTCAATATGCCCGAAGAAAAAGACTCTTCTTTCGATTATCCGACCGCAAAAGGACTGGAAGCAAGCGTGGACGGCAATAAAGTCACGATAACGTTTACCGCAGACCCGCATTTAAATTACAAAGTCGTAAAAAGATCTCTGTTTACCGACGACAAAGTTATCTTAAACGCAGAGAACGAAGCGGGCGAATTGACGGTGACCGATACTGCCGACGGGATTCTCGGTTATAATCGCTACGTAGTCGTTCCATATTATATCGACGACCTCGGCAGAGAGACGATCGGCGAAATATATACCGTTCCGGTGGGCTGGTAATTGTTATAAATTAGTTCGGTTTTTAGAATAATTCTAAATTAACCCGATTTTTATAACAATCGCATACCCGACCCGATATTGATGATTTAGCATAAAAACGCGGTTTTTCCGCGTTTTTTTGTGTTTTATCGTAATATTTCAAATGAATTGTATTGCCGGTTATCTTTTGCAGGGTTCGAGAGTGACTGTTTCTATATTCTTTATCGCGTTTTCGATAAGCTCTTCAAGGTTTTCTATCCTCGCCTGTTCCTTTTTGGCAATTTCGAGCGAAGGTTTGATGACCGGATTTTTGGGAAGGAACACCGTGCAACAATCCTGATAAGGCAGTTCGCTCAGCTTATACGTTCCTATCTCCTCCGCAGTCTTCATTATCTCATACTTATCCATACCGATAAGCGGTCTGAATACGGGAATACCGTCTACCGCGTCGTTGGTCACGGTAAGACTCTGCAAAGTCTGGCTGGCGACCTGCCCCAGACTTTCACCCGTTATCAGCGCGCCGCAGCCGTTCTCTTTCGCGACTCTTTCAGCAATATCTATCATTATACGGCGCATTATCGTTATCATATAATCCGCTCTGCAATTTTCATGTATCGCGAACTGGATCTCGGTAAACGGCACGACGAAAAGTCTGATCTCGCCAGCGTAATCGGCAAGCACCTCGGCGAGATCGACGACTTTTTGTTTCGCCAGTTCGCTGGTATACGGGAAACTGTGATAGTGTATCGCCGATATCTGCATACCGCGGCGAGCCATTCTGTATCCGGCAACGGGAGAATCGAAACCGCCGCTTAAAAGCAGCATACCTTTGCCCGAACAGCCGACCGGCATGCCCTGCGCGCAAAGCTCTATGTCTCTGAAAACGTACGAATAACCCCTTTCGCGGATATCTATCTTTATCTCTATTTCCGGCTTATGCAGATCCACTTTATAACCTTTGCGGCGCATAAGAACATAAGCGCCGACGTCCGCACCTATCTGAGCGGAGTTTTTGTCGAGCGATTTATCCGCGCGGTTGACCGTGATGCGGAAAGTCGCGTTTACGTCCGGAGCGTATTCCAGCGCGACTTCGTTTAACATGTCGTAGTCCGTCTTTACTTTGGTCGCGACGCTTAAAGAATGAAGACCGAACACTTTTTTCATTCGGCTTACTATCTCGTCCGTCAGCTTTTCGTCGTAGTTTTCTATATAGTATCTGTTCTGAGTTCTTACGAATTCGCAGTCGATATCGGCGAGTTTCGCCTTTATGTTGTCGATCAGCAGTTTTTCAAAATAGCTTTTGTTTCTGCCTTTTAAGAATATTTCGCCGTATCTCAGCAGTATTACCTTGCTTTTCATCACACTCTCCTGTATTTTCCCAGTAAATTCGCGCCTTCGATAAGCGCGGCGAGAAGCGCATTGATATCGTCTTTGCCCGTATTTTCGTTAAAACTTATCCTTAAAATTCCCTCTCTGAACGCGCCGGTCAGACCGAGCGCCGCCGGGATCCTTTCAGCCGCTTTTTTTGACGAACACGCGCTGCCGGTGCCGACTATTATCCCTATGCTTTCGAGGAAATGAAGCATAACTTCGCCGCGTATGCCGTTAAAGGAAAAGCTTACGATATGAGCGCCGCTTCTTTGGATATCCGTGTTTATCCTTACGCCGTCTGAAAACGCCGACCTAAGACCTCCGACAAGAAGTTTTTGCAATTCTTTTTGTCTGTCGAAGTTAGCGTTTATATCCGCCGACATCCTCTCCGCTGCATAGCCGAAAGCGCATATCTCCGCTACGTTTTCGGTGCCGGAGCGCAAATTCCTCTCCTGTCCGCCGCCGTAAATAAATGGTTGCAGATTAAGCCCTGGCGCTATGTACAGCGCGCCGATACCTTTTGGCGCGTGTATCTTGTGTCCGCTTACCGAATACAGATCCACGCCCAGATCTTTTACCGAAAACCGCGTCTTGCAGAACGCCTGTACGCCGTCGCTGTGAAATACGGCGTCTTTGCACTTCTTTTTGACCTCGGCGCAAAGCTTTTTTATATCGTTGAGCGCGCCGGTTTCGTTGCAAACGTGCATTATCGAAACGAGAACGACGTCGTCGTCAAGAAGCTTTACAAATTCCTCTTCGATGACGCGACCGTAATTGTCGCAAGGCGCGACAACGACTTCGTACCCCTTGTCCGCCATAGCTTTTGCGCAGTTGAATACAGCGGCGTGCTCGACCGCCGATATTACGATCCTGCCCTTTCTCTTTCGCGGACCTGAGGACAGCGCGAAGTTGTCAGCTTCGCTGCCCGAAGCGGTGAAAACGATATTGTCCGCCGCGCATCCCAGCGCCTTCGCGAGCTGTTCTCTCGCTCCCTTTACCGCTTTCGCCGCGATTATTGCGGGCGCATACAGCGCTGACGGGTTGAAATACTCGTCTACCGCGTACTTTTTTATGATATCGACGCATTCGGGAAACATTGCCGTGGTCGCGGCGTTATCCAGATAGATCATTTTAACTCCTTATGCGGCGCACGCCGTCTACCGCATAATTCTATCACAGTAATCGCGCGCCCGCAAGCGTTTAAGCGCTTAAATGAAGTTGCGCGCATCCGGATAGACCGTAAAACGCCGGTTTCGGATACGGTAAATTAAAATCCGGTTGATCCGATCGGCAAGATAAAGATTAAATTCATAATAAAATAATCTGTAATAAATCAGATTTTCCGTTTTGAAATGCGGTTAATACAATAAAATTCACGCGTTTTCACCCGTTTTATTCAACTTTTTACCGTAAAAAGACAGTATGAGAGCGAGCATATAGTCGTCGAGAGCCAGAGCGTAACAGCCGCCTGATGTTGCTATCAGAAACACCTCGCTGTCCCCCTCGGCGTAATAAAGCTTTTTAACGCTTTCGGGAAGGCTCTGCTTTTGCTCTCTCGTCAGCGCAGATATCGTGAATTCACCCGAAAGCGACAATATAAGCTCCTGCCTATGCGGATATATCCTGTAAACGCAAAGCCCGTCCTTGAAAACGTATTTAACGCCGTATGTCAGCTTTAATGTCGGCAATCTAAGCGCAAGCATGGCGACGATACCCGCCGTGAGATAAGCAAATTTTATATAGTCGCCGCAGATTGCGGAGACGAAAAATGCGATATTGATGAGATCTACGCCCAGAGCAAGCGCGAGAAGAGCCGTTTTCAGCGGCTTTTTCTTGTCGAAAACGTAAGTTAAGCTGTACGAATTCATTTGAGCGTAACGACGGTTACGCCGTCCTCTCCCTCTCCGTATTTTCCCGATCTGAAAGATTCTATATGCGGATCTCTCGCAAAATGCGCGTGCAGACCCGCGCGCAGCGCGCCGCTACCTTTTCCGTGAACTATCCTCACCTCTCTGAGACCGCACAAGAGCGCCCTGGAAATATATGAATCGACGTTGTAAATTGCCTCGTCGACGGTCTGACCTATTACGTTGATCTCATGCGGACAGCCTTCGGTCGTATCGGGAAGAACGCGTCGTTTAACCGACTTTTTCTCCTGCGTTATCCTTATTTTCGAAACGTCGTCGAAATTGACAACGGTTGTCAGGTTGCCGCACGACACGGTATATCTCTTCTTTCTGTCGTCTATCTTTTCGACTTTTGCGGTCGCATTCAGCTTTTTAACATATACGCTGTCGCCGACGGATATCTCGCCGCCCGTCTTTTCGTATCTCTCTTCAACCTCCGCATCCCCTTTCTTTACGCGCACGTTTTCCAGCTGTTTTCTGAGTCTTCTCGCGTCGAAAAGCGCCTGTTCGTCGCCGCGTTTCAGATCTTCTCGCATCTTGTCGATGATCTCGTCCGCTTCTTCCATATAGTCGCCTAAAAGTTCATTCGCCTTTTTTGCGAGTTTTTCGTCGAGTTTTTTATTTTTGTCTTCGGCTTGCTTTGTAAGTTCGCGCGCTTTTTCGTATTCCGCCCGCGCGTCTCTTTCCAGTTCTTCCGCTCTTTTTCTGCTCTCTTCGGCTTGCCTGCGACTGCTTTCCGCCGCCGCGATTATGCTGTCGAAACTTACCTTTTCATCGCTTAAAAGCTGATTCGCTCTTTCGGTTATACCGTGCGGCAAACCGAGTTTTGACGCTATCTTTATCGCGTTTGAGCTTCCAGAAACGCCGATAAGGAGCCTGTAAACCGGCGCGAAAGTTTCGGGATCGAAATCCATCGAAGCGTTGCTTACGCCTTCGGCGCGGTATGAATATTCTTTGAGTTCGTTGTAATGCGTCGTAGTTATGCAACGGCAATTTTTTTCAAGCAGATATTCGATGACAGCTATCGCGAGCGCGCTTCCTTCCGCGGGATCTGTGCCCGCGCCCAGCTCGTCGAGAAGGACCAGGCTGTTGCAGTCCGCCTGTTCGGTTATCTTAATAAGATTGACCGTGTGCGAAGAGAAAGTCGAAAGATTCTGTTCAATGCTCTGTTCGTCGCCGATATCGCAATATACGCCGTCGAATACCGCAAGTCTGCTGTTTTCTTCGCACGGCACGAACATACCCGAGCACGCCATCAGCGACAACAATCCGACCAGCTTCAGCGTGACAGTCTTGCCGCCGGTGTTGGGTCCGGTGATGAGCAGTACTTTGAAATCTTCGCCCAGTCTTACGTCTACCGCCACGACCTTTTTCGGATCGATAAGCGGATGTCTGCCCTTTTTGATATCTATTATCCCGTCTCCGTTAAGGACGGGCGCGACCGCCTTTATCTCTCTTGCGTAGCGTGCTTTCGCAAATATCACGTCGACTTCGGTAATAAGATTGAAAGACCTTTCTATCCCGTCGACTATCTGCGCAAGCATAAACGAAAGCGACTGAAGGATAACGGCGATCTCGTTCTGCTCGTCGATAAAGAGTTCTCTGAGTTCGTTGTTGAGTTCGACGACCGCGAAAGGCTCGATAAATACGGTCGCACCGGTAGACGATCTGTCGTGAACTAGCCCGGGGATCTGCCCTTGGCACTCGCTCTTTACCGGAATGACGTATCTGTCGCCGCGCATAGTAACGATGTTGTCCTGCAGATATTTCGCGTAAGCGCCGCTTATATATCCGTTCAGTTTCTGTTTTATCTTATCGTTGGTACGGCGTATCGCCGCTCTTATATCTCGCAAGTTGGAAGACGCGCCGTCGTAAAGCTCCGATTCGTTCATCACCGATTCTGCAATCCTCTTTTCGGCTTCGGAGTCGGTAAACATATTCGCGGCGTATTCCTCAATGAGCGGACACTCGCCTTCCGGTATCTTTGAAAGCGACAATTTGAAATTTTTTGCGCAGTTGAGCACTCTCGCGATCTGCAAAAGCGCTTTACAGCCCAAAGTCGCGTCTTTTCTGAGCGCCTGAATATGGACTGAAACGTCGTCGACGGATAACGACGGACTGCAACAGAATTCATACGCTACTCTGTCTGCCTGCATTGTCTTTTCAATCAGGACCTGTGCTTTTTCAAGCGAATTTTCAGGTTTGATGTTCAAAACGAGGTCCGCGGCAGGTCGGGAAAATACGTAACCGCTTAAAATTTTAAGTATTTTATCGAATTCAAGAGACTTAATAGTTTTGTCGGAAGTCATAAACCGCCTTACCGCCCGACGGCAGGTCGGACGAAAATTATTTTATACCCCTGAACAGATGAGCGCAGTTGGAAGCGGGCTGAGCCGCGCCTCCGCGCGTCACGCCGAAGACGACGTCAAGGGGATTACGTTTACAGTTTACCATATTTATATACAAATTGTAACGTATTTTCTCAGCTTTTGCCGATATGTCTACAATCGCGGGGTTGAAAAGCTCAAAAATACAGTGTTTTATCTTAGTTCTCTTTACGAGATAAGACTTAATTTTGTCGCTGTAATAAAAATCGCCTTCATAAGCGCAATTCCCGCAGCCGCAACCGGTGGATACCTGCACGGGACAATGGCAAAGAGTCATTACCGGAAGCAGTCCGTAGGCATAGACAAAGCCGTTTTTATCGCCGATATCGTCGATCTCTTTTAAAGTAAGCTCGGGTGAAAAAACTATATCGTCCATACCGGAAACAGTCTTAAAATGTGAATTGAACACGTTAAGTCTGATACCCGCCAAAGTTTTGAACCCGTATTCTTCCGCCAACTCAACGGCGTAATAATTTTCACAGACAAGACCTGTTATTTTTCCTTTGCACCTGTCGAGAATGTCGCGCAAGACCTGCGTTTCGTCACCGCGAACGACGGGAGGCAGGTGCAAATATGTTTGAAAATTATTCTCAATTAAGCTTAAAAATATATCTATATCGGAAATAAATCGGCTAAAATTGTAGATTTGAAAACTTATCGATATTTTTCGACCGGATAGAGACTTGATTACGTTTAAATCGTCGGTGTTTACAATAACTCGTCTTTCCTCTCCTTTATCGTCGGCATTGCCTTTGCTGAGAGAAGGCATCATAACGCGCCTTTGCATATTTTTTTCGTATCTTTCAATGATCGCGCGTTCAAGTTCTCTTACGACTTTTCTTCTCAATTCATTTATGACCGATTTTGCCATAAAAACATTTTGTCCCGAAAGCTCTGCAAAAACTCCGCTGCATTCAAACGGAGTATCTCCCAGCTTTTTAAGAGATGATACAACATCCTCTGCGGTCAGCGGTCTGCCTACAGCCTGCTGTGCTCTTCCCGTAACCGTTGCGGTCACTCCGCACGCGTTTGCGGATACTGTGACGTTTAAGTCTTTGTCGCAGATAAACGAAAGACCCGCTTCTATCTTCTTTAACGCGATCTCTTCGTCAGCGCTATGAGAATCAAGCGTACGTCTTACTTCGGCGCCGACCGGGAACGATCCTTTTGCAGAAAGTTTGTAAATATCCTTGTCTTTTTTAAGAATTTTTACGCCGAAACCTCCGACTTCTTCGCCGTTATAAAGCAATTTCAGTCCGTCGCCGTCTCTCAGCTGTCCGAAAGCTTTTACTGTAACCCCGGTTTTGTCGCAGGATATCACCTTTCCGATAACTACGCCGATATTGCTCTGCACTTTGGGCGACATTATCTCTTTTGTGTCGTCGAAAATATATCCGCATGTGAATTCTCCGCGGTTAAACGCCTTTTTCAGCTCCGATACAGCGTTTTTATCCGCTTTCGCGCCGTTCAGAGCCTTTCTGTATTGACTTACGACGGTGGAAACGTAATGCGGCTGCTTGAGCCTTCCTTCTATTTTCAGGCTGTCTACGCCTATTTTTTTCAGCTCGTCAAGCTTTGTGATAAGGCATTGTTCGGACGGAGACAATAAATACCCTTCTTTGCCGCTTATACTGCTCCTGTACGGCAACCTGCACGGCTGATTGCATCTTCCGCGGTTACCGCTGTCGCCGCTCATCATAGACGAAAGAAGGCACGATCCGCTGTAACTTACGCAAAGCGCGCCGTGTACGAAATATTCAAGTTCGAGCGAAGTGTTCTTTTTTATCGCAATTATATCTTCTTTCGCGGTCTCTCTGGCTACGACTACGCGGGTAAACCCCTTTTTCTGCATAAAAAGCGCGCCTTCGAGGTTGTTTACGCCCATCTGCGTGCTGGCGTGCAAAGGAACGTCGTATTTACTGAATATATCCAACGCGCCAGGATCCGCGACGATAAAGGCGTCGGCGCGCGTGCATGCGGCAACGAAACGACTTAACTCTTCAAGTTCTTTTTCCTTTACGGCGGTATTGAAAGTAATATAGACCTTAACCCCGTGAAGGTGGCAAAGGTCTATATAATAATTGATATTTTCGGTGGTGAAACCTTTCGCTTTCGCGCGCGCGTTGAAACCGTCTACCCCGAGGTAAACGGCGTCGGCTCCGCTGTTGATCGCGGCATATAACGCGCGTACGCTTCCTACCGGCGCAAGTAATTCCATAAATCCGGCTCCGAAAAAACGTTAAATTGATTTATCAGGTTATTGCCTTGAGGCGGCGATAAATACCGCCGACGGCAATTCTCGGTTTATCTGAGCGCCGCACCCAGTTGCGACGTCAGCTTTGTCAGAACTCTTTCGACTTTCGCGCCGACTTCTTCGTCTGTAAGCGTCCTGTCGGTCAGTCTGAACACCATATTGACCGCGACGCTCTTCTTGCCCGCGCCTATCGCGTCGCTGCGGTAGATATCGAATATTTTAGCGCTCTTCATCATCGAGCCTCCCGCGCTTGTCACACAGGAAAGCAATTCAGCAGCCGTAACGCTTTCGTTTACGGTAACGGCGATATCTCTTTCAACGGGCGGATATTTGCCGATTTCTTCGAATTTATAACCTTTTTTGCGGTATTTTTCAACGCTCGCAAGATCGATTTCGGCGATATAAAGTCTGTCTTTTACGTCGAGAGAAGCAGCGACGGACGGATGAACTTCACCTACGTAACCTATGCTGAATTTACCGACGTAAAGCTCCGCGCTTCTGCCGCTGTGCAGGTACGGACGGTCTGAACGCTTATACGATACGTTGAGTCCGAATTTGTCGATGATAACTCTTACGACTTCGTTTACGGTGTAAAAACTCTCGTCCTTGCCGTACGCGCCTATGACCAGACGTTCTCTCTCTTCGGGCTGCTTGTCGACAGGCAGGCTTTCTGGCAGATATACATTTGACACCTCGAAGAAACGTGCGCTTTTAATACTCTTGAGCGCGTTGGACGAAAGCACGTTCAGCATACTGTACGCGAGCGTTGTCCTCATCACCGACATATCTTCGCCGAGAGGATTCAATATCGTCACGCAATTTCTCGCCGGATCGTCTTCTGGAAGTCTGAGCGCGTCGAAGCCCTTGGGCGAAGTAAACGAATAAGTCAGCGTTTCGCTGTATCCGTTGCTTACGCATATGTTTTTGATCGTATCGACCGCCTTCTGTTCTTCCGTCTTGCCGCCGACCGTCTGTTTGCCCTTGTCCATAAGGGTCTCTGTTATATTGTCGTAACCGTAGAGTCTGATTATTTCCTCAGCGAGGTCGTTCGCGTTCTCTATATCGTCGCGGAAAAGAGGCGCTTTGCATACCAGTGTATCGCCTTCGAGAGTCGTCTCAATCTGCAGGCTGTTGAGTACGGACACCATTTTTTCGCGCGGCACGATTATGCCGAGAATATCGTCGATCTTAGACGCTTCCACGTGCAGAGTCTTCTGCGTGAGATCCGCGTTGCAGCAGTCGACGACGCCCTTAGCGATCTTGCCGTAACCGTATTTGTATACGAGAGTGAGCGCGCGCATAAGTCCGAGACGCTGGCTTTCGAGGTCGATGCCCCTTTCGTATCTGAAAGAAGAATCGGAATGCAGGTTGAGCGTTCTCGCAGTCCTTCTTATGTTGTCGCGTGCGAATTTCGCGCTTTCGAAAATGATATCTTTCGTATTTTCGTCGACGCAGCTGTTGTTGCCGCCCATAACGCCTGCGATCGCGCACGGTTTGTCGCTGTCGCATATCGCGAGCATGCTGTCGTTTAAAGTATACTCCTTATTGTCGAGAGCGACGATTTTTTCTCCGTTCTTGGCGCGGCGCACGATTATGCAGGAATTCGCAAGCTTATCCGCGTCAAACGCGTGCATCGGCTGACCGATCTCTATCAGCACGTAGTTGGTGATATCCACGAAATTGCTGATCGGTCTTAAGCCTACGCTTTTAAGTCTCTTCTGAATTATCTCAGCCGACGGACATATCTTTATATCTCGCACGGCAGCCGCCATATACCTGGGGCACAGCGCGGTATCTTCTACCTTTACGCTCACGTAGTCGCTTACGTCGTCCGCTTCGCATTCAAAGCCGATTTCAGGCATTCTGAGCGGCTTTCCGAGCACGGTCGCAACTTCCCTCGCGATGCCCAGCACGCTGTTGCAGTCGCTTCTGTTGGCGGTA
This sequence comes from uncultured Christensenella sp., assembly GCA_949287655.1. Taxonomy (GTDB): domain Bacteria; phylum Bacillota; class Clostridia; order Christensenellales; family UBA3700; genus Ornithoclostridium. The sequence goes on along the minus strand of CASEHD010000003.1, from coordinate 18,325 downwards.
ACGCCGATATCGAGAATTATGTCGTCGTTGCCGAGCACAACGTTCATATCGGTTCCGACCGGATATTTTTCGCCGTTCATGATGAGTATGCCGTAAACGCTCGCGCCCTTATATTCCGCTTCCGTAAGCTTTAATTCTTCGCCCGAGCAAAGCATACCGCATGACTCAACGCCGCGCAGCTTGCCTTTTTTGATGACCTGTCCTGTCGGAAGAAGCGAGTTGTCCATCGCGACGGGAACAAGATCGCCTTCGGCTACGTTCTGCGCGCCGGTAACTATCTGAACGGTCTCCTTGGCGCCGACGTCGATCGCGCATATCTGCAACTTATCCGCGTCGGGGTGCTTTGTGAGTCTGACTATCCTGCCGAGTACGACGTTCTTCATCTCAGACGCCTTGTCTATTATCTCCTCGACTTCGAAACCGGCGGAAACCAGCTTGTCCGCCAGCGCGTGAACGTCGATGTCTATATCTACAAAATCTTTCAGCCAATTCAAAGATACTTTCATTTTTTCTTTCTCCTTATCTGAAACTTCTTAAGAATCTTGCGTCGTTTTCGAAAAGGATTCTCATATCTGGTATGCCGTACTTAATCATCGTGATACGCTCAATGCCCATACCGAAAGCGAAACCGCTGTATTCGTTGCTGTCTATCCCGCAGTTTTCGAGGACTTTGGGATTTACGACGCCCGCGCCGAGCACCTCGATCCAGCCTGTGCCCTTGCAGAGACGGCACCCCTTGCCGTGGCATTGCGAGCAAGTGACGTCGACCTCTACGCTCGGCTCCGTAAACGGAAAATAAGACGGACGGAACCTTATCTTGGTATTCTTATCGAAAAGCTCTTTCGCGAAAAGCGAAAGTATACCCTTCAGGTCGCAAAGTGTGATATGTTTGTCCACAACAAGTCCTTCTATCTGCTGGAACATAGGGCTGTGCGTCGCGTCGTCGTCGGGACGGTATACCTTGCCCGGAACGACTATCCTTATCGGCGGCTTCTTGTCAAGCATCGTCCTTACCTGCACGGGCGAAGTATGCGTTCTCAAAAGCATTTCGTCGCCGAGATAGAACGTATCCTGCATATCTCTCGCCGGGTGATCCTTCGGGATATTGAGCGCCTGGAAGTTAAAAAAGTCAAGTTCGACTTCAGGTCCCTGCGCGACCGAAAAACCGAGCGAGGTGAATATATCGACGATCTCGTTCTTGACGAGAGTGCACGGATGCAGACTGCCGAGCTTTACGTCTGTCGGCTGATAAGTCACGTCAATGCTTTCTTTGAGCATTTTTTCTTCCGTTTCCTTAGCTTTCAAAGTCTTTTCCTTGCTCTCCGCCGCCGCGGTTATCGCGTCTCTCGCCTCGTTGACGTAGCCGCCGATAACGGGTCTCTGATCCGCAGGCACGTCTTTCATGCCGCGTAAAAGCGCAGTCAGTTCTCCGCTCTTACCGAGGTATTTCACCTTGACTTTGCCGAGATCCGCATTGCTTTCGCATGCCTCTACCGCCGCGAGAGCTTCACGCATTAGGATTTCGATTTTTTCTTTCATAAGTCCTCCGTATAAAAAAAAGAACGTCCCTTAAATCAGGGCGTTCTCACGCTGTACCACCTAACTTCGTCCGCAATCCGTTAAAAATTTTGCGGACCTCATTGCGGCTATAACGCGCCACCGCGCTTTCCTACTGCCGTTTCAGAAAACGAGCTGACGGGCGAATTCCCCTGCCGCTTAACCGAACCGTCCTTTCAGCGTACCGGGCGGTATCTCTGTCGGAAGCTTAAACAAGGCACGTTCCCGTGTCGTAGCTTTTATACCATTTTACAATAAAAAATCGTTTACGGCAACTGTTTTACCTCGAAATGTCGAAAACGCCCTGATTTTCAAGGTAAAATTCGGGAACTTCGCCGACTATCACATTTTCGCAAAGAAGCAGCGAGCTTTCGCAGAATACATCTTTCGCGTACAACGGCAAAACAACGTTCGCGCTGGCGACGATGTCTATGTAAAGCGCGTGTCTTACCTGATTTATGCCGATAGTCTCGAAGTCGGAACGGAAATTACACTCTGCAATCCCGACCGTTTCTATCTCAACGGTCACGTCTTTGCCGCTGTCGCCCAGAAGCAGTATGCCGCTGAACGCGCCCAGCGGAACGTCTACGCCGTCGGCAGCCAGCGACTGCATCTCGTTCAATACGACCGTGCTCAAAAAACTCATAACATTGTTGACTTTAAGCATATCCACGCTGATAAACGAAACTTTGCCGCTCGCGTCCTCGGTAACTGTCACAAAATCCGTGTATCCGAGAGAGGTCATCTCTTCGACCGTCTTCTGATACGCGTTGTTCAGCGCCAGGACCGCCTCTCCGCGTATCGAATAATACGCCTTTTCCGTCACCAACGGAACGACGTTTGAGCGCACGTATACCCCCGCTCCGACCAGCGCTAGCGCAGTCACCAGCAATATCGCGATAAGTTTCACCCTTTTTCTCTTTTTGCAGCGGTAAGCCATATTACATTATATGCGGCAAGAACGTTCAAAGACATTTAAAAAGCGGCTTTTCGCCGCTTTCAGGTGCTTTTCGGTTTTGATTTGGATATAAGCGCGATCACAAATCCGAACGTTATCGCCGCCGTAAGTCCAGCCGCGACTGCCGCCAAACCGCCCGTACATGCTTTGAACAGTCCGTCTTTCGCACCGTCTATCGCGCCTGCCGCGAGAGACTTTCCGAAGCCGGTTATCGGTATCGTTATACCCGCCTTGCCGAACTCTTCTATATATTTGAACAGTCCGACTGCTTCAAGTAACGCGCCCGCCAGCAGAAATGTCACGAGCACTCGCGCAGACGTCATTTTCGTCTTGTTTATCAGTATCTGACCGATCGCGCAGACGAGTCCGCCGACCGCAAACACTTTAAGATAGGTAAGAAATATATCCATAAATCCTCTCCGTTTACGCTTCTATCGCGACCGCGTGAGCTATCGCGGGTATGCTTTCGCCCTGAAGGGACGAATCTTTCGAGAGCATCGCGCCGGTCGGCACCAGCAGTATTTTATTTAATCCGCCCTCTTTCATGGTCTTGTAAAGATAACTGCAAAATACCAGACTGCTGCAACCCGCGCCCGACCCGCCGAGTCCGCATTTCTGTCTGTCTTTGAATATCATGCAGCCGCAGTCGTTGACCCTGTCTTTGACCGCGCCGCATTCCCGCTCGAGCATCGTGCACAGCAGCTCTCTTCCCAGCTTGCCCAGGTCTCCTGTCACGATCAGGTCGTAATAATCCGCGCCTACCCCGCGTTCTCTTAAATGCGCGGATATCGTGTCATATGCCGCGGGAGCCATAGCCGCGCCCATATTGTTGGGGTCGTCAAGCCCCATATCAATTACCTTTCCGAGAGTAAACGCGGCTATTTTCGGGCATTTGTATTTCGGCTTTGCGGTTGTGAGCAGCGCACAGCCCGCGCCCGTTACCGTCCATTGCGCCGTCGGAGGCGGCTGTGTGCCCAGTTCAAGCGGAAAACGGTACTGTCTTTCCGCTGTCGCGAAATGAGAACTCGTACAGCATATAACCCTTTCCGCGCCGCCCTGCAACAGTATCGCGCCGGTTGCGAGCGCCTGTCCGAAAGTGGCGCACGCGCTGTAAAGTCCGCAGAACGGCACGTCGAATTCGCGCGCCGAAAACCCAGAAGGTACCAGCTGATTGAGAAGATCTCCGCCTATTATCGCGTCGATGTCCGCGGCGTTTATCTCCGCTTCCTTCAAAAGGCTTTCGATTGCGTGCTTTCTCAGCTTTATTTCAGCCTTCTCGTGCGATTTACAGCCGAATTCGCTTTCATCAATCACATAGTCGAAAAAGTCTCTGAGACGTCCTTTCCCTTCGTCAACGCCTGCGATCGACGCGGTATTCGCTATATATATTTTTTTGTCCGTAATATACGTTTGTCTGCCTTTTTTCATTTAAACAACCCAATTATAAAGTATACAACGCCTATCAGCGCAGACGCGCTGACTCCTGATACGATGACAGGACCCGCAATTGAAAACATCTTCGCCATAAGTCCGAACACAATGCCCTCTTTGTTGTATTCGATTGCCGGCGAAACTATCGAATTTGCAAAACCGGTTATCGGTATCACAGACCCCGCGCCCGCGTAATATCCGATCTTGTCATAAACGCCCAGTCCTGTCAGAAGGCTGCCTAAGAATATCATGACCACTCCCGTCAGCGCACCGATATCCTTTTTGTCGAACGCCGGCAAAAGTGCGGAAAGCGCGTCCGATACCGCCTGACCTATCACGCAAATAAGTCCTCCCGCAACGAATGCAAGCAGGATCGTCCTGCCTTCCTTAGTTTTCGGGGACGTCTGTTTTACCAATTCCGCATATTCTTTCTTGTCCATTGTCGTGCACCTCTCCTGTGGGTCTTTTTGTCGGGAAAACTGATTCTTTGTATTCGTTGTAGCCGCTGCTGTGATTGTTTCTCATAGCTCACCTCCGCTGTACCGACCCGGATAACGCGAATATTCTTTTGCGCCGGCGCGGCGGGTAAAACGCAATGCCGGCTGTAATATCGGATATATCGTCGGCGCGTTTGACTGGAATCGACAAAGATCCGCGCTTAAAACCTAATCGAATATATTCGGGTCTTGTATATGGGTATTATTTGCGGATTTCGACATTTTAACCGCATAAAAAACGGCGGATCGACCGCCGACGGTAATTATATTGCAAATCAGAACTATACCAGCCCAGAATAATACGAACCAGCCCTGAGGTGCGCCTTTTATGCGTTTTTTAGCACACTAAAAATCATCGCCTGAGGGTGCATGCAGTTTTAAGCCGGCAAATTTTTGTCGATACAAGGCAAATGCCGCAGGTAATATTAGACATATTATCAGGGCATTTAACGCAGTAGCTACGGAAATTTGCCGCTTTAAACCAGGTTCGTATTATTCTGGTCTGGTATAACGGATGATGCGTCGGCGCGTTTACTGTTGTCGAAACTATCGAGAACATGATCGGCATCGGCGATTAGTTGCAGTTGCCGTAACCCGAACAGAAAATAAACAGACGCCAAGAAGTTGTGTCGACCGACGTCCCGAAAATTCGGTCGCACACTTTGCCTGTGCCCTGCTTTTGCAAGCAATAATCAATAAATAATACTACGTCCGCCGCAACGTTTCATGCCAGGGCTTTTTTCATCTCGCTTATTATCCTGCTTTCTATTCTCGACACCTGCACCTGCGAAACGCCCAGTATCTTTGCGATCTCGCTTTGCGTCTTGTCCTTGAAATATCTTAAAACTATCACAGTCTTTTCGCGACAAGGCAATGTCTTTATAAAGTCCTTTAAAATCATCTTGTCTATCAACTCGTCGCCGTCTTCGCCGGTCGCCAGCTTGTCCATCACGCATTGAGAGTTTTCGTCGTCGTATTTTTCATAAAGCGATACCGGATACTTGCTGCTGTCCATCGCGAAAACGACTTCCTGCGGGTCTACGCCCAGTTTTTTCGCAAGATATTCGACAGTCGGCGCGTCGCCGTGCGTCTGTTTATATTCGGACGTAATCTGCCTGATTTTCAGTGAAATAGACTTGAGCGCGCGGCTGACCTTTATCGCGCCGTCGTCGCGGATGAACCTTTTTATCTCGCCCGCTATCATCGGCACCGCGTAAGTTGAAAATCTGACCCCGAAAGAGACGTCGAAATTGTTGATCGCTTTTACCAGTCCCATCGCGCCGAGCTGAAGAAGATCGTCGTATTCTATCATCTTGTTGCGGTATCGCGCCGCTATCGACTTGATAAGCGGCATATTGTTCACGATCAGCTTTTCCTTTGCCTTTTCGTCGCCGCTCTGCGCCGCAACGATCAGGTCGACAGTCTCATTGTGATCAAGCATCAGGCAACCTCTTTTCCGATATTTTTAACCATCGCAACCGTCGTACCTTTTCCCGGCGTGGAGTCCACGCGGATCTCATCCATAAAAGTGCTCATAAGAGTGAAGCCCATACCGCTTCTTTCCTCTTCGGGTTTTGTCGTGAAGAACGGCTCCATCGCCTGCTTTACGTTTTCGATACCCTTGCCGCCGTCGCTGATTATTATTGACAATTTTCCGTCGTCTACACACAGATCGAGATAAACGTAATTGCCTTCTTTTCCGTCGTAACCGTGAATAACGCAGTTTGTAAACGCTTCGGATACCGCCGTCTTTACGTCCTCTATCTGCTCGACGGTCGGGTCTAGCTCCAGACAGAACGCGGCGACCGTGCTTCTTATAAACGCGTCGTTGGCGATATCGGCGGAAATTTTGATATAAAGTTTGTTCATATTGACCTCACAGATTTATTTTTTGAATAATCGAATAGATACCGGCAAGCGACAATATCTTGTCCACGTGCGGGTTGGGCGAAGAAATATATATCCCCGAGCCCCTTCTTTTCAGCGTTTTGTATCTTCCGAGCAACACGCCTATGCCGGTGCTGTCCATAAATTTAAGACGGGAGAAGTCGAAAACGAAATTCCTGAATCCGCCGCGCGCAATGCGGCTGTCGAGCGCGTTGCGTACGTCCGCCGCCGTATGCTCGTCCAGCTCGCCCTCGAATGCGGCGACAACCGTGTCGCCGTCGTTTAACATACTCAGCTGCATATGATCCTCCTTTTTTTGCGGTGAGAATATTATAAAACAATGACAAGGTCGAAAAAACGCCGCTTTTGGCGGCGTAATGCAAAATTTGACGATATTAAAGCGAAATTAAAATATTATTCCCGTTAAAAAAGCCGCTTTCAAGCGGCTTTTCGATCTTTATATAGGACAACGGCGACGGCTTATAACGCCGCGCTGCTGCAGATATCAGTCAAGTCCATTGCATTTTTCGGCAAGCTCACTAAGATCGCTTACGTTGAAGCTCTTGCCTATAGCCTTGAAGGTCCAGTCTGAACCTTTTCTCTTTGCTACGCCGATGACGATACCCGTATCACTGCCGTTGATCTGGCTGTCATTGACCTTGTACTCGATAAGCGTGGTCTTGCTTGCCCTGTCGCAAAGGCGGATGTAGAAATTCTTTACGCTGCTGAGAGTCTGAGATCTACTTCTGCAATGGTAGATGTTGACAATAAAATACAGTCTGTCCTTATCCGCCGGAACGCGTTTAAGATCAACCTCGATATTTTCGTCGTCGCCCGTATTGAAAGATGCGGTATCTCTGTCTCTGCCGGTCAGGTTGTCTGCGTAAAGTCTCGCGCACCCGCTCCAATGTTCTTTACGATAGAAACATATGAGATCATTATCTCCGTGTTTATCGGAGATGACGACAGCGGAATCCACGTCCATAACGTCCATATTATTTCCGATTGACAGCGGGTCCCAGCCTACGCCGACGAATATGTCGGTAAGCGGCTTATTGTCTGCAAATCTGATGACGACTTCCTGCCCCTGAGAAAGCGTGATCTTCGTACCTTCCTTCAATCCGTTTTCGCTTGCCGCGGGCACGCTGTAATCAATTTTCAGCTTATCGCAGTAGATACAGTTGAAACGGTATTTCATACCGCGTGAACAACCGCCTTTACCCCTTGCGCAGGAGCAGCCGCCGACCTTTCTGTTGCCGCAGTCGGGGCATGGCAGAAGATTGCCGTTTGTCTCAAAAGAAGACTGTTCGACCTCGCTTGCGGTTATCTTTGCGTCGGATTCCGGGAGCTGCGTAAAATTGACAACTTTCCATTTGCTTCCGATTTTTTTGACTTCGAGAGCGAAATACTCGCCTGTTTGCGTACAGTACGCTTTTACGAACTTGCTATCCATAATTATTCTCCGTAGTTTATCCATGCCGGCGTCAACCGGCGTTTTTTTTCGCGCGTTTGCGCTTTTATCACAACCCGATGACCTCGGGCGGAATTTTCTTTGCGATAAGTCTGTCTGCGTTTTCGACTATATATTGTCTCGCAAGCATATAAAGGTTCTGCCTCGAATGGCATTTCGGATAGTTGTCCTTGTTCCATACCCTGGTATCTTTAAAAAAAGAATCGTTTTTACCAAAATACGTAAACACGGGATATCCGGACGAAATATCCCAGGTCGCGTCGACGTGAAAACAACAGCCGTCTTCCTTCCTGACGATATTCCACGCGTGGTAACCTGAACTTCCAACGATCTGACCGCATACCACTTCGCAGTCTACGTCCGCTTTGTCCATAAGTATCTTGAACGCGTTCGCAACTCCCTGACAGACACATTTTTTTGTAACGAACGCGCCGTAAGCGCTGTGTACAAAACTCTTTTCGAGAGGGTTGACGGAATCAGCGCCGTAATACTCGATCGACGTGGACAGATAATTGTGCGCGAGGTATATCTTCACCGCGTCGGGCATTGACGGTTCAAACAACAGAGACGCCACTCTTTGAGACTCGCGCTCTACCGCGTTTCCCATTACGACCATCTTATCGCGCGTAATGCGATATGTGATCGATATCGTATATCTGCACAGTTTATTCGATTTTACCGTCGTTGCCGACAGCGACACTGCGTGCGGATACATCGCAGAATATCTGTTTCCGAACAGGTTGATCAATACGCCGATGTCGATGTAGTCGCGGGAGACGAGCCCGATTTTCGGCTTAAAATTTCCTACGCAGTCGAACAATCGCGCCATTACATCGGAAGCGTCGCCGACGGCGAATACGTCGTCGTACGAAAGCCCGTCCTTATTATACTTTATCGTCAGCTCAGTCACGGGACACCGCAGCGTCGGGTCAAATCTTTCGCTTACCCTGCATTCGTCGATCAAATATAACAATTTCGGGTTGTTTTCAGTCGTTTTCCGAAACAGAGTCTCTCCGTTGCTCCACGGAACGATAATTCCCGGCTCGGAACTCTTTATCCGGGCTATCAATTCTCTTTCGGTACGTACGACGTTCATTTTTTTCACGCTCCGATCATTCAGACTCTCGTCGCCATTTTGAACATTACGGCAAGACTGTCCCTTACAAAGTCCTTTCTGCCGTCCGCTCTGTAAAAATTATAGCCTTTTACGCCGGACGTCTCAGATCTCTCGCTGCTTACGTAGCCTCTAGCCCTGATAGCGGCCTCGTTAAAGACGATGCCGTGTTCCGGCCAGGGTTCGCAGAACCCTGTGACCGCCGCGGGAGGCGGAGTCGGCGCAGATGAGCCTGTTCCGGCGACGGCTCCGGTGCCTGCTGCAGTCGCATATTTTCTCGAAATCAGCGTGTTTTTGTTCATAAACATGCCTCTGCCGTCAGATAAAGATAATTTATAACCGTTTATTCCGGATTGAGTCGCTCTCTTTACGCTAGCGTAACCGCTGCTTCTGATCTTCTCTTTATCGAACACGATCGCGTCTTCCGGCCACGGATCGTCCATCGCTATGGTAGACGGGATCGTCGCAGCCGCAGATGCCGCCGGTCTGGGCGAAGGGGTCGGTCTCGGGGTCGTCGTCGAACCGTAGGACGTTCTTCCCGACGGGATCGCAGTGGGCCTCGCGGGAGACGGCGACGCGCCGCCGGAAGAAGATTTTAATCCTTTCAGAGTTTTCCAGATGTCGTTTGCGGTAGGACGCTTTGCAGGATCTTTATCCAGCATCTGTTCTATTAAAGCAGCATATACTCTGTTGGTGATCTTCTCACTTACTTTGAGCCCGCCTCCGGCGTTAAGAACTGCCCAGCAATATATCGCCTTACCTCTTTCCTTGCGCTTCTTCAACATTTCGGACAGCGAAACGGGTTCAGGGAATTTGCCGGTCAGATATTGATGGAATATAAGCCCGAGGGAAAAAATATCCGACTTGGTCGTAAGGGCAATTGACGCAGACTCCTTATCCTCTTCGTCGAGAGTTGAAAAAGCCCCCAGTTCCGGCGAATAATAGTTTATATCGCCGACGACCTCGTCGGGAAGTTTTTCCTCAAAATAAGCGTTGTCGAAGTCGACAAGCTTCGTCATCAACATACCGCCGCGGCTTTTTGCAAGAAGTATGTTCTTGACTTTCAGGTCGCTGTGAATCATTTTGCGCGTATGTATGCTATCCAACGCCTTGACTGCTGTCAGAAGTATGAGTTGGACCTCGTCGGGTTTCAACGACGCAATCGTTGCCGCGATCTTCTCATCCGGTACGACGCCTTCGATAAATTCCGAAACTTCGTGATAATGATGATCATAGATAAACTCGTCGACGGGAGGAACGATGTTCCCGCCGGAGCCCGCGACGCTTCTTAAAGTGTTGTTTACTTCCTTTCTGATCGACACATACTTATCGAACTTTTTTCTGTTTTCTTCGATGGTACGGGCGTCGAGCGCTCCGTTATCAAACGGCTCGACCGGCGTCTGGTATTTCTTGATAAAATACTTTTTGCCGCCGCGCGTAGCGCATGCAATCTTTCCGCAGGTACTGTTTTTCCATTCTGTAGTTATCTCGTAACCGTTTATACTTTCCATTATTCAGTCTCCTTTACAAGTGAATAAAATACGGCGTCGTATTTTTCACAAAGTTCACGCTGTAATGCAGCTTTACGTACGCTTTCTTCGTCTACGTTTTTCTTTGAGGGATGATCATTGTTAAGTTTGTCCGCCTCTTCTTCCGATATCAGACCTTCGTTCATGCAGAAAACTGTAATATCGGCGTTTTCTTTGGTGACGTCCGACCAATATTTATCTGCCGCGGTCTTAATTTCGCTTTCAAGCTTTTTTTCGATCGGCGCGATCTCGTCTTCCGCGATTTTGTTTGCTTCGAGAAGCTGCGCGAGCTTATTTGAAAGAGAACGTCCGATACCCGTCTTGTCAGGCGTTATCTCCTTATTGATAAGGCGTTCCGCAAACTCTTTCGCTTCGTTTTCGGTAATTCGTCTGATCTTTCTGAACAAACAGAACTTTTCATTGTTATTCAGAGACTCGCCGCATTTATCGCCGTCATCGCCGACGTTATCCGTTACCCCTACGTTTTCGCAAAGAAAATCTACTATATTTTTTCTTGTCTCTTCGATCACTGCCTTTTTCTCTGTGATTTGCGATTGGAGCGCAGCGATCTCTTCCGTCTTATCCGATCCTGTCACTTTTTTTTTGCAATATTCGGAAACTTTTTCAAATTTCAAAAGTTCTGCGGATATCGCGTTTTGTCTGATTCTTTCGGCTTTTTCAGCGTTTTCTACCTCGGACATATAATCCTTATCAAGAAAATCGGGCATTTTGCCGAAGTAATCCGCCGTTATCTCTTCCAACCGTTTTGATGCGGCTTTTTTAAGATCTTCATATCCTTCGTAACCGAAAGTCTTAAGAGCTATCGTGCTGCTGTCGTCGTGATTGCCGTATGTCAGGTAGATCTCTTCCAGCTTGTCTTTCACTTCGATCAAATCTTCGCTGTCCTTGATCGTCTCGAGGAGCAGTTTTTCGAGCCCTATTTGTGAAACGCTGAATCGAGCCGATTCATATACTCCGTCCGAAGCGTTGAAAAGCACGCAAGGCTTTTTAAACGTATGGAAACAGGCAGAGATTGTAAAATCGCCGTTCGCTTTGACATAATTCGTCATGCCGCCGTCGTCTCTCTTCTGATCTTCCACCACAAGTCTGAGTCCGCCCTCATCCCACAGGAAGGGACGTGAGTCTCCCGCGACCAGATAAATCGCGTCAACTTCGTCTTCTCTTTCGAAAAAGACGGTTCCGCATATGGTGGTACCCAGCAGCGCAAGCCCGGAAAATACCGTCTCGTATATAAGATTAGCGCTTTCGGACGCCTTTATCATCGATTTTTTAATATTCTCGGTAAAATAATCGCCTATCCTCTTTACCGTATCCGCTTTTACGTCGTCAGGCGCGGAATAAAGATCTTTCAGCCCTTTCCCCTCGTCGGACGCAAGCAGCTTTTTAATATAGTACATCAGCGAGGCCGCGCATATACGAGAGCCGAAATAACCGCTCTTTTTCATATTGTATGCGTTGTCGAAATAGCAGTCTTTAACGGCGTACAGTTCGTAAAACGCTTTTTTAACGTATGCGACTATCTCTTCGTCTGCGTCGGGCAACGCGTCTTTGAACATCACGTCGAAGATCTTATCTTCGTTGAAGATATCCTTGTTGAAGTTTATGTGCCTTATCGCGCCTGCGCCGCCCATTCCGTCCGCTATGACAAAGAAGTCTTCTCCTACATACGGCAAAGCGTCCTCACCTTTATAGACCGTCAGCCCTCCGGTCCGGACTATAGTCGACTGTCTGTACATTGTCATCTTCATATCGGTACTCTCCTGATATACTTACCCCTTATAAAAGTGGAAAGTCGTTTTTAATTTAAGTTTTTAAGACCTGTTTCAAGGTCAATGTTTTTGCCGCACGATATTGCTTCCTCTGTGAATTCAGAACATCTGAAAAGTCCGTGCGTAAATTTTCGCCTTAAACGACGGAATATGCGGCAAAAAGCAACTGAGGCGTGCAATGCGTCATATAAAGCAGTCCGACGTAAAGGCGGATATCGCCGTACAGTAAACCGCACGGCGACGACGCCGCGTCCGGCTGCGCGCAGCTCTTGCGCTCCCGGGCATATAGCCCGAGAGCAAAAATCTTATGTCTTTTAAATTGATCCGACGAGCAGGTCGATAACGTTGTTTATATCGATGTCGCTCAGTCCGGTACCTGCAGGAGAATATGCGGGCCAATATCTGTTCCATGCCTGTATATCCGCCCACGGATATGCGTTGGGTCCGAATACGACAAGTCTGCCCGCTCTCTTTTCGTAATTGCTTGCGAAAGTCTGATCCGTGCCTTCCCACCATGCGCCGAGCTCTGCAAGATCTTTAGGCATTCCCGCGGGATAATTGGGAGAACCGGCACGCGCGCCCAAAGGCAAAGCTTCTGCGTCTGTAAACACGAGGATAACGTGTCTGCGTTTACTGCCTTCAGTAGTCCAGTCGGATTTCATCGCAAGAGAGATAGCTTCAAGCGCGTTTTCAGGAAGGTCTCCGCCGCCGACCGCTTCGATGCCTTGTACATAAGCGTTGAATTCGGCTGCCTGGTCGGGGATCTTGAAGAATTCAGACTCCTCCATAGGCTTTTCGTCGCTGCCGTAATCTCTGAATACTATGACTTTAATGCGTACGCCTTCTGAAGTCTTACCGATTTCATTCATTGCGTTGAGAAACTTCGGGTAGAAAGTGAGCGCATTGTTCTTGACTTCGTCGATTATCGGACGCATGCTCGCCGTGCCGTCGATACACATTATTATATCGACATAGTAATCTGAAATCTGCTGATTATTGTCCATTGTATACCTCCAATTGGTTTGTATTATTTTTTACAGCCAAGCTGTAAGTATTTTTATTTAACAATACTCTTGTCCTTAGTGACGTCGGCAGACGGCGCGCTGTGGTATATCATATGACACCTGTCCATCTGACCGACCTTACGCCACGTTTCCGTATCGGGAACAAAAGCGATAAGATTACCTTTAAAAGCGGCGGTCTCCTCGCTCCCGTTGTTCCACCAAGACGCCAGCTCTTTAAGATCTTCGGGCATTCCCGCCGGGTAGCCGTTGCAGTCTTTGCGCTCGTTGAACATCAGCGCGTCGGCGTCCGTGTACATATATATATCCTGCACATAATTCTCTTTGCCAACGAGCCAGTCCGATTTCATAGCGAGAACGAGCGCTTCGAGCGCGTTTTCGGGAAGGTCTCCTCCTCCGTACGACTTAATACCGCTTAAAAATTTGACATACTTATCGTTCTCTTTCGGCAAGGCGAAAAACTTTGATTCTTCTATCGGTTTTTTGTCGAAAGCGAAATCTCTGAAAGCAATGACTTTTACGCGAAGCTGCTCAAGCGTCTTACCTTTTTCAATCAAAGCTTTTTCCACGGTCTGACAAAATTCCGACGCATTTGATCTTATATCGGCTATAATCGCGCTCATGCTTACCGTGGCGTCGATACACATTACAACGTCGACAAACGTTCCTTTCACAGCCTTTTCCATACTCTGCGTCATATACGTTTAATAATGTTATCAGCAAGAACCGACAAGAAGGTCGATGGCGCTTGCAATGTCGACGTCGGAAAGACCCGTGCCCGCCTTTGAGAAAGACGGCCAGTATTTGTTCCACGCGTTCAAGTCCGTCCAAGGATAAACGGCGGGCGCAAACGCGATCAGCCTGCCTGCTTTCGGCTCAAACTTACTGATAAACATCTGGTCGGTACCTTCCCACCATGCCCCGAGCTGCGCAAGAGACGCGGGCATTGCGGACGGATAACCCGGACAATCCGATCTTTCGCCCAACATGAGAGCGGGCGCGTCGGTAAAGGTCATGACAACGTGTCTGCGCTTAATACCTTTCTTTGTCCAATCCGACTTTAAAGCGAGCGCTATCGCTTCAAGAGCGTTTTCAGGGGTATCTCCGCCGCCGGCGGCTTCTATCTTGCTTACAAAATCTCTGAACCGTCTTGCCTGATCGGGCAAAACGAAAAATTCAGACTCCTCAATGGGTTTTGTATCGCAGATATAGTCTCTGAACGCTATGACTTTGACTCTTAATTCAGCAATTTCTTTCTGATTTTCCCTCATCGCTTCGCTTACTTTGTCGTAAAATGACAGCGCGCTTTCTTTGACTTCGTTGATAATGGGGGCCATACTGCCCGTTGCGTCAATGCACATGACTATATCAACGCAATAATCGCCGGCATACTGATCCATACTGTTCTCCGTAATTTTATATTGTCTTTTTATATTTAAAAAACGACTTTTCTGCCGCTTTTCTTGGTTTCAGATTATAACGCAAAAGGGAATTTTCGCATTGAATCATGCGAATAAGAAAATATCCCCTATCACGTAAACTCACGACTACCTGACTCCGCATAATCTTAAGCGCCGGCAGAAAGGTTCCCTGCAACACGCGCCGCGACGGAAACGGTTATCGCAAAAGTCAATGAAAAAACGATAATCCGACGATTTTTTCACAACTATTATTTATACTATATCATATTGCCAACTCTTTTGCAAGTCTAAATAAAAAATTTTAACGCACTTTACAAAAAAGTTATACAATATAAATATTTGAGCATATCGTTCACTTTCGATCATCACATTGTCTGTTTTATAAGCCGTCTTTTTGCGGTAAATACCGTTATTTTTACTCCGTCCGTACCGCATCGGCACGTTGACGGACTGATCTATCGCCTGTTTTGCCACTTTTGTTATCACTATTGATAATATTATAACCCCAGATATTAAACTTGTCAATGTTTAAAAAATAAATAAACGTAATATCGATGTAAAGTCTGTTCATTCGCGTTCTTACAGAATTATTTGAAGGCTTTAATAAATTTTTTCGGCTGCATAAAAAACGGCTTTCTTGCGATAAGCCGTTAAGTTTAACGAATTTGATCTTTTGTCAATTAGGTAACGTTTACTTTAAAATTCCCGCCCTTTGTGAATTTCAACACAAAAGCGTTTTTTCTCTCTTTTTACGTCACAGATAAACAATTCTTTGAGCGCGACAAACAGTTCGTCGCAAAAATCGTTTAAAGTTTCATAGTCTGACGAATATAGCATATTTTCTGCGTCTTAGCCGTCCATACTCATATTATACATATCATTATCAGTAAACGCAAGTATTTTTCATGTCTGATTGCAATAATTTATTTATAAATATATTTTGGTTGTTTATGAATAGAATTGTTTACTTTTCAGAATGTTTGAAAGATATGCTGATCGAAAGAGATATCACCGTTGCCGAATTGTCGCAACAAAGCGGTGTAAACGTTTCAAGGATATACGACTATTTGTCCGGGAAGGCGCCCGCAACTCACAACGCAATCAAAATCGCACAGGTTTTTAAATGCAGATTAGACTATCTTTTCGGCTTTGAAACTCAATACGAAATATGCGGCGGGTACGTTCTGTCTTCAGACTGCACAAAAAGATTCAGAGAAGCCGTTGAAAACAGCGGAAAAACCAGATACCGTATAGCAAAGGATATGGGAATAACGCAAACACAACTTTCTAATTGGTACCTCGGAAAACAAACGCCCAAATTGATAAGTTTAATTGATTTAGCCGATTACTTTAACTGCTCTCTCGATTATCTTGTAGGAAGATAATTATTAAGCGGCGTCCGTTAACCGGACGCCGCTTTTCTGTCAGCAAGAAGTTTATTTTATATCAGAATAAAACGGATAGCTCGTCTTATCTTTTTCGGATATCTCTCTTACTACTCTGCACGGAACGCCGACGGCGACTACGTTTGCTGGTATCGGTCTCGTTACGACGCTTCCCGCGCCGATGACCGTGTTGTCGCCGATCGTCACTCCGCCGAGGACAATACTTCCCGCGCCTATCCATACGTTGTTTCCGACCGTAACAGACTTCGCTATCTCAACGCCTTTTTTACGTAATTCAGGATCGACCGGATGTTCGGCTGTCGTAAAAGTACAATTCGGACCGATAAACACGTTGTCGCCGAACTTTACGGGCAGACCGTCCTGAATAAGCATATTGTGATTGGCGTAAAAGCTGTCTCCGACGTGTACGTTATACCCATAATCGCACCAGAAAGGCGGCACGATCACCGCGTCCTTGCCCGCGCTTCCGAGCAGATCTTTCAGCATTGCGCTCTGTGTTTCGCGGTCGTTGGGATTCAGCTTATTGTACTCAAAGCATTTGTCTTTGCATTTTCTGATCTGTTCTTCGTATGCGGGATTATAACAACCCTGAAAAAACATATTTTCAGGTACAAATGGTCTGTCGCTCATAAATTCTCCTTTACGTAAATTATTGATTTTCAGACAAAACCGCCGTTTTCTATATTCAGCGATCTGTCTGATCTCTCCGTGATAGATATATCGCGGGTTTAGACTATATATTTACTCTTTTCAGGCATATCCGCCGGCGGAACAATTTTTTCAACGATGGATCAAATATCTCCGCTACGGAAAGCTTTTTCTATGCTGTGTATCTGCATACCGTTCTTGTCTTTTCAGACATATTGCTTCCTTTTAAATTATAATTCATTACGATCCGCCGTGTCAATACCGCCGCAAAAACATATCTGTTCGTTTATGAACACCGTTTTACATCCATAAAGCTGAGGATCTTAATTATCTATATTGCAGTCAATTCTTTATAATCGATTATTCAGCCTTTATTCCGCATTTTACTGAAACTCCGTCAAATTTTCCTCTTGTAGTCGTCCATCGTACGCATTTAAAATGTTTTTTTAGATACAAAAAGCATTTGATTTTACTAAAAGTCATAAATGTTTGCAAGGTATTTGTTATGTTGATTGCAAACCGCAAAAGCTACCGACTTGCGTCGGAGAGCCGCACCACGCGCTAAAGCGCTGTGGTCCGCTAATCCGTCTCTGCCCACCAAGTAAAAAAGACACCGCAAGATTTTTTTATCGATACTTCGGTGGATATTTGCTCAGAAACTTTCTGCGTAAGCTGATTATTACTGCAAGCCGCGAAAGCAACCGCCTGCGGCGGATTGCCGCACCACGCGCTAAAGCGCTGTGGTCCGTTAATCCGTCTCTGCCCGGCAAGAAAACAGACGGCTCGGTTTTCTATACATGCAGAGGTGGAGGTTCGCTTAGTTACTTTTTTGCGCAGGCTGAGTATTTCTGCAAGCCGCGAAAGCAACCGCCTGCGGCGGATTGCCGCACCACGCGCTAAAGCGCTGTGGTCCGCTAATCCGTCTCTGTCCACCAAGTAAAAAAAGACACCGCAAGATTTTTTTATTGATACTTCGGTGGATATTTGCTCAGAAACTTTCTGCGTATGTCGATTATTACTGCTAACCGCAAAAGCTCCCGACTTGCGTCGGAGAGCCGCACCACGCGCTAAAGCGCTGTGGTCCGTTAATCCACCTCTGCCCACCAAGAAAAAAGACACCGCAAGATTTTTTATCGATACTTCGGTGGATATTTGCTCAGAAACTTTCTGCGTAAGTCGATTATTACTGCTAACCGCAAAAGCAACCGCCTGCGGCGGATTGCCGAACCTGTTTTCGCTTCGCTACAACGGGTTCGCCTTCCACCTCTGCCCACAAAAAAAGCACCCCAATTTATGAGGTGCTTTTTTTGGTGGGCAGAGGTGGATTCGAACCACCGAAGACAGAGTCGGCAGATTTACAGTCTGCTCCCTTTGGCCGCTCGGGAATCTGCCCCTATCTTATATAGTTTAATTGGTGGAGCTGGTGATCGGAATCGAACCAACAACCTGCTGATTACAAATCAGCTGCTCTGCCAATTGAGCTACACCAGCAAGTTACCCTTTCGGGTGGTGCCTCGGGGCGGAATCGAACCACCGACACGGGGATTTTCAGTCCCCTGCTCTACCGACTGAGCTACCGAGGCATAATTAAGAG
>CASEHD010000002.1 GCA_949287655.1 uncultured Christensenella sp. | reverse complement strand
TTACGTCGGTGACGGCGTGCCGCGTTGCGCACGTCTTAAACTCAGACTGACGGGAGACGGTAAGGTAGCGTTCAAAGGAAAGGACGGAGAGTTTTCCGTCGGCAGCGCGTCGGGTCGGGTATATCTCGACACAACGCTTTCCAACAATATGAACGGTTGCGTGAGAAAAACCAACGGCAGATACTCCGATTGCGAAGTGCTCGTGCTCATAGACGTATCGGGTGTCGAAATATTCGTTGACGGTGGCAGAGAGGCCGTCAGCAGCAGAATTTACATAGACGGCGGGTTGTCGATTGAAACTGTCGGCAAAGCGGAAATATCAGCCGTGGAAAGGGTGGACGTATGAGATTAAGAAAATTGGTTGCGGTCGCGTTGGCGGCTCTGGCGCTCTGTATGACCTTCGTCGCGTGCGACGACAAGGAAACCGGAAAGGATATGTCCGCATCGGTATTTCCCGTCTCGTCCTATAACGATACGGTCGGGGTGACCATGGGCGACGTGATGCCGTTTTACGACGACGGCGTTATGAATATCTATCATCTGCAGAACAGCAGGGGAACTCTCAGCACATATTATCATCCGATATCGAGGCTGACTACCACCGATTTTCTGCATTATACCGACGAGGGCATAGCGATCCCGTTTGAGGAAAATTACAACTCTCCCGACGCGGCGATAGGCACTGGCTCTTTTATCAAGGACGAAAACGGAGTATATCACTGCTTTTATACCGGGCATAACGCAGAGGAGAATACGGGTCTGGAGTATTTCGAAGTGGTCAGACACGCGGTCAGCATGGATCAGAAGATATGGACCAAGGTCGAGGATTTCAACCTTTACGGTAAGAGCAACGACTTCAGAGATCCTTACGTCTATTACGACTCTTACGACGAGTGTTATTATATGCTCGTGACGACCAACGAGGGAGGCAGAGGAGTCATCAAGAGATATTCGTCGACTTCTCTCGACGCGACCGACAAAGAGTGGATCGACCGCGGGGTGTTCTTCGCCAACGACGACGGCACCTACAACATGGAGTGTCCGTCTTACGTGGAATACAACGGCTACTGGTATCTCGCATACAGCGAGCAGGGCGAGAACAGAGTGACTCATTACAGATACCGCACCGAGAGGAACGGGGACTGGAAAAAATTCGAGCGCGACAGCATTGACGCCAGCGGTTTTTACGCGGGAAGGCTTGAGAAAGCGGGCGACGAACTGTATGCGTTCGCCTGGTGCGCGACGCTGACGGGCGGCGCGGTCGGCGAGTTCGACTGGGGCGGCAATCTCGTCACTCATCAGATATTGCAGAAATCGAACGGCGAGCTTTGCGCCGTGCTCGTATCGGGCGTGGAGCAAGCCGTGAACGCAGAGAAGGAATACACGTTCGCGGACGGCGGCGAGGCAGGCGACGTGGCGTTCGACGGGTCGGGATTCGCTTCGAGGGCGGTTTTTGAGATCCCCGAGGGCGTCGCAAGAATGAGCTTCGACGTTACAGTCAACGGTTATGACGGCAATTTCGGGTTGACTTTCGGTCTCAAAAAAGGGCTCAATAACAGGCTCGGCGAAGCCGTCGTGGCTTTCGATCCCGCCAACAACAAGCTGACGTGTTACAACGACGTGTCCAGCATAGTCCGCTACGGCGATCCGCTTGCCAACGTGGATTTCGTGTATATGCAAGGCAAAACGTATTCGGTCGACGTGCTGATCGACGGAGAAGTGCTGACGGTTTATCTCGACGACACCGTCGCCGTGACCGCCCGTTTTGTGAATATGGAAGACAACTATTTCGCGTTCTACTCCAACGGCGTAAACGTAAAATTCGGAGGTATAAAGTTCTATGAGTAAAATTTATTGTATCGGAGAATTGCTGATAGATTTTCAGTCCGAGGGCAACGGCTCGCTTAAAGAAACCGACAGGTTTGTGAAAAAAGCGGGCGGCGCTCCCGCCAACGTGTGCGTTCAGGCTGAAAAATTAGGGTGCGACGCCGTCTATCTGACCAAGGTGGGAGCGGACGGGTTCGGCGATTTTCTCGTATCAACTCTCGAGAGCGAGGGCGTCGACGTATCCCGTATCGGAAGAAGCGCAGATCTCAACACTTCGCTTGCGTTCGTTAGCATACGCGAGAACGGGGAGAGAGATTTCAGTTTTTACCGCACTATGACCGCCGATCTTTACATAGAGCCATCCGACTTTGCGGACGTTGAATTTTCAGAAGGCGACGTGCTCGAGTTCGGCAGCGTGGCGCTCGCTACGGATACCGCGAGGGATACTCACAGATATCTGATAGAAAAGGCTGTCAGAGCAGGCGCGCTGATCTGCTTCGACCCCAATCTCAGGTTCAATCTCTGGAAAGATCCCGAGGAACTGAGAAAGGTCGTCAAGGAGTTCGCGCAATACGCCGACGTTATCAAGGTGGGCAAGGACGAGCTCGGCTTTATCGTCGGAGACGCTTCCGACTGCGAAAAAGCGCTTTTCGGCGGTCGCCTTAAGGTGCTTGCAGTAACCGACGGGAGCAAGGGCGCAGAGGTGATACTCGCCGACGGGCGCAGGTTTGAGTGCGCGGGATACAAGGTAAAAGCCGTGGACACCACGGGCGCGGGAGACTCGTTCTTCGGCGCGCTGATCGCAGGACTTTTCAAGGCGGGCGCGAAACCCGAAAATCTGCTCGATAATGCGATCGATTATGGCAAAATACTCGATTTTGCCTGCAAATGCGGCGCGTACACTACGACCGGTTACGGCGCGATCCCCTCGATGGGCAACAGAGAAACTGTAGATAAGGCGGTAAATTGATATGGCAACTGTTCAACTTGTAAACGTAAATAAAGTATACGACGGCGGCGTTCACGCCGTTCACGATTTTTCCATCGACATCAAGGACAAGGAGTTCATCGTCTTCGTCGGCCCGTCGGGCTGCGGCAAGTCCACGACGCTGAGAATGATAGCCGGACTCGAGGAGATATCTTACGGGGAGCTGTATATCGACGGCAAACTGATGAACAGCGCCGCTCCCAAGGACAGAGACATAGCGATGGTGTTCCAGTCCTACGCGCTCTATCCGCAGATGACGGTTTACGACAATATGGCGTATGCGCTCAAACTCAGAAAAGTGCCCAAACAGGAGATAGATTCGAGGGTCAGAGCCGCGGCGGAGATCCTCAAACTTACACCCTACCTCAACAGAAAACCGCGCGCGCTGTCGGGCGGTCAGAGACAGAGAGTCGCGCTGGGCAGAGCGATCGTGCGCCGTCCCAAGGTGTTCCTTATGGACGAGCCTCTCTCCAACCTCGACGCAAAACTCAGAGTCGCGATGAGAAGCGAGATCGTAAGAATACACAAAGAGGTCGACGCGACCACCGTCTACGTCACCCACGACCAGATAGAAGCTATGACGATGGCTTCGCGTATCGTCGTAATGAAGGGCGGTTTTATCCAGCAGATAGGGGAACCCAATGAAGTTTACCGCTATCCCAACAATATGTTCGTCGCGGGATTTATCGGCACGCCTGCCATGAACTTCCTGCACGGCAGGGTAGAAAGGGGTTGCTTCTATCCCGACGGAAGCGACGACAAGATCAAGCTGACCGACGAGCAGATCAAACTTCTCGCCAACTATGAAAACAAGAGAGTCGTTTACGGCATCCGTCCCGAAAATCTTATCTACGAAAAGGACGAACGCTTTGCGGGACTCGAGGACTTTTCCTTCTCCTTCGATTGCAATATCGTAGAAAAACTCGGAGATATCGTCAACGTGCACGGCACTCTCGGCAAGGACGAGGTCATCGTCAAGATGAACAGCAAATACGCCGTTGACGGCGTGACTTCCGTCAGAGTGGCGATCGATACCGAATACGCCCGCTTCTTCAACGAAAGCACGACCAACGCGATCACTCCCGAGCGCAATGCCTACGAAGAAGCCGAGGTCGCCGTCAATCCCGACGAGGAAAAAGTCGTGATCGTCCAACCCGAAAAGAAAGGTTTTTTCTCCACGCTCATCGATTCGGTAAAAACCAAATTCAAGAAAAAATAACGATCAAAACGCGTAAAAAGCTATGATCCGCTCCTCGGGCGGATCTTTTTTTTGCTCACCACGGCGACTGAATCAACAAAAAAGCACCAAAAAATCGGTGCTTTTTCTACGTTGGTGGAGCGTGTTTACACAAAGTCGAATATTTCTTGACAGCTATTTTTAACTGTTTAACAGCATGGGGTAATGTGCAAGACAATATGTAAGATATTGACATTGAGATAACGGAAATTAGACATTTTTTAGTGTTTATGCTCAACATTATCTTAAATACAGTTAGTAATATAATTCACGAAAAGAATAAACACCAAAATCATATCAGCACGTCGGTTTCCTCTCGACTCGGTGTTCTGCAAAGTTGCTCGATGACGGTAGAAGATCTTATGGAGAAGCTGTGCCTAAAATCAAGAGCCGGTTTAAGAAAACACTATCTTGCGTCGGAAATCAAAGCATGTGTTGTCGCCATAGTTCAGTCCAACAAGACGACGAGTAGAAGTCATAGATATTTCGGATATAACGGTTTTTATTGATCGGCAGGCAACATTTTTTGGTGCGCGCCTAGCTGTTTTATAGTGTTATTCTTATAGTTAATATCTTATGTTGACACAGGATAATTATTATGATATCATTTATGTATAGTTATTAAATATAATTAAACGGAAGAAAATGAATAACATAATCGACAGTATGAAAAAAAACGCTATATTAGTTTTTCAGGATATTTATATATCATTATATAAGCTTAGTCTAGCTATTTTAACTGTCGCAAGGAAAAAAAGTTTTAATAACGATACGATTACAGTAATAAAGTATGACGGCATAGGAGATTTTATATTATTTTTAGATTTTGCGAAGGGGCTTAGAGAGTACTATTGCGATAAAAAGATAATTCTTGCATGCCCGCTTAGCGTATCGGATTTGGCAGTACAATCAGGCTATTTTAATCAAGTGTATATTATTAATAAACAAGATTTAAAAATAAGAAATCTATGGAATACTAAAAAAAAATTAAAACAATTACAATGTGAACTATTGATTAGTCCGGGAATATCAAGACATCTTGAAGCAGATGTGATTGCGAAACTCATAGATGCAAATAAAAAAGTAAGTCCGAAATATTCTTTTATGTATCCACATAAGATAGCTAATAAGTTAAATAAAATATTTGATATAATTTATGATACATCGTTAGATATTATGGGGTTAGAACATAATAAATTAATCTTGCATAAACTCGGGTATTTGAACTTTCGTTCGTCGTTTCCGAAATTAAAAACGAGCAATGATACTCTCATATATTTGCCGAATAATTATTACGTATTGTTTATCGGTGCAAGTTCGTATGATAAGCAATGGAGTATTGAAAAATTTTATAATGTCGCAAAATATATAGAGGAAAATACAAATTTTCAATGTGTATTAGCTGGCACAACTAAAGAAGTTAATCAAGAACAATATTTGTCCGAAAAAGGATTGAAATATTATACATATATAGGAAAAACAACTTTCGACGAATTAGTTTATCTTATATCGAATGCGAAATTTGTTGTAGGAAATGATACAAGTGCAATTCACATTGCTGCGGCGTTAAAAGTGCCTAGTTTGTGTACTTCCGGGGCGGAAGCATCTGAAAGATTTTATCCTTATGTTGTTGATAATACTGAAACAGGAAAAGCTCCGTTATACGTTAAAAAAGATGTTGAATGTAAAGCATGTTCTTTTAAATATGAAGGTTACGCTCATTGTTTAAAATATTCAAATAAAAAACCTTGTATAGATCAAATTGAAGAGGAAGAAGTAATAAAAGAGCTAAAAACACTTTTGGCAACTTTAAAAAATAAAGAATATATTTAGGAGGTAATTTATGGCAGACGACAGTAACAACAATGAAAAAGAGGAAGAATTTATAATCAAAAAGGACGTTGATGGAATGGATGCTTTTGGTTATACAGAATCTCTTGTTGTATATAGTTCTAAAACAGGAGTTCATTACGGCGTCGATACGATTTTAGGAGCTGCATTTTATGATGATGTAAGAGGAAGCTATGGCACTATTGGCCGAGGTAAAATTTCATTTGAAAACGCATACTCCAAATATTCCTATGATCAATATTCTGGAAGAGGAGAGATGTATAAGAGTGGGTACGGAATAGTTGAATTTAAATCTGATGGCTATACCGCATACAGACCGTCCGATAAATGAATTGGGTATAAGCTACTTTGATCAAGTGGAGCAAGATAGGGCATAGAAATTAACAAAGACAGCAAGGATTTGATAATATTTTCTTGCTTACCAAAAGAAAAAATTATTATGGACTGCGAAGAAAAATGGGTGCTTCTTTAGTTTTAAGATCAATGAAGTATTCAAAGGATAAAAAAATAATCAACAAGAAAGTCGGTATTATTTATTCTGAAAATCTTGAAAATTTAGTTCTTTTCGAACAATTCTTTTTGGAATTGAAACGTTATTATGGCGGTGAGAATGTTGTAATATTTTGTCCGACACAAATTACTGATTTCTTCCGATTGTTAAAAGAAATACAAGTTGTAGGAATTGATTCGGATCTGTTCGGGATAAGCAAAAGAAAAGAACTTAGGAACCTGGTTGCTCATATAAAATTTGAAATATTATTATACCCAATATTTAATGGGAAATCGGATTATTTATTGTTGGCAAAACAAATGCTTGCTGACGAGAAAATTGCATTTGATTTATGTGGGATTATAACAGATAAAACACAAACTCGATATAAAGTTTTTAATAGAATAATAAAATTTGACAGGAGTAACGATCTTTTATGCAAATTAGAAAAAACACTACATTGTATTGGTGATGAGGGATTTAAAATGTCTCTGCCATGCGTGCCGGTTTTTAAAAATCAACATATCTGTTTGCCGGACAAATATTTTGCAATCTATATTAATTTAGACCAAGATACTGATTCGTCGTTAATTGAGTATTTCTATTTGATTGCGCACAGTGTTCAAATGAAGTTGAAGCAAACCTGTATAATATGCGGACTTGGAGAAAACAGATCGATGTTATTGTTTTGTGATCGCTTTAAGTCAATTGATGCGTATTCGTATGTTAACAAATTAAACAGTTTCGAATTATTCACTGCGATTTCAAATGCTTCGGCAGTTGTAACAAACCAAGATTTTATAATGGATTTTGCTCTTGCAACAAGAAGAATATCTGTTTATTTGTGTGATAGTATTGATAAATTGAGTAGATTTGATTATATTAAAAAAAGATGCGAGAATCAATTTATACCTTTTATCGGAGCGGTAAGAAAATCTCGAAAAATCATGCTCAAAGAATTATATGTATATAACGAATTTTTAATTAAGGAAAATCATAATTTCGATGAGTATTTGGCAAATTTGAAAAACAAAAACGACAATAAAAACAGTAGGAAAGAGGTAAATACTATAGTATGGCGAATATAATGTTAACGGATGTATGCAATTTGAAATGTCCTTATTGTTTTGCAAATGAATTTGTAGGGCGCAAAGCGAATGAAATTACAATTGAGAATTTTAAAAAAGCATTGGATTTTATTGCTACCAAACCTAATCAGTCAGTAGGTCTGATTGGCGGAGAACCGACTTTGCATTCAAAATTTAGAGATATACTGAAAATGCTGATAAACGATGAAAGGTTTGAAAAAATAATTTTATTTACTAACGGAATCGAATTAGATAAATATCTTAAAGAGTTGACGCATCCTAAATTTTCGATTTTAATAAATCTAAATTCTCCACAGGATATAGGACAACGCAGTTTTGACAAAATATGCCACAATTTGGATATGTCAATTAACGAATATTATATGAAGGAGCGAATTACTTTGGGTATTAACATATACAATCCGAATTTTGAATATAAATATATACTCAAAGTTTTAAAACAATATAGATTTGATCATGTGAGAATGTCAATAGTTGTTCCAAACACAAAAGAAAAACGAAATTCTGATATACGAGATTATTTTATATCAATTAAACCAAGGCTGACAAATTTTATATATGATATGATCACAAACGATATTTTACCGAGTTTCGATTGCAATAAAATGCCGTCGTGTATGTTAACTGACGCAGAAATCAGAGATCTTATCAGTATGATAAATAAAAAACAAAATAAAAGAAAAGCAGAGGGATTGCCTCCGATGAATTTAATAGATTCTAATTCGGCAATTTATACAGACAAAGTAGGATGTTATCCGGTTATAGACATATTGAGTGATTTGACTGCAGTAAGATGTTTTGGATTGTCTGAATATACAAAAGTAAATATAGCAGATTTCAAAAATATAAACGATTTAGCAAATTATTATTTAAATGAAATAGATTCATATGCATATAAAGTTTCGGTTTTGGATGATTGTGACAAGTGTTACAAAAGAAAAACTTTACGATGCTCAGGCGGCTGTATAGCTTATAAAATTGACGCGATAAATAAATTGAAGGAAAGATTGAGGGACGATATATGATAAGCAACTTGAATTTTAGAAAATTTGATTTCAGATCCGATATACGGGATTTATTTCAACTTATGACGGACTCAAAAGATCAATCATTATTTCATGGTAGGATACAAATTAATTCACTGCAAGAGTTTGAGAATTGGATGATTAATAACTTCTCTCATAATTATCATGTTTTTTATGTCGTGTGTAGTGAAAATGCAATTGTGGGATATATTTATTCATATCAATACAGAGCTTATGACGGACATTGTAAAGTATGTGCATTTTTAAATAAAAAATACCGTGACGTAGGAATAGGGGCGTATGTGGGATTAAAATTTTTAAACGAACTTTTTTTGGATTATCCTGTCAGAAAGATATATATTGACGTATATGATTATAATAATCAAAGTCTAACAAGTAATTTGCAGATCGGATTTGTTGAGGAAGGATGTTTGAAAGAGTACAGATACAATAATGGTCAATACTACGATCTGCATATTCTTTCAATAACGAGAGAAAAGTTTTTAGAGAAAGCAAAAGGATATATTGAAAATGATTAATTATTCGGATTATTATGTTGAAAAAGTCAATAATTTTCGTGAGTTTTACGAAAGAATAAAAAATTACGGAGACCGTATAGCTTTTGTAGATAACGAGGTCGAAATTACTTATTCTGAATTCTGTGATGATATAGACAGAGCAATAGAATGGTTGTCTCAAGATTCGGAATATGTGTTAATAAATGTTAAGAACAAATATCTGTTTAGTGTTGCATATTTTTCAACAATTTTAAGCGGAAATATTGCTTGTTTAACCCCTTGCTCAGAAGAAATATTGTACTGCTATTCTAAATTTAAGTTCGGGTATATTTTGACTGATTCTTTAATGAAGGAAGTACTGAATAAAGGAAAGCGAAACTCAGTAAAATTAAAAAGTGCTAACAAAATAATTACTGTATTATGTAGCTCTGGGACTACAGATAAACCAAAGGCGATTGCATTAACTGAGACAAACATTTTAAGTGACCTGATTGCCGGCATGGAAAAATATGAATTTGCTGAAGGAGGAGTATATGTCAGTATTCTGCCTTATTATCATGCGTATGGACTGGTATGTGATTTGTTGGCTCCTTTATATTCGTCGTCAACTATATGCTTAACATATGATTTATATAATTTTTTTACGGCACTTAAAAAGTATAACCCTACAGCATTAAATTTGACCCCTAGCATTATAGAATTGATAATACAAAGATTAAGGCAATTCGGAAAAAAAGAAGATGTAGTAGGGGGAAGATTAAGAAAAATACTGAGTGGAGGAGCGGGAACGTCTAAAAATTTATGCGAAAGTATGCAAAAGTATGATATAAATATTTATGGGTGCTATGGATTATCTGAATGTTCGCCATGTGTGAGCGTAAACCGGGACAACTATTATATGTACGGAAGCGCAGGCATTCCTTTAGGGTGTAACGAAGTTGATATTGATTATTTAGGTAGGATAGTTGTTAAAGGTTCAAATGTAATGGCGGGGTATTTAGATGTTGAGGGCAATTTAATTGAAGAGCAAAATGGTGAATATTTAACTAATGATATAGGGTGCTTGGTGGATGGTTTTTTGTTTGTATTGGGACGGCAGGATGACATAATCGTATTGCCGAGCGGGGAAAAAATATTTCCAGGAAATATTGAATGCGAAATAAATTCTATTGAAGGAGTTCAAGAGTCAATCGTCTATTTGCAAGATGGTGTATTAACAGCTTTGATTGTATGTAGAGATGATATGGTTAAAACAAATGTAGAAAAAACAATCAGGGGAAACACTTTTGAAAACAATAAAATCAGACGAATTATTTTTTCGGATCAATCTTTATTGAAAAACAATTTGGGAAAACTTAAAAGGAATGAATATGGAGAAAAATATAATATTTAAAATTATTAAAGAATTCATTTTAACGGAAGTTGAAGTTAATGAAAACAGTGATTTTTATTATGATTTAGGATTGTCTTCGTTGGATATGATAAATTTGATTTTCAAAATTGAAAAGGAATTAAATGTTAATATAAGGCTCGAAAACTTGTTTGGAGTTAGAACTGTAGGGGAATTTATTAACGCGATCAATAATGTATAGGGTCAATCTTCAAATATAGTCAATTATAATTAATGTTTAACTTTAGCTTATTAATAAATGTGAGGTAAGAGCGTCTATATGTATTATGAAATTGATTCTATTATTAATAAATTAAAAAATAGCAAAGTATTGATCATCGGTGATGCCATGATTGACTGTAGTATAGATTGTGAACTGTTGGGTGTTGCATCGGAAGCTCCTGTTATGAAAGTTAAAGAAAAATCAAAAAAGTATTGCTTGGGTGGAGCTGCAAATGTTGCTCTTAATCTTAAGTACGCTAAACAGGAACCAGTTTTATTTTCCATTGTCGGAGATGATGAAAATGGCATAATTTTAAAAAAATTAATGGAAAAAGAAGGACTGTCAATAGATGGTATAATCGTTGAAAAAGGGCGCAAGACCACAATAAAAACAAGGTATTTTGATGGTATCTATCAATTGTTTAGGGCAGATTTTGAGGATGATTTTGACTTGTTAGAAGACACAAAAAGTACGATAATTACAGCTATAGAAAATGAGATTAAAAAATTTGATATAGTGGTTTTATCAGATTATTTGAAAGGTGTGTTAAGTTTTGATTTGATAAAAAGCATTGTAGATATTGCTCATAAGTATGGCAAGAAAGTTATGGTTGATCCCAAAGATAGCGACATGGCAAAATATAAAAACTGTGATATTATTAAGCCCAATGAACTAGAATTGCGTTCAATGATGAAAACCTGTGACGGCGAACTTTCTGTGTTGAAATCAAGCATAAAAGAAATGGCGATAAAAAATAATCATGAAGCAGTAATTGTAACACGAGGTAAGAATGGAATTTTAGCGTATAAAAAAGATGAAGGATATGAAATAATAGATGCAATTAATACTAAGGTTGTCGATGTATGTGGAGCGGGAGACACTGCTTTTGCGTATTTAATTGCAGGGATTGTTTCGGGGATATCGATGGAAAATTCGTTGAAATTAGCAAATTTTGCGGCAGGGGTAAAAGTGCAAAACAGAGGAGTTTGTCCAATAGCTTATTTCCAACTATATTGTAATAAAAAGCAAATAAAGTTTGAAGAATTGGACTGTTTGAGAAAAATATTTTACAATAAAAGAATCGTATTTACTAATGGTTGTTTTGACTTATTACATGCAGGTCATGTATATTGTTTGGAAGAAGCGAAGAAAGCGGGGG
This sequence comes from uncultured Christensenella sp., assembly GCA_949287655.1. Lineage (GTDB taxonomy): Bacteria > Bacillota > Clostridia > Christensenellales > UBA3700 > Ornithoclostridium. Next base: position 96,487 of record CASEHD010000002.1, on the reverse strand, counting down.
ACATTTTAATAGTTGGAATTAATACGGACGAATCTGTCAAGAAATTAAAGGGAAAAGAACGTCCGGTTTTAGATGAGCGAGATCGAATAAAAATGTTGGAAGCGTTGGCTTGTGTCGATTATGTGATTAAATTTAGTGAAGATACACCTAAAAAAATTATTTCTCGATTAAAGCCAAATGTTTTGGTGAAAGGATCTGATTATAAAGATAAAAAGATTGTTGGCAGCGATATTGTTTTGAATAATGGTGGTGAGATAAAAACTATTAAGATGTTGAACGGGTATTCAACATCAAAGTTAATACAAAGGATACGAGGATTAAGTAATGAATAAAGCAGTGTTTCTAGATAGAGACGGCACAATTATCGTTGATAAGCATTATGCGTATTTGCCAGAAACAATTGAGTTTGTTCCGGATGCGATTGAAGGGTTGCAGAAATTACAAAATGCGGGTTTTTTATTGATAATAATAACAAACCAGTCTGGAGTAGCGAAAGGATTATTTACTGAAGATGAATTAAAAATTTTTAATAAAAAAATGACTAAGATGCTGTTTGAGAAAAATATAAAAATAACTGATTTATATTATTGTCCGCATCATCCAGAAGGTATAATAAAAAAATATGCTTTAAATTGTAATTGCCGAAAACCAAAAATAGCATTGTTTTTAAGGGCTGCAAAAGAATATCAGATAGATTTGTCAAAAAGTTATGCAATAGGAGATAGAATTAGAGATTGCGCAATAAGTTTGTACACAAATTGTAAAGGGTGTTTAATATCAAATGAAAAACTGCACAATTTTTATGAGCGGATAAAGTTGTTTTGCTCTTTCAAAGAGTGTGTAGAATATATTATTGGAGATAATTTATGAGTGTTTTGGTCACAGGTGGCGCAGGTTTTATTGGAAGTAATATAGTGAAAGTTTTAAATGAGCATGAAATATCAGATGTTATTATTGTAGATGATATTTGTGAGAGTGAAAAATGGAAAAATCTGGTCGGAAAAAAATATTTAGATTATATTAATAAGAATCAACTATTTGAAGTATTGCCTAAGATAGAAAACATAACGCATATTATTCATATGGGGGCATGTTCAGATACAACGCAAAAAGATTTTGATTATTTATGGAAAAACAATGTTAAGTTTAGCGAACATTTATATGAATATTGCGTGGAGAAATATATATCATTTATTTATGCAAGTTCAGCAGCCACATACGGGAAAGGAGACTATGGCTTTTCAGATAAAAATAATTGTGAAAAATTAATTCCATTAAACAGGTACGCACATTCTAAATATTTTTTTGATTTGTGGATTAAAAAGCAAATAAAAAAGCCAAAACAATGTGTCGGCTTAAAATTTTTTAATGTTTACGGACCAAATGAATACCATAAAAATAAAATGTCAAGTATGATTCTGCAAGGGTATCAACAAATAAATGAACACGAATCAGTTACATTATTTAAAACTGTTGAAGATGGTATTTTAGATGGTGAGCAAAAAAGAGACTTTATATATGTCAAAGATATTTGCAAGTTGATAGTATGGCTATTAAAACATGATAATATTTCAGGTCTATTTAATGTTGGTACCGGAAAGGCTCGAACATATAATGATATGGTCAAATTAATATTTAAAATATTAAATAAAAAAGAAGTAATTAAGTATGTTGATATGCCTACAGAAATCAAAAAGCATTTTCAATCTTTCACAGAAGCAGACATCAAGAGCTTAAGAGAAATAGGCTACGATGAACGATTTTACACTCTTGAAGAAGGACTGAATGATTATATTAACAATTACCTAATTGACACAAAATACTATTAAAGGTGAAAAATGTTAAATAAATTAATAGAAAGAAGAAGAGAAATATATGACAATAAAGAATTTATTGATCAAATATTTTGCTTTGCTAAATATTTATCTCAAGAAATAAAAAAAGTTAAATCAAACAATAAAGTACTCGTTTGCGGAAATGGCGGAAGTGCGTCGCAAGCTTCGCATTTTGTTGCCGAACTAATGGCAAGATATAAACTAAAAAGCAGTAAAATTTTTGCTATGTCTTTGGTAAGCGATACTTCAGTTGTTTCAGCAATTGCAAATGATTATGATTATGATAAAATTTTTTCTTTTCAAGTTGAAAATACAATAAAAGAAGGAGATATATTAGTTGCCTTGACGACAAGTGGAATGTCTGAGAACGTAAATAAAGCTATTGAAATAGCAAAAGAATTTAATGCAAAATCATTTGCTTTGTTAGGAAATAATGGCGGAAAAACGAAAGAATTAGCGGATGAAGTTTTAGTCGTACCTAGCAATGATACAGCTGTCATACAAGAAATACACCTAATGGTGTTACATATCATATGTGAGTTGATTTAGAATACAACATAATCTAATATAATGGCTAAAATAGCTATTTAATAATTACTTGGATTTAATTTTTACTTAAAATTATTATATGGCACCGTGGCGTGTGCTTGATCTTGATACAAGTGCGGCTCGGCTTCGCCTCGCCGCAGCCAAGCACACGTCTGCGCCGCAAGCGGCGCAACAAAAGAAAGGCGCGGCGGCGCGGAGCCGCCCCCGCTAAACCGCTTGGGAGCGGCTGCCGCTTTTCCGCCGTGCGATCCTTTCTTTTCATTGGTTTTGCCGTTCCGTTCACCTCTTGAATTTTGCCTCTTTCGGCAGGCTTAGGTTAGCATAGTCCTCGCGCAAGTCAACGGTCGCAAAATCGTCGCTTAAAACACCCATATAAACGAATTGACCGAGTATGGAAGTTTTCCTTGCTTGGCTCTTTTGCTGTCTGTAAGGCATTCTGCACGCCTTTAACGCAATGATTTTGTCTTTGTCCCGTTGACTTCCGCAAGCCGACAGAAAATTTGCTTTCTTTTTACCGTCCTGTGCACCTCTGCCTGTTGCCCGAAAAAGGCAAATCCAATTCAAGAGGTGAAAAAATGGAACAAAAGAAAGTAACAAGAGATTTCAAAGTCCTTACGGAGAAAATATCTCCGGACAATGTGGCGGTCATGGCGGAACTTATTGCAATGAAAGAGACCAAAATACTCATAAGCCATCTGGGATACCATGCGGAGAAAGCGCATAAGCATAAAAACCTTTGCCGGGATATCTTCGGCAAACATGAGCCCGGATATATCTTTTCGGACAGTTACGACTTCGTCCAAAGCGTGGCGTTATTCTTATGCAACCACTTCGGAGAGTATTTGGACGACGTACTGTATATCTCCAAAAGAGGCAAGCCGAGAAACGATAAAGACGGAGTGTTATCTCATCGTCACCAAAATGGTATCAAGGGATTACAGAATTTTCCGTAAATGCCAAAGCCTTGAAATCACAAGAGAAGAAGCGAAACCCGAATATGAATATCAAACAGGCGAAGAACAGGACTATTCACGCGCAGACGAGATCGCGGCATCCCTTAACCTTACGGAAAACATGAGCCTTGCGCTCGATTACCGCATGTCCGGTTTGAGCTATCCCGAGATAGCGAAACAGCTTTCCAGAGCGATAAGCACGGTATATGAGTACTTTGAGAAAATGCGCGCGAGGTATTCCGCCATATACGGATAGATTCTTCGCTTCATGCAACCATATATACAAGGCGTATGAGTTTGACCGACTCATACGCTCATTTTATGCCCATTCAATTCTCTCTATCAGATAGTGTCCATAAAGTTATGTCACAACGGTAATAAATAAAGACTTCGCCGTTTACGGCGCGCCGACGGTAACCGACGCTCAGACGTTGGAATTCAGGGTCGAGGACGAGATAACTCCCGATGCTCTCGGCATTACCGCAGAGGATACTTACGGCGAGGCCCTTGAAATCTCTCTGACCGTAAAGGAAGGCGAGCAGCAGGCAGGCGTTACGATGATCTGGACGGCAACCGTAACCGATATCGCCGGCAACGTGACGACTAAGGATTATTCTGTCAGAATATACGGCACGCCCGTTATCACTTATGACAGAGACGCACTTAAAGTTACAGAAGATCCGACAATTTCGGCACATGTAGTGACGTTTGACCTCAACGGTGTAAGCGGTACCGCTCCCGTATCTCAGACGGTGACGGATACCGTTGGAATTGAATATCCCGCAATACCCACTCGTAGCGGCTACGTATTCGCAGGTTGGTACGACAACTATTCCTGCAGCGGTACGCCTTACGATTTCACTGCCGATATAGAAGAAGATATTACATTGTATAATGAAACCGAAATTCATATTTGGCGAGATAATATATTTTATAATATTCTAATAGGGCTAATTCTTTATAATCTTGCTCCCAATCCTGCGCTGCTTCAATAATTTCACCAACTGCAGTATAAATATCGCTGTGTTGAGTAATTTTAAAGTTTTTCTTCAATGTTTTTTCTGGAAAATCTTTTGAGCTTCCATTTTTTACCTTATGCGTTTAATTGATTTTATCTTATTTTAAATCCGATAATATCTCTGATTCCTGCTTGTAGGTTTGTCGGGCTCGGTCATACCTACGAGTCCCGCTTCGATTGCAGGTGCAAGATAGTGTTTTCTGAAACCGTCTCTCGATTTTAGTCCCAGCTTGTCCATAAGCTCTTTTGCCGTCATCGGGTAACTTTGCATAACTTCGAGAAGTGCGGAAACCTGAGTGCTGATATGGTTCTGATATTCGTGCGTTTCGTGCAATATGTCGCTGACCGCGTTCAGGATTGTGTTGAGCATAAACACTATAAACGCGTTGGACTTCCCCTCGTTCGTAGAAATTTTGATCGCCTTATAATACTTTTCCTGGTGGTCTTTTATTATGCTTTCTATCGGTATCCAAGCGAATATCGGCTTCCAGCTTGCAAGCAATGCCGTCTGCCACAGCCTGCCCATTCTGCCGTTGCCGTCGCAGAACGGATGGATAAACTCAAATTCGTAATGGAACACGCTTGACTTTATCAGCATATTCACCTTGCTTTCTTTGAGCCACGCAAAAAGCTGATTGACAAGCGGACTCACCATATCGTGCGGCGGAGCGACGTGTATGACCTCGCCGTTCTGATTGTAAACGCCCACTTGCGTTGAGCGCAGTTTGCCGCACTCCCTGACAAGCCCGTTCATCATGATCTTGTGTATTCTCAACAGGTCTTCGACGCTGTACGGGTCAATATTGTCGATCTCCTTGTATGCGTCGAACGCGTTTCTGACCGCGCAGACGTCTTCTTCGGGAGCAAGCACTCTCTTGCCGTTGAGTACCTCAGTTACCTGTTGCATAGTCAGCGTATTGTTTTCGATAGCAAGCGACGAGTGTACTGACTTAATGCGCGAAACCTTGCGAAGTCGCGGCAATTTTTCAAGATCGTTTACGCTGTCAAGCCTGCCGATCTTCTCCATTATCTGTGCCGTCAGGTCGAGCATTTCGTCTGTCAGATTATACGGCGGAACATATTTATCCATGCTTTATCTCCTTAATTTGCATTATACCCCACCCTTATCAGCATGTCAATATCTTGCTTATTATCTTGCGCATTATCTTGAATTGTTAAACTGATAAAATAACCGACTTGAACTATTCGACTTTGTATAAATACGTTCCACCACTTCGCCTTGCCCATATTGCGGCAAGGCTGTTTTTTACCACATTGATAAAACATTACAAAAGGTACATACTTCCGTAAGCGAAATCGACATTGAAACAATGGAAAATTATCGGATGTTTTATGAGAATTGATAAGCAAGGTTTTTCAAGTAGCCTCGAAAATGCAATAATGTTTGATAGTGTCCATAAAAAACGTTACCGTTTTTAAATTATATAACGCAACGGCATACGGTTTCTCAAAACCTTTTACAATTCGATGGAAACAGAGATTTAATCGAGAAAGATAATTTTGAGCAATTGAATAGAAAGAATATATTTAACGTTTTATACTTAAAATCAAAAACGCAGACTTTAAAAATCACTAAAAGAGAAATAGAAGAAGAAATTACTAAAACCTATTCATCATTGTCATCTTCAACCGTGTCCAGAAGAGCGTCGACCATCAAGTCATTGCCAGACCGGATGCCGGAATATTCAAAAAAAAATGGGATTATAGAATATGTAGTGGTATTAATATTTTTCGCATTAATTGACATTATATTGAAAGTTTTAAAATGTTTATTTTTATATATCTTATTCGTTAACTAAGATAATTTTAGCAAATTGTAAATAATAAGTATCGAAAAACAGTTGACAAATACCCCGTGGGGGTATATATTGTAACCAGAAAGCAAAATACCCCGTGGGGGTATGCTGAACGGAGGTAAATATGGATTGTAAATTACAGGACGAACTTTCTGTGCAGATAGAAAAGAAGCTGAACAGAATACAGGGGCAGGTCAACGGGATAAGCAAGATGGTGCTGGAAAACCGCAACTGCAACGATATCCTGACTCAGATCAGCGCGGTAAGGTGCGCGCTGGACGGCGTTGCGAAGGATGTGATGTTCAACCATATCGGGCATTGCGTGAAGGAAGGTTTGCAGAACGGCGACTACGAAAAGACGGTCGATAACCTTATAGGAACGGTGGGTAAGTATATCAGATCCAAGTGAGGTATTTATGAAAAACGAGGAATCCAAGAAAGATAAAGAGTGCGTGTGTGGACACGTTCACGGCGAAGAGGAATGTTGCTGCGGGCATGAACACGGGCACGAAAATATAGTAGATAACGGACACGGGCACGAGAAATGTTGTTGTAAACACAGCGATGAAGAGGCAGCGTGTGTAGACAGACACGACCATTGCCGCGACGGAAATTGCGGACACGGGCATACTCACGGCGGACATACTCACGACCATGACGGCGGATGCGAATGCTGTGCCGCGAAAGGACACGTGGATATAAGTTCGACGAAAAAACTTAAGATATCGGATTTTAAATATCCGATAATAAAGATCGGAGTCTCTTTCGTGCTTGCGGCGACAGCGGCGGTATTGCAGTTTGCCGTAAAAGGAACGAAAGGGGCAGGGATCGCCGCGATAGTCTTGTACTGCGCCGCATATCTGGTCGTCGGAGCGGAATATATGTGGCAGGCGGTCAAGGGCGTGTTCAGGGGAGATATATTCAACGAAAATATGCTGATGACGGTCGCTTCGATAGGCGCGATGGCACTGGGCGAATATATTGAGGGCGTAGCGGTCATGCTGTTGTACTGCGTGGGCGAGACGTTGCAGGACGCTGCGATCGCGAAATCCAAGGGCAACATCGTAAGCCTTCTGGGGCTCAAGGCGGAAAGCTGTCTGAAACTCTGCGGAGACAATACCGAAGAGATCGACAGCGAAAATCTGCAGGCGGGCGATCTGGTGCTTGTCAGGAAAGGAGAGAAAATCCCGTCCGACGGCGTTGTCGAAGAGGGCGAAAGCGCGATAGACTGCAGCAGTATGACGGGCGAGAGCATGCCCGTTGCGGTCGGCGTCGGCAGCGAGGTCACGGGCGGTACGGTAAATACGGGCAACACTATCAAGGTCAGGATATCAAAAAGGTTTGAAGATACGCAGGCGTCGAGGATACTCAAGCTGGTCGAAGAGGCGCAGGAGAGCAAACCTCGCGCGCAGAAGCTGATCAGCAAATTTGCGTCGATATACACGCCCGCGGTGTTTGCTCTGGCGGTGATAGTCGCGCTGATACCGCCGCTGTTCTATGAAAGCTACGTTGACGCGCTGACAGGGATATGGCTTAAAAAAGCGCTGGTCTTCCTGGTAATATCATGCCCGTGCGCGCTGGTCATATCGATACCTCTCGCGTTTTTCGCCGGCATAGGCAGATGTTCAAAGTCCGGCGTTCTCGTGAAAGGCGGCAACTACCTCGAGGAGATGAGAGGGATAACCGTCGTGTGTATGGATAAGACGGGCACGCTGACCAAGGGCGTGTTCGAGGTCGCAGAGGTAAGTCCGGCGGACGGGGTATCCGAAGAAAGGCTTTTGAAAGCGGCGGCGGCATGCGAAAGTATGTCGACCCACCCGATAGCGCTTTCGATAAAAGAATATACCGGCGGCAGCGACGTCGGCGGGATAACCGACTACCGCGAATACTCCGGCAAAGGCGTGGGCTGTAACCGTAAAGGCGCGGACCTTCTCGCGGGAAATATGCAGCTTATGGCGGAAAACGGCGTGACCGTCTCTCGCGTTCACGAAGGGTACGGCAGCGTCGTCTATTTCGCGGAAGACGGAAAGGAGCTGGGTTATATCGCGCTCAGAGACAGCGTCAGAGAGGGCGCGAAAGAAGTCGTCGACTCGCTGAAAGCGCAGGGCAAGAGGGTGATCATGCTGACAGGCGACGTCGAGGAGAGCGCGAAACACGTGGCGGAAGAGGTGGGCATAGACGAATATTTTGCGGGTCTCCTTCCTCAGAATAAATATGAGATCGTCGAAAGACTCAGGAATAGCGGCGAAAAGGTGATGTTCGTAGGCGACGGGCTCAACGACGCGCCCGCGATTAAGGCGGCGAACCTCGGCGTATGCGTGGGCGGACTCGGCAACGACGCGTCGGTGGAGGCAAGCGACGTGGTCTTGTCCACAGGCTCTGTCGCAGGGCTTCCCGCCGCGTTCGTTACGGCAAACGAGACGAAAAAACGCGTTGCCGAAAACGTCGTGTTGTCTCTCGTCGCGAAGGCGTCGATAATGGCGGTATCGCTCGCGTGGGTGCCGATGATGTGGCTGGCGGTCGTCGCGGACGTCGGCGTATGTATAATCGCAATAATCAACAGTGTAAGACGTTAAAACCTTCAGGGCGAATCAATATAAGACGGCGACCAAATTTATGCGTGAATAAAAATAACGTATAATTGTGGGTTAGCCGCCTTTTGTCATATTTTTGTAAAATTATAGTACTAATTTGGCTATCTATGCAAAAAGTGTTGACAACCAAACGAAATTTTGATATTATAACTAAGGGTATCAAAAAAGGCGTAAATATATCTTTGCGTAAAAACCGGTACCGAATTGTACGTTTTCAACGAAAACAGCGCCGTTCAGCAGTAAAGACGGGCATCATTTTCAGCCGCGGTTTCAAACGCGTTGAAAGTAATGAGAAAAACGTTCAAAAGCTTTGACAAACGCACGCAAATGTCGGATAATGATTGTAGGGTAAATTATGTCATACAGTTATAACACGATCGGTCAGTTGCGCAGCGACCGCAAGAGCATTTCGGTCATAAGCTATAAGGGCAGAAAATGCGTGATAAAGATCTACGGTGAAAACGAAACGCCGCAGAAAGAAGCGAAAGTGATGAGGTCTGTCTCGAAAACGGGTTACGCGCCCGAAGTCCTCGAAAGCCGCGACAACTATTTTATCGCAGAGTTTATCGAAGGTCAGCCTTTTGCGGAAGCGTACAGGCAGGCTACGATGAGCGACGACGAGAAAGCGCTTGTCAATCTTGCCAGCAGGCTGTGCATATTCCTGCAGATGTTCTACACTCTCAACGAGGGGCTCATCCTCGGCAAGGCGGATCTGGACGATTTCATAATCGTCAACGACAGGTGTTGCTGCGTGAGTTTTTCAGGCGTCAGAGAAGGCTTGCCTTTTCAGGATATCGCCGGCATAGTCGCTTATGCGATGTGCAACGCGGTGGGCAATTATTACAGCGCATACCCGTTCGTAAAAAAAGTGCTCGATTGCTTTCATCTGAGCGCACTCGACGTGATAAACGATATGGACGAGTATTTTCAGATCTATTCGGAAGAGAAGGGCTTGCCCGTAGACAGAGAGAGAATAGAAGCGGTGCTTTTGAGTTTTGAGGATAATGCGTTCGACTGGGAGATGATCTCGTCGCAACGGTCGAACGAATAAAATAATATGGCCGCAAAAAACGGCAAAGGAGGCAGAAAAATGAAATTCGCAGAAAGATTAAAGGAACAAAGAATCAAACACGGTTACAACCAGCAGTACGTTGCAAACTATATGCGCGTGTCGCAGGTTTCGATCAGCAACTGGGAAAGAGGTCTGAAGGAGCCCAGCTACCAGGCATTGGTAGATCTTTCTCAACTGTTCGGCAAGAGCACCGATTATATGCTCGGTTTTGATGAAAAGAACGAAGAGAAGTAAAACATCGGCAATTTTGTGTTAGATGAATTTAGATAGGTCTGAGAGAGGCGTAGCTTTTTACGCCTCTCTTTTGATTTTAAGACAACTTTTTGATAAGGGAAGTTTTCAACGCGAGCCCGACAGTTGTCGATAGTTTTGTTTGCCGAAATAATATACACGAGGGCTTATATGAAAAAGACATTATGCGTTTTTAACGTTCTTTGGAAACGCCGGGCTTTTGGAAAAAACGAGTCTCTTTATGGACGTTTGCCGGCGTTGTTCGTTTCAGCATCGCAGCGCGTATGATACAATACCCTTATAATATTTTTTAAAAAAACCGTATACGGCAAGGGGCGACAGCGCCGATAAATACATGCGAGAGAAAAAAGATGAATTTTCTTTACAACTCGATTTAAAACTGATAGAATTATAATATAACTTTTACGCGCGAACGCAACCGGAAGCTCGCGTGTAAAAAATCTTAACAGAGGTGAAAGGATGTCTGATTTTGTCAAAGAACAGTGCTGTTCCGACTATTTTGTTCTCGAATATCTGATAGGTGAAGTCACGGATACGGGAAAGCTGATGTCTGCGCTCGGAAAGACGCATTTTCTCTCTCAGAAGGAGTCTGACGAGTTGTACCTGAAGTGTTCTTCCGAGAACGTCAGAGAGGTAACCAACGAAAAGGAATATTTCAGATACCTGAGGGAAAAGAGCTTATTAAAGGATATGGGAGAGACGTGGGCGGATCCCGAAGAGGACGAACTGATTACGATAAAAGGCGAGGCGATCGCAACTCTTGTCGAAACGCAAAAGGATCTGGTCAGGGAAGGCACTCCGGCGACTATAAAAAAGGCGATGACGCAGGCGGCGGCGTCGGGCGACGTATGTCTGATGAAACTGGTCGGTATGCTGATGGCGGAAGGCATATTCTTCAGCCGCAACAAAGAGGCGGGGGTACGCCTTATTTCCAAAGCCGCGGACTGGAACGATGTCGGCGCGCTGATGATGAAGCTGTACTATTCGCCGGAAGGAAAGGAAAAGAGCGAGGATCTCAACAAACTCGAATACCTGCTGGACAGCCTCGATCTCAAAGGAGAGATAAAAAAACCTGGCACTTGCGTTCCCGAAGGGACTTACAGAACATCGAAAGAGGCGGCTCTTCTCGAAAGGCAGTTCGCCGAAGGGAAGCTCGAACGCGGAAAGTATTCCGAAGAACACGCCCGCGTTATTTTCAGCAAAGCGCTGAGCTTTAACGACAAGCGTCAGGCTCTTGCCTCTGATAAAGGCAACGGGATGGATTTTTCGGAACTCCCGCTCGGTCTCAAGGACAGAAAGAGCGAAATAAGAGAGGACGTGTTCGGCGACGTTCCGGTGACGCGCGAGAACGAGAGAAGAGATTTGCTGCAGGCGATACGCAACGCAGACCTCAGGATGAAAAAGGTATACCGTCCCGTGCTGCTGACGTCAAGAAGCGATTTTATGCTCGGGCTTTATGCGGAGGCGCTTGAAAAAGGGTTTGAGAAGATGAACGTCGTAAAGATAGAGGTCTCGGAACTCAACGCCGCGGACCTCGAACCGTCGCAGAACAACGTGTTCGTCAGATTCTGCGACGAAAATTGCGACAACGCGTATTTTTTGTACTTCAGAGGAGAAACGTCGCGCGAGATCGTGGGCGAGATCAAAGAATTTCTGCGTACGGAAAGCAGGGCGAGCGTGAGATTGAACGCGCCCAGCGTTACGCTTGACCTCAGTCCGATCCTTCCCGTTGCAATCGCGGACGCGCGGCACGCCGCGCTTCTTTCCGACGCGTGCGACGCGATCGTTATAGAAGACGCTAAGAAAGAAGAAATGCCCGCGCTTATCGGGGCGGTGCTGAAAAGGAAAGCCGACGAATACGGCGTGGCGTCCGTCAGCCTCGACGACGAGCTTTACAAAAAACTCTCTTCGGGAAAGATAGACGACGCGGTCGCCGCGATCGATCTCGGGGTTCGTAAAAACCGGGTCGTCGGCAAAGACATCGTCCTCGGCGTCAAAGACGTCGCGGGCAATAAAATGAAGAGCGAACGCCGCTTGGGTTTCGGAGGTACGTATGAAGATTAACAAAAAACTTTTGGACGCATACGAGAGTGCAAAGCTTGTCGAATATAAGAGCGAAGCGTTCTCACGGTTGAAAGCCGTAAAATACGATGATCTCGGCAAAGAGACGATACCGGGCGTGCTGAAAGCGAGCCTCTACGTGGACGGCAAGCTGACGCAGGTATATACAGAAAACGGCAACCACGTCGGGGTAATTGCGGGCACGAGACTGGGTAAGACGACGTCTTACGTGATGCCGACCATACTTTCGTTCGCGCGTCAGAAGGAGAAAAAGTCGATGGTGATCTCAGACCCGAAAGGGGAGCTGTACCGCTATACCGCCGCAACGCTCAGAGAAGAGGGGTATGACGTCAAGTTGCTCAACTTCCGCAACTACCTGCACAGCGAGTGCTGGAACCCGCTTACGCCTGTTTTCAGAGCGTACAGAAAATCGAAACAGGTCGGTAAGGACGTAGAGATCGTCATGACCGACGACGGAAAATGCTTGAACAAATTCAAGGGAAAGGTCTACGATTCCCAGAAAGAGCTTGACGTCGACATTGAAAACGAAAATGCGATCCTGACGGCGGAAGTCGGCAGTATGGTGGACAATATCGGCACTCTGTTCGTCGATTCGATAAACGAAAAGGATCCTTACTGGGAAGACAGCGCGAGAGACCTGCTTAAGGCGTTTTTATGGGCGATGCTCGAAGACAGCGATCTTCCGGAGGGCATGCCCTGCAGGATCACGGAGGATACCTTCTCGTTCAGCACCATACTGAACGTGATATCCGTGTTCAACGACAGCGATGATCACAAATACAATGACGGCGGGTATTTTACAGACCGTCCCGCGGCGTCTAAGGCAAAACAGATCGCGAATACCGTGCTTACCGGCAATGCAAAGATGACGAGAAGATGTATCCTCGCGATGTTTTTCAGCAAGCTTTCGGTGTTCAACGAAAGCGCGATGAGACTCGTTACGTCCTGCAATTCGTTTGAGATGAATGAACTGACCGATAAACCGGTCGCGCTGTTTATCGACTATAAGGATGAGATAAAGGCGCACTATAAGATAATCAGCCTTTTCGTCAAGGACGCGTATAAGTATCTGATCGAGACAGCCAACGACAAGCCGGACGGCAGGCTCGACGTCCCGTTTTATTTCATACTCGACGAGTTCGGCAACTTCCCGAAGATGGTGGACTTCGAGACGACGATATCGGCGTGCGCGGGCAGACAGATATTCTTTATCCTTATAATACAATCCTACGCGCAGCTCAACAACGTTTACGGCGATAAAGTCGCTGAGATAATCAAGGACAACCTTAACGTGCACGTGTTTTTCGGCAGTAATAATTTCCGTACGATAAAAGAGTTTTCTGAAGAATGCGGAGAGTTTACCAGGGTTTCGCCCATAAGCGCGCTGAACGGCGACGGCAGATCGGTGGACCACTATTCGTTTGAAACGATCGCGCTCGTACCCAAGAGCAGGCTCGCGCATTTCGAGCCGGGCGAATGTGTGATAACCGAGGCAAACTGCGGTTACGTGATGCTTTCAAAGCTGGAGAGATTCTACCTCTGCAAAGAGATGAACAGTCTGCCGCAGAGCAGCGAAAAGGATTATAGCCCTGTTATAAATCCGCTGAACAAGAAATACGTTTACAGGTTTATTCCCGGAAGTTTGCCGTATAATGACCGATACTGAGGTGGAGCATGGATGAAAAATTTTTAAATTACTTAAAACAAAAAGGCAAAGTCACCGTTGCGGAAGTGCAAAAAGATTTCGGCATAGACTACGTCAGCGCCCGCAAAATGTTCGAAGAATTAGAAAATTCCGGCATTGTAGAGATACAAGGCCCGTGGTTTGTATATACGCGTTCGGGCGACAACAGCGGTAAAACCGGTGAAAAAATGGATAAAGAACAGACCGCAAAAGCGGACGCCCCCGGTCAGGACTCGGATGACGCTGACGAAGACTTCTTAAAGAAAAGAAAAAGCGCGTTCGATGACTGGGTCAGGATAATATCCGAAAAGGAAGGTTTTCCTTTCGACGAACAAACAGATACCGATGACGGAGGCAATGAAGAGGACGCAGACGACGATAAGGACGAAAAGCTCAATAAATTTAATAATATTTTCCGAGACGGGGAAGTCATTCCGGAACTGCGTCCGTTCAGCCTCAGCGAGGAAACCGAAGCGAATACGAGGAGGAACAGTCTGATAAAAGAACTCGATCGGCTCTGCTCCGCAGACGATTCGGAAACGCCCGATCTGGAAGAGAAGATGAAAGCGGTGATCGCGGACTTGAATGACGCGGAAAGCTTCGCCGCCCGCAGAGGAGCTGTGGACGAAGGCTTTTTTACCGATAACAGGAGGGGGCATATACTCTGTCAGATCGAGGATATAAGCGTCGAAAGGGGCGCGTACAAAGACGATCTGGAACTCGAATTGAGTTACCCCGACGGCACTCCGTACGAAATATCGCTCGTTTTCGATCACTTCCTCACCGACAACGGCAAAACCTTTGCCTACATCGAAGATATGATTGACCTGACCGACGCGAAAACCGTCGAGGGGATAAAACTCATCGCCGCTTTCTATTCGGTCGAGATCGTCGACGGAGTCCTCTATAAATTTATCGAAGACTCGTCCGAAGCCCTGATTGATCTCATGCGCTTTGCCGTCGCGATCGACGAGATAAGCATGTGCGATTACTGATATTGACGAAAACATCGTCTCCGCGCAAAAAACGTTAAACCGCGAAAACCGCAGAGTAGTCCTTTGCGGTTTTTTTTTGCGCCGTGTTCCAACTGAAGCAGATTTAAACGGAATTATGTTGGCATGGCGGTAAAATGCGGATAAGATATCGGGAGCGCGTTTAAAAATCATGGTTGCTATGAGTGAAGATTTCTGATAACATATTAGATAGGACAAAAATATGAAAAAGGCATTCAGGATCGCAGTTGTAAAAGGCATGTAGTTTTTTTACGGCGCTTGTCTTTCTCGTGCTCTGTTATGTCGTCAATGTCGGCGGAATGCGGACGCATTGACGGCAACCTGCAATTGAGCGTCGATAAGGGGCAGACGCACAGATGCCCTACACGGGGGCAACCGCCATGCGGTGTCGGACGGCTTCGCCGCGCAGGGCGACGTCAAGGTGAAAATGTGCGGATATCGACACGGGCTGCGAATTTTCAGACAATAATCCCGTCAAAACGATGTTTTCGAAAATGAAATGTTGCCTTGCGGTACAAATGAATATTATTGATATCGGAGAAAAATATGCTGGAAAGATTGATTGAAGAAGGCCGCCCGCTGGTGGCGGCGCACAGAGGGAAGAGCGGTGCGGCGATTGCCGAAAACACCGTCAAAGCTGCGTTGCACGCATTCAAAGAGGGTGCGGACATCGTCGAGTTCGACGCGCTCAGAACACTCGACAACAAGGTCGCGGTGTTCCATGAAGATATGGATTTTCGCCTGCTGTTCCCGGCGATCCCCGTGCGGTTTTCGCTGATGGCGGAACTTAAAAAGCGTAAATTGCGTTCCGCGTACGGCTATTTGCTCAACTACGGGATCAACGATCTCGAAGAATATCTCGCCGCGCTTAAAGGCAAAGGTCTGCTCAATTTCGATCGCATTTGGTTTGCCGACGCGCGCAAGTGTTTGGAGATCGTCAAGCGGCTCGGCATGTTCGATCAGATCTTGTTCAAGGGCTATGTGCGAGAGAGGGGCAACCGTCTGCTCGACCTGTTTGCCGCCTATCCCGAGGCGTGGTTCATGCCGATCTGCAAGACGCCCGCGAACTATCGGATCGCCGTTGCAGGGTGTGAAAAACACGGCGTGAAAATGCGCGGCGTAGAGGTGCTGTTCCGCAGCGAGGACGACCTCTTCGCGCAACCGGATTTTGTCAAAAAAGAGCGCGAAGCGGGCAGATTTGTCTGGGTCAATTCGATACACCTCGACGGCAAACCCGATATGTGTGCAGAGCACGGAGACAATTACGCCATTTTCGACGACCCCGACAAGCATTGGGGCTTCTTGCTCGACCGCGGTTATCGGGTGATACAAACGGATTGGCCCGTCGAACTCAACCGTTGGTTGGATACCAAATTTTGAGGGAAAAGCGATAATCGAGCCGAGACGCGAATTGCGGCTCGATTATTTTATATAAATTGTTTGCCGTCTTTTCTTTCTCTTAGTCGGTTATCAAATCGTCTTTTAACGCTTGAAATACTGTTTTGCGAACATTTTTAAATATTGAAACCGTATTATAAAATGTAAATTTTGCGCGGCGCCGCAAAGAACAAAAAGATCTTTAAATGCAGCGTTATTCGTCCGGATTAAATAAAATATTTGATAAAATCGGATTTTACAGAAAACTTATGAATAATAATAAAAATAAAGTAAACTTTAACGTAAATTAAATATTTGTTGATTGAAAAAATCGCAATGATCGGTTATAGTAAAAATAAATTATCGGGTAGCGTCGTATTTTGAAGGAGGAAGCTATAAATAATATACTTAACGAGAAAAGCTTTTATATGCTTATCAATAATACTTTGCATTTGACTAATTATTAATTGCTACCCGATAATTTATTATGAACATATTATTTAAAACAACAATAAAAAATATCTTCAGAAACAATATATTCATTTTGATTATAACGGGCTTTCCGCAATATTTACGTCCTTCTCATATAGAATAGGATTGGCATTCGCTTATGTTAATGCTTTGGAAGCGAACGGAGATTTTGTTTTAATAAATAGCGATGAATTATCAATCGTTTCGATTGAATTATAAAAATAGAATACGGTTCTTTGCGTGAATATTGTGGACTTAAAGATAAGTGATATGTTATTATATAAATATGACTATCGGTGAAAAGATATATAAGTTGAGAAAAGATCTGGCATTGTCGCAGGAGGAGTTCGCTTTTAGAATAGGCGTGTCCAAACAAGCAGTTTTTAATTGGGAGAACGGCTTCGCTTGTCCAAAACTGACCAGATTGGAAAAAATCAGTGAAGAATTTAATGTTAATATTGATTATTTCATCAAAGAAGAGTCTGAACAAACGATAAAAGAAGAGGAAAATTTTGAATCGAAAGGAAGTGTAAAGTCTCTGAAGTTAAAACATTTAACGGTTGTTTTATCGTTGTGTGTTTTGCTGATAGCTATTATCGCGCTATCAATAATTTTCGGATTCAGCGTGTTTTCTTCAAATAAAGGATTGACTCGGGTTGTAATAATCGATTCGGACATTTTTATGTGGGTCGGATTTGTTTTGATGATAGCAATAGCATTATGTTTATTGTTATTGATTATAAGTTTAATAAAAAGGAATTATAAGAAGGAAAATGAAAAGCAAAATAAAAATTAAATTGTTATTAATTATAATTATATCTGTTTTTATAGCGGGAATAGCATATAATGTTGTTTATGCGGATGAAACGGTTGACGCACAACTTGTCGCAGAAAGAAAAATTGTTGATACGGATTTAACCGAAAGAGGAATCTATGTGGCAATTTCATTATCGATTCAGGCGGCATCGGGAAAAGTTACGGCTGTTGCGAGAAACGATTTTACTATTGGAAATTCTGTAGTTCAGGTATATGTTGAGCTATATTCTTCCGACAGTCAAACATACTATGAAAATATGGAGTTGGAAAGTATAAATTATACCAATGATCTTAATATCTTTAAAGAAATAAGTACCTCGGCTTATACAAACGGAGAAACAAAATATTGGGTTGCCAGGGTCAGATATAAAAGAGATAACAAAGATTGGCATACGGCGACAACTGACGCAATAAAATTAAACGGAGCAGGTCAACAAATTCAATAGAATTTAATATGTCCGCAAATCTAAAATAAAAACAGAAACACAACTGACCGGCAATAAAAGTATTAAAAATACAAATTAAAAATTTCGGCATCAGGACATATTCATAGCTATGGCAACCGGCGCAGCTTTCACCCCGTAAAGCTGAATGCGGCGCGTGGACCTTTGCAGGGGTCGCGGCAAGCTTCACCGGACAAGCAGACGCACAAGGCTAGAAAAAAGGATAAAGATAAGAGATGTTTCGCCTGGCGGCGAAAACCGCGGTATCGGGAGTTGTTGCGCCCGACAAAATCGGCGCTGCCGCGCCGTCCCTGTTATAAATAACGGGGTTTTTGTCTCTCTCTTATCTCCCCAAGACGAACAAAAACGGCACCGATTAAGTGCCGTTTTGCTATCTTGGTGGAGAAGTGGCAATGTAAAACGAGCATTGGAGAAAAGCAATTAGCAGGTTGAGTTGCCATATGCTTTGCCGGTCATTCTCTTAGATGGCATTCAGACTTAGATGTTAGATTTAGCTTTTGCTTTAACCACTGCGAGAACACGTCACGCTGCCAAAGTGGTTTTTCGACGACAAAATCGTTAAAAATTATTTTCTGTAATTTGCTTTATAAACGTATAAACTCTTGCATTTTCGTTGAAAAAAGAGTATAGTATTATCAACGAGGTATTGCTATGATCAGACCAAATTATCTTAGCGAGATTAAAAGCCGGATCTCAGCTTCCGAAAACGGCGCCGTTTTTGTCGCTGCCGATTTTGCAGATATCACGGATAAAAAAACAGCAAGCGTCGGATTAACGCGGCTTGAAGCCGATGGGATTCTCAAACGGGTGATCAGAGGTGTTTATTATAAACCGGAATACAGTGATTTTCTGAAAGAGTACATCGCGCCCATACCCGATAATGTAGCCCATGCGATCGCCCGCAATTTCGGGTGGACAATCGTTCCGTGCGGCGATACGGCGCTTAACTTGCTTGCTTTATCGACGCAAGTACCTGCCGTTTGGCTTTATGTCAGCGACGGGCCTTATAAAGAATATTCTTATGATAGTACCGTCATCCGTTTCAAAAGGACGACGAATAAAGATATATCGAAATTCTCTTACAAAACCGCGCTGACCGTTCAGGCATTAAAAGCGTTGGGAAAAGATAAGGTAGATAAAACGGTGATCGAAAAGCTGCGGAAATTATTGTCTTCAGAGGAAAAAGCGACGATGTTGAACGAGGCGAAGATAGCCACTTCATGGGTCTGCGAATACATCAAACAAATTTGCAGAGGTGAAAAATGAGAAATATCGCCAAGATCGATGTGTGCGACAGAAAAGCTCTCTTTTATAATACAGCCGCCAAAACAGGCATGACGGACGCCATTGTCGAAAAGGATTTTTGGGTATGCTATATGCTCGACTACCTCTTTCACCGTTGTGCGTGGAAGGACTCGCATTCAAGGGAGGTACGAGTTTATCGAAGGCTTACGGTCTCATAGAACGGTTTTCGGAAGATATTGATTTGATCCTCGATTGGCGCGTTCTCGGATACGGCATGGGCGAACCGTGGGAACAACGCAGCAATACAAAACAGGATGCGTTCAACAAAGAGGCAAATGCCCGCGCGGAAGTGTTTTTGCGCGATACGTTTCTTCCGTCGATTGTTTCCGATCTGGCTGCCGAACTTGGCGAGAATGTTCATTGCTATATCGACGGCAATGACCCGCAGACGGTAAAAATCGTATATCCGAACAGTTTTTTCGATACATCGATCCTTCAGGAGATCCGCCTTGAAATAGGCGCGCTTGCCGCTTGGACGCCTGTCAAATACGCGACGATCACGCCTTATGTCGCAGAACAATATGCACGGCTTTTTGAGCAACCGTCAACGGAGGTCTTGACCGTTTTACCGGAACGCACATTCTGGGAAAAGGTCACGATTTTACATAGAGAGGCGTTTCGCTCCGAAGACCGCCCCTTTCCGTTAAGATATTCGCGGCACTATTATGATTTGTATAAAATGATGCAAACACCCGTAAAGGATAATGCTTTGCAGGATAACGATCTGTTGGAGCGCGTTGTAAGATTCAAAGACAAATTTTACCGCTGCCCGTGGGCAAGATACGACTTAGCAAAACGCGGCACGATGAAATTATTGCCGCCCGAATATAATGTCGCAAAGCTCCGTTCGGATTACGAGCATATGCAGAATATGCTGTTCGGTGAAAAACCGGGTTTTGAAGAGATCATGAACGCAATGGCGCAGTTGGAAAAGGATATCAATGGAATTGGATGAGTGAGTCTGCTATAATATACCCGATGTCGGGTTGAACCTGACAAAATTACAAAGAATTAACGATAGGTAGCAAAATGGCTAATACAAAGAACAGATATCTCGTAACATAAAACACAATAAAAGTAAAGATAGTATTATATAAATGCTTGACGGATATTTCGTTTCATTCTCATGTATATTTAATAAACCAAACGACCTCTGAAGTTAGAGGCCGTTTTCATTAAATCCGGACTTTATTTATATTTTTTGCAGGCTGTCCGCAAAAGCTATCTCGTTGACCGCAGTCGTTTGTGGATTTATCCGTTTTTCCGACGGCTCGGCAATTTTCGTAGTTATCGCAGACGTCAGTCGGACGACGCGCGCACGGAAAGGACGGGCGGTATCTTGATGTATCTGACCGTCGAGTCGTCGCCGCGGGTGAAAAGCCGCTCGAGCAGAGCTTTGTTGAGCAGATCGAGATTCTGATTGACTGCGGTGATCTCGAGATATGCGACCCAGTCAATGTCGTCGAAGAAGACGAGTTTGACGTCCTGCGGATAGCGTTGACCTTTTTCTTTCAGGATCTTGAGCACGTCAAGCCCGAAAGACGAGTTGCTGACGATAAGCGCGTCGGGAGAGTAGGCGAGTACCTCTTCGCGCAGTTTTTCGAAAGGCTTTGAGATCACGCCGTAGTCGAATACCTTGTACTCCGTATGACCGTGTTCCGAGAGAGATTTGGAAAAGCCGTTGAATCTGTCGGGCGATACCACGTCGTTGGGCATACTTTCGTATCTGACGTTTATCAGCATCGGACGTTTCGCGCCGTGGTCGAGCAGCAGGTTTGCCGCGTCGTAGCAGGCATATTCGTCGTCGATCGCCACGGTATCGAGATAATCGTATACGTTTCTGAAAAGCTGGATCACGTCGATGCCGCGCTTCAGAGCGAGTTTTATTATCTTGTGGTTAGTGTTGGTGACGGGCGTGAAAATAATGCTCGAGACTTTGGATGCGATCAGCGATTTGAAACTGTTGAGTTCCTCTTCGGCGTTTTCCGCGCTGTACAGAGTGAACAGCGAATATCCTATCTTTCTCAGGGATTTTTCGAGATTGCCGAGGACGTTGTTGTAAAAAACGTTTTTGACGTTTGAAATGATTATGCCGACCGTCTTGGTCGTTTTGCTGCGCAGACCCGAAGCGTACGAGTCGGTTATGTAGCCGAGATCGGATATTGCGTCAAGTACTCTTTCGCTGACTTCGGGACTCACGCAGCTCTTGTGAGTGATGACTCTCGAAACCGTTGCGATGCTTACGTTTGCTCTCCTGGCTACGTCTTTTATCGTTACCATAGGGCGATTCTCCTCTTCTAAAATTTTACAAAACGGGGTATTGACAATTCTATTATAGTATGTTAATATGAAAATGTAAACGTTTTCACATCATTTTGTGAAAATAATTTTCGGGAGAGAAGTGGATAAGACAGGTATATATTGATCGATAAAAAAAGAAGAAAATCTTGAAAAGTTTTTCATTTTTATAATATGAAAACGTTTTCACGAAGATATGAGAGGAGGAAAATATATGTATTACAGACCCGCGAAGGCAGTTGCCGCAGACGTGATCCCGTTTTATGAGGACGGAGAATACAGGCTGTTTTATCTGAAAGATTACCGCGACGTCGAAAATCACGGAGAAGGTTGTCCGTGGCATCTTCTGACCACACGGAATTTCGTCGATTTTACCGACAGGGGGGAGGTCATAAGTCGCGGAACCGAGACGGATCAGGATCTGTACGTTTTTACCGGCAGCGTATTCAAGGACAACGGCAAGTATTACATATTCTATACGGGGCACAATCCGCACCTTCGTCAGAGGGGACTTCCCGAACAAGCCGTCATGCTTGCGGAGAGCGACGATTGTTATCATTGGAAAAAAGTCAAAGATTTTATATTTTTCGCGCCCAAGGAATACGAAAAGCACGATTTCAGAGACCCGTTCGTCTATAAGGACGAAAAGAGCGGTCAATACAAGATGCTGCTTGCTGGCAGGCTGAGAGACGGTCTTCCCGACAGGCGCGGCTGTACTTTGCGCGCGACTTCGCAGGATCTCAGGCACTGGACGGTCGAAGATAAATTATTTTACAGTCCGCACGCGTATTTTACCCACGAGTGCCCCGATCTGTTCAGAATAGGAGACTGGTGGTACCTCGTTTTCAGCGAATTTACGGATAAGGTGTGCACGAGATACCGCATGTCGAAAAGTCCCGAGGGGCCGTGGACTACTCCCGTGGTGGATACTTTCGACAACCGCAGTTTTTACGCCGCGAAGACGGCAGGCGACGGGGACAAACGTTATATATTCGGTTGGAATCCGATCAGATACGGCGAAAAGGATTACGCGCCCTGGCAGTGGGGCGGGACCGTAGTGGTTCACGAGATAGTGCAGAATCCCGACGGTACGCTGTCGGTGAAATGTCCCGACAACGTCAAAAAGCAGTACGGCACGGCAATCGCCGTTGAAGAAAACGCGGCATTCGGCAAAGTGACGGGCAAAGGCGGTGAGTACGGGATAGGCGAAAACGGTGTTTTCAGCGCGGTTTTGCTCAACTCGATGCCCGAAAATTGCAGGATAGAGATGAAATTCAAGGCAGATACGGATAAGGATTTCGGGCTGACGCTCAGGATGAACGGCGATTTCACTCAGGGCTATTACATAAAATTCGAGCCTATGTACAACCGTCTGTGCGTGGACAGAACGCAAAGACCCACGGGAGACACGCAGTATATGGTGGAATCCGAACGCTATTGCCCGCTGAACAAAGGAGAGTGGCACGTCGTGACCGTGATCGCCGAAGGGAGCGTGCTCGAAGTGTACGTTGACGACAAGGTCGCGATGAGTGCGAGAATGTTCGACTATACTCAAGGAAGACTGGGCATATATTCGGCAGACGGAAAGATAGATACAAAAGACATAAAAATATACGCAAAATAAAGACAAAGGAGGAAAACCATGAGAAAGACATTCGTCATTGCGACCGCGCTCGTATTGCTCGTAGTCGTCATCGCCTGCTTTACGGGGTGTATCGAGACCGGACAGTCTCTGAACGCCGAAAAGTCGTTCAGGGTAATATCGAGCTGGGAAAAGAGCGGCGTGGGATCGCATTTCAACAGCGGTAAAAACATAGGACCGTTGGCAACGTTTTCGGTAGAGGGACTCTATCAGTATATAAGGTCTACCGACGAGATAATCCCGATGCTTGCCGACGGAATGCCCGTACACAGCGACGACGGACTCAGCACGACGGTCAAGATCAAGGAAAAAGCCTGCTGGCAGAACGGCGACGATTTCGTCGCGAAGGACGTCTGGGCTTATTATTATCTGAACCATACTACTGTGACCAACTATCTTTTGTCTGTCGAAGAGGTGGATAACAAGACGGTAAGATTCAACTGGAATCCCAACCGCGTGCCTACCAACGAAGTCAAGGATCTGCTGATAGCGCAGGACAGACAGGGCAGCGTCTGCTATACCGAATTCAGGGTTTACGCCGACACCGCGTACGATATAGTCTCGAGGAGCGCGGATATTCCCGACGATTCGACCAACTGGGGCGCGTTCAACAAATTCAGCACGGGCGAACTTCTGAGCGAACTCAACGCGAATTTCGCGGCGTACAGGGCGCACAACGCGACCTGGTTCGTATGCACGGGACCGTTCAAGCTCAAGAGAGAGTCCGCCACGCAGATCCTTCTCGAGAAAAACGAGCTGCATTGGAATGCCGAAAATATAGGTTTCGACAGGATAGAGGTATATTCGAGCAGCGATCAGAACCAGATCTACGGACTTCTCGCGAACGATCAGATAGATTATCTCGACGGACTCGCACCAATAGACACGCTGAACTCGATCCTCGACAGCAACCCGAACATGGCGCATCTCAAGATGTACGACCCGGGTTCGATCGGACTTATTTTCAACACGGAGAAAGTGGTATGGAGCGACAAGGTCAGAGAGGCTTTCCAGTATATTTTCGACAGAGAGCAGATAAAGAACGCGGCAAATCCGTATGCGATCACGTCGTACTATCCGCTCATGGGCATGGCGGAATCCGAGGCGAAGACCTGGATGACCGAAGAGGGGTTCAACGAGCTTCCCAAGTACAGCTATAACCAGGCGAAGGCGGAGGAGCTTCTCAAAGAGGCAGGCTGGAGCAAGAGCGGAGGCAAGTGGTATCTCCCCGACGGAAAAGAGGCAGAACTCACTTTGGGCACGGACAAGGGACATCCAGGAATGTCCGCCGCGGCGATAGTCGTGCAGTCCACGCTCGAGAGTTTCGGTATCAAATGCGTTATCAAGATGACCGACCACAACAGCTGGGCGTCTGCGGCGTCGATGGACAACAGCACATACGACATGAGCGTATACTGGACAGACCTCAACATGAGCTTCTCCTATCCGACGGGTTCGTATATCCACTTCAACTCGATGATGGCGAACGTCGCGCACGTTCCGAGATTCCCCGACAACTATTCCAACGCGCAGCTGGCGGGACAGATCAACTACGAGTTCGACGGCAGAGGCAGCAAATTCGCCGACGCAAACGGAAAGGTCAATTTCTCGACCTATCTGAACAATATGTACGTTTACGACAGCACCGAGATCAAGGAGCTGATAGACATCTACAATCTGGGTATGGCGAACGCCAACTGGGGTATCCAGTTCTATCAGAACGTAACCGGCAGCTTTATCAACATCGCAAGGATCAAGAACGTGCCTATGCAGGAATACTGGACTCAGAACAGAAACGTGGAAGTAGTGCCCGAAGTCGGCACCGAGGATTTCTACGAGGTGGCTCGCACCAACCTGATCTACGGCAACGGTGCGATCGTAACGATGGGTATATATCAGCCCAACGCATGATCGGCAGAGGATAAGATTATGGAAAAGGAAAACATTACCGCAAAAGACAGGATAAAAAGCGTTCTGACCAAGGTGTGGAAGGCGATCGTCGGTTTTTTGTACAAGTACAGGTATTTCTGGAAAAAACTGGGGATAGCCGTGCTGACGCTGGCGTTCTCCACGATAGTGATCTTTTTCATAATCCGCCTCATACCGGGAGACATCGTCAGGGAATATGCGCTCAGCCTCGCGTCTAGCCGCAATATTCCCTACGACGAGGCGTACAGGCTGGCGGTATCCTTGCTCAACTACGATCCCGAAGAGTCGATATTCCTGCAATTTTTCAGGTATGTCGGAGGATTGTTCAGAGGGGAGCTGGGCGTGTCGCTATACAACGAAGACATCACGGCAAACCTCCTTATAAAACAGAGACTGCCGTGGACGCTTTTCATATCTTCGGTATCGCTTCTGATAAGTTTCCTTCTGGGAACGTGGCTCGGTTCGCTTATGGCGAGAAAACGCAACGGGGCGGCAGACACGGCAATATCGTCCTATATAGTGGTATCGGGATCGATCCCCGACTATCTCATGGGACTGTTGCTTGTGCTGATATTCGCCTATACCTGGAAAATATTTCCCTCACAGGGCAATTACGACGCCTTTTATTCCGAACCGGGGTGGAACTTCAAATTCTTTTACGACGTATTGCGACACGCCTTCTTGCCCGTCGCGGCGTACGTCTTCGTTCAGACGGGCACATGGACGCTGATGATGCGAGGCAGCAGCATAGGCGTTCTCGGAGAAGATTACATCTCGGCTGCTAAAGCCAGGGGACTGAGCGAGCGGACCATCACGCGGAAATATCTCAAACGCAACGCTATGCTTCCTCTCGTGACTTCGCTCGCGGTATCGTTTGCCGCACTGTTCGGAGGCTCGCCGTTGATGGAATCGATATTCAACTATCCCGGCATAGGGCTCGAACTGTCGGCGAGAATAGGACTCAAGGACTATTTCGTGGTGCAGGGGATAATGTTCTTTACCAGTTCGATGGTTATACTGGTCAACCTGATAACGGATTCGATCTATTCGCTTATCGACCCGAGAGTGAGGAAGGAATAACTATGGAAAACGCAAAAGTCAAAGAATTTTTTACCTCTCTCAAAAGAGCGGCATGCGAAGCGGGACGTTCGGTCGCGGATTTCTTCAAAAAGGTTTTTCAGAACAAAAAAGCGGCTACGGGATTCTGCATACTGATGTTGTTCGTCCTGATGGCGATATTCGGACCGCTGATCTTCCCGTACGATCCGACTGTGGATTACGAAAACCGCTACGCGCCGTTCAGCTGGCAGCACATTTTCGGCACGGACAATCTTGGCAGAGACGTGTTCCGTCAGCTGGTCGCGGGCAGCGGCAGCGTGCTCACGATAGCTTTGCTGACGGGCGTATTCACTGTGTTCATCGGCGTATTCCTCGGGATACTTTCAGGCTATGCCGGGGGAGTGGTAGACAAGGTGATACAGGGCGTAACAAACATCGTGCTGACTATCCCGAGTTTTCCCGTCATGCTGGTGCTTGCTGCAATATTCACTATTGAAGATCCGTTTACTTTCGCGCTGGTGCTCAGCGCATGGAGCTGGGCGGGACTGTGCCGCGCGGTAAGGGCGCAGGTGATGAGTCTCAGAGAAAGGGATTTCATTCAGATCTGCAAAGTAATGAAGATGAGCCGCACCCACATCATAGTCAAAGAGCTGATGCCCAACATAGCGTCTTATATCCTCATCAATTTCATAATGACGATGAGATCGGCGATCACGGGCAGCGTAGGCATAATGATGCTGGGACTCGCGGCATACGACCCGACCAACTGGGGCTCGATGTTGTCCAACGCACAGGCGCAGGGACTCGTGAACCCCAAGGTCATACCAGTATTGCTCGTGCCGCTTGTTACGATAATAATCTTTCAGGCGGGAGCGATACTTTTCTCCAACGGTCTGGACGAGATACTCAATCCCAGACTGCGCATAGGGTGAGGTGTAGGACATGGAAAACGTCATCGAGATCAGAAACGTAACTATCGACTACAAGCTCAAACGCTACGACATCCGTGCGATCACCGACGTGAGCCTCGACATAAAGCGCGGCAAGATCACCGCGCTCGTCGGGGAGAGCGGCAGCGGTAAGACGACGTTGTCGTCGGCAATACTGCAATGCATATCCACTCCCGGAGAAGTGACGGCGGGCAGTATAAAGTTTTTCGGCAAAGACGGCAGCGAAACCGACGTCTGCGCGTGCAACAATCATCAGATAAACAAATTCCGCTGGGAAAAAGTATCGATGGTCTTTCAGGCGGCGCAAAGCGCGCTCAATCCCGTCATGACGGTTTTCGAACAATTCGAGGAAACCGTCAGAGAGCACAGGATGGGCTGGGACAAAAAACGCATAGAAGAACGCACAAAAGAAGTGCTCGAAGACGTCAAACTCGATGCCGACCGCGTGATGAAGGCATATCCGCACGAATTGTCGGGGGGAATGAAACAGAGGGTAATGATAGCGTTCGCGCTGATATTCGAACCCGAACTGATAATCCTCGACGAACCGACGACCGCGCTTGACGTCATCACGCAGGACTATATTTTCAAGATATTGCAGAGAATAAACAGGGAGAAGGGAATATCCATGCTCCTCATGACCCACGACATCGGCGTGGTCGCGAAATTCGCGGATTATGTAGGCGTCATGTACGCGGGAAGACTTATGGAATACGGCGACATCAGGACCGTGTTCAAACAGAGGAGACATCCCTATACCGCGGGGCTTATCGGATCTACTCCGTCGCTTATAGGAAGTCTCGACGACATGAAACCGATAGAAGGCAATCCGCCGGACCTCAGGGATCTGCCGAAAGGCTGCGTCTTTTCGCCGCGCTGTCCTTACCGTACCGACAAGTGCACCGAAAAAGAGCCCGAAGATTATATAAAGGACGGATGTCTGCTGAAATGCACGCGCTACGGAGAGTGAGACCATGGACGAGCTGATGACGTTGAAAGGAATAGGAATGACGTTCAAAAAGTCGGGAGGCTTTTTGGGCAAAGAGCGCAGGATAGAGGTGCTCAAAGACATAGATCTGACGATAAACAGGGGCGAGATAATCGCGGTCGTCGGGGAATCGGGTTGCGGGAAAACCACCCTCGGCAAGATAATCACGGGACTGTACCGTCCCACGTCGGGAGAAGTGTTTTTCGAAGGCAACCAGGTGTCGGGACTGTTTTCGAAAAAGATAAATTCGTACAACAGCGTGCAGTTCGTTCAGCAGGACTCCTACGCCGCGCTCAACCCCGTAAGGACGATATATCAGAGCCTTTACGCGCCGATCAAAGCCAGGAACAAAAAATGGACGAGATCGAAGATAGACGAGAGAATAGACGAACTGATGACCCTGATAGGACTTCAGCCCGCGTCGCAGTTCCTGACCAAATACCCTCACCAGCTTTCGGGAGGGCAGAGACAGAGAATACTGATGGCGAGAGCGGTTTCGCTCGACCCTAAACTGATAGTGGCGGACGAGCCCGTCAGCATGATAGACGTATCGCTGAGACTCTCTCTTCTCAACCTGATGAGCGAGCTCAACGAAAAACTCAACGTGTCGTTCGTCTATATAACGCACGATCTCTCCACCGCGCGTTACATAGCGAGAAACGGAAAGATGTGCGTGATGTACCTCGGCGAGATAGTGGAATTCGGCAAAGTGGACGAGATATTGAAAACTCCGAAACATCCGTATACCCAAGCACTGATACAGGCAGTGCCGATACCCGACCCCGACTACGACACGGGGAAA
The DNA here is from genome assembly GCA_949287655.1 of uncultured Christensenella sp. Taxonomy (GTDB): domain Bacteria; phylum Bacillota; class Clostridia; order Christensenellales; family UBA3700; genus Ornithoclostridium. The sequence continues at coordinate 67,517 of CASEHD010000002.1, read as the reverse complement.
GAACTTCCGCTGAAGAGCATGGAGCTTGCCAGCCTCGAAAACAGAGGCGAAGGTTGCCCGTTCGAAGCGAGATGCCTTTACGCGACGGAACGTTGCCGCGAAAAGGTGGATTACGTCGAGGTGAACGGCGTCAAGGTAAAGTGTTGCAATCTGAAAAAGGAAGAAGATGAGAAGATCGACTAAAAGTCTAATTTTCAAACTGGGTCTCACGTTCCTGATACTATGCGTGATAATGCTGTTTATCGTGGACGTCGGCAGCCCCGAAATGTATGTGTTGATAGCATCGGTCCTGATAGATTTGGCGGTGTGTATCGGCGCGTATATAAGCATCAGAATCGGAGACAGGAAAGACAAATGAAACTCAGGAATATCCTTTGCATGGTCTTATGCGCCGCATTGTTGTTTTCGCTTGCGGGCTGCAAAGACGAGGTAAAGCGCGAGGAGGAAGAAAAAGAGATGATAAAATACGGCGATCTGTACAAACAGGAAGTCACCGCTCCCTATCCCGAAGATCCGGGAAGAAAGATCTTCAAGGCGTCGCACGGTTATACCCTGATGAACAAGCAGGGGCACAACGGCTGGTATTACGTTGACGAAAACGGCACTCAGCTGCAATTTTCGGACGGTGCGTGGAGAGGGGACGGAGGATATGTCTCAGACGCATTCATGACGGCTGAAGGCGGCGTAGTCGCCAGAAAATTTATCGTGCCCGTGTCGTTTAACGCCGTTATTTCGGCAGCGGTCGAGTGCAAAAAAGGCAGTGCGGACGTCAGGATATACAACGGTACGAAACAGATATATCCTTCTGACGGCGGACCTTGCGAGATAAGCGAGGGAGAGAAGATCTACGTTGAAACCAAGGCATACGTCTCAGCCGGATCCGAGCTTATCTTCAGGGTCGGCGGCAACGCGAGAGTAAGATTCAATCCCGAAGTAAGAGACGAGAGCGTGAAAGAGGGAAGTCTGCACTATACTTTGCCCGAAGGCACGGCAAACGGCATATATCTCGGAGACGTGCATCCGTTTTACGACGACGGAAAGATGTATATGTTCTATCTCAATACGGGTGGCGGATACGAGAGCAGGCTGGTCGTCAGCGACAATATGCTGCAATACTCTCCCGAGTTCATCACGAGTGCGCCCGCGAATCCCCCCGAACAGGACGCTTATTACGTCCTCGGCGTCGTGAAACAAGGTGACGAATACATGTCGTATTTCGGTGTCGGAGACGGTTTTGCCAGCTCAGTAAGCGGCGATCTGCACACTTGGGCAAACGCGTGTTACGTTGACGACAAATTCAACGTTACGCACAAGGCGTTTTTCGATTACGACAAATATCCGGGAGGAGGACGCGATCCGTTCGTGTTCTACGATCCCGACGCGGACAGGTACAGGGTGATAGGAATGTGCTATACGGAGGCGGGCAAGGACAGGTCTCTGGTGTTGTACACTTCGACAGACGCCGAAGGCAACGTGTGGGAGGCGTCCCCGACCGAACTTATACGTTTCCCCGAACAGTCCGACGGCGATCCCGAGTGCCCTCAGATGTTCAAGATAGGCAACCGCTGGTATATATTCGCTTCGAGATACGGGCATTCGCCTCACGGCGTGGGCAGGCTGTCGTACTGGATAGGCGACGAAAATACGCCGATAGACGGACAGGACTGGTCGTCGAAGACCGAACATTATCTGGACGGCGAAGACCTTTGCGCGGCACAGCTGGTCGCGGTAGGAGACAAATATTATATGTTCGGCTGGTTCCCGCAGGATTACGCGGGAGGCAACTGGGGCGGTCCGCTCAACCTGCCGAGAGAAGTGTTCCAGAGAGACGACGGCACTCTGGGTTCGAGAATAGATCCGGCACTCGACGAACTCCTCGACAGGGGCGTGATGAAAAAAGTCGGGTCTCGCGACGATCTGTCATCGCAGACGGGCAACGTCGCGGTGTCGGACGGCGTGTTGACCGTGACCGACGGAAAAGCAATGCTCGAAGGCGGGTACGACAGGACTTACATCAAGTGCGACGTAACGCTCGAAGGCAGAGAAGCGGGCTTCGTCATGGACGTCGGTGGCAAGGAGTACCGCGTACGGTTCACCGCACAGGGCGGCGCGGTAAAGATGTCGGTGACGGCCGAAGGCGAATCGCACGCGCCTTACAGTCAGATACAGACGGACATAAAAGTCGGCGAGACTTTCGACGTAAAGATAGTCGTCGACGGAGGCTGCTGGGAGATCACGGCGGGAGACGAATGGGGGTTGTGCGCCCGCACTTCGCTCGGTGACCGCTCCTACGCGGTCGGAGCATATTCGGACGGGACGGCGACTTTCGAAGACCTCAGGGTCTGCAAGCTCGCGTCTTGTGAAAACGTTTTCGATTAAAAATACGGCGCGGCGCGCCGATAAAATAAGGAGGAAAATATGAAGACACAAAGGAAAACTAAAACGACGCTTGCGGTTTTGCTTATAGCCGTCTTGGTTGCGAGCTTATGCAATATGCCGATAGCGTTTGCCGAAAGCGCGACTTTTTACAGCGAAGACTTTTCTTCGACGACCGATTTCGGCAACTTTACCGTAAGCGACGGGCACGCCGTGGCGGGAGCGGATATAATGTCGAACGCGGACGTGACGGTGGACTCGTCGAAAGTGACCGAAAACTGGGTCTATTCAATGGACGTGACGTTCCCCGCAGACGTCTACAACTTCGTCGGCGTGCACATGTACGGGCTTGTCGAAGGTGTGACCGACAGCTACGAATTCACGGTCCAGCGTACTCCCGAAGGAGAGCCTGACTACATGTACGTCAAGACGGCGACAGGCGAAGTCGGACATTCCAACGGCGCGGGCGGGGTGAAGAATCCGACCCTTCCCGTCGGAACTGCGTTCGAGTTCAAGATCATCAAGATAGGCGGCGAATTCAGCCTGCTCGTAGACGACGAACTGCTGGTCAAAGCCAATATCGACAATACGACGCCCGTGACCAATTTCAGCCTGTTCACATACAACGCGTCGGGTGCGGTCATAGACAACATCGTATTTGCCGAATACGTCCCCACGGCTACCGTTACCGCGGTGACGCTCACGTCCGACAGGACGACTCTTTCCACGAAGCAGACGGCGAATCTGACCGCGGCCGTGGATCAGGGCGCGGTTGTTGACAGCTGGGAGTGGTACGTCAACGGCTCCAAAGTGGACGGAGCGACCGGCAACGCGTTCGCGTTCTCAGGTTATGCCGCGGGAGCTTATACCGTAAAGTGCAAGGCTAACGGCGTCGAGAGCAACGAGATCGCGCTGACCGTTACCGAGGCGACCGAAGAAGAGCAGAATTCGGTATACTTCGAGGATTTCTCGACGACTTCTTCTTTCGGAGCGTTCAGCATCGAGGACGGCAAGGCGGTCATAGCGTCCAACGACGTGGTCGGTGCGGACATAATGCTCGATCAGAGCACGATTCCCGCAAACTGGGAATATACGATGAAGGTCTGTTTCCCCGAAGGGGTTTACAACTTCATCGGCGTCAACTTCTTCAATCTCGTTGAAGGAGACACCAACAGCTACGAGTTCACCGTTCAGAACGTCGAGGGCGAGGACGCGGTCGATTATACGCTCGTAAAGTCGGGCGGCAGAGACATCGCTCACTCCAACGGAACGGGCGGAAAGCAGAACCCGGTGCTTCCTACGACCGAATTCACTTTCAGAGTGGTAAAGGTGGGAAGTGCGTTCAATCTGTACATCGACGACGTGCTGACGCTCGAGGCGACGATAGAGAATACGGCGGCGATCAATAAGATCAACATATTCGGATATATGGCGCAGGGCGCGTATATCGACGACATAACTCTCAAAGAATTCGTTTCTTCCACGCAGGTCACCGAGGTCACCGTAACTTCCAACAAGTCTACGGTTTCCGAGACGCAGAGCGCGACGATCGGCGCGTCCGCGAACGAAGGCGCGATCCCCGTCGAATACAAGTGGTATGTGGACGACAATCTCGTCGAAGACGCGGTACAGCGCACGTTCACGTTTGCAGGTTACGCGATAGGCGATCACACCGTCTACTGCGTCGCAGACGGAGTCAAGAGCAACGTGATAACCATCAAAGTCACGGCGGCCAGCCAGGAAGAGCTCGATTCGATCTATTTCGAGAACTTCGACAATTCTCCCGACGGCACCGCGTTCGGCAACTTCATGGTCAGCGGCGGAAAGCTCGTTCCCGCGGCGGCAAGCTATTCGAATTACACGATGAATCCCGAGTACGTCATGAACTGGGAATACTCGATGGACGTCGTGTTCACCGAGCAGAAAGAAGCTCCGACCTACGTCGGACTGACGGTAAACAACATGAGCGCGTCCATTCAGAGTCAGATCGAATTCAACCTGAAGAAGGCAGGTACTAATCTTCTCGAGGGCGACGTGGAGGACAAGGATCAGATAATCCTCAAGATCAACGGCGTCGAGCAGTTCTTCAACGATTCCGAGCTGGGAGGCAAGATGGAGAGCGTCAATTTCGCTATCGGCGAGACCTACAAGCTCAGAGTGGTCCGCTGGGACGATCAGCTCGAAGTGTACCTCAACGGCGAGATCGCGATCAAGTATGTGTTCCCCGAACCCGCTCTCATCAATCAGATGTTCGTATACACCTACTGCGACAACGGACCCGCGATAACCGTGGACAACATCGTATATAAAGAGTCCGAAGAGATAACCGACAGAGTAGAGCCTCCGACAATCGCTGTCACGGGCGCGTACATCTCTTCCGGCGCGAAGGACGTCAAGCCCGGCGAAGGCGTGGTCCTTTCGGTCAACTGCTATCCGTACAACGCTACCCCCAAGACCTTCCAGTGGTACGTCAACGGTGAGGCTATCGAAGGCGCGACCGCGGCAACTTACACGTTCACTTCCGACAAGGCAGGCGAATACGTGTTCAAGTGCGTGGTGGACGGCACCGTGGAAAGCGAGACCAAGACGATCACGGTCACGGCACCCGCGGACGGCGGCGACGACGGAGGCGGAAACAATACCGTGGGAATCGTCATAGGCTGCGTGGCAGGCGGTCTCGTGCTTATCGGCGCGATAGCGGCGGTCGTTATCTTCATCAGGAAGAAAAAGGCTAAGGTATGAAAAAATGTATAATCTCGGTCTTCACGCTCATCTTTGTTTTCTCCGTTTTGTTTATGAGTGCGTGTGTTGACAAGAATCCTTCTCCTGCGCCCGTTGACGACGGGCGTACGGACGAAGAGATATATGCGAAGATCTACGACGGCGCGCCCAAAGAAGCGTATCCCGAGATGTCGGGAGCCGTCAGATACGTCGCTTCGTACGGCTACGCGCTGAAGACGGAACAAGGGTACAATAACTGGTACTACATGACGGGGAAAGACGGAGAGCTTGAGCAGGCGGGACTCGTTGACGGCAGATGGCAGAGCGACGGCGCGTATCTCGACGGAGCGGTTGTGTCTCCGTCGGCGGATGCCGATGCGGCGAGGCGTTTTATAGCTCCGACAGACGGCAAAGTCACCGTAAACGGTACGTTCAGGTCTGCGGAGGAAAAGGAAGGCAACGCCTCTTTGACGGTCCTGCTCAACGGAGAGAGGATATATCCGTCGGACGGCGCGCTCACCGTGGCGGGTTCGGATACCGTCGGATACTGGCTTGAATTCGAGGCAGATCTCGTTGCGGGCGACAAACTGGATTTCGTCGTCTCGGGCGACGCGGCGGTGAATTTCAATCCGTCGGTGGATTACACGAATACGAGGCTCGACACCCTGTATTACACGACGGAGTGGGGATACTACGGCGATCTTCACGAGTATTATTACGACGACACCGTATATCTGTATCATCTGCGCAATCTTCCCGACAACATCTGGCTATGGTATCTTCTTCAGACAAAAGATATGTTCAGATACGAAGAAGTGCCGATATACACGACCGATTTCGTAAAGGATCATTATATGGCGTACGAACAGGCGGGCGATCTGAACGATTACGATACGTTCCCCGCAGGTGCGCGCGATTGCACGAAGTTCTGGGACGAGGACATAGGACGTTACCGCTATATAGGGCTGAGCTATATCACCAACAAGGGCAACGTCGATTGCAGCATCAGCATGAGGACGTCCGACGACGAGGCGGGACTTCTGTGGACGCAGCCCGCGGTATCGCTGAGACGTTTTCCGACGACTGCGGACGGAGAACCCGAATGTACGCATTTCAGGAAGATAGGCAACAGGTGGTATCTGCTGACGAGTATATCGAGACAGTCGATACACGGCGTGGGCAGACTGGCTTACTGGATAGGCGGCGAAGGGCAGACGATAGACGAAGTGGACTGGCTCAATGCAGAGACGCATTATCTCGACGGCGAAGACCTCTGCGCCGCGCAGGTCGAGTGGGTGGACGAAAAACTCTATCTGTTCGGCTGGATGCCGCAGAACTACGCGGCGGGTTACTGGGGCGGATTCAAGAATCTGCCCAGGGAAGTGTACGTCAGAGAAGACGGCACTCTGGGTACCCGTCTCGACCCCGTAGCTCAGTCTCTGCTCAACAAGGGCAGGATAGCTGCGGCGAACGCGGACAACGTCACGCTTTCGGGCGGCACATCCGTCGAATGGAACGAGATAATCATGACTTCGAGCGGCAGGGCGACCCTTGACGGCACTTTCGATTCTTCCTATATCACTTTCGACATGACCCTGACGGGCGACGAAGGCGGACTGGTAATGAGGGACGGCAAGTCGAAGGATTACAAAGTCAAGATATTGAGGAAGAGCGACGGAGTGTATATGCAGGTGGGAGAAGAAACCGATCCCACTCATCCCGTCAGCAGCGAGATGCGGATAGGCGACGTGTCTGAGACTCAATTCGAGATAAAAGTCGTCGTCGAAGGCTCGATCGTCGAGTTTTACGTCAACGACAGCTGGACTCTTTCCGCAAGGACGAGCATGTCTCAGGAGTTCAGCGCGGGCGTATACAGCAGAGGTGCGGCGACGTTTACCGGCTTCACCGTACACAAGCTCGCCCAGCTATACAACATATACGAATAATGCTTTGTCATAAAACCTCATCATAATCAACCTACCTGAGTTGTTGCGGTCGGGCAGAAGAAGGTCTGCCCGATCGTAACGGCGATACAAAAGACATGAACGATAAAAGACCCAACGTGATAATCGTCAACGTGGACGATCTGGGATATGCGGACGTGGCGTGTTACGGCTCTGAAAAGAACGAAACCCCCAATATCGACAGGCTTGCGAGAGAGGGAGTCAGGTTTACCGACTTTTATGCCTGTTCCCCCGTATGCTCGCCGTCCAGGGCGGGACTTCTGACCGGCTGTTATCCGAAGAGACTGGATTTTCAGCTTTTCGACGTGTACGATCCGTCCGATCCGGAAAAACCCAAGGACAAATTCGTCGTGCTGATGCCGGGTCAGCCCGAAGGACTGAACCCTGCCGAGGTCACGATAGCTCAGCTGTTCAAGAAAGCCGGATACGCGACAAAAGCCGTCGGAAAATGGCACGTCGGCGATCAGGACGAATTTTCGCCGCTCAGGTTCGGTTTCGACAGCTATTTCGGAATACCGTACAGCAACGACATGGGGTTGCAGACCCCGTCGGGCATATTCGAAAGGATGAACTACACGATATGTCCGTTGCCGCTCATGCGTGACGACCGCGTCGTGGAAGAAGAGCCCGACATGCCCTATGTGGAAGAGTCGTACTGCTGCGAAGCGGTAAACTTCATAAGAGAAAACAAAGACAGACCGTTCTTTCTGTATCTTGCGCATTCGTACGTTCATCATCCTCTGTACGTTGACGAAGAATACAGAAAAAAGGCGGGAGACTTGTTCGGTGCCGCAGTCGCGGCGGTAGACAGGAATATAGGCGTTCTCGTAAGGGAACTCGAAAAACTCGGTCTGGAAGAAAATACGCTGATAGCTTTCACCTCTGACAACGGCGGAGATCTCAGATCGTGCAACAAGCCGTTCAGAGGTCACAAAGGGGATACTCTCGAGGGTGGTCAGCGGGTAGACTGTATAATAAAATGGCCTGCCGTGGTAAAGGAGGGCAGGATATGCAAGGAGATTGCTACGAATATGGATTTTTTCCATACCGCGGCAGAGATAACGCAGACGTATCTCGACGACGGAGTGATACGGGACGGCAAGTCGCTGATGAGGCTGCTGACCGACGAAAACGCGCGCAGCGAATACGAAGCGTTCTGCTATTACAGACAAAACGATCTTGAGGCGGTCAGGGTCGGAGATCTGAAACTCGAACTCAGAAGCGGCAGGCTGTACGACCTGTCGGTCGATCCGGGAGAGGAAAACGACGTGGCGGCGCAGTATCCCGAAGAGGTGGCGAAAATAAGAGCCGTCGCGCAGAGATACAGGGAAGACCTCGGTGACGACTTCACCGGGACAAAAGGCAAGAACTGCCGAAGCAAAGGCTTTGTAAAGGACTTTACTTTCAGGACCTTCAAAGACGAAGACTATCCAAATATGATCGCGTTGTACGATTGACGGAGGGAATATGAAATATCTTATCGGTTGCGACGTGGGTACGTCGGGCACAAAGACGGTGCTTTTCGACGAAGGCGGAAAGATAATCTCTTCCGCTTACCGTTCTTATCCGCTGTATCAACCCGAAACGGGCTGGGCGGAACAAGACCCCGACGACTGGGCGGACGCTGCCTTTGTCACGATAGCAGAGGCGGTTGCAGAAAGCGGCGTCGATCCGTCGGACGTGGCGGGGATAGGACTATCGGGGCAGATGCACGGGCTTGTCATGCTGGACGAGAAAGGAAAGGTGCTCCGAAAGAGTATAATATGGTGCGATCAGCGCACGCAGGAAGAGTGCGTGTCTCTGACCTCGCTCATAGGAGAGGACAGACTCAAAAGGATCACGGGCAATCCCGCGATAACGGGATTCACCGCGCCTAAGATACTGTGGGTGCAAAGGCACGAACCCGAGACGTGGAGAAAGTGCGCGCATATTCTTCTCCCCAAGGATTACGTCCGATTCAGGCTGACCGATCAGCTGATAACCGATATGGCGGACGGCTCGGGCATGCAGCTTGCCGACATAGGAGAGAGGAGATATTCAAAAGAGATACTGAGGGCATTGTCTATTGACGAAAATATGGTGCCCGTGTTGAAAGAAAGCGCATCCGAAGGAGGAAGGCTCACGGCGGAAGCAGCAAAAAAATGCGGGCTGCGCCAAGGGTTGCCCGTTGCGGCGAGTGCGGGAGACCAGGCTGCCGCTGCGATAGGAAACGGAGTGGTCAGAGAAGGACTGTTCAGCTGTAACGTAGGCACAAGCGGGGTCGTGTTCGCGCATACGGACACGCCGCTTTGCGACCCGTCGGGCAGGGTTCAGACGTTCTGCCATGCGGTCCCCGGGAAATGGCACGTCATGGGCGTGACTCAGGGTGCGGGACTTTCGATGAAATGGTTTAAGGACAATTTTTACGCAGAGGAAGCGGCTCGCAATCCCAAGGTGTACAAGGTGATAGACGATGGAGCGGCGACGGTAAGCAAGGCGGGTGCGCACGGGCTGTTCTACCTGCCGTATCTTATGGGAGAACGCACGCCTCATCTCGATCCCAAGGCGAAGGGCGTGTTTTTCGGCATAACTCCTTCTCACAAGAGGGAGGATTTCGCCCGCGCCGTAATGGAGGGAGTGGGGTACTCGCTGTTAGATTGTCTCAACGTAATATCGGAGCTGGGAGGCAGACCCGACGAGATACGTCTCTGCGGAGGAGGCACCAACAGCGCGTTGTGGCGCAGGATGCTGACGGATATATTCGGATGCGAATGCGTGACTACCAACTCGACCGAGGCGGGCGCGCTGGGCGCGGCTATCCTCGCGGGTGTAGCGTCGGGGACGTATTCCGACGTCAATTCGGCGTGCGAGCGTATGATAAGGGTTACGGAGAGATATACTCCCGATGAACGGAATGCGGAAATATACGCGGAGAGATACCCCGTTTACAGGGGGCTTTACGCCGCGCTGAAAGACAGTTTCGCTGCCGCTGAGAATTTTTACCGATAAAGAGGAGCTTATGAAAAAAATCTTATGTATCTTCATGGCGGCATTGATGTTGCTGACTTTGTCGCTTGCGGGTTGCGAAAAGGAGGACGACGTGAAGGAAAGCGGATTTTACGATCTGAAATCTGACGTGGAAGTGGATTTTTCCGCGCCGAGAAACGTCAATTACAGACCCGAAGGCGTCGGGGCACTCGCCGACGTGATACCTTTTTATCACGACGGAAAATTCGAGCTGTTTTATCTGTACGATCACAGGGGAGCTTTGCAGATCGAAGGAACGCCGTGGTATCTCATCGAGACCGAAAACATGGTCAATTTCACTGAAAGGGGACTTGCGATAGCCAATTCGGGCGATCACGATGCCGACGACACCTATGCGTTCACGGGATCGGTGATAGAAAAAGACGGCGTGTTTCACGCGTTCTATACGGGGCACAATCCGTATATCCCGCAGCAGGTCATACTGCACGCGACGAGCACAGATCTCGTCAACTGGACGACCATACCCGAAGACACTCTGCACAAGGCGGACAGGCACGAGGGGACGGACTTCAGAGATCCCTATGTTTTCTGGTACGAAGAAGAACAATGCTACGTCATGCTCGTTTGCGTAAAACTCAAGAGCGCGCCTTTCAACGGAGCGGTGGATATGTACAAATCTACCGACCTTTCGCACTGGGAACTTGCCGACAGTCCTCTGCACGTCGAGTACACGTCGTATCTTATGGAGTGTCCCGACGTATTCCGAATGGGAGACTGGTGGTATCTGGTTTATTACTGTTCTTCGACCGAGACGAAGTATCTGCGTGCGAAGAGTCTGTACGGTCCGTGGGAGAACCCGACCGATTTCGACGGAGAGAATTTCTGCGCGGCGAAGACGGCGACGGACGGCGAGCGCAGATATATATTCGGTTGGAATCCGACCAAGAACGGAGCTGACGATTCTTCGGCGAATTCGTGGGGAGGGAATCTTATCGTTTACGAGATATATCCTCTCGAAGACGGCACGCTGGCTACGAAAATGCCCAACGGCGTTTACAGCGCGTTTTCCGCAAAGGCGTACGAAGGAAAGGATCTGACTTTCGGCGATTCGTACGGCATCGAGGTCGAATATATGAATTTCGGGCTGCCCGAAGCGTACAGGGTATCGTTCGACGTGGAGATGAAGGGAGCAGCAAATGCGGGCGTATTCGTCAACGCGTCGCCCGAGGCGGGGGACAATTATTCGTTCCAGTTCTGCGACGAGATGTCGGAGCTGGCGTTCGGTTACTGCAACGGCGTGAGGTTTGACAATTACGCGTTTGCCAACAGGTCGCGCGCATACGATTTCGCGGGCAAGGTGCATTGCGAGATCGTGGTCGAAAAGGACATAGCGACGATATATATCGACAACAAGATAACCCTGACCGTCAGGATGATGAGAGACAACGGCAACGATCTGGCGTTTTTCTCTGACGGAGGGGCTGTATTCAGCAATATAGCAGTGTACGGCTACGGAAAGAGCCGCTCATAACTCTCCCCATATATTTCATCAGGAAGAAGCGGACGGGAAGTTCGCTTCTTTTTCGTTTTGACGTAACTTCAGCGAAATACAAATGCAAGGACGACCGCCATGCGCGGCACGCAAAAGGGGCTATGCGGACAAAGAAAAAAGCGGGTTTTTCAACCCGCGCAGACTGTAGACAAACCCCGCCAAAAACAAGCTTTTTGGCGGGGTTTGTGGTATAATATAAGTATGTTAAACAAGAGAAAGACAGACAATCGTAATCAAATACGAATGGTGTGCATTGAGGACTTGGTTCCGCAAGATCACCTATTGCGCAAGATAGATAGAGCAATAGATTTCGGATTCATTTACGATGAAGTAAAAGAGTTGTACAGCAGCGACAACGGCAGACCGAGCATAGACCCGGTATATTTGGTGAAGCTATGCGTTATTAACTATTTGTATGGATACAACAGCATGCGCCGCACGATTCGAGAATGAGAAGTAAACATGGCATACAGATGGTTTATTGGATATGGCATAGAAGAAAAGATTCCTCATTTTTCCACATTTGGGAAGAACTATATGAGGCGGTTTGAGGGGACGGACATATTCGAGAAGATATTCATAAGGGTACTGGAAGAGGCAATGCGGCACAACCTGGTGGACGCAAAGACGATATTTGTAGACGGAACACATGTAAAAGCGAACGCTAACATACATAAGAGCGCTAAGGTAATGGTGGAAATAGAGGCTCGGAAGTATGATGAGCAATTGAAGAAAGAGATAAACGAAGACCGCGAGAAGCACGGGAAGAAACCCTTTGACGACGATGACGAAACGCCGGGAACAAAAGAAATAACCGAATCGACGACGGATCCCGAGAGCGGACTTTTCCACAAAGGCGAACACAAGAAATGCTTTGCGTATAACGTACAAGTGGCATGTGACAAACATGGTTGGGTATTGGGCGGAACGGTACACAAAGGGAATAAACACGACAGCACCGTTTTCGACGAATTATACGAAAAAGTCAAAGAAACAACAGGAAGACCGGACAGTTTGGCTGCGGATGCGGGATACAAAACGCCGGCAATAGCGAAGAAGTTAATAGACGAGAATGTTGAACCGTATATGCCGTACAAGAGCCCTATGACAAAGAAGGGATATCTGCACAAAAACGAATATGTATATGACGAATACTATGACTGCTATATTTGCCCCAACGGCAAAATATTGGAATACAGCACAACAAACAAAGAGGGGTACCGGGAATACAAAAGCAAAAGAGAGGAATGCGAAAAGTGTCAGTATTTGGAACACTGCACAAAAAGCAAGAATAAGACCAAAGTCATAATCCGACACATATGGGCAGAATACTTAGACAGAGTTGAGGACAACAGGCATACGCAAGAAGGAAAAGACATCTACGGAAAGCGAAAAGAGACAATAGAGCGAGTATTTGCGGACGCAAAAGAGAAACACGGGATGAGGTTTACAAGACACAACGGCTTAGCAAAAGTTAAGACGCAGGTATTGCTTACCTTGATGGTGATGAACTTGAAGAAATTGGCAAAGATGATTGGAAGAATACCCGATAAAACACGAGACTTTTTAACAAAAATGTTTGTCTTTACCTCAAATATTGGACTTGTAACTCAATTTTGAAAAACGAAACACATTTTTTTGAAACAAAAGCAAAAGCGGCTTTGAACAATTCGTCCAAAACCGCTTTTGTCTACGGTCTGACCAAAATTGACTTGTTCAATTTTGGTTACGATTGGTGGAGATAAGGGGAGTCGAACCCCTGACCTCTTACATGCGAAGCAAGCGCTCTACCAACTGAGCTATATCCCCAAGCACGATTGAATATACCACAATTAAAGAAAAATGTAAACAGTTTTTTGCGGTTTGGTGAAAAAATAAGCAAATCGAGGTAAGCGGCGCAGAAAGTCGGTTCGTTCGAACACGGGACGGACGGCGAAGTTTATAGTTTCAATAGCTGTTGACTTACGCGCAAAGATATATTAGAATATTATATGGGCGCAGGAGAAAAAAGGCTTTTTGTTATCGCGCGCTTTCAAAGGGTATATAGCCGTATCGGTAACCCGATTGACGTTGCGGGAGGGAAGATATATGAAAAAACTTTTATCTTTGATCACAATAGCGGGGTTGATTATGTGTATCGCGTTTTCATTCGTCGGTTGTAATAAAAAATACAACTATTTCGAAGTTCCGACCAAAAGCTATGCGGAAGGCGAGGAATTTTTGCAGGGTTGCGGCAATTACAATAACGGATACGACAAGGAGAGCGAAGAGGTCGACAGACTGATAAGCGTGCTCCCCAGCGAAAAGCAGCTGGATTATCTGGAGCTCGAATATTACAACTTCATTCATTTCGGAATGAATACGATGACGGGAAAAGAGTGGGGCACGGGCAAAGAGTCTCCGTCCAAATTCAATCCCGAAAAGCTGGATACCGACCAGTGGTGCGAGGCGATAAAGGCGTCCGGAAGCAAGGGCATAATCTTTACGGCAAAACACCATGACGGTTTCTGTCTGTGGCAGACGAAGACGACCGAGCACAGCATAAAGAACAGTCCGTATAAGGACGGAAAGGGCGACATCGTCAAAGAGCTTTCCGAGAGCTGCAAAAAATACGGGCTTAAATTCGGCGTATACCTTTCGCCGTGGGATATGAACGCGGAATGTTACGGTACGAACGAATACAACGATTTCTATAAAGAGCAATTAAGGGAGCTTCTCTGCGGCGATTACGGCGAGATATTCTGCGTATGGATGGACGGCGCGCGCGGCGAGGACGCGGAGCTTGACCCCGATTTCGAATACGATATGGAAGGCTATGAGCAGCTTATCAACGACCTGCAGCCGGGTTGCGTCATCGCGATCCAGGGCACGGACGTCAGGTGGGTCGGCAACGAGGCGGGCATAGCGCGCGAAAGCGAATGGAGCGTGGTCAGTATGTCCAATGCGGCGACAGAACATTTCCAGACCAGCGAAGGCGACGCGGCGAAACTGCAGACCGTCAGCGCGGAAGCCGAGGACAGGGGCAGCAGAGAGCTTCTGGCGAATTACAAAGACCTTGCGTTCTATCCCGCCGAAGTCGACGTCAGTATAAGAAAGGGCTGGTTTTACCACTGGAATCAGAGTCCGAAGAGTCTTGATCAGCTTTTACAGATATATTTCACTTCCGTCGGCGGCAACAGCAGCCTTCTTCTGAATATTCCTCCCAACAAGGACGGACTGATTTCGGACAAGGACGTAAAGGCGCTTAAGAAGTTCGGCGACGCGATCGCGGCGACGACTAAGCACGAGATAGAGGTAACGAAAGTAGAGGTCGGCGACTGCGACGGCATGACCGAAAAGGCGGAGCTTGCCAACCTTCTGAATACCGAAAGGGACGGTTACACGTTCGCGTCCAACGAGTATATCCTCGATTTTTATCTGAAAGAGCCGACTTCGCTTTACAGGTTCGACATCAGGGAAGACCTGAGATCGTCGCAAAGAGTAGAGGAGTTCGAGGTGTGGGTTCGTTCGGACGGCAAATGGACGCTTATCGGCGACAGCACGGTAATAGGGAACAGAAGGATACTGATGTTTGAGAATGCGCCTGTCTGCGACGTCGTCAGAGTGGTGATAAAGCAGTCGAGAAGCGTGCCGGTGATAAGGTGCGTCCAGCTGTACTCGAAATAAAAATTCGCGACATGTATCGCGATATCGGCATAAAATAGCGAAAGAATGACCGTCCGGCAAAGGGCGGTCTTCTTTTATGCTCGAAACGCGCGCACGCAGTTTTAAAAATATGTAAAATTTTAAAAAGCGGTATTGACAAAGCGCGCGTTTGGGGGTCTAATAAAAGTATAGGAAGGCGCAACGAAGTTGCAAAGGAGGAAATTATGGACAACGTGTATCTGTACGGCGAAAGAGGTCTTGTCAACGCGATACTGCTCGACAGCGCAGACAAGGCGCCCAACGCGATCCTTAAACAGATCAGATGGGTGGGAGACGCCCCTGAGTTCATTGACAAAGTGGTGAAGTGCGATTATCTGGTGGAGTTCTCTCTGGGCGAATTCGGCAGTCCCGATCTGATAATAATAGCGTATACCGATGACGCAAAATACGTGATATTCACCGAGGCGAAGGTGGTGGAATACAAGAACGCGGTGACGACGAAAGAGAGTTATGCGGACGCGAGCTGCCTGAACGTACAACTCGCGCTCAAGTGGAGATTCAAAGAGGCGCTTAAATGCAACCCGAAGGATTATCTGCGCGTCGTGGAGGTGAAGATACCGCCGTGCGGCGACAAGATGAGAAAGCTGAATAAGGGCAGACTGGTGACCTATTGCAGAGAGACCTTAGCGAACGCGGCGGGGTATTATTTCGTCGCGCTGACAGGCGACAAGTATCTTGACCGTCCGCCGTTCGACGACGACCCCGTGCTTCCCGAACTTATCGGGGAGACCTGGTATAAAGAGAGGCTGAATTTCGGTTTCCTTACATACCGCGCGCTTATCGCCGCGGGCGTCGTCGACGAAAACGAGGGCGCTTTCGCTCTGCCGTCAAAGCTGATGCTTACCGAAGGCGACGTCAACGGCGAAAGCGACATCGCTTATTCAAAGGTCAGGAATCTGCGCGGCTTCAATACCGACGAATGGGGCGAAAGATATCTCAAAGTCGCAGAAGCGCTGTGCGAGATCGTGCCCAGCCTTATAACCGTACTTGACGACTGCGCGAACGTGGTAAGAGAGGTCGAGCAGCTGCAGGGCTCGTACAGCTACCGCGTCGGCAACGTGACTTACGCCAAGATAATGTTCCTGCAAAGAGAACAGGCGGTCGTTATGGCGATACTCAAAGACGCCAACCTGCCGCAGTACGACTACGACGACGAAAAGAAATTCATCTGTACGATACAGAACGGCAAGACAGAATACGTCGCGTACAGATTTGACAATATGGACGACGTTCAGCGCTTTACAGAAAAACTCGAAGCGACTTTCGCGCCAGAAGAATAAGGAGAGATATGATATATTCAAAACTTGCAGACGGTTTTTACAACGGTCTCGACGAAAAAGTCGCGCTTTGCATCAGAAAAGCGAAGACGATGGGCGCGGACACTCCGCTCGGCAGGACGGATCTTGCCGACGGCGTTTTCGTCAACGTGCAGACGTACGAGCCTCGTCCGAAAGAGGGCGCGACGGCGGAAACGCACCGGCTTTACGCCGATATCCAGCTTATATTGGACGGCGAGGAGCTTATGGGCGTTCCGGTCGGGGAGCTGAAGGAGGAGACGGAATATTCCGCCGAAAAGGATATCGCGATATGGAGCGGACCTTTCGCCTATCTTACTATGAAGCCGGGCGACTGGTGCATGTTCATGCCCGGCGAAGGTCACGCGCCGAGCATACGCGACGATTCGACCTCGTGCAGAAAGGTCAGGAAAGCCGTGTTTAAGATAAGATATGAATAAGAGCCGATAAGCCGAATAAAAACGCGCCTTTGAAAGGGCGCGTTTTTCAGTAACCTTGAAAAGATAGACGCGGCGCGTTTACGCTACGTCGTCGAGCGGAAGACCGATAAGAGACCTTATCGCATAGTGGTCTGAGTAATAAGTCTCGTCAGGGGCAAGCTCGTCTTTTATCTCGAATTTAAAGACTTTGAAAGAATTGTCGACGAAGCAGAAATCTATCGGCAGACTGTCGCCGGAGTCTTTTCTTATGCCGAAATTCTGATACGTCAGCCCTCCGTCCGATATCGCGGCGGCTTTGCGGCAGTCCTGCATTCTCGAAGATATCACTTTGTAACAATCGCTTTCTTCAGTCGTGTTGAAATCGCCGGCAAGTATCGCGGGGCAGTCGTACCCGGCGGCTTTTTCCAAAATAAGCGCCAGTCCGTTTTCGCGCGACAGCTCGCTGATATGGTCGAGGTGGACGGTAAACAGGTTTATTTTAAGTCCGCTTTCTTTATGAGTCAGCACCGCGTTCACGCTTATCCTCTTATTCGCGGCGCCCCAGTCTTTGGACTCCTTGTCGGGGGTGCTGCTCAGCCAGAAGCGGCTGCTTTCTTCGAGGACGAAATCGTCGGAATAGAGTATCGCCAGTCCTTCCGGGTTCCGCCCCGATTCGCGCTGATAGTATATTATGGAATAAATTCCGTCGAGGGCGGCTGCCAGGTCGTCGTACTGCGTGCCGCACACCTCTTGCAGACAGATGAGGTCGGCGCCGCTGTTTTTCAGATACTCGATGACGTTTGCGGCGCGGACGTCCGACCAGTCTTTATCGCCGAAGTCGATAAAAGTGTCCAGCCTTATGTTGAGGCTCATCACGTCGAAAGTCTGATATCCGTCGGTATTTATCTCTTCCGTCCCGGGCGAGTTGTCTTGCACGCAGGCGCAGAAAGAAAAAAGCAGGATAGCCGTAAGAATTATTGAAACGGCTGAGTTTGAAAAACGTCTTCTCATGACTTCTTTCCCCTTTGTTTCGCTGCTTTTATTATACTCCCGCCGGCAAAATGTGTCAATGCCGGCTTTTGGACGGGTCGTCGATATATAAAATTCATTAAGCGGTAATATTTTTGGACAAGCGCGTTTTTATATGTTAAAATAGTATACAGGAAATCACGGATATGC
Organism: uncultured Christensenella sp.; assembly: GCA_949287655.1. GTDB lineage: Bacteria > Bacillota > Clostridia > Christensenellales > UBA3700 > Ornithoclostridium. The sequence goes on along the minus strand of CASEHD010000002.1, from coordinate 49,339 downwards.
GTTATCCGCGGCGGGATCCGCCGGTAAGGAGGTATTATGATTGACAAAAAGCACGCGCCGCAACTGGCGATATTTGCCGTATTCGTTGCGTTGATCGTCGCAGCCGTTGTGCTGTGCGGCGTTTATGCAGATATTTGTTTCGACAATATCTGGACCTTTATCGTTACGGCGATAGCGTTCATGGTGCTGGCGGTCGCGATATTCATGTTTCTGATATTCAACGACGGGTTGTTCTTCTCGTCGACCGCGATGACGGGGGTCTTCTGCACGGCGCTCGCGGTGCTTCCGATAGTCGGGCTTATAGTGACTCTTCTTGAAGTTCCTTCGGGCACGGACGCGCTGATAAGCGCGATAGTTCTGCTCGTGCTGGGCGCGGCGCTTCTCGTATATCTGATAATAAAGGCTCTGATCGTCGATCTGTTCCAGCCGATAGCGCTCAACACTCTGAATATGATAATGCTGATCGCCGGATGCGTATTTATGCTTATCGCGTCTCTGGTTGCGATAATCACGAAGGCGTACGTGATCTCGACCGTCGTTTCGGCAACGTTGCTTCTCACGATGCTGGCGGGCGCGGCGTGGGCGAAAAACCAGAAATACGGCAAATTCACCAATATCGAAGGAGGTCCTTATCTGCTTTTCGAAGGCAAGACGGACGGCTATTCCGCATACAGAATCCCGTCTCTGATCGTAATGGACAAGGATATCCTTAACGAAAAGTGCGGCACGCATTTTAAGGATAACGTGCTTCTCGCGCTCGTTGAGGGAAGGAAGAATTCCGCTCACGACGTCGGCGTGGTCGATATGCTGGGAAAATTCTCTCAGGACGGCGGAAAGACCTGGGGAGAGCAGAAGATAATATTCACTTTCGGCGAAGAGGTCGGAAAGTACGGCAATCCGACCGTAGTGCTGGACAAAGACACCGGACTTTTAAATATCGTCCATATGAGCGCGACAAAGGCGACCGGCTTTAACTACAACACGTTCAATATCCGCGGTAAGATAAACGACGATCTGACCTTCGACTGGGAAGAGCCGATAAATATAAGCCTGCCCAAAGACCCGAATATAAAGAGAGGCGCGGCGGACGGCGTGCGCGCGGACACCCTTATGGTGGGTCCCGGCAAGGCGGTGCAGATAAAGAGCGGAAAGTACGACGGCAGGATCATCGCGCCGGCAAGCAACAACGGCAGTTCTTTCGTGATATACAGCGACGACCACGGTCTGACCTGGAACAGGAGCGAGGCAGCAGGCAGCGGCAACGAATGCGAAGCGGCGGTCCTGGACAACGGCGAAGTCGTAATGGTCGTAAGAGACGGCGCGGGCTGCTGCAACTATCACCCCAGACAATTCCAGAAACTATCCTATTCGAAGGACGGCGGAGAGACCTGGTATATCAAAGAAAAGTTCACGACGCTCAAAACTCCGATATGCATGGCTTCCGTGTACAACGCGGGCGGAAAATTGCTTTTAAGCTATCCCGACTCCTTCCATACCAGAGTCAACCTTTCGGTCGGCGAGACCACGGACGGGGAGACCTGGACGAGCAAGCTTATATACGGCGGCGCGGCGGGTTATTCGTGCATGGACGGAGATAAGGAAGGCAACGTCTATGTGCTTGCGGAGATAGGCAAGGTCAATTACAGCGACGCGATAGGTTTCGCTAAACTGGATGTAAAATAAAATATCCGTATATCCGATAACAAAAGAAGGCGTATCCGACAAAAAATTTTGTCGGACGAGTCGTTTTTTTAATAAAATCTGTGACAAATACGGGGGTGTTATTATATAATATAGTCAGTTTTTTCCAAGGAGCTTACTATGATCAGATTAGGCATTTCAGGATACGGCAATCTCGGCAAAGGCGTTGAAGCGGCGGTAATGCACAACCCCGATATTCAGCTCAAAGTCATCTTCACCCGTCGCGATCCCGCGTCGATAACCCCGATAACAAAGGGCGTAAAGGTGGAAAAGGTCGAAAACGCCCCCTCGTATAGCGACGAGATAGACGTGCTTATCCTCTGCGGCGGTTCGGCTACCGATCTTCCCGGACAGACCCCGCAATTCGCGGCGATGTTCAACGTCGTCGACAGCTTCGACACGCACGCGAATATCCCCAAACATTTTAAAGAGGTCGACTGCGCGGCGAAAAAGAGCGGCAATCTCGCGCTGATAAGCTGCGGCTGGGACCCCGGTATGTTCTCGATAGCGCGCGTCTACGGCGACAGCGTGCTTCCCAGCGGCGCGACCTATACCTTCTGGGGCAAGGGCGTAAGCCAGGGACATTCGGACGCGATAAGAAGAATCGAGGGCGTCGTCGACGCAAGGCAGTATACCGTGCCCGTACAGGCGGCTCTCGACGCGGTCAGAAGCGGCAGGAATCCCGAACTTTCTACCAGAGAAAAGCATACCAGAGAGTGCTACGTCGTTGTCAAAGAGGGCGCGGACAAGGCGAGAATAGAAAAGGAAATAAAGGAGATGCCCAACTATTTCGCGGACTACGACACGACCGTCAATTTCATCTCTCAGGAAGAACTGGACGCTAAGCACAAGGGTATACCTCACGGCGGTTTCGTTATAAGAAGCGGCAAAACGGGCGCGAGCAACGAATTCAACAACGTCGTCGAATATTCGCTTAAACTCGACTCCAACCCCGCGTTCACTTCAAGCGTGCTGGTCGCCTATGCGCGCGCGGTCGCCAGAATGAGCAAGGAAGGCAAGACGGGCTGCGTGACCGTCCTCGATATTCCGCCCGCATATTTAAGCGCGAAGAGCGGCGAAGAACTCAGAAAGAACATGCTTTGATTCTGATCCGGATCAGACAGAATTTTATCCGCTCCGAAAGGGGCGGATATTTTTTACGCGTTTTATGGACTGTATGCCCGCAATTATGGATTTTTGAGTCGTTGACACTACGCGCGCGCTTTGTTAAAATAAATTCATGAGGGAGTTATTATGAATTTGAAGAAATTTGTTTTAGTAATCGCAATCGTCGCAGTGGCCGTTTTTTCTTTGGTTTTCGCGGCGGCTTGTAAGGATAAGACCGCGCCGGGCGACAGCTACAGCGACGCGAAGTCGTCTTACGCGACCACGTACAACGAGCTTTCCGCCACGAAGGTCAACAACAATCAGATATGGCGCAACGGTATGGTCACCGGCAACGGCAGACAGGGCGCGATAATCGCCGGGTCGCCTTACAACGACACCGTCATTTTTCAGAACATTCATTTTATTCTTCCCAATAAAAATCCCAGGGAAAATCCCGTCACTTACGACGAACTCGAAACGGTAAGGCAGAATATAATCAACGGCAAGGATATCGTCGACGATCAGCCTTATATGGACGTCTATTCCTATCACGCCGGCGCGATCTTAAGAATGGCGCAGACGGATAAGGCAGCGGCGGGCATAGAGCCGTCTGAGTATATCAGATATACCGATTACGACACCGCGCAGGTCGGCACGAGATACACCGACGGCGACGGACAGTGGGACAGGCTGACTTTTACCTCAAAGACGGACGACGTGACGATAACTCAGCTCACCGCTTCGTCGACGGGCGCGAAGCTCAACGTGACTTTCTCTTACGACAGCCTTTCCACGATGCCCAATTTCGGCAAGACGGGAGACGTTTATCCCAGCGAAACGGATATAAGGTATAAGAGGACGGTTGACGAAAACCTCGAATATCTCGGTTTCGTCGCTCACTATCCGTCCTATGAAGGCAGCGAGCTTAAAGACGGCGGCTACGCGACGGTAACTTATATCTTCTGCGAGGGCGGCACGAAAGAACTCGTGACCGTGGAAGGAAGGGAAGAAGAGCAGTTTGTCGGCGAAGAGATACAGGGCATAAAAGTCACAGGCGCGACCAAGATATACGTTATCACCGCGTCCGACCGCACATACGAAATGGGCGCGTACGACGATTTTGCGCAGCAGGAGAGTTACGCGCTTGAGACCGCTTTGAGAGAAAAGGTAAAGGCGGTCGCGGATAAATACACGAGAGACGGCGTGTTCTATTACAGCGAAGCGCTGAAGAGCCATACCGACGTGTTCACCGCGCAGTACAACGCGGTCGAATTTTCGCTGGGCGCGGATATCGACGTTCCCAACGAAGACCTCACTAAGTACAAGCTGAATAACAAGACGCTCAACAACACTCTCGCAGAAAGGGCATATTATTCCGGAAGATACGCATACCTCTGCTGCGCGGGCACCAGCACCAGCAGACTGTTCGGCATGTGGACGGGCGAGTGGGTGCGCGACTGGGGCAGTAAATATACTATGGACGCCAACGTCAACCTGCAGACCTCGTCGATGAACACCGGCAACATAAGCGACGCATACGTCGGCTACGTCAATTTCATATTGAGACAGGTCGACGACTGGATGGACAACGCATACGCTTCGCACGGCTACGAGGACGCTATTCAGGCGCCCGTCAACAGCGACGGCGATATGGCGCTTCTTACCGAAAGCTGCTATCCGTACCCGTTCAGATACTGGAACGCGGGCGCGAGCTGGATGCTGCAACCCCTTTACGAGACCCTGCAATGCTACGGCGACGTAAAGATACCGCTTTCGGACGAATTCGACCTTGAAGATCTGCGCGCGGCGCTGTCGATGACCAACGTGCCGCTGACCGACGAGAAAGTCGCAGAGATAAAGGAAAGAGGTTACCTTGATTTAAGGAGCGAGATCCTTCTCCCCCTTCTTCTGAAATCGGCTAATTACTGGGATCAGCTTATGGTGCCTAAATACTATACGGACGCGAACGGCGACATTCACTACGAGGCGGGCAAGACCGCTCTCGCGGAAGGGGAGACCTATTGCATAATCCCGTCCTATTCGCCCGAAAACAATCCGTCAAATTATCCGTCGCCTTCGTGCGCGAACTCCGCGATAGACATTGCGGCGTGCAGGAACAACCTGGAAATGCTGATAGAGATATGGCGATCGGTCGATCCGACGGCGGACGTAAGCAAGTGGGAAAGGTTAATGGAAAAGATCCCTCCGTATCTATACGACGAGACGGGCGCGATAAAGGAATGGGCGGCTAACCGGTTTGAGGAAAACAACACGCACAGACATTTAAGCCATATGTATATGGTATGGCCGCTGTTCGAAACGCAGGACGACGAAGCGCTCCGCGACGCGGCGATACAGGCTATCGCGAACAGGGCGAGCGAGAACGAGGCGAGCCACGCGCTTATACACCGCGCGCTTATCGCGGCGAGGCTCAAAGACAGAGACAGCGTGACGGAATCGCTTGTCGGACTTATGAACGGCAACGGACTCAGAACGATATATTACAACTCTCTGATGACCAACCACCATACCAACAGGAGCAGTTGTTATTGCACGGACTTTGCGATAGGTTACCTCGGCATAGTCAACGAATCGCTGATATATTCGAATACCGGCGTTATCGAGGTGCTTCCTGCGCTGCCGACCAGCGGTTTCGACGAGGGGTATATAAAAGGTATAATGTGCCGCACGCGCGCTGAGGTGACGAGTCTCAGCTGGTCGCTTAAAACGGGAAAGGCGAGCGTTACGGTCAGAAGCGATATCGACCAGACGATAGAAGTGTCTTGCGGGCTTTCGTCAAAGAGCGAAAAAGTCACCTTGAAAGCCGGTGAAAGCGTTACGGTCGAATTCGATATAAAAGGATGATATAAGGCGGCGCGTATCCTTTACGCGCCGCCTTATATTATGAGGGAAATATGAGAAAAAAGTTTGTTGTTATTACGGCAGTCGTCGTTTTTGCGCTGATAATTGCGCTTTCGGCGTGCGGCGGCAAGGATGAAAATATCGAATTCCCGGAAATGAAGGAATATTCTCTGACTGAAGGCAGCGGCTCTCACGTCGCGGACGTGCCGTACGACGAGTATCTGCAAGCTCCTGTCTTTACGGACGGTATTTATTGGGTGTCGGCGAAAGATACGGGCGCGTCTCCGGATAAGAGCGCGGCTGAAAATACGGCGGCGTTGCAGGCGGCGATAGACAAGGCGTCCGCCGAAGGCGACGGCAAAGGCGCGGTCGAGGTAAGCGGCGGCGTTTATTATACCGGCACGCTGTATATGAAAAGCGGGGTGACTCTGTATATCGCGGAGGGCAGCGCGCTTAAACTTCCCGATTACGACGACTGCACGGCCGCAGAAAAGAGAGCGCTTTTAAACGGCGCGCTGATAAGGGCTGAAGGCGTAAACGACTGGAAGATAGTCGGACCGGGCAAGCTGGACGGCAACGGCACCGATTATACGAATGAAAGCGAAAACCCTACGAAAAATCTGCCGCAGGAGACTTTCAACCTCAAACAAAAAGTGCTTTCGTACCGCGAGAGACTGAGAAACCGTAAGAGCGAGGAATTCGGCTGTAATCTGATATACGCGAGGAGTTGCAAAAACGTGTCGCTGTACAACCTCGTGCTTTACGAGCCGTCGACCTGGACGGTCAAACTCGAACTCTGCGACGGCGTAAGCGTTTCGCACGTGGTAATAGACAACAATATCTACGTCGCCAACAGCGACGGATTCGACATCTGCTGCACGAGCAACGTGAATATAGAGCGTTGCTTTATCGCGACCGGCGACGACGGGATAGTCCTGAAATCCAACGTCGGCGAGATAAAGAACGTGACCGTCAAGGATTGCGAGATAATGTCGCTCGCCAATAACTTCAAGATAGGCACGGAGACGGGCTACGACGTAAGTCACGTGTCGGTAAGCGACTGCTATTTCTTTACCGCGGAGATAGCGGGCGGCTATTCCGGAATAGCGGTGGAATCCGCGGACGGCGCGAATATCTCCGACGTCACCGTGACGGATATAAATATGAACAACGTGCCTTCGGCAATATTGATATGGCTGGGCTGCCGCCTTGATAAGGGCAACGGCAGCGACGGTACGGTCGGCAGCATAGACGGCGTGACGATAAAGAACGTTTACGCAAAAGACGTCGATATCGCCGGCGCGGTCGTCGGCTGCAAGTATAAGAGCGCGGTATATCCTGTAAAGAACGTGACGCTGGACAATATCAATATCGCTTACCGCGAATGTAATGAGGACCTCAATATCTACAACGGCAGCGACGCGCTTCACGCGAATATGAGCGGTTATCCCGAAATAACGCGCGTGTCGCACAGCTATCTTATATCCCACGAACTCAGCGTATATTACGATATGCCGGTATACGGACTTTACCTGTACAACGCGGAAAACGTACGGGCGACCTCTTTCAACGTTATTGCAAGAAGCGTAAATACCCGTCCGTTCACCAACGCGGGGCTGTACGACGAGCGCGACGGCATAGTAAATTCGTCGGTAAGTTCTGATAACTGAACAGTAGCGCTGAAACAGGGCAAATAAATTCAAACGGATTGACAGAAGTACCCGTTTGGTGATACATTTATTACATAAAAACCAAGGAGAACAGATATGAAACAAGATATGATAGTTATCCTCGACCTCGGCAGCGAGAACAACTCCGCGCTTGCCAGAGAGATCCGCGCGCTCGGCGTTTACAGCGAGATATATCCGCACGACATCACCGCTAAACAGCTGGCGGCGATCCCCAACGTCAAGGGCGTTATATTGAACGGCGGTCCCAACAACGTTATCGACGGCGTAAAGATCGACGTCGCGGCTGAAATTTACGGCGCTTCCGTACCCGTCGTTGCGCTCGATCACGCTACCGACAAATGCCCCGCGATCAAGGAAAGCGACCTCAGATCCTTCGTGTTCGACACCTGCAAAGCCGATGCCAACTGGAATATGCAGAACTTTATCGACGATCAGGTAGAGCTTTTGAGAAAGCAGATCGGCGACAAAAAGGTGCTTCTCGCGCTCTCGGGCGGCGTTGACAGCTCCGTCGTCGCGGCGCTCCTTATAAAGGCTATCGGCAAACAGCTCGTCTGCGTGCACGTAAATCACGGTCTCCTCAGAAAGGGAGAGCCGGAGCAGGTCGTAAGAGTGTTCAGAGAAGAACTGGGCGCGACCCTCATTTATTCGGACAGCGTGGACAGATTCCTCGATAAGCTCGCAGGCGTGTCCGACCCCGAAAAGAAGAGAAAGATAATCGGCGCGGAATTTATCAGAGTGTTTGAAGAAGAGGCGAGAAAGCTTGACGGCATCGACTTCCTCGCGCAGGGTACGATATATCCCGACATCGTAGAAAGCGGTACGAAGACGAATAAGATCGTAAAGTCGCACCACAACGTGGGAGGTCTTCCCGACGATCTCAAATTCGAGCTGGTCGAGCCGCTCAAATATCTGTTCAAGGATGAGGTCCGCGCTTGCGGTAAAGCTCTCGGCCTTCCCGACGATATGGTATACCGTCAGCCGTTCCCCGGTCCCGGACTGGGCGTAAGATGCCTGGGCGCGATCACCAGAGACAGACTGGAAGCGGTCAGAGAATCGGACGCGATCCTTCGCGAAGAGTTCGCGAAAGCGGGCTTGCAGGGCAAGGTATGGCAGTATTTTACCCTTATCCCGGACGTCAAGTCAGTCGGCGTAAGAGACAACGCGCGCTCCTTCGAGTGGCCGGTAATAATCCGCGCCGTAAATACCGTGGACGCAATGACCGCGACGATAGAACACGTTGACTGGAACGTCCTCGACAAGATAGTAAAGAGGATAATCACAGAGGTCAAGGGCGTCAACCGCGTCTGCTTCGATATGACTCCGAAGCCGACCGGCACCATAGAGTGGGAATAATTCTGAAAAACATTATAAAGATACGGGCGAGAAAGTCCGTATCTTCTTTTTATCGGGAGAGTAAGTCGCTATGAGAAGATCGGACAGAGAGATAAAGGACTTTGACGAGATAGTAAGCGCGCTTGAAAAGTGCGACGCGGTGAGGCTCGCGTTCAACGACGGGGATATCCCGTATATCGTGCCGCTCAGTTTCGGTATTGAAAGAAACGGCGGCTTGCTGACTTTGTATTTTCACAGCGCGCCCGAAGGTAAGAAGATCGACCTCATAAGAAGAGAGGGCAGGGCTGCGTTCGAGGCGGACTGTTCGCACAGGCTCTTTTTCGACGGGGAAAAAGGTAGCTGTACGACTGAATACGAAAGCGTCGTCGGTTACGGCGACGTCGGCTTCGTCACCTCGGAAGAAGAGAAAATAAGGGCGCTTAAAATACTTATGAAGCATTACAGAGAGGAAGATTTTCCTTTCTCGCTCGCCGTCGTGCCCGGGACCGCGGTGTTCAGACTTGACGTCAGAAGCGTTACCGGCAAAAGGCATATAAAGAGAGAAAAGACTGAAAAGCGCGGATAAATCGGACAGTCTGTCAAATAAGACGCGTAGGGAATAAATTTGTCCGTTGACACGCGCGCGCAATAATGGTACAATTACTATGTAGGTTTGAGATGGTGTGCCATAATTGCGCCGTCTCGATTTTTTTAAGATCATTAAGGAGGACTTTAATATGGCTAAGAAGAAAAAAAAGGGAATCAGCACGCTCTCGCTCGTACTCGTTCTGATTATGATCGTCGGCGCGGCTCTCGCGTTTACCGGTTTGTTCCTCGATTGGACTACCACGGAAGTCGGTTCCGATCTTGTCGAGGCGTCAAGCAGCAGTTCAGATACGCTTCAAGATTGGGCAGATGCCAACGACGCAGCCGCTAAACTAGACGGGGAAGTTAAATATTTCGTCGTTACCAATATGTTCGCATGGATAGCGGCGGCGGCAGTTGCGGCGGCAGCAGTGCTGTTCGTACTCAAATTGCTGATAAGGCTTAAACTGTTGGGTGTCCTCGGCGGCGTTGCGGGTATTGTCGCTCTCGTTTGCGGTATCCTCGCAATAGTTTTCACCGTTCTGATGGGAAACGAATACGTAGTGGATCTGGGCGTCCTCGCCAATTCGACGACCACTCCCGCGATAGGCTGCTACCTGCTTACGATAGGCGGCGTTCTCGGCGGAGGCGCGGCTATCGGTGCGGCTGTAAAGAGTTAGCAAAACGGAAAATTCGCATAAAAAACGCGCGTCCGTAACCGATTGCGGAACGCGCGTTTTTTATGCGTTTTATCGGATAAGTATTTTGTTTTTGACGATCTGTTGCAAAAAACCGGCTTGCCGTGGACGAGTCTTTTCGTTTTTCGGTCATTGCCGTGGGGAGAGGGAAAGAATCCGGAGAACGGATATTATACCGCCGTATAGCGCGATCGGCACGCGGTAAAGCGGGACGTGGCGAAACATAAAAAACCGACCGGGAGCGGTCGGTTTCATTAACGTTTCACATATGCGGACAGTCTTATCTGCCGTTTCTGCTTTCGGACGGGAGCAGATATCCGGATAATATTTCCGTGACTATCGCGTAACCGTCTTCGGTCACATGCAGACCGTCCACTGTCAGTTCCGCTCTCAGATTGCCGTTTTCGTCGGTCAAGGAGTCATGCACGTTGATATAGGTGCAACCCAGCTCTTCGCAAAGGGGGACAAGCGCTTCGTTTATCCTGAGGATATCCGAATTCTTGCGATCGGCGACGCTGTTGAGGTATATCGGCAGGGTGTAAGGATTGACGGGGTAAAGAGACTCCACAAACACTTCGCAGTCGGGGAGCGCCGTCTTTATTCTTGTCAGGATCTTGCGTATGTTCGCGACTATTTCGTCGGGTGCAAGACCGTGATTGAGGTCGTTTGCGCCGCCCAGGAAGATTATTCTCGAAGGCTCGATCGCCAGAAGGTTGCCGTCCAGTCTTGCAAGCATTCCGTCCGTCGTATCGCCCGAAATGCCGCGGTTGTAACTCGTGAAAGAAGGGAAGGCGGCTGAGGTGTCGTAGAACTCCGTCAGCGAGTCGCCGAAGAATACGGTCTGACCTTTTTGTGCAGATAAATTCATCTCGTCGTACCTCTTCGCTTTCAGGGACTTGTTGTCCAGTATGGTAAACAGAATATCGCCGTAAGCGGCGTAATACGCAAGGAAAAGGCTTAATATCAGGATGACAACTGAGATCGCGGTAAAAAATACCGCAAGTCTTATTTTTTCTCCTTTGAAGTTGTTTTCCATATCCGTTTTCTCCATAGTTAAAAACAAACGCGGACGAGTATCGCCGATATCCAGATTATAGTCCGAAAGCCTGCCCTATGTCAACAAACAAAACCCACACCGTCGACTATTATGTGTAAAAACGAAGTAAAAAGGCGCAATATGCGCGGCGGATCTGCCCGTGTTTTCCGAAATATGCGATTTTCCTGCAATTTATTTATAATATTTTATAAATTATATACAAAAACAAAAAAGTGTGTTATAATATTTAAAAATACATTAAACAACCTCGACAGGAGACGTGAGGATGGGAAACGTTATAAAAGATCTGAAGCTTAAAAAAGTCGGCTCTGAAGAGAAGTCTGAAAACGACGCTCTCTATTCTGCGAGAGGCTATTATCTTACCGAGCAGGATGCAGACAAGATAAAGAGAAAAAAGAATAAAAGACGCTTTTACACCGGTTTTGCGTGCATAAGCATCATAATAGTTCTGCTGGGCACGCTGATCGCGGGCGCGTTCGTTGCGTGGGATTACGATCTGTTAGAAGACGAGAACGGAAAGATAAGTTTGAAAGATCTTACCGGGCTCGAACTTGTCGAAGCGGTCGGAATGCTCGTCGATCTTTACGGCGACGGATCGGGGGCGGTAACCAATCCTTATACGGAAGAGGATCTGGACAGTTTTTACGCAAGTCTGAAAAAAGGTCTGTATCTTTCAGAAGAGTGCAACATTTCAATAACCGATATAGTCAGCGGACTTCTCGCCGAGGTCACGAGCGAGGAGAATAACGGAGAAGGCTCGGAAGCCACGCTGTCCGACGGCAGCAAACTGATAATGGCGGAAGAAGGCGCTCCCGAGATCGGAGACAACGATTCTATAACCGGCAACAAGGCGCTCGACGACCTTCTCGAAAGCCTGGAATTCGATTTCAGCGTGCTGGAAGGCAAGGATCAGGACTCCCTTGAAAAAGAGATGCTTGAGCTCAGCGACAAAGAGCTGGCGGCAGTCCTCAACGAGGCGTTCTCTTCGATTTCAGAGCTGGACGCGCTCAAGAAGATCGAGACCGATTACGGCGTCAACGTCGCGAACGTGCTTTCGGTCGAACAGGTTATAATCGATCAGGCGACCGTGCTCGAACAAGAGGACGTGCGCGTCCGCGCTACGATAAGGATAAACCTTCGGGACGCGGCTAAGACCGCCCTCGCAAACAATAAAGATCAGCTTCTTTCAAAGCTTTTCGGAGACGCAGAAGTTCCTGATACGGTCAAGAGTCTCGCGGATATCATCCCGTCGATCTTGCCCAAAACTCTTTACGTGACCGCCAGCGTCTATCCCAATAAGCAGACATGGTCGGCGAGCGTAGAGATCAACGATATGGGCGACAAGCAGCAGACGGCGATAAACAAGCTGCTCGACAGGTTCCTGGCGACGACGGACGAGGACGGCAACGACGTCTCGTTCATGCAGAGCATCAACGCTAAGGTGTACGACACGATCGTCAAGATAAACGAGATCATTCCGATAAGCTTCACCGCGACCGGAAACGTGGATACGAAGCCGATACAGGCGGTAATAAACATGCTGGGCGCAGAAAACCTCACCCAGGGAGATTTCCTCGCGCTGATAAGAGACGTCAAGCTCCCGACCGCGGAATCCCTCGGCGTTGACGGATATTCCGAGGAAGTTCAGCTCAGTGCGGCGAACGAGTTTATTAACGGTGAGTTCAGCGAAAAATATTATTTCAACAACGTCGTGAACGAAGAAACCGAAGAGTATTACATCACCGCAAGCAATCTGTTCACAAAGCTCAATACGTTCTCGGAAGACGAGGAAACTTTGAAGAGGATAGAGATACGCGACAGAATAGAGGCGGGACTCGATTACGAGGAGGGCGGCGCGTTCAGACCCGTAGCGGACGAAGACACGCTTGCGGCGCTTCTTAACGGATATCTCAAAAATCAGGAATACAAGGTCGAGAATATGGAGCCGTGGGTAATGGACGTGACCTGTACGGCTACCGGCACCGACGATAAGAAAGGCGATTATTTCACGTTGCAAATAACGATAGAGCTCGACCTGACCGGGAATATAGACGCGCAGCTGGGCGACAACGAGAGCATGAAGAAACTGGTCAGGCAGCTGCTTCCGGACTCGATATACGTGTTCCTCACATATACGCAGTACTCCGGCACGGTCGAAAATCCCAGCGTCGCGCAGGTCGATATCAACAGGAAGGGTAACGATATGAGCCGTCAGCATTTCGAAACGCTGATGAGTCTTCTTAACGCTGTGCAGAACAAGAGCGAATCTTCGGGCGAACAGATCGAGGGCGGCGAGCATATAGACGAAGTCTCCGACATGACCTTCGACGACCTTGAAAAGCAGCTGAACGAAAAGATATATCAGGCGTTTGTAGATATTGAAAAGAATCTGGGCGCGAAGATAGAATTTATGGCGCCGGCAGGCGAATCCGACGACTGCGCGATACTTCCCAATATCTTCGAAGTTCTCGCTGCGAACGAAAAACTCAAATACGATCCCGAACAGGACGGCGCAATGACGGAAGACGAATTCAACGCGGCTTACGGCATGACCGGCGAAGAGATGTACCTTATCCTTTCGCAGACATACAAATACGATCCGGTCGGAACGGACGCGGAAACCAATATCACCGCGGACGTCGAGGCGCTGGGAATAACCGGGTTTGTTGCAGAGATCGACAGCAAATATTATATAGATACAGACGTCGAGGGCGAGGACTGGTCCGCTTCTAATATTCAGGATATGCTGAATACCGTCAGCGGAGAATATCAGACCAGGCTCAGAATGAACGCTGCGGGCGACAAGAGCGGACTTCTGGACGATAATACCGTTTACGCCGAACTCAACCCGTACCTCAGTCAGTACGAATTTGCGAACATTGTCAACGATTCGGGCAAACTCGACAATCTGATGCAGATCCTGCCGACGAGCAAAGTCGAATATATCCTTATCTATATCGACGATGCGACAGGTCTTCCCGGGATAAGGATGAGGATAAACGGCGACATCTCGTTTGAAAACGTGACGGGCGAAGGCGCGGAAACGATAAATCAGAATAAAAAGTACGAAACGCTGTTCCCGTACGACATCGACATCATCGTAGACATTGCGGTCTCATACAATAACGACGGCGACCCCGTGTACGACGCAAAAGTGGATATAAACGATATCGGCGACGATTATATGGACAAGATGCTGTTCTTCGTCAAGCGTTTCTCGGGTCAGACCTCGGTCGGACAGGGCGACGATAAACAGGATTTCAGCAAGGAAGGATTAGAGCTGACGATAGAGAGCAAACTCACCGCGGCGTTCAACGATATGAACGCGGACGGCAGCGTAAGCACTGCGTTTGTAGAAAAGGACGCGACAGAAGGCGGTCTGGAATTCTCAACCGTATTCGACCTCGCGGTCAACAAGATATACGTTGACGCGGACGGGAATCCGGAAGAAGACAGACCTTCCGGCGAAGCGATGCGTTCTACCATAAAGGGCTTGCACGCGGGGCTTGAGGGATACACTTTCTCCAACAGCGGCTACCGGTCTCCTATAGACGAGACGGGCGCTAATACCGATGAGTCCACGTTTACCATCACTCCTTCGACAGACGGAACGTCGATAACGGTAGACGCTCAGTTCCTCGACGCTTATATGAATACGAAGATAACGGGCGACAAGTTCGACGAAATCGTCGGCGGAAATGCGGAAGACATAACTTTCTATCAAAGCTATATTCTTCCCAAATATACCAACGGTACGCATATAGAGCAGGATCAGACAAACGCAATCAGAAATTATTACAACGAAGGTCTTTCGGGAGATAACGTCAGGATAGACGACTCTGTTTCTCATCTGCTCGTGACTCTCGAAGTGGATACGAAGAATCTGTTTACCGGCGAAAACGCAACGGGACGAGACAGCAACCTCGTACCCGAGAAGATATACGTCAACGCAGTCATCGCTCTTCTTGAAAATCCGAGCGGCGATTCTCAGTCTCAGACCGATATATTCGTCAACCGTATGACGGACGAGGAGTGTCAGGTAATGAACAGGATTCTTAAAAACGCCGGCTATGAGAAAGACCTGTTCGGCGACGAGATCGGAGAGGACGGATTGACGAGCAAAGAGAGAATGATCGATCAGATATACGCGACCGAGCTTGTAAATTATGATTATAAATACAGCTTTAGCGTTCCGGGAGTCGGACTGCAGGAGGGTTATTACAACGTAAATATCACTGTCGCACAGGTCGTCGATTCAAGTTATGTCTGGTTCTGTTCTCTGTACGATAATTCGTCCGGCAGCGACGACAGAAAGCAGTATATCAAAGACGAGGTATCGTATCTCGACGGAACGGATATTAAAGACAAGACCTTTAACGGCGTCGGCGACGCGAAGAGATACGGCATTGCATATCTGCGTTATTCGCGTACGCTTAATCTTTCGGATTACGTTACGGGCTTGATAACAGGTTGACGGAGAAGGATATATGAAAAAATACGACACTTTAACGATCGGGCACATTTCGCTCGACTATAATATCGACTATCTGGACAACCAGATAATCGAGGTCGGGGGAGCGGTCATCTATTCGTCCGCGGCGGCATACGCGGGCGGATACAAGGTCGGCGTGGTCACCAAGGTTGCGCCCGAAGACAAGGACAGATTAAACGAATTCGTAATAGACAAAGAGGATATCTTCTATATCCCGTCGAGCGCGAGCACGTCTATTCGCAACAAATACCATACCCCCGACAAGGAAAGGCGCACCTGCACCTGCATAGGGCAGGCAGATCCTTTCAGAATTGAGGATATTCCGGATGTCGACTGCAACGTATATCACCTCGCGGGACTTATATACGGCGATTTTGACGGCGAACTGATAAAGGCACTTGCGTCGAAAGGAAAGGTCGCCGTCGACGTTCAGGCGCTCCTGCGCCACGCCGACAAGAGTACCGGCGCGATGTATTTTGAGGACTGGGCGGATAAAAAAGAGATTTTGCCTTATATTACTTATCTGAAAACAGACGCTGCGGAAGCGGAGATCCTTACAGGTCAGCCCGACAGAGTCGTCGCGGCGAAGATGCTGCATGCCTGGGGTGCGAAAGAGGTCGTGATAACGCATAATACGGAGGTCATCGCGTACGACGGCGAAAAGCTGTGCGCCTGCCCGATAAAGGCGAGAAACCTTTCGGGAAGAAGCGGCAGAGGCGACACCACGTTTGCGGGTTACATCACCGAAAGGATAAATCAGCCTATGGACAAGGCGCTTTTGTGGGCGACCGCGCTCGTCTCGAACAAGATGGAAAATCCGGGACCGTACAGAGGAACGCGCAAGGACGTAGAGGCTTATATAATGGAATTCTATCCCGAATTCAAGTGAGGCGTTATGAAACATACTTATATGACGAAAGGCACGTGCTCGCGCCGAATCGATTTTGAACTGGACGGAAACGTCGTCAAAAACGTAGTATTCTACGGCGGTTGCCCCGGCAACCTTATCGCGATACCCCGCCTGGTTGAGGGTATGACCGTAAACGAGGTCGTCGAAAAATGCGGCGGCGTCAACTGCGCAGGTAAGGGCACGTCGTGCGCCGACCAGCTCGCAAAAGCCGTTTTACAAGCATATAGCGCAGAAAATTGAAATTTTTCCCTGCGGTTTTTCATTGACATAAAGCGGGCGTTGTAGTAATATAAGAATACCGCTTTAAAAAGCATAGTGTGATCAGGAGGAATTTATGAAGATCGACGACAAAAATAAATTCTCGTACAGCGAGAACGAAGAGTTCGAAGACCTTTCCGAATTCGATATCGAAGAGAAAGCCGAAGAGGTCGTTCCCGCTCCGCAGGTCGTCCGTGAAGTTGCCGCTTATGAGGAGCCGGCTGAACAGCAGTACGAAGAACAGCGGTATGAAGAGCCCGCTTATGAAGAGCCCGTCGATTACACCGCCGCAGTCGGCGTTGTGGGCAGCATCGACATACGTCCCAGCTTTATCGAAAGACTTTCAGAGATGGATGAAAGCGTCATTGAATGGCACGCTCGGCTTCAGGAACATCTCACGTCTTACCGCAAGGTCAAGAGCCGTTACAGCGCGCGCTGCGACAGCTACCGTATGGGGAGGGATCTTCTCGCGAAAATGGCTATCGGCGGCAAGACTCTTAAACTCTATCTGGCGGTAGACCCGGAAGACGCCGCGCTCGAAGACGGCAAGTATCACCAGCGCGACCTCAGCGAGACCAGCGCGTATCAGGAAGTTCCGTTCATGCTTCCGATCCGCTCCAACCTCGCGGTCAGAAAGGCGTGCAGGGTGATAGATTATATGATGGACAATTTCAATATTCCCAAAAAGCGTCCGCGCAGAAAGAGGATCAGGGATATTCAGTAAACCGAATTAAATTTTCCGCTCCGCGAAAGGAGCGGATTTTTTATGCCTTGCGGCGGGATACGTCTTTAAAAGCGTATAAAAGCGCTCCCGTAAAAAATTGCGGGAGCGTAGTTTTTGTCGATAAGTATCGGGTTTTACAGCAATATCGAGTATGCGAGCAGTATCGTCGCCGCGTAATAGAACGCCATCACGACATAATTGAGTATCCTTCTTAAAGTTATTGATCTGCCGTAATAGGTATAGCACAGCGCGGTGTCCGATATCATGAACGCGGCGAGAGCGACGAATATCGCGACGGAACGGGGAGACGGGTTGACGATCAGAAGGTTGAGCGCGCTGACCATCGCAAAGCCTATGATCACGGAATATGCGATGAGCCCGACAGCCGTCTTTTCCAGTTTTATCACATTGAGCTTGTGAGAGACAAGAAGTATCGCCGGCGCGATCAGCACTATCGGCAGCAGCCACCATATAAACCTGTCCGCATACATATTGAAGCGGATCGCAAACATTATCTGCGCCAGAGAGAACGCGCCTACGCCGAGAAGCAGATACAGGTTGGCGGTGCGCTCTGTGAAAAGCTCTTTCATCATCAGGAACACGTCGCCGACGAAACAGAGCATAAGCCCTGTCAGCATCACCATACCGTATCTTAAATTAGTCTCGTTGTCGAAATTCTTGCTGAGAGCTATGAACGCTATCAGCATGAATCCCAGCGAGGACACGGTCTTTGCTATCGTAGCGACGACGCGGTGTTCGTTGACGTAAAAAGCCGCGGTGATAAACGCCGAAACGACCATTATTCCCGAAATTACGTAAATACCGATCATTTGCTTCCCTCTCGGTCGATATGATGTCAGAAACAGAAATTGCCGTTTCTGAATATCGGGGTCTCCGTACCGTCTGCGGATATTCCCGTTATGCTGAGGTCGGGGGTGCCGACCATGAAATCCACGTGCTCGTCGGAATTGTTGACGCCCAGCGCTTCAAGCTGCTCTTCGGTCATTTTTTCGGCGCCGCGTATCAGCGGATAAGCCCTGCCGATCGCGAAATGGCAGCTCGCGTTTTCGTCGAAAAGAGTGTTGTAGAAGAGCGTGTGCAGGTTTTGTATGGGAGAGTCGTATTGCACCAGCGCGATCTCGCCCAGTCTCTTTGAACCTTCGTCAGTTTCTATAATGTTCTTCAGAGTTTCGTATCCCTTCCTTGCGTTGAAATCGACTATTTTTCCGTCTTTCAGAACCAAGTAAAAATCCTCGATCACGGTGCCGTTGTGTACGAGGGGCATCGAAGCGACTATCTTGCCGTCGCCCGTATTCTTGTCGGGGAGAGTGAATATCTCCTCGGTCGGCATATTCGCGCAGAACGGCGCGCCGTATGTCGTGTTTTCTCTCGCGCCGCTGAAATACGCGCCTTTCGGCAGACCTATCGTGAAGTCCGTGCCGATAGAGTTTTCGTATCTGAGTTTTACCAGTTCGAGAGAATTCAGCTTTTCTATTCTTTCAAGAGACGCGTTCTGGAAATCGGTCCACGCCTTTACGCTGTCCTTACAGTCGAGCCGCATCGCCTTGATAATCAGTTCCCACAACTTCGCGACCGCTTTTGAAGGAGAAAGCCCGGGAAACACCGTCTTTGCCCATTCTTCGCCGGGCACCGCGCAAAGCGTCCATCTTATTTTGTTCGCCATCGCGTTGTCGTAATATTCTTTGAGCGCCTTATGCGTCGCTCTCGACCTTGCGGCTATTTTTTCGGGGTCGACGCCGTCGAAAATATGCGGGTCCTCAGTCAGGATCCTTATCGTTACCGCGTGCTTGCCGTTGTAAGAATTCTTCATATCCGCTTCCCACGACGGTATCTTCGTCAGCGTTTCCTTGTCCTGATAAAGATAGTGCAGACGGCTCGCCTTGTCGTCGGCATAAGTCACGGTCACGCGCTTTGCCTTGGCTTTGTAACAATATTCGGTCATCGCCTGAGCGAGCGGAGCTCCTTCCAGAGAGGAGATTATAAGAACGTCGTCGTCCTTTTTGACGCAGGCGCCCACTTTGACCATAAGTTTTGCATACTTTCTGATTATCGATTTCATCTTTCACCCCGACTTAGTAAGCTGTACGCGCGGGTACATTCTTCCCCGCACAATAATATTATCCTATATAAATCCCGATATGTCAAGACGTCGGCAAATTTAACTTTTTACGCGTGCGCATTCGTGCCGTAAAATATCGTTTAAGCCCGATTAAGTATGGACAAAAGCGCCGGGATATGGTATAATATTTTCAAATTGCGGAGGTGCTATCATGATAATATCGGTATCTGACGATAAACTCAGAGTATGTGCAAATACGAACGGCGCGACCCTGTCCTCTCTCAAAAGACTGAGAGACGGCAGAGAGTTTTTGTGGCAGGGCAGCGAGGATTCGTGGACAGAACAGGACGTGGTTATTTTCCCGTTCGTCGCCAGACAGAAAGACGGCTGGTATACCGTGGACGGCAGGCGTTACGACGTGCCCCTTCACGGAGTATGCAGACATTCTGATTTTACTGAAAGCAGAGTGTCGGACAGCGAGACCGTGCTGACCAACAGGTGGAGCGAAGATTCGTTGAAAAAATATCCGTATAAATACGAATACAGCGTGCGTTTCAAGGTTGAAAACGGCGCGCTCACCGTCACGCACACCGCTAAGAACATCGACGACAAACAGATGTATTTCATGATGGGCGCGCACCCCGCGTTCAACGTCTGCGCAACTTATAAAGAGGGAAAGATCGACACGGGCGCCAATTATATTGACTTTCTGAAAGAGATATCGCCCGACTATCTGACCCTTGAGGAAAAGGGACATTACATCACCGGAAAGGCTCCTTTCGGCACGATATCCAAACTCAGCGTCGGCAAGGAAGTTATGATAAAGTATAAGACGGTCATGCTGACAGAAGTAGGTACGGATAAGCTCGCGCTCCGTCTTGCGGACGGGGAGAGCGTATATTTCGATTTCGGAGAGGTCGACGTACTTGCGTTCTGGAGCATGGAAGACAGCGGCGCGTACGTATGTATAGAGCCGTGGCACGGCGCTCCCGACAAACTTGAGCCGGACAGAGAGCTCAAAGACAAGGCGTTCGTCCATACCCTTGAACCGGGTCAGACGTTCAGCTATACTTACAAGGTCTCGTTCAACGAATAAAAAGTCGTTAAGTTGACCGCCCGGGAGGCGCGATTTGAAAATGGTTTGCGCGGACGTCGGCGGTACGACGGTAAAATCCGCGCTGATTTCCGTCGGACGCGTCAGGATTCCGCAGAGTTTCAAGATTAAAAAGTTTACGTGTGTACAGACCCGCTCGGACGGCGGGTTTGCCGGCGTTCGCGAAAGCGTGCTCGAAGCGATAAAAGGAGTGACAAGCGAGGACGCGGCGGATATCGTCGCGATCGCGACCGCGGGCGAAGTGAACTGGGACGACGGGGTGGTGGTGCGCGCGACCAGTTCGCTGCCGGGCTTTGAAAACTACGCTTTTTCAGACGATATGTCCGACGCGCTGGGAGTGAGGACGGTCGTGATAAACGACGCCTGCGCCGCGGCGGTCTGCGAACACTATTTCGCAAAGAAAAGGGCTGAAAGCACCTTAGTGCTGACGATAGGCACCGGGCTGGGCTCCGCGCTGGTAAAGGACGGCAGGATAGACGGCGACAACGTGACGGACTTGGAATTAGGGCACAGACTTTTTGTTGAAAACGGCTATGAGTGCAGGTGCGGGAAAAGAGGTTGTTTAGAACAATATCTTTCAGCCACCGCGATAAAGAGAGACGCCGGGACATCAACGGTAAAAGAGGCTTTAACGAACACGGGCAGTGAAAAATGCATTCAGGCAAAGCGCAATTTTTTATCCGCTCTGAACTATACCGTCGGTATGATAGAAAGAGAATTTTCGCCTGCGGAGATACTCATCGGCGGCGGTCTTGCAGAGATGAAATATCTCTGGCTGGAGGAATTTTACGGTAAGTACGGTCACCCCGAAGTCAAAGCGGCGAAGCTGGGAAACAAGGCGGGGCTTCTGGGTGCGGCGTATGCGGCGCTGAACGGATTTTTCAAAGGAAAGCAGAGGGGAAAAGGAGTAAGAAATGTATAAGCTTGAAATGCATCTGCATACGATACACAACAGCCATTGCGGGCAGGTCGAACCGTATGACATCGCGAAGATCTACGTCGACGCAGGCTACAACGGGATAGTCGTGACCAACCATTTCAACCGCACCGATCTTTTCGGGTACGTCGCGCAGCAATTCGGCAGCCGTCTCAACGTGATGAGCGACTATATGCGCGATTACCTGGAACTCAAAGACGAGTGCGCGAAGTACGGGATCGACGTGTTTTTCGGATTGGAAGCGGCGCCCGACTTCTGCACATATTACAAACACGAACCGCCTTACGGGGAGTTGCTCGTTTACGGAATAACGCCCGAAGAGCTCATGAGAGACGGTTACGATATACTCAATTTTGACGATCTGAAGCAGTTTCACGACTGGGCTGAAAAGAACGGCTGCCTTCTGGTCGTCGCGCATCCGTACAGGGCGATTTGCACCGAACCCGACTATGGTTTCGTGGACGGCATAGAGATCGCCAATCTGCATCCTTATCAGAACAGCAATAATGAAAAGGCAGAGGAGGTATGCGGCAGGCTCGGGCTTATACCCACCGGCGGCAGTGACTTTCACTGCGAGGGCGGACAGGGAGGCGGAATTCTGCTTAAACGCGCGCCGGAAAACGAAAAAGATCTGGTCGCGATACTTAAAAGCCGCGACTACGAGGTGATAAAAAAGAGATGAAAAAGGTTGAAAAGACAAATGTGATGAGGGCGCTCGATACCCTCGGTATAAGTTACGAGGCGTACGAATACGACAATACGACAACGGACGGCGCGACGGTAGCGCGTATGCTGGGCAAGGACCCGTCCTGCGTTTTCAAGACCCTCGTCACCGTAGGACACGACCGCAAAAACTACGTGTTTGTCGTACCCGTTACCGGCTCTCTCGACCTCAAAGCGGCGGCGGCGAGTGTGGGCGTCAAGAACGTTGAGATGATACCGCAGAAGCAGCTTCTTCCGCTTACCGGTTACGTGCACGGCGGCTGCAGTCCGATCGGAATGAAAAAGAAATTCACGACCGTAATAGACGAGAGCGCTAAGGAAAAAGAGAAGATAGTATTCAGCGCGGGCAAGATCGGACGGCAGGTAGAAACCTCTCCTCTCGATCTGGCGGCGGCGGCACAGGCAAAATTCGCGCCCGTAGCGAAAGACTGACTGCGACGGGGAAAGTCGCGTTTTTATGGACAATACGGCTTAAAACAGGCATAAAACGATAAAGTTTGCCCGTTTAAGCCGCATTTTTTATTTATCTGTTGCGGATAATACGCGTCTTTGTTATAATAAAGAAAACGTTAAAAACGAGAGGGAAAAATTTTGAAAAAGATCAATATCTCAAAAGAAGACTTAAACACTTTTTTTAAGAACAACGGCGGGACGATAGCGAAAAAGACGGGGCTGTCATTGCTGGTCCTCGCAATGATCGCGGCGATATGCCTCAGCATATACTGCGTCGCGGCATATACCAACCTTCGCATTACCGTCGACCTTTCAGACGAAAAGCAGACCGTACAGGGCTTCGGCGCGTCGATGGCGTGGACTTTTCAAAGGATGGGAGAAGAGGGCACCGACGAGGTCAAACGGCAGGCGATAGAAATGTTGTACGGCGACAGCGGTCTTAAACTAAATATCGCCAGGTTCAACATCGGCGGCGGTTCCGCAGACTCCAATCTGGACGACGTTTTCCCGTATAACAACGGTTGGTTCGATCCCGACAGGCGCGCGGAAAGTTTCTTTAAGGCTGAAAACTATCTGAACGCTTCGGACGAAGAGTTGTTCGCGGCGTTTGCGGACGAAAGCAATTACGACTTCACCCGCGACGCGGGCGCGTTGGAAATGCTGGATATGGCGCTCGCGACCGGCAGCATAGATAAGATAGTGTTCTTCGCGAACTCTCCTCATTATCTTATGACCGTTTCCGGCACCTGTACGGGCGCGGAGGTACAGCAGAACAACCTGAAAGAGGAGTTTTACGAGGCGTATTGCGATTATATCCTTATCATTGTCGACAATCTGGTTGAAAAGCATCTTTCGGGGCTCGACAACGTGCCCGAGGTAGTGATAAGCCCGGTCAACGAACCGCAGTGGGACTGGGGCGGAGAAGGCTCTTCGCAGGAAGGCTGCCATTTCGATCCGGAACCGCTCGCAAAATTCTATGACGTGTTCCTCGACAAGCTGCAAGAATTCAACGGCGAGAACGGCACCTCTTATAAATGCGACGTGCTGGAAAGCGGCAATTACAAATTCTATATCGACCGCAAAGATATAAAAGAGTATCTCGAAGAGATGAGCAAATACGACTATTTCGACGACATCGGGTATATCTCCGCTCACTCTTACGGCGCGGACGACAGCAAGAAACACAGAGAAAAATATCAGAATTACATAGATAAGAATTATCCCGGTCTCGGCATTTCGATCACCGAGTACTGCGAGATGGAGAACGGCAGATTCGATACGATAGAGAGCGGACTTCTTCTGGGCAACGTGATCAGCCGAGACCTTACCATGCTGAACGCGATAGACTGGAATTGGTGGCTCGCGGTTTCGCCGTGCGACTACAACGACGGTCTTGTCTACTGGGACGTGCTCGAAGACGGCAGTCAGAAGCTGTCCGTTCTTAAAAGATATTACGTGATGGGTCAGTTCTCTCGCTATATCGAAAAAGGTGACGTACGCGTCGGCGCGACCTGTTCGGACCTTACCGGCTGGGCGAATCTCGACTACAGTGTGTACAAGAGGGCTGACGGCACGGTGGTCGTCGTTATAATAAACAATTCGAAGAGCGCGAAAAACGTGACTGTCGGCGGACTTTCTGACTATACGAAAGCGGTCGAAGTCGTGACGACCGCAGCGACGCAGACGGGCTGGGAAGAGAAAGAAACTTCGTGGACGGGTAAGGTTTCTCTGCCCGGTCAGAGCATAACCACTTACGTTCTTACGAAATAAATTTATGAAAGATCTTGAAGAGAGAGTAAAAAAGCTGAAGCGGATATTGGCGGAAGGGAACGCGGTGTTCTTCGGAGGCGCGGGAGTGTCGACCGAAAGCGGGGTGCCCGATTTCAGATCTTCCGGCGGCATTTTCACAAAAAAATACGCCTATCCGCCGGAGGAGATACTCTCTCACGGCTTTTTCCGGCGTCATACCGACGTCTTTTACGATTTCTATAAAAAGTATATGATGCCGCTTTCCGCAAAGCCCAACGCAGCGCATATCGCGCTGGCGAAACTGGAAGAAAAAGGGCTTTTGAAAGCGGTGATAACGCAGAATATAGACGGATTGCATCAGGCGGCGGGAAGCGTAAACGTGCTTGAACTGCACGGCAGCATACACAGGAATACCTGCACGGAATGCGGCAGAAAATACGACGCGCGTTATATTGCGGACAGCGACGGCGTGCCTCGTTGCGCATGCGGCGGAATTATCAAGCCCGACGTCGTGCTGTACGGCGAGCCGCTGCCCGAAGACACTTTCGCAAAAGCGGACATGTACGTAAGGGAAGCGGACGCGCTTATCGTCGGCGGCACGTCGCTCAACGTCTATCCGGCGGCGGGTCTGGTATACGCGTTCGGCGGCAAAAACTTAGTGCTGATAAATAAGTCTGCGCTGGCGACGAGAGGAGCTTCGCTCACTTTTGACGAGCCGATCGGAGAGGTGTTTTCCTTGCTCGGACTTTAAGCTTGCGCGCGTGAGTCGAAATATTGACGAAAATTATTGCAAATTCAAACCGCTATTTAGTTGAAATAAAAATCATTAAATGTTAATATAGTTATGTAACCGCAGGCGTCTGCCTCGATTATATTCATACGAGAGGAGTTATGGATCACTTACCTGACGACCGACTTCAAAATATTTTTTGTACGTCGTTGCGTTCCCTTCAGGCGGACGCGACAAACGTTTATACCGTGAAATCAAAAGACAATATTTATAAATACGGAGGCAAGAATGAGACCGTTTTTTGAGTCTATATTCAATTTCGACAAAGATACTTCCAACATGGCTCTTATAGCGCTCGCGGGCGCGAAAGAGCTGGGCGACAAGGTGGATTATTACCTCGTCAACTGGTACAATCAGGAGGCTAAGGCGCAGGGCAAGAAATTCCACCGCGACACCTTCCTTATAAAAAATGTCTGCCCCAGGTTCACTACGGGCGACGGCAAAGGTCTCGTAATGGAGACTATAAGAGGAAAGGACCTCTACATCCTTTGCGACGTCGGCAATTATTCGATCACCTACAACATGTTCGGTTTTGAAAACAATATGTCGCCCGACGACCACTACTGCGACCTCAAGAGAGTCATCGCGGCTTGCGGAGGAAAAGCCAAGTCGATCACGGTCGTCATGCCCAGCCTTTACGGCGGCAGACAGCATCGCCGCAATGCGAGAGAATCACTCGACTGCGCGCAGATGCTTCAGGAACTCAGGGATATGGGAGTAAGCGAAATAATCACTTTCGACGCTCACGATCCGCGTGTTCAGAACGCCGTTCCGCTTATGGGCTTTGACAACTTCCTGCCGACCTATCAGATACTCAAGGCGATGCTGCGCTCTTATACCGATCTCGACATGACGAGAGAAAGGTTTATGATCGTCAGCCCCGACGAAGGCGCAATGAGCCGCAACATCTATTACGCGTCCGTTCTCGGCACAGACCTCGGTATGTTCTACAAGAGAAGAGACTACGCCAACGTTGTCAACGGCAGAAACCCGATAGTCGCCCACGAATACATCGGCAACGACGTACGCAACAAGGACATCTTCGTCGCGGACGACATCATTGCGACCGGCGATTCGATGCTCAAGCTGTGCAACGAGCTCAAAGAAAGAGGTTGCGGCAAGATCTTCCTTTCCGCCACCTACGCGCTGTTCACCGAAGGACTCAAAAAGTTTGACGACGCTTACGATCAAGGTCTGTTTACCGCGGTCGTCAGCACAAATCTTACGTACGCGCCCAAAGAGCTGCTTGAAAGAAAGTGGTTCATTCAGGCGGATATGTCCAAGTTCCTCGCGTATATCATTTCCGCGTGCGATCAGAACAAGTCGCTCAGCGAGCTTCTCGATCCGCACGACAAGATACACGAGCTTATCGCAAAATTCAACGCTAATAAACCGGAGCAGATAGCTCTGGATATAGAGGAATAAATTATGAAAATTACATGGCTGGGACATTCGTCTTTTAAGCTGGAAGAGTCGACCGGGACCGTCGTGGTTACAGACCCTTACAGTAAAAAGCTGGTCGGTTATGAAATGCAGAACGTCAACGCCGACGCAGTGACGATAAGCCACCACCACGAAGATCACGATTATCTTCAAAAACTCAACAATGACGTTCAGGTCATAGACACTCTCGGCTTCTGGGAGATAAAAGGCGTGGACGTGTCGTCGATTCTCAGTTATCACGACGCGGACGGCGGAAAGAAGAGGGGCGAAAACCTGATCTTCAAGTACAGGATGGACGGCGTTGACCTGTGCCATCTCGGCGACGTGGGAGAGGAGTGCACGGTAAGACTGGGCGATTCGATAGGCACCGTCAACGTGCTTATGATCCCCGTCGGCGGCAACTATACGATAAATGCGGAGCAGGCGAAAGAATACGTTGATTTTCTTATGCCGGATATCGTCATTCCGATGCATTACGAAACGCCTTCCTGCAGAATCGACATTGACAAGGTCGACAGGTTTCTCGAGCTTTTCGACGAAGAACAGATCGTACGCATAGACGGCGATACGATTGAGATGCACCGTGATTTCTTCGACGGCGATTGCACCAAAGTCTTCGTATTTTCTGACGAGAAATTCTGATTTTAAATTACGGTACGCGCATAAAACCTGCGCGTACCGGGAAAAATCAAAAGAGATTTTATTTTTCAATCTTTTATTTGACCTTAATTTATTTTTACAAACGATCGACGAGGCGCAATTTAAGATAAATTGTCGAAAGACTGATAAATCCGCGCTTGACAGAGTACATATTATTCAGGAGAAAAAAACATGAGCGATAGAAAATATTACACCGAGGAAGAGCTGAACAAAATGACAGTATTTCAACTCAGGGAAGTCGCCAGAGAAATAGGCGTAAGTTCCCCCACTTCCAAAAAGAAAGAGGAGATAATCGCGCACTACCGCGGTATTGCACAGGGTGAGATACAGCCCACCAGGAGCACCCGCGGACGTCGTCCCGTCAATAAGCCGAGAGAGCTCGACGGCGCGAACGCCGCCGGCGAGTCGAAGACAATTTCTCCCGAAGAAAATCAGATCAAAGCGGTAAAAAGAGCGAATGAACGCGACAACGTACAGCCCGCTTCCGCGCAGGAAGAGAATGTCGAAGAGCTGGAAGAAAAGCACGGCGTACTGGATATCCATCAGGACGGATACGGCTTTTTGAGGGCGGAAAACTGCGAATACGGCAACAAGGACACTTACGTCTCGGCAAAGCTGATAAAGACGCTGGGACTCAGGGCGGGAGACAAGGTCGTCGGCAGGGCGCGCCGTAACGCAGAGAACAAGCCTCCGGCGCTCGTCGTCGTGGACGAGGTCAACGGCAACAAGCCCGAAAATCTGCGCAGCCGTCCCAATTTCGACAACCTCGTCCCGATATACCCGGACGAAAGACTCAGGCTGGAACTCAAGACGGGAAAGAGCGATTTCGCGATAAGATGCATCGACCTGATCGCCCCGATAGGTAAAGGGCAGAGAGCAATGATCGTTTCACCGCCCAAAGCCGGCAAGACGACCCTTCTCAAAAAGATTGCCAACAGCATTTCCATAAATTATCCCGACGTGCTGCTGTTCGTGCTTCTCGTCGACGAGAGACCTGAAGAGGTTACAGATATGCAGAGGAGCATAAACGGAGAGGTCATTTATTCCACTTTCGACGAAACTCCTGAACATCATTGCAAGAGCGCGGAACTTCTTATCGAAAGGGCGAAACGCAACGTTGAGCTGGGCAAGGACGTCGTGATAATAATGGATTCGCTGACAAGGCTCGCGAGGGCTTACAACCTTACGATTCCGCCGACGGGAAGGACGCTTTCGGGCGGTATCGACCCCGGCGCGCTTCACAGCCCGAAGAGATTTTTCGGCAGCGCCAGAAACATCGAAAACGGCGGCTCGCTGACAATAATCGCGACCGCGCTTATTGATACCGGCAGCCGTATGGACGACGTCATTTACGAGGAATTCAAGGGTACCGGTAATATGGAGATACACCTCGACAGAAAGATGAGCGAAAGGAGAGTGTTCCCGGCTATCGATCTGAACAGATCCAGCACGAGAAGAGAAGATCTGCTGCTCACGCAGAAAGAGCTGGAAGGCGTCTTCGCAATGAGAAAGATGATAAGCTCGATGGACAGCCAGGAGGCTACTGAAAAGCTTATCGACTATATAGTGAAAACAAAGAACAACGACGAGTTCATCGGTATCATCTGTTCGCAGGTCAACAGGTGGGAAAAGGAAGGATTCAGTTTCAGGAAATAATGTTACGCATTTTAAGGCAAGATTGTGCGGCGGGAGTCATTCCCGCCGTATTTTTGTATAAACATGACGAATCATATGCATAATTATTCATATATAAGAATTTGTCAGCTGAAATTTACCTTAAAGCAATCTTTTTCAGGTAAGTTGAGTTAAAAATAATACACCTTATCGTATTCATTTGAAAAAGCGTCTAAAACGGGCTGTATTCGTAAAAAACACTATTTTAAAACCCTGTTTCAAACTTTATGCGATCCCCGGCGAAAGACATTTTGGCTTCCGGATCGCAAATTTTAAAACAGGTTTCATTTTTAAACGTTCAAAGATTATCGATTATGGAAAAAGCGGATATAAAAAATTCCGTTATTATCCCGGATTACCTCTCGGAACGTTTGGGGAAAGGGGATGTACAATCGATTTTTGCCGTAGATTTATTGCCGAAAACCGCTTGGATACTCGTACGATTATGCGAGAGTGAGATTTATTCGGTCGATTTTATGTATAAAATAGGGATAAATTTTGCAAAAAAATTCACAAATACCATTGATATACTCAAAAAACCTGTGCTATAATGATAAAGGTGCATATGATTGTATTAAAATACGCGCTACATTTAGAAAGGGAGCACTGAGGTGCAGAGTAAGAGAACATGGAATTTGGAAAAAATCTGAAGAAGTTGCGCAAGGTAAAAAATATTTCGCAACAAAAACTCGCAAATGAGATAGGCGTTTCGCAACGCACGGTTTCTCACTACGAAAAAGGGGAGAGCGAACCGTCTTTGCTCTGTTTGTGCAAGATCGCGGCTTTTCTCGGCGTATCGACAGACGAGCTTCTCGGTCATGTCTTAGCGTGAAGTGATTGAGTTCACGTTGTCTTCGAGCAGCGTGTACAGCGCGTAAAGTCCGCCGATAACGTCTTTGTCTATAAGCCCGGGGTAAGCTTTGTCCAGCGCCATAAGGTCCTTGACAACCAGCAATTGCCTTTTTGCAACAGATCTGGCAAACAGTTTGTCGGCGTTACTGATGTTAAAGCCGCCGCGTACGTTTGAAAAAGCACCGTTTTTATGGATTACGTCATAAGTCGTGAAAGTCATATATTTATTCTCCTTGTGGACTTTTTGGCCTTTTGTAATTACATATTAGAGGATAAAATATGACAATACCTGTCAGTTGATATCTCAAAAAATAAATTTTTTCGATATTGACTGAGATAAAGGAGATATTCTGCGCCATAGCGGCGCGCGGTTGGAAACCGAGAGGGATAAACAGATGAAATACGCAGACTTAATTGGCAAAATGACGCTTGAAGAAAAAGCGTCCCTTTGTTCCGGCAAAGACATGTGGCATTTCAAGGGTATCGAACGATTGGGCATACCCTCGATAATGGTGTCGGACGGTCCTCACGGACTCAGAACTCAGAAAAATTCGGGAGTAAGCACGAAGATGAACGTTTCGGTCGATTCTACGTGCTTTCCGCTTGCTTGCGCGTCCGCATGCTCATGGGACAGAGAGCTGCTCAGAGGGATCGGTAAGCGTATAGGAGAGGAAGCTCAGAAAGAGGACGTTCAGGTCGTTCTCGGTCCGGGCGTAAATATAAAGCGTTCTCCGCTTTGCGGCAGGAATTTCGAATATTTTTCAGAAGACCCGTTGCTCAGCGGCGAGTTGGGCGCGGCGTTCGTGGACGGCGTGCAGTCGCAGGGAGTCGGCACGTCGGTCAAACATTTTGCCGTAAACAATCAGGAAACGTACAGAATGTCCGTCAACGCGGTCGTCGACGAGCGCACGATGAGGGAGATATATCTTCCCGCATTCGAAACGGTTGTAAAAAAGAGCGCGCCGTCTACAGTAATGGCTTCCTACAACCTTATAAACGGGCAGTCGGCGAGCGAGAACGTGCACGTGCTTGACGAGATCCTCGACAAAGAATGGAATTACAAGGGCATCGTCATCAGCGACTGGGGCGCGGTCAACCACAGGGTGGAAGGCGTAAAGGCGGGTATGCATGTCGAGATGCCGTCCAGCGGCGGTATGAACGACGAGCTTATCGTCGAAGCGGTAAAGTCAGGCGATCTCGACGAAAAAGTGCTCGACGAAAGAGTGGACAGGATACTCGATGTCGTCTTTGACCTGTACGGCAAGCGCAAAGAGGGCGCGACGTACGATATAAAGGAACACGACCAATTCGCGCGTAAGGCGGCTGCCGAATGCTGCGTACTTCTTAAGAATAAGAACAAGGTGCTGCCTTTGACCAAAAAGGATAAGATACTTATCGTCGGCGATATGGCGAGAAATCCCAGATTCCAGGGGGCGGGCAGTTCGTTCATCAACTGCCATAAGATAACTTCCGCGATCGACGCGCTGACAGAAGACGGCGTCGCGTTCGAATTTGAGGAAGGTTACTATAAGAAGACGCGCAAGGACTGCTCCAAGCTTATAGAAAAGGCGGCCGCGCGCGCCAAGGATTTCGACAAGGTCATAATCTTTGCGGGGCTGCCCGGCGAGTACGAGGCGGAAGGCTTCGACCGAAAAGATATGGATATGCCCGCGTCTCACAATACGCTTATTTCCGAGATCGCGAAGGTCAACAAGAACGTCGTTGTCGTGCTTTCGGCGGGCGCCGTGGTGACCATGCCGTGGATCAACGACGTCAAGGCGGTGCTTCTGACGGGACTTGCGGGGCAGAACAGCGGCGGCGCGACCGTGGACGTGCTTTACGGCAAGGTCAATCCGTGCGGAAAGCTGGCTGAAACTTATCCGATAAAACTTTCTCATGTGCCTTCGACCGCATATTTCCCCGGCGACAGGTATAACGTCGAGTATCGCGAAGGACTTTACGTGGGATACAGATATTTCGAAAGCGTCGACGCGCCCGTGCTTTTCCCGTTCGGCTACGGTCTTTCTTACACGACTTACGCTTACCGCGACTTAGTCGTTGACAAGACAGAGATAAACGATGACGAAAAACTCAAAGTTACCGTCACAGTCGATAATACGGGAGAAAGGGACGGCAAGGAGATCGTTCAGCTTTACGTGATCCACAACGGCAGGACCGTCTATATGCCCAAAGTTCAGCTGCGCGCTTTTGAAAAAGTTAAAGTAGCGGCAAAAAATTCGACAACGGTCACATTTATGCTTGACAAAAGATCCTTTGCGTTTTATGATATTAATGAAAAGGATTGGGTCGTCGAAAGCGGCGATTACGAGATAGCCGTGGGCGGCAACGTGAGGGAACTTACTTGCAGAGCGACAGTCAAAGTAAACGGCAGCGTAAAAGCTGAAGAAACCGCGGCAAACAAGGGCTGGTATTTCTCGCCCGCCGTCAAAGAGCCCGTTTCCGACGAAGACTTCACATCTCTTTTCAAGGACGGTAAGACCACTCACGTCACGCATAAATGCGTCAAAGGGTCGTTTACCGCGGACGACAGTTTTGAAGATATGTCGCATACCAGCGGGCTTGCAAAGTTTATGATAAACGTAGCAAAGCCGGCGATACGCCTTTCGATGGGCGCGGACAAATATGACCCCAACTACCTGATGATTTATGAGGTAATGAAGACCTCTCCGCTCAGGTCGCTGGCGTTCAGTTCACAGGGTATGTTCAATATGAAGATGGTCGACGGCATCGTCATCATGATGAACGGCAAATTCTTCAAAGGTTTATTTGCTTTACTCAAGGCTATTAAAAAATAAATAGCCTACCCCCTTCTAAAAGGCAGGTCGGGGCAACCCGACCTGTTTTTTTATTTTTTGCCGAAGGGAAAAAATAAAAAAACACATTTTGACCGCCAAATTTAAGTTGATACTTCGTTGCTGCAAAGGGGTAATACCGCAAGAGTATTACCCCTTTGCAGCGCCTTGTCTGAACTTAAATTTGTCAGGTCAAAAACGCTTGCGCTTGCGTTTTTTATTCTTCCCTTCGGCGATTTATGCTTGCTTTTTAGTTATAGAGGGGTAGTTTTTGCCGTAGGTGGTGTAAACGCCTTGACAATACTGCTAGTATTGCCTGCAACGAAACCGTCTCGCCCACAGCCACACTCGCCTAAGTATCCTTTGGCAAATAACACTTCGAAGATATTTTTGGAGTGATGATACTTCGTTGCTGCAAATGGGTAATACCGCAAGAGTATTACCCCTTAACAGCGCCTTGTCTGAACTCAAATTTGTCAGGTCAAAACCGCTGACGCTTGCGTTTTTTTATTCTTGCCTGCGGCAGTTTGTATTTTTCATTTAACAGAGGGGGGGATGATTCTGACGGAGTTAAAAAAACCGCCGCGGGATGCGGCGGGGTAAAGTCGGTTTTTGTTATTTTTCTGCGATCTCGTCTTTTGCGGAGCGTTGCCAGAAGCGCTTTTTCTTGACTTTTGGAGGAAAATACTTTTCGTTGTTGTATTCCACACACTGGGCGATCGCGTCGTGCACGCGCTGGGTCAGGTCGTAAACGCTCTTTTTGGTCGGGAGCTCCGTGTTGGGATATACGGGAGGAAGCACCTCAATGCTGACCAGCGGGTGTTTGCTGAATATCTTTGTGAGTTTGCGCGGGCGGTATTTTATCGCGAGCGGTATCACGGGGACGTTGTTCTTGACAGCAAAGTGGAAAGCGCCGGGCTTGAACGTCCTTATCTTATCGTACCACGGCCACAGAGCGCCTTCGGGGAAGAAGTGCACGAATTTGCCGCGTTGCAGCAGACCGTCCATTTCCTCAATGAATTTCTTTGTGCCGGCGGTCGTATTGGGGATCGGGAAGGCGTTCAGCAGGTGAACGATATGCCTGACGTAAGGCAACTGAAAGGTTGTGTGCAGGGTGGGCAGGTAGCTCATCTTGGGCCAGTTGGCCTGGCATGCCATAACGCAGTCCATCATATGCACGTGGTTGCTCACAGTCAGCGCGCCTGAGCCCGACTTTATGATGCGCCTGATGTATTTTTTGTTCTTGACCTTGAAGCCGTACATAAAGAAAGTGATGATCGGCAAGACCGTCATGCCGAACATCCACAAAAGACATCCGAAGAATTTTTTGATCGGATTTCTTATGATGTATTCAAAATTTTCGTCGAAAACGATGTCGAGGAAAGTGTTGCTTTCCATCATATGTTCGTCTTCGTTTTCCGGATATTCCATTTTATCGCCCACCGGAATGATGTGCGTTTTTTCTTTTTTCTTTTTTTCGCCTTTCTCGTCGGATTCAGCCGTTTTTTCTGCTTTTTCTTCTGCGTTTCTTTCGCTGAGCGGCTTTTTGTCTTCTGCGAGCAGGTCTTTTTGTGAGATATTTCTTCTGACTGCCATAAATTCAATATACCACACAAAACTTTATAAGTCAATGCAAAGCCGGTTTTTCGCATTTTTACTTAGCGGTTCATAAAAAGTTTGTGCAGAAAGACGTAAAATATCAAAGGCGTTTTGCGCCGCCGCTTGCGAAGCCGACCGTACCGGCGGAGCAACGAGCCGGAACGCGCGCCGCTTTGAAACCTCTGCGGGAAGGGAAAGCGCGCCGCGGCATTGTTATCAGAGATGTCCGAAAGAGCCCCGGGACCGGCAGTTTAACCGGCAAAACTATTATACGGATATTATCTTCCTTAATAAAAATAATAATATTATAATACTTGTATTTTATGTTGAACTTTGTTATGATAGATATGCATAGTTTGACAAAATGCTTACTATAAGGAAGTATTTATGAAAAAAAGAATTGTTATCACAACTGTTTTGCTGCTGATCGCTTGCCTCGCAATAGGACTTGCGGCGTGCGACAACGACGGTCTCAAAGCGCCCGCCGATCTTGAGATGAGCGGAAACGTGCTGACCTGGCAGGCTGTTGACGGCGCGGAAGGATACGAGGTCGTTATCGACGGAGGAGAGCCCGTAAAGACCAAAGACGCGATGTATTTCGTCGAGGTTGCCGAGACCGGCACTTACGAGATCCGCGTAAGGGCGTACAGCGGCGAAAAGTACAGCGAGTACAGCGAAACGTATCTTTACGTCGTTTCGGAGATGCTGGACAAGCCGGTCGTGACTTACGACGAGCTTACAAAGGTCGTCAGCTGGAACGCGGTCGAGGGAGCGAGCGCGTATGCGGTAAGAGTCAGATATACGGATAAAGATATCAGCGCGGACGGCGCGATCATTGAGCTTTCAGAAGTAAGCGGGACGACTTACACCCTTTCCAAAGACGTGTACGGAGATCCGGGCAGCTTTACGATAGAGGTAAGGGCTACGGCTCCGGAAGGTTCTGAAAAGAGCGACAGCGCTTACAGCGACGCATGCGTGTTCGTCAATTCGGCTACGCTTGCGACCCCCGTACTCAGCAGTATCACCAGTACGAGAGTTTACTGGAACTCTGTTTCAAACGCGACTTCATATTATCTCGAAGCGAGAAACAAAGCAAACGCGGACGAGGTCTATTCGACGATCGTGACCGCTTCGACGAGCACGAGCGTAAGCGTACTGCTCACCAATTTCAATATCGAAACACCGGGAGAATATACCGTTCATATAAAGACGATCGGCGACGGAGAAGTCTATCAGGACAGCGCGATCAGCGACGTCAACGAAGATTTCGTGATCTACAAGCTTCCTCAACTGGAAGAGGGCAGCCTTATCCTCGTCGAGAACGGCGACGGCACGGTCAGCGCGAGCTGGACGGCTACCGACAAGCAGCTTGAACTTATCGAGTCGTTCACCCTCGTTATGACCCCGTACGATTCTGACGGCAACGCGCTTCTTTCGGCGCAGAGAGTGACCTTTAACCTTGAAAGCGAAAGCGATATGCAAAAGCTCACCGTGACCGAAGGCGACGGTACGACGACATATGCTTACGTGATAGATTCGACTTTCCGCAAGGCGGGAGAAGACAATGTCACCGAATATATTCTGAACAACGCATATTACGGCAAACGCTTCACCGTAGAGGTCTCTTCTTCGAGAAGCGGCAACGGCGTGATCGCGGGTACCGCGGTAAAGGCGGAGGACAAATATCTCAGCTATAAGACTCCTCTTAAGGACGACGGCGGCAACTATATGATCTCTTCCGCGGCGGAGCTGGCATATATTTATAAAGAACCCGACGCTTCATATAAGCAGACCGCGAATATTGATTTCGAGGGCTACGAATGGGTTGCGGTAGAAGCTTTCGGCGGCAAGTTCGACGGCGCGGAATTCATAATCGACGACCTTTCGATAATCGCGGACGGCGCGAACGCGGGCTTCTTCGGCGAGATAAAGTCGGGCGCGACGGTAACCAATCTTAAGCTTACCAACGCGACGGTTTCAAGTGAAACGGCGACTTACGCCGGCGTTATCGCGGGCGTAAACGGCGGCACGGTTTCCGACTGCGTGGTTATCGGCAGCGTAAACGCGAAATTCGCGACGGCGGGCGGCGCGGTAGGTCTGAATAACGGCACAGTTACCGCTTCGCAGTCCGTTGCGGACGTTACGGCGGCGGTCGCGGGCGGCTTCGCGGGCAAAAACGCGACGGGCGCGACGATATCTTATTCGACCGCAAAGGGCAACGTTACCGCAAACGTGAGCGAGACGGAAGAAGACGAACCTCAGATCAAAGAGTCTTACGCAGGCGGCTTCGTCGGCTGCAACGCAGGCACGGTCATCGGCAGCAACTCCGTCGGCAACGTGGTAGGCAGCAGCAGCGTTACGCTCGACAGCCCCAACTATGCTGGCGGCTTTGTCGGTTACAACTCCGGCACGATCACGCTGAGCTATGCGGGTGCAAATTACAGCAACGACTACGCAAAACGCAATACGGTAAGTTCTGCGGGTAGAAACGCAAATAGCGCGGTCGGCGGCTTTGTCGGCTACAACGCGGGCAGCATTGAAAACTCTTACGCGAACGTTAAGGCGACTTCGCCCAAGTACGTCGGCGGTTTTGTAGGACACAATGCAGGTACGGTCACCAACGCTTACAGTATAGGAGGCATTACCACAGGTGCTCCCGCAGGAGACGGAGGTTTCGCGGGAAATAACGACAAAGAGGCTACGTTGACAAACGTTTACTATTACGATGAAACGCTGGGCGACAGCGAAAACAGAACAGACAAAGGTCTTTCGACTTACGTTGCTCTTGCTGATATCGGACAGACTCTCGCAACAAATCTCGGCGATGCGTTCGGCGTTATCGGCGGCGAGAATCCGATCAGAAACGCGGTCTTAAAGAACAATCTTTACGTTTCAGACGAAGAGCTGACGGTCAGCCCGGGCGCGGAGATTAAGTCGGTCGCGCGCTGCGTTGCGGCAGACGGCTCCGTCAAGACAATTACCGCGACCAACAAGGTTGAGGAAGGCGCTGCGGTCAGCGGATATATGATCTGCGGCAACCAGACCACCGAAGGCACGGTAGTCATCGTGTTCAGCAACGGGTCTTACAGAGGCGTTGCGGTCGTGACCATCGACTAAGCGGTATTAATTTAAAAAATCACCGACGCTTTAACGCGTCGGTATTTTTTATGTCGCAGACATTGCAAACGCGATATATCTGTGCTTGTCGACAGTCAGCGTATGGTCATCTCTTTAAAGGCGTTCGGTTATCTTAGCGAAGCAGCGGTTCAAACGTCGGCAAAACCGGACGGAAACGGAAAGAGCGGATAAGTCTGTGAAGGGCTGCGGGTCTTGCGGGACAAAGGCGATGCGTCGGAAGAGGAGGTCTGCGTGAAACGCGGCAGCGTCGATAACAATAAATACGAAAAGTCTGAAAAACGGATACATGTCGACGTTTTTCGATCGGAGTTATAAAAAGCACAGGCGTCTTTAAACTCGGTCGGGAGACATAAAAACGCCGTACGGTAAAGAGCGATGAAAAACCCGAGCGCTTTCTTCACGGCTAAAAAGCCGTTAAAATGAGCCGGAAACGCTATCCGCAAGTAGTCCGGCGCGGTAATTGAGCTTTAACCTCGGAAGACCCCGTCACAGTTGACGGCATAGTGCGAAGAACAGAAAAACGTTGAGGTAAACAATGTTTTTCGCATACACTCAAGGCACGTCGTAACGGACGCGGAAAAACGCCGACGTGTTTGAGAAGACAGAACTCTTTAACTCCTTAAGTGCCTCATCTGAATAATGCGGGCAAGGTTTAAAGCGGCAAATTCCCTTGGCTAACGTGTTTTTGATACTTTGAATAATTCTTTTTATGAGTGATGTTCGCGAAAAAGACCTGCCGTTAAGGCAGGTCGGTTTGTTTTTTAACGTCAGCGTTTGCTTATTGTCCCGTAACGTCTCTCCACAGTCTGTTCATATCCGCTGTCGCAGCGCCGAAATCGAGCATTACCGCGCATCTGTCGATAACTTCCCGGGTCGGGAACAGAGCTGTGAAAGCGTCGTAATCTTCGGGAGCGATCATGATTGTGGTGTTAAAATCGCAATCCGTGCCGAAGAAGTAGGAGAGGTCGACCGCTATAGCGTCGCTGTCATCGCTTTCCCAATTTTCAACCAGGTAATCGAAAGCTTCCTGAGAAGCAACTCCCGAAGTGTAGCAGATGTAATCCATATTCCTTACAGCGATGTCGGGACGGCACATGAAGTTGATCCAAAGGTTTGCCGCTTCGATGTTCTTTGCGTACTTGGGAATGCACCAACCGTCGCTGAAGATGTTGGAACCTTCGTAAGGAACAAAGTAGTTAAGAGGTCTGGACAAGCCGAGTTCCTCCTGCAGGCTGGTCATTGCATAAAGCGCGTCGCCCGCCCACTGAAGAACCATATCTATGTCGCCGCTTATAATTTCCTCTTTACCTTCGTCGTTTTCAAGACCTTTGGACAGCTTGTACTGCTCAAGCATCATCTCTTCGATCTTCGCAACGGTCGCGCTGTCGGTAGCGTTGAGGGCGCTTGAGACAGTCGTCGACGGTGTGTAGTACTTAGATCTCTCGTTGAGAAGAGTATAGATGGAAGAAGCGACGTAAGTGTCTCTCATCGAGTTCTTAAATTTGAACACGTCTTTCATGGCGGGATCTGAGAAAACAGACCAACCGTTGGCTTCGACATATTCTTGCATTGAGGAGTAGACGCCGTAACTGCTGTTCTTATACGCGGTCGAATCCATTGCGTAGAGGATGCCCATCGTGCCCCACATATAGGTGCGGCTGTATACGTTGTATTCGCCGGTCTCCTTGTCGTAGTCGTACTTGAACAGATTGTTCTCTCCGCTCATTACGAGATCGGACATACCGTCTCTGTAATCGACGAGCTCTTCGTAACCGTACGAGGAGATATCTTCGAGTTTGAGAAGAAGACCGTCGTTTATCATCTTTTCAATCATATAGTCGGACGGGCAGATGACATCGTAATCGGCTTTAGACGTATTGATCTGGGTGTACATCAATTCGTTTTCGTCGAAAAGGTCGATTTTGACGGTGACTTTCTTGCCGGTTACTTTGGTATAGTAATCCTCAAATTCTTCCGCGATACCGTCGCCGAGATATTCGGACCAGGTATAAACTTTAAGGATCTCGCCTCTGTCCTGGCAGCCGGTGAGAACGACAGGCAGTACGATTGCCATTGCTAGGACCAGAACCATTGCTGCGATCGTGATTCTCTTTTTCATAAAAGCACTCCTTGACTTATATTTTTTTGTTGCCGCTTAATGCGGATCATTTCTTGCTTTTTGCCTGATTCTTGGGTCTGTACATTATCATAACTCCCGCAAAGACGATGAAGAATATGATAGAGAACAGAGATTTTATGTCCGCAGGCAGCGGGTGTTTACCGCTCTTCAGACCGTACAGCATCGTGGACAGGGTCTCGAAGCTGGTCACGTTGACTTTCGTTATCACGAAATCGTCGATGGACAGCGTGAACGCGAGGATCGCGCCGACGACTATGCCGGGCATGATGTCGGGCAGGACGACCTTGAACATCGCCTTTGCCGGCGTACAGCCCAGGTCGAGCGCCGCTTCGTATATCTTATTGTCCGACTTTTGCAGACGAGGCAAGACGTTCAGAAGGACGTAAGGCGTGCAGAAAGTCGTATGCGCGAGTATAAGTTTTATCGCCGTTTCCAGCCAGGTGCCGTCCGATATGCTTATTGTAGAAGCGACCAGATTGAACAGCAGCGCGAGGGATATAGCCGTGACGATCTCGCTGTTTATCATAGGTATCTGGTTGGATACCATGTATGCGGCCTTTACGCGTTTATTGTGGATAGCGTGCAGACCTATCGCGCCCAGAGTGCCCAGTATCGTAGACAGAAGGCTTGTGAAAACGCCTACGAACAGAGTGTTGACAATCGCTTCGTTTATACGGCTTGCGTTCGAGCTCTGCCCCGTAAACAGGTCGATATAGTTCTGGAAGGTAAAGCCGTTCCAGTTACTGAAAGAGGGGGTATCCGTGAACGAGAACACAATCATCCATACGATGGGCAGGTAGAGCAGGATAAGTATTATGCCGATAAAGCATCTGACCAGTATTTTTCTTACCATATTCCGCCTCCCGCTTCGTCGTCGCTGACCTTGTTGGTTATTATCATGGATATTGCGAGCAATACCATCAGAACGAGAGATATAGCGCTCGCCATATTAAGGTTGTAGGCTTTTAGGTTATAGATAAAGTCGCCGAGAAGCTTTATCTTGTTGTCGGAAAGTATTTCGGAGACCGCAAAGGTCGTGATAGACGGGATTATCACCATGGTAAGTCCGCTTATCACTCCGGGTATGGAGAGGGGTACGGTAACTTTCCAGAACGCTTTTATCGGGGTCGCGCCCAGGTCTTCAGCTCCTTCGAGGTACATCTTGTCGATTTTGAGCAGGGTCGTGTATATCGGCATTATCATGAACGGCAGGAACTCGTAGCACAGACCGTATATGACCGTGCCCATACCGAGCGGGATACCGAGAACGCCGAAAACGGCTTTTGTCGACATCATTCTGAGCAGAAAGTTGACCCACATCGGCACGAGGAAAAGGCCTATCATTACGCCCGTGCGGTTGAACTCTTTCTTTGTCAGATAATAAGCTATCGGATATCCGATGACAAGGCATATCGCGCTGGTGGAAAGCCCCGCTATAACGGAATTTTTGATTACGTTGTCCAGAGACTTTTCCTTAGCCAGTTCTTTAAAATTGCCCAGAAGAGTAAGAGCTCCGTCACTGTCGATGAACGCGTAAACGGCAATAAGTACGATCGGCAGTATCACGAACAACGCCATGAACAAAGCGTACGGCGTCGCCAGCATTTTTCTGAACGTATTACGCATTTTTTTGTTCTCCCGTATAGGTTAAAGGCACATTTTCAATAAAGTCGCATTCTGAGAAAGCGAACTTGTCCGCGTCTATTTTTATACCGACTCTGTCGTATTTGTCCCACAGATACTCGGTATCCGCATAGATATGCGAGTTGTCGTCCGTCTTTATGTCGACGAGGTAGTTTTTGCCCTTGTATATCATGCTTTCGACGTTGCCGGCAAGGGGCGCGGCGTCTTCGTCGTCGGTCATGTCTATGCTGTCGAATTCAAAGCTCGCTTTCGCCTCTTTGCCTTTGAGGACGACCTCTTCGCCGTTTATCTTCAGCACGTCGTTTTCTTCGTCGTACTCGCAGTTTTCAAAGCATGCCGCGGGTGCGAAAGTATAGCTGCCGCCGCACATATCGAAAGTCGTGTTTGAGGTGAACTTGACGGGCAGAGTATTTTTGACGTGCTGTTTATGCATTATCTGTATGTTTTCGGGGTCGACGTAAAGACCGATCTTTCTGCCCGGCTTGTACTCTACGGTATTGTGCAGTATGAGTTCGTAACCGCCGGCGACGCAGGTCATCTCGTAGTGAACGCCGCGGAACATACAGCCGGTGATCTCGCCGTTCAATATGCCGTTTCCTTCGCGCTTTATCACCCAGTCCTCGGGGCGGATAACGACGTCTACCTCTTCGTTCGGCTTGAAGCCGGTGTCCACGCACTCGAATTCCGCGCCTGCGAATACGACCTTCTTGTCTTCGGGCATAACGCCGTCGAGAATGTTGGATTCGCCGATAAAGTCGGCGACATACGCGCTTGTCGGCTCATTGTATATTTCGAGCGGGGTGCCTTCCTGCATTATAACGCCGTCCTTCATTACGACTATCGTGTCGCTCATCGTCAGCGCTTCTTCCTGGTCGTGGGTGACGTAAATGAAGGTGATGCCCAGCTTCTTGTGCATGTCTTTCAGCTCAAGCTGCATTTCCTGTCTCATCTTGAGGTCGAGCGCGCCGAGCGGCTCGTCGAGAAGAAGTATCTGCGGCTCGTTGACGATAGCGCGCGCTATCGCGACTCTTTGCTGCTGACCGCCCGAAAGGCTGTTGACGTCACGTTCTTCATAGTCGGAAAGACCGACGATTTTAAGCGCGTGTTTGACCTTGTCGTCGATGAATTTCTTATACATATTCACCTTTTTGATCTTTTTCACGCCTTTTTTGGTCGTTACGGTCATCATCTGGTATGAGCGGCAGAAAGGCACGGTCTTTACGGTCTCGCTTCCGTCCTTTTTGACCACTTTCTGCTCAACGGGCATATATGCCATATTTACGAGCTTCGTGACCTCTTTGCCGAATATGTTTTTCTTTGTGACCTCGACTTTTTTGAGTTTGAGGCCGAAAGCTATGTTTTTATATACGTTGAGGTGAGGGAAGAGCGCGTATTTCTGGAATACCGTATTGACGGGGCGTTTGTAAGGCGGAAGATCCGCGATATCCTTGCCTTCGAGCGTTATCGAGCCTCCGTCCGGTCTTTCGAAGCCCGCGATCATTCTGAGCGTGGTCGTCTTGCCGCAACCGCTGGGGCCGAGCAGGGTGACGAATGCGCCGCGCTTTACTTTAAGATTGATATGGTCGACCACGGTCTTACCGTCGTATATCTTTGTCAGATCGTTGAGTTCTATGATATATTCTTCTTTATTGTTCTTATTCTTGTCTTCCATGGTTTTATCTCCCGTATATCAGAATGTCGGAGGGCTGCTTATCCACAGCAGCTGGCTTTGCCCGTCCGTATCGTTTTCTACGAAATGTCTTTTGTGCGCGGTGAAATAGAAGGAATCGCCCTGTTTCAGCCTGTAAGTCTGTTTGCCGATATGCAGTACCGCGCTGCCTTTTAGAAGATAGCCGAACTCTTCGCCTTCGTGGGGCATGTCCTCGTCCGACTTAGTGTGCGCGTCCAGCTTCATTAAAATCGGTTCCATCTCGTTTTTCTGACTGTTGGGAACCAGCCAGGTGACCGATTGTCCGTCTGTCTCTTTTACGAAGAAGTCGCTGTCGCGGAACACGATCTGTTCTT
The DNA here is from genome assembly GCA_949287655.1 of uncultured Christensenella sp. Lineage (GTDB taxonomy): Bacteria > Bacillota > Clostridia > Christensenellales > UBA3700 > Ornithoclostridium. The sequence goes on along the minus strand of CASEHD010000002.1, from coordinate 6,088 downwards.
CCGTATCCTCGCTGAAGAAGCTTTTGAGATTACTTCCGAGGGCGGTGAGTATGTCGATGAGAGTGGCGATCGAGGGACTGGTAAGGTTGTTTTCAAGCTGTGAAATATAGCCTTTTGTCAGCTCGCAACGGTCGGCGAGTTCTTCCTGAGTAAGCCCGCACTGAAGGCGCATCGCTTTTAGTTTGCCGCCGATATCCATCTTTTTTCCTCCGTTTTATTGTTTAGTATTTTTAAACCCGGCGTAATTTATAATCTGACATAATAAACAGCGAGTTTATTTTTATTAAACAAGTCGATTATAAAAATTATGCAGGGTTTTGTCAAGCGTTTAAAGGGTATATTTTAAGGTTTTTTAAATATAATTCCGCGCGGTCGGAAATCCGTTTGGAGGGCGCGGTTTTTTCGCAATCCGGCGCACTTTTTTTATAAACTTCCGGGGGCGGCGTAAACGGGTAAAAAACGGGAAAAAAGCGGCTTTAAAGTATATTTTTCAACACCCTTCGCCGGCGGTGTACGGGAGAGGTGAAGAAAGTTTAAACAATTTTATTGAAAAATCCTTATAAGACTGTTATACTGTCAATTAGGATATATTTATAAAGCGCGCACGCGCGCTGGCGAAATCCGCATAATAAAGGAGAAATTATGAAACAAAAAGACGACTCCGTTATGACCTTAAACGTAAAGCGCACTCTCGTTGTCGGCTTCGCATTTATGGGCATTATGTGCTTTTGGGAAGTGTACGACTATATCATGCCGCTCATTCTCAATCGTGTGTTCGGTCTGAACGCGACCCAGTACGGTCTCGTTATGGGTCTGGACAACCTGCTGGCGATATTCCTTCTGCCTTTCTTCGGGCACTTGTCCGATAAATACACAAAGGCGAAATACGGCAGGCGCACGACCTTTATAGTCATAGGCACGCTGTTGGCGGTAGTGTTCATGGTCGTCTTGATTATCATTGAGAATATTCAGTATGAAAAGGTGATGGCTGCCGGCATAACAGATCCGCAGATCCTCGTCGACAAAGGTTTTCTGAGCGCGGACGCGTGGACGGGCGAGATCCAGCAGCTCTGGCAGCAGGTCAGCGCGGCGGGCGGTATCGACAAGGCGAGCGACGTGCTTAAAGGCGACGACCTCGTCGCATTCAACGGCTTTTTGACGTCGTTGTATTCCGCGCAGGAAGCGTCAGCGGTGAGCGTGACAAAGACTCAGCCCGCGATATTCATATGTTTTATAATCGCGCTTCTAGGCGTACTGGTGGCGATGTCTTCGTTCAGATCTCCGGCGATCGCGCTGATGCCGGATGTGACTCCCAAACCGCTGCGTTCGCAGGCAAATGCGATAATCACCTTTATGGGCGGCGCGGGCGGACTCGCTTCGATAATTCTTTATACGCTTCTCGCAAAGCAGAGATACCAGTCTCATCTCGCGCTTTTCTTCACGCTGGCGGGAGTTATGGTTGCCATGCTGATAGCTTTCCTCTGTACGGTAAGAGAAAACAAGTTCGTGGCAGAAAGACTGGAAGAGGAGAAAAAATGGAACGTCGTCGACGAAGAAGAGGTCGCGACGTATTCCAGGCTTCCCAAGGAAAAGATCATTTCGTTTGTGCTGATACTCGGCACGGTGTTCATGTGGTTCATGGGCTGGAACGCGATAAAGACCCACCTTTCGACTTACGCGACCAACGTGCTCAAAATGGAAGACAGTTTCGTGGGTATAATAAATATCCTCAACGGCGCGGGCGGCGCGATAGCGCTTTTACCCGTTGCTCTTCTGGCGGGCAAGCTGGGCAGAAAAAAGACTATTCTTATCGGCGTAGTAATTGCGGTCGCCGCGTTCGTGCCCTGCATATTCCTCAACGACGGCAGTTTCAACAGCAACGCGGCGCTTCTCAAAGTAGCGTTTACCGCGTGCTTCCTGATCGCGGGCTTCGGTCTCGTTATCATAAACGTCAACACTTTGCCGATGGTCGTTGAGCTCGCAAAGGGCAGCAACGTCGGGCAATACACCGGATATTACTATGTCGCTTCGATGACGGCGCAGGCGATCACTCCGTTTTTTGCGGGTCTTATCCTCGACGCGGTTCCGGAAGGCGGCGAAAGTATGATATTCGTATACGGCGTGTGCTGTATCGCGGTCGCGTTCTTCACGATGTTCTTCACGAAGCACGGCGACAATAAACCCGAAAAGAAAAAGAAGGTCATCGAATATTTTGCCGAGGAGGACTGACATTGGCAAGAGCGAGAACGGCAAGACGTAAGAAAAAACTCAGCAAAGGCAAGATAATTTTCTTTGTCGTAGTCGTGCTTATAATTGTCGCGGCGCTCGTCGCGCTGTGGTATTTCAAACCCGACGTGCTGAACGGTATAATAGCTTCCGTATTCCATAAGGACGACCCTGCAAATAATGTCGGCAACGGCAGCGGTCAGGCGGACAATCCGTACGTTACGGGCGATACGCTCGAGATGACCGTGCTTGACATAGGGCAGGGCGACTGCATTTATATCGCGTTTCCGGACGGCAAGAATATGGTGATGGATATCGGCAGCGAGTTCGGCACGACCTCTCCGTGGAATCACGCCAACGAGTTTTTGCGGGAGAAGAACGTAACGCAGATAGATTATCTGTTTATCACGCACGGAGACTACGACCATATAAGAGACGCAAAAAAGCTTCTTGACAATTACGAGATAAAGTCTCTGTATATGCCGCTCGACAAGGCGCAGGACAGCAACACGTGGCTTAAACTGCTCGAAGCGGCTGAAAACGAGACCTACACCGACGAAAGAGGTAATACGGTCGACGCCGCGTACAATAACAACGTCGGCGCGTATACGATAAGCGGCGAAAACTGGGAGATGAAGTGCTATTCGTTTAACGAAGAGGATTATCCGACGGGCACCAATGCCGAAAAAATAAACGCGGTCTCTCCGATATGCCTTCTCGAATACGCTGAAAGGACCATCGTGCTTACAGGCGACGCCAACGAGATGACGGAAGAATACGTGCTTGCAAAGGGATATCTTGACAATATCGACACCGATATTCTTAAAGTGGGACATCACGGTTCGAAAAGTTCCACGACGCAGGCGTTCCTGGATAAAATAGATGCGGAATTCGCGATAATTTCGACCAGCGGAACGAGAGAAAAGCCACAAGAAAAATATACTCATCCCAACCCCGACCTTCTCGCAAGACTCGACGGTTATGTCGACGCGGTGCCGGACGCGGATTATAACGGTTTCAGACAGATATATATAACGGGCAGCGACGGCGATATCACCGTCAGGATCGGCGAAAACGGCGGCATAAACATCACCGCATCGGAAGCCGCCGACAAGAATTACGGCGAGGTGCAGGTGGCGGCAGTCCTTACGGACGGCGGAACGGTATACGCGATCTGCATGAAGCGCGGCGCTTATGTCGTACAAGAATAACATAACGCTTGTAGGAGCGGATTATAAACTGTGTTGCAGGGCGGCGGAAAGGCTCGCGAAAGACCTTAACATGACCTTCGCGGATTCAGTCGGGATATTCGACTATTTTTGCGCGGGTAAAAAACCGGATGTGTTGGTAAAACTTACAGGCAAACAGTTTGCGATGTCTAAGGCGGACGATACCGTCAACTCCCTCGCGGATTGCGAAAATTCGGTGATAGCTTTAAGCGTCAATCTCGTCACCGACGCCACGCTGGGCGCTCTCGCGACAGACAGTTATATCGTCCTTATAGATTGCGCGCTTACCCGCGCCGCGGACAAGCTGTATGAGGACGCTTACGCAAAGGCGCTGGGACAGACGAAAAAACAACTTGCGGAAATGTGGAAGCTGATCAGAAACAGAGCTGACCTCGTTCTCGAAAAGATAAACAGATACGACCTGGTATGCAAGCGTACCGGACAATGGTTAAAGGAGATAGTAAAATGACTTTCGATATAGAACTTGTCGGAAAAGTCGGCTCGATGGCTCTCGTCAACAAGAAGTGGGGGGACATCGACTATAACGTTATCGCGAAAATAAGCCGTCAGCTTCGTCCCGGCTATATATGGGTGACGAGCGGCGCGACCGAAATAGGCAGACTGGATTACATAAGGCGCACCGGAAGGGAACTCATCGGCGCATACGAGGACGTAAAGACGGACTACGCGGCGCAGGGGCAGGCGATCCTGATGTCCAACTACCGCCAGTTTACCGACCCCAAATACGGGCTCAGGCAAATTCTCGTTGAGCATCAGCATTTCAATGACGACGCTAAGCGCGAATATCTTAAAAATCTTCTTTTGCGCTGTCCCGCGCAGGGCGTTATCCCGATAATCAACTACAACGACCCGCTGTCCAGCGAAGAGATCATAAAGACCGAACTTCAGAATCTGATGAAAAGCAGAAAGCACGTCGTACACTGCGCGGATAACGATGAGACCGCCTCGCAGATAGCGTGCCTGGTCAAGTGTAAAACCTTGCTTATTTTCACGTCGACTGACGGCATTTACAGCGTGCCCGGCGATCCCGCGACGCTTATCCCCGAAATATGCGGCAAAGACAGCTATGAGGCGATAGACGCTGTATGCGAGTATCAGAAAGTCTGCGTCGGCAGCAGCAGAGAGGGCGCAAACGGCGCATACGCTAAGCTCGAATATATCAAAGCGCCGCTTGAAAACGGCACCGAAGTTTATATCGCCAGTCCCAAATACGCGATAAAAGACATTTTGTCGGGCGTCGCACCAAGCACGCATATTTTTATAAAATGATATACAGCTTCAGGCCTATATACGACAAAAACAGTAAGATCCTTATTTTGGGGAGCATGGCTTCGGTCGAATCCCTGAAACAGGGATTTTATTATATGCACCCAAGAAACCGCTTCTGGTCCATAATGGCAAAGATAACGGGAAAGCCGGTGCCCGAAAGTATAGACGGTAAGCGCGCTTTTCTTCTCGAAAACGGCATCGCGCTTATGGACAGCATATATTCCTGCGACAGAGAAGGCTCCCTTGACAGCGACATAAAAAACGCCGTGCCGAGCGACATCCCCGCCGTCCTCGCGGCAACGCATATCAAAGCGGTGTTCTGCAACGGCAAAAAGTCGTTCGCGGTCGCGAAAAAAGCCTATCCCGGGATAGACTTCAAATGTCTTCCGTCAACCTCTCCCGCCAACGCCGGCGGCTGGAAAGAAGAGGAGTGGCTCAGACTCAGAGAATATCTGTGACGTAATATTTTGATAGTAGTTCACAGCGTGATTTTTGCAAGCCCGCGCACATATACTACAATTTTTCGTATAGCATAATTCCATCTTTCATAACAATTTGAATTTTCATTTAGCGCATAAACCGCAATATTAATCATTTCCATACCGACTGTATAACTAAATACGGCAAGTCCGCAACATAAATATGATGCGAAGTCATAAAAATGCATATCATGCGTTTAGCTGCCGTTAAAACTTTTACGACTGATTTTTGCGGACATCAAAGTGTTGTTGCCAAAAAAATCGGTAAAATCGATCCTATTGGTATATCGGGGAAGCTGAAAATAATACAAAAATATACACAGATATTTTTTCTTTTCACAAAAACGACGCTTTTTGTGAAAAGTACTTTGCAAAAAGTTGAGTCAAGGCGAAACTTTTTGTCGGAGGGGATAAAGTAAGGGGAAACACAAATCCCAGCGTATATGAAAAGGGCTGTCCTTGCGAACAGCCCTTTGATTAAGCGTCGGGATTTTGGTGCCCCTTGCTAAGCGAAGCGGCATTACGCTTTTTGCCGAAAGTACTGGCATTACGCTTTTTGCCGAAAGTACTTTGCAAAAAGTCGAGTCGGGGCGAGACTTTTTGTCGGAAGGGATAACGTAAGGGAAAACACAAACCGTAGCGTATATGAGGAGCTCGCGACGATTAAGCGTAGCGGTTTTGGTTGCCCTTGCGAAAAGTCGGAAGGGATAGCATGAGGGAAAACTATTTTTCCTTTTCACAAAAACCACGCTTTTTGTGAAAAGTACTTTATGAGACCGAAAGCCGCAGGGTGAGGTCGAAGAACGGAGGGGATACAGTAAGGGGAAACACAAATCCCAGCGTATATGAAAAGGGCTGTCCTTG
>CASEHD010000001.1 GCA_949287655.1 uncultured Christensenella sp. | reverse complement strand
CGGACTTTGCACACGGAAAGCGGCTTGGAAATAGGTTTCGGGCGATTTGAGATTGCGGAGCATAAATATGCCTGTCCACGGGCGAACCGTAACGCCTGTCGTAAGTTTGCCGCAAGACAGAGTTATGGTTTTCGTTTTTAGAGGATCGCCCATTGAGGCTTGAACGGGGCGGAGCGCGTCAAGTCCTATTCCCGCGCTTGAGCCGGCACAGACGTTGATTTTATAGTCGTGATAAAAAGTATTTTGCTTTTGAGTGAGAAGGTTTGCCATTGCCTGGCAAGAAGCTACATTGGGCAAAAACCAAAGCGTATGAGTGAGCACGTTCAGCAGACGGGTGTCGGAATAGGGCATAGGCGGACGTTTGTCCTGACCCAGCTTTAAGTCGTCCACGCTGGATGGCAGATAGGATCCCCTGATAAGGTCGAGCCATTTCTGCACTTCGCTTTCATATCTGAATTTAGCGTCTTTGCCTTTGCCTGTTGCGGAGAAAAACACGTTAAGGTCGAATTCGTCGTATTCGCCCTGGATAGCGATTTGTCTTATGCTGTCGGGGATACGGTAAGTCAGCATTACCATACGGGGCAGCGACAGATAAGGATTGTTAGAGCTTATCCAGTTTTCTTTTGCGCGCTGCTCGTCCGAATAAGTCCAGTTGTAGATCTGGTCTTCGATAAACTCGCCGCTGTTTATCGCACGGAAAGGCGTGCCAGAAAGGAAGAGATAGTAAGACGTCGAGATGGGAAGAAAAGTTTCGTTATACGCGTTGTCCGCTTCCGTACGTTTATAATTTTCATAGTCAAAGTCTGCGTTTTCTTCTTCGTCGGGATTTTCAAACAGTTTTTTCGCGTTTTCGCGCCATGCCCCGAAGTGGTATTCATCGAAAATAACTAGATCCCAGTTAGTAGTATGTATAAACTCGTTTTTAGCCTTTATTCCGCCGTTTTCGTTGGTGCCGAGCAAATCCTGGAAAGAACCGAAAACGACGATAGGACGGCTTTTATCGGCTTGTGCGTAGTGATTGTCGATGTTTATTCTGTTGTCGTGAGCGTCTTTGTTGGAGACAAACTGCCAGCCCTCGAAATCGACGTGAGTCAACAAGTCTTCGCGCCATGCGGATTCGACCGCAGGCTTGAAGGTGAGCACAAGGATTTTTGAAAGTCCCATTTTCTTTGCAAGCTGATAAGCCGCGAACGTTTTACCGAAGCGCATTTTAGCGTTCCATAAGAACTTGGGAGACCTGGTCGGCTCCTGTTCCTTGGCGGCTTTGTAAAAGTCAATCGTCTTGTTTACTGCATAGACTTGTTCCGGGCGCATTTTGAAAGTCGCCGTTCTGTTTTCTTCAGACTTTATTTCTTCTCTGAGAGTCAGGATCGCACCTATTACGTCTTTGACAGAGCAGCGGAACCATTCGTTTTTATCCGCACCTTCGTTGAGTTGCAGAAAACCTTTTCTGCGCAAAAGAGCGTGAACGTCTCTGTCTGTAAAACAAGAGCCGTCGGGGCGCATTGCCGATTCTTTTATCACTATTTTGTAGGGGATGCCGCTTGTGTGCAGTTGTTCTTTTACGCGCGTTTCCACGTTGCGGTCTGTATAGCCGACTTTGAGATATCCTTCGTGAGAAGAAACGCCCACCAGCTCGTATGCGTATATTGTCGGAGTAACGTCCGGACGCGCTTTGAAAAATTCCTGTGCCATAGTATTACTCCATGGGTTTTATCATAGATTCGATAAAGTTGATTTCTTCCTTGGACAGATTGTATTTTGCATACAATTCTTCGTCTGTTCAAGGCTTGGAGAAGTCTTGATTAGGAACAAATGAAAAAGTATCTCTGCTAATATGCTGAGATATGCAAATTTGAGACATTAAAAACCTTACGAATTTTGTTTTCAGAAAGGAAATTAAATTCTGAGCATAGATTCTGTTGTCAAATGCGTCTATTACGATATAAGTGGAAGTGCAAATCGTATTCGGTTCCATAATATCAACAATAGATAATATTCGACGCTTGCCGTCCTTATCGGGCTGTCCGGCATGGTCATAGGAGGCCGCTGATATGTAAACTTTGTATTGATTTAATGTTTCTAAACCAGCACGTATTATGGATTTAGAGCAATAGCCTATTCCTCCGCTGTGCCTAACGGCAATTTCGCCGGAATTCTTAAGTGATATATTAGTATTTAAACCGTAAAGAGAAACTGGCCGAACTATTTTGTTTAAAGTAGTTTCTTTGTTGGATAAGACTTTTTTCACAATATCGATAGCTTTGTTATCTCGAATAAAGACATTAAATTCAGTAGGATTTCTAAATTCTGAATTTGTAATATTTTTATAGCTATTAACAATTTCGCAAAGATGATTATTTGTATCACGATCGCGTTGCCAGAGGAAATAACATACGCCACCTGCGATGTCTACGCCCGGGAAACAATCTTTGGAATCGGAGAAATCAACTATTTTAGCTAATCTATGGTCGTTTAACATACTTTGACGAAAAGAATCCAAACCTCTACCACCAGAAAACCATCTGGAAGGAATTATCATAGTTAAATAACGAGGTTTTAGCTTTTTAGCTTGATTCACAAATAAATGATATATAGGAATAGCAGTTCCAGATCCTTTTCCGCCGCTTCCAACATTTAGTTGATACGGCGGATTGCTTATTATAACGTCAAATTTCATTTTAAAGATCTCCTCGGGCGTAAGAGTATGGATAAATTCGTATGCGTGCGTTTCCAGTTCTTGATCTCTGTCGTACTCTTTTTGGCTTGCTCCGCAATAGATACAGCGACCGTCTTTCCAGGTATGAGAGACTTTTTTATATCTTATATTGCCTTCTGCGGTATCGAAAAGAGAGACTGAAAATTCGCTGTTCGGATATTTGCTGCAATACAATCCGCGGCGGGATAAAAGGCTGGTAAGTTCAGTAATCGCGATGCCGTATAGCTGATTATGGAATATATGATCTATTCTTTGTTGAAGGTCTGGGAATTGCGGTTCCAAGCCTTTTATCAACCGTTTTGCGATTTCGCGCAAGAATACGCCCGTTTTACAGGCAGGGTCAAGAAATTTCGTGTCGGGGTTTCTGAACAGCTCCTGCGGCAACAGGTCAAGCATTTGGTTGACTATTTCAGGCGGAGTGAAAACCTCGTCGTTTGAGAGATTGGCAAGGCAACTCAAAACGTCGGGATTGTAGACTTTGTCAAAAACGCTCTCAGCCATTTTCTTGTACCCTCCGATAATGTGAAACGTATTTTTTCAAAAAGATCCCTTCTTCGTTTTGCTGTTTGTCAAAGAGGGAAGTCTGATTGTTTTCTTCTGAATCGCTTTCATTGAGTAGTTCGGCAAACGTGTAATCGCTTCTTTGCAACATATTGCCGGTGATGAACGCCCATTCTGAAAAGACGATAGGCTCGGTCGTGTCGTTTCCGTTCTCGTCAACGCAAAGCAAAGTCAGCGCGTTGCCGCATACGATATTTCTCGACAATATAAATCTGACGGCTTGCCTTGTTTCGTCGTTACATTCCTTTTTGCATACGGCAGAGTAGGTTTTGTCCCATATTCGGAACAGTCTTTCTCTGCATGCAATTACGTTGTCGATAAGGATATCGACGCCGTATATACTTGAAATGGCAAGCACCGCGTTTTTCTCATAATCAATAGGACTTTTCTTGTATTTCTTTTTTACGATTTCGAGTTTTCGGGTAAGAATTTCTGCCAAAAAGTTGCCGTCCCCACATGCCGGCTCCAAAAATCTGCTGTCGATACGTTCTGTTTCTTCCTTGACAAGGTCGCACATCGCCTTTACCTCTCGTTCAGATGTGAAAACCTCGCCGTGATCGCGTACCCGCTTCTTTGATTTGATTTGCTTGTTTGATATCATATTCTTACTCCGTACGTTAATAATTATATGTGTAATGCACATATTTGTCAATGTGCAACACACATATTTGCTAAAATCGAACTAATGGAATTCGGAAAGTTTTTTAAAGAATGCCGCAAGCAGGCAGGGTTGACTCAGATGGAAGTTGCGAATAAACTTCATATTCAGCAATCTAATATCAGCGACTGGGAAAAAAATATTTCAAGGCCTTGCTACGAATATCTGATAGAGCTTGCCAAAATCTACGACGTAAGTCTGTATGAATTGCTCGGGGTAGACGAAGCAACTTTTCGTTAATAAAGATTTAAATAAAGATTTAAATAAAGAATTAGATAACAAATTATTTAATGTTTTAAAGAATTTGTCTGGTGAACAAAAGAGAAAAATATTGGATTTTATTGATATTTTAAATTTATAATATAACTAGTTATATTTTAAGGTACTTAAAATGAATTTTCTGTATTTAAGTGATACCTTTATTTAGTAAATTAACGATATATTACTATGATATTTTAATAAGAAAAAAGTTTTAGTGATTATGGAACAAATAATTTGCGCGAAAAATTTGTCCCAAATATATTGACTTTTGTCCCAATGCGAATATAATATAATGTAAGGGAGAGGTATATGGATATATGAAAAAAATTAGCATAATAAACCTTATAAAATATTATACCGAAGGTAATGATGCAGGCTTTCGCAGCGAAGCATATAAAATTGCAAAAGAATTCGATGCATCAGGAGATACACAATTATCAGAATATATAATGGCATTACTATCAAATTCAAATACTTTTGTGCCTCAAATATACGACGACCAATTAACTTTTTTTAATAAAGTTAGTTATAGCAATGAACCATTGCCGTTGCCAGAAAGTATTCAAGAGGATATAATTGGTATTATTAATGCAATTGGTCACAATGTTGGTGTAAATAAGTTTTTGTTTCAAGGACCGCCAGGAACGGGAAAAACTGAGACGGTAAAACAAATAGCAAGAATATTGGAAAGAGATTTGTTTTCTGTTGAATTTTCCGCTGTAATAGATAGCAAATTAGGACAAACGCAAAAAAATATAGCTGCATTGTTTAATGAATTAAATAAACTAACTAATCCAGAAAAAATAGTTGTTTTATTTGACGAAATCGATGCTATAGCGTTAGACAGAACAAATTCAAATGATTTAAGAGAAATGGGACGTGCAACATCTGCAATATTAAAAGGATTTGATAGTTTAAATGAAAGAGTTGTTTTAATAGCTACAACAAATTTATATAAATACTTTGATAAAGCTTTGATAAGAAGGTTTGATAAAGTTGTGGACTTCAATAGATATACTATTGAGGACTTATGCGAAGTCTCTGAAATTTTATTAAATATGTTTTTATCAAAGTTCAAGTTTGCAGGGAGGAAAATAAATTTATATAGAAAAATTATAAAAAGAATGGATCCTATATTATATCCTGGAGATTTAAAAAATGCTATTAAATCTTCAATTGCTTTTAGTAAACCTGGAGAGCAGTATGATTATTTAAAAAGATTGTATAAATCAATTTGTAGTGATGCTTCAGATGATTTAAAGACATTACAAGGACAAGGATTTACAGTAAGAGAAATAGAGCTGTTAACGGGTGTTTCTAAAAGTCAGGTAGCTAGAGAACTAAAGGAGGGGGCAGATGAATAATCTACTTCAACTAAAAGGAGAATTTGAACATAAAAAAAACAGTAACGGATATGGAGCGGTGAATTTGCCAGTAGGGGCTAGTGTTGGGTGCGAACATATTTTTAAGTTAAAATCGGAATTAGAAAGTATTTTGTCAATTTGGACGAAAAATTCCTTGATAGGCGGCGCCCTATTATCTGCACATTATAATAGAGTGGTGGCAAAGAGTAATCGCATAAAAAGTTTGTTTGAGTCATCGGCAGTCAAAGCCAATGATTTGATTCGTGGCGCAAGATTCGAAGAAAATGGGAAAAACATAAATCATATTTTTACATATTTTATGTCATTGGAACAACTTGAGGAAGCTATAAGTCGATTGGAAGTATGTGGAGAAATTGTTAAAATAAAATTTAGTGGGAATATCACAACAGAGAATATTGCGGAATTATACAAATCAAAAAAATTTGACAAAAGTACAATTTCTCTTACTAGGTTTATAGGGGTTATTGTAGACTGTTATTATGTTAACAAATTTTCTATAGATGATAATCTTGAAGATATAAATGAACCTGCCATAGTAACATTATATAAAACAAAGTCTAAAACCTTAAAATTGCTTGAATCAATTGGAATAAAAATATTTGAAACTGGAGTGATTGATGAAACTACGATTTTAATAAATCCAGATCAGTTTAAAATTTTAAAAGAAAAAGCTCCTTATTTGGTCGCGATGCAGGTGCGAGATTTTGCAGATTTAACTAAAGAAGAAATAAATGAAACTAGTAGTGGAGGAATAACTATTCCTGCATCGACTAATGAACCAAAAATTGGCGTAATTGATACCTTGTTCGATAATGAGGTTTATTTTAGAGATTGGGTGGAGTATGAAAACATGCTAGATCCAAATATTCCGGTTGAGAGAAAAGATTATTATCATGGAACAGCGGTGTCTTCAATTATAGTAGATGGACCAACGTTTAATCCTGAAATGAATGATGAGTGTGGAAGGTTTAGAGTAAAACATTTTGGTGTTGCAACACATGGAAAATTCAGTTCCTTTAGTGTCCTAAAGAATATTAGAGCGGCAGTTGCTGCAAATAGAGACATAAAAGTATGGAACTTGTCTCTTGGATCGGTGATGGAAATTCACAAGAATTTTATTTCACCTGAAGCAGCGGAATTAGATAAAATACAAAGCGAATACGACGTTATTTTTGTAGTAGCTGGTACCAATAAGCCTAGTAGATCAAAAGAGAGTATGAGAATAGGTGCTCCTGCTGATTCTATAAATTCTTTGGTAGTAAATTCTGTAAAAGAAAGTGGTGATCCTGCTTCTTATACTAGAATAGGCCCGGTTTTGTCGTTTTTTCATAAGCCAGACGTAAGTTATTACGGTGGGGATAATGACAAAGGAATTACAGTATGCACACCAACAGGACAAGGGGTGGTTCAGGGAACATCTTTTGCTGCCCCATGGATAGCAAGGAAATTGGCATATTTAATCCATTATATGGGTATGACAAGGGAAGTGGCAAAGGCACTTATTATCGACTCAGCTGCAGGTTGGAATAGAAAGGATGATTTAACTCATTCTGTTGGATATGGGGTTGTTCCTATTAAAATATCAGAAATATTACAAACAACAGATGATGAAATTAGATTTTTTATGACAGGAACTATTGATAAATATGAAACATATAATTACAATATACCTGTACCTTCATACAAGGACAAACATCCTTTTTTTGCTAGAGCAACGCTGTGTTATTTCCCGAATTGTTCTAGAAATCAAGGAGTTGATTACACTGATACGGAAATGGATATTCATTTTGGTAGAGTTCGTGCAGGTAAAAGAGGCCCAGAGATTATGCCGATTAACAATAATTTTCAGGATGTTGAGGGGCGCTGTTTGTACGAGGGCCCGGCGCGTTTATTGTATCGTAAATGGGATAATATAAAACACATTAGCGAATCAGTTAAAACTACATCAAGACCAAAAGGTAAATACGGTGCTGGACTTTGGGGGTTAAGTGTAAAAATAAAAGAGAGATTAACATACTCACGTAATCATGATATGCAATTTGGAGTAGTTATAACACTTAAGGAAATGAACGGAATAAATCGTATTGATGATTTTATAAAACTATGTATGGTTCGTGGATTTATCGTTAATCGCGTAGATATTGATTCTCGCATTGATGTTTACGCAAAAGCAGAGGAAAATATCAAGTTTGATATATAAAACGCTTATTGAGAATATATCAATATTTTATTTCAATTAATATCCCGAACCAATCTTTTGCAAAGAAAAATACGAACCTTGAATTTACAGGGTTCGTCTTTTTATAAAAGGGTAGTGCACATTCAGAGGGCTTCGCCTGACGGCGAAAGGTGCAAGCACCACGAACGTTCGCTTTGCTCACGTTCTCGTGTCCGAGGTAACGATAACAAAAAAAAGGACGAACCGTTTGGCTCGTCTTTTTTTGTTATGGTGCACCTTCAGAGGGCTTCGCCTGACGGCGAAAGGTGCAAGCACCACGAACGTTCGCTTTGTTCACGTTCTCGTGTCCGAGGTAACGATAACAAAAAAAAGGACGAACCGTTTGGCTCGTCTTTTTTTTGTTATGGTGCACCTTCAGAGACTCGAACTCTGGACCCACTGATTAAGAGTCAGTTGCTCTACCAACTGAGCTAAAGGTGCATATCTGTTAAGCGGTTTCCCGCGTTATTCGAACTCGCGACATTTGCCTTGGCAAGGCAACGCTCTACCACTGAGCCACTCCCGCGCATATACGTTATTAAGTTTTTGAGCGGGAGACGAGATATATGAACTCAAAGGATCCTATAAACTCGCGTGCATTAGCGAACTTTGTGAGCGTCCGTTTGCCTTGGCAAGGGGCGCTTTATACCACTGAGGCGCTCCCGCAGATATTTATATTTTAAAGTTTCATCAGATGGTGCGGATGAAGAGACTCGAACTCCCACGTCGTGGACACCAGATCCTAAGTCTGGCGCGTCTGCCAATTCCGCCACATCCGCTCAGTTTTCAGAGTGGGACCCATCCGAGAATCGAACTCGGGACACCATGATTAAAAGTCATGTGCTCTACCGACTGAGCTAATGGGTCAAAACCTTAGTTATTTTAACGCATCCGCCGAAAAAATGCAACTGTTTTGCGTTAATCTTTTCAACTTTTGCGACCCGTTATAAAGTTTGGCAGGGGTGGAAGGATTTGAACCCTCAAGTGCTGGAGTCAGAGTCCAGTGCCTTAACCATTTGGCGACACCCCTACGTGCCTATATTTTTTACCCTTGGCAGGGGTAGCAGGATTTGAACCTACGAATATCAGAGTCAAAGTCTGATGCCTTACCGCTTGGCGATACCCCTGTGTTAATGGGGTGAGTAGAGGGAGTCGAACCCTCGGCCTCAAGAGCCACAATCTTGCGCTCTAGCCAACTGAGCTATACCCACCACACATTGGCGAGCCTGAAGGGATTTGAACCCCCGACACACGGCTTAGAAGGCCGTTGCTCTATCCAACTGAGCTACAGGCTCATGCAGAGTTACCGCATTGGAGCGGGTGATGGGAATCGAACCCACACGACCAGCTTGGAAGGCTGGGATTCTACCATTGAACTACACCCGCGTGGGCGGATCTCCGTGATGCTTAAAAATTCTATCACACGCCCGCCTGAGTTGTCAACAATATCAACTTATTTTGTTGCGAAAAATTATTGCTGACTCTCTTTCTTCATCTTGCCGATGAGTTTCATGCGCTGTTCTTTGCTGAGTATGGTTTTTCTCAGTCGGATATTGAGCGGAGTGACTTCCACGAGCTCGTCGTCCGCAATGAATTCGAGACATTGTTCGAGGCTCATAATGCGGGGAGAGACGAGTTTGAGCGCGTCCTCGCTGCCGCTGGCGCGGTTATTGGTAAGCTGTTTTTTCTTGCAGACGTTGACAACGAGGTCGTCCTCTCTCGAGTTTTCGCCGACGATCATGCCTGCGTATACGGGAACGCCGGGTTTCAGGAAGAGGGTGGAACGCTCCTGTGCGTTGAAAAGTCCGTACGTAGTGGTCACGCCGTCTTCGAATGCGATAACGCTGCCGCGCGTTCTTTCCTGAATGTCGCCCTTATACGGCTCGTAGCCCTTGAAAACGCTGGTCATAACGCCGAAGCCGCGGGTATCGGTCAGCATTTCGCTGCGGTAGCCGATAAGGCAGCGGGAAGGTATTGAAAATTCGAGTTTTATACCGCCGCGGTCGTCGGGCATCATCTCGACGAGTTCGCCTTTGCGCGCACCGAGCTTGTTGATGACGGTGCCGGCGTAGTCTTCCGGGACTTCTACGACGACGCTTTCGATAGGTTCGCATTTTACGCCGTCGATCTCCTTATAAATCACCTTGGGGCGGGAGACCTGGAATTCATAGCCCTCGCGGCGCATGTTTTCAATGAGTATGGACAAATGAAGTTCGCCTCTGCCGTAGACTTTGAAGCTGTCGGGGGAGTCGGTTTCCTCGACGCGCATGCTGACGTTGGTCTGCACCTCGCGGAAAAGTCTGGCGCGCAGGTGGCGGCTGGTGACGAATTTGCCCTCTCTGCCGGCAAACGGCGAGTTGTTGACCATGAACATCATTGAGAGGGTTGGCTCGTCGATCGCGACGAACGGGAGCGGGTCGGGCATGTCGACGTCGCATACTGTCTCGCCGATATTGAGTTTTTCCAGTCCGCTTATCGCGATTATATCGCCCACGCTTGCGCGGTCGCTTTCGACGCGTTTCAAGCCTTCGAACTGGTACATTTTAGCGATCTTTTCATGTGTGACGGAGCCGTCTGTATGACAGATCGCGGCAAGCTGACCGCCGCGCATCGTGCCGCGGACTATCCTTCCGATGCCTATCCTGCCGATATATTCGTCGTAGTCTATATTGCAGATTATAGCCTGCAGTCCGTCGGTATCGTCGCCTTCGGGGGCGGGTATCTCTGAAATTATCGTGTCGAGCAGCGGTTTCATATCCGTTCCGGTGTCACCGGGGGTAAGGGTAGCCCAGCCCTGTTTGCCTGAAGCGTAGACGGTCTTGAAATCCAGTTGATCGTCGTTTGCGCCCAGTTCGAAGAACAGGTCGATAACCTGGTTGGCTATCTTGTCGAAATCGCAGCCTCTGTCGACTTTATTGACGACGACTACCGGTTTTTTATTCAGTCCCAGCGCCTTTTTGAGCACGTAGCGGGTCTGCGGCATACAGCCTTCGACCGCGTCGACGAGCAGGAGAACGCCGTCTACCATTGAGAGTATGCGTTCGACCTCGCCACCGAAATCCGCGTGACCCGGGGTGTCGATGATGTTTATCTTGACGCCGTTGTAGTGCACCGCGGTGTTTTTTGCGAGAATGGTGATGCCGCGCTCTCTTTCGAGGGCGTTGTTGTCCATAACGCGGTCGGCGACCGCTTCGTTGTCGCGGAAAACGCCGTTCTGCTTCAAAAGTTGGTCGACCATAGTCGTTTTGCCGTGGTCGACGTGAGCGATGATCGCAATGTTTCTTACGTCTTTTCTAATCATAAAAACCTTCTTATATGTCGGTGAGTGTCACGAGTTTTGCGGCGAATCTGCCGTTAAAGGCGCTCATATAACAATAATTACCTCCGTAACCGAGACTGCCGGGGTTTATCAGCGTGAGCAGTCCGTCCTTGATTATGACCGGGCGGTGGGTATGCCCGAACAGCGCGACGTCCGCGCCCTTTTCCCTCGCCGCGTACGAGAGAGAAAGGCAGTCCGTCTTAACGCCGTAGTCGTGACCGTGGGTCAGAAAAAATTTTACGCCGTCGATATCGACGAGTTCTTCGCGTCTGCCGCTCCTGAAATCGCAGTTGCCGTAAACGTAATGCAGTTTTGAGCGGTACGCTCCGACAAGAAAATCAATATCCTTTCCGCCGTCGCCGAGAAAGAAAATGTAATCCGCCTCGTCGAGTACGGTCAGAAACCTGTCCGTCATCGGAAGTCTGCCGTGAGAGTCGGAAATGGCGACGATGTTGCTCATAATTTTGCTTTAAGAGCGGCGAGAGCGCGTGCCCTGTGGCTTACCGTATTCTTTTCAGCCATCGAAGCTTCGGCGAAAGTCTTGCCGAGTTCTTCGCAATAGAACAGCGGATCGTAACCGAACCCGCCGGCGCCGCGGTATTCGTCCAGCACTTCGCCGTAGACTCTGCCTTCTCCGGATAGTTTTCTGCCGTCTGGAAGTACCGCGGCGACTACGCTTGCGAAATAAGCGCGGCGGTTTTTGGGGAATATGTTTTCTCTTTCGTGCAGATTTTTGAGAAGCAGGCGGTTGTTCTTGCCGTCGTCGCACGGCTCGCCCGCGTAGCGCGCCGAATACACGCCGGGAGCGCCGCCGAGAGCTTCGACGCACAGTCCGCTGTCGTCCGCGAGCACCGCGTATTTTCCGCCGAGTATATCGAATATCGTCTGCGCCTTTATGAACGCGTTTTCTTCGAAAGTCTTGCCGGTCTCTTCGATGTCGGTATGTATGTTCATATCGGAAAGAGAGCAGACCTTGTCGAACTTGTCCGCCATAAGAGCGCGGATCTCGTCCAGTTTGTGTGAATTGTTGCTTGCGAGTACGGCTATCATTTTTCTTCGTCTCCGACAAATTCTATTACCGCCTGAGGAGCGTGTTTTTTTATGTTTTTCGCTATTTCGTCGTAGAGGACGTCGTTTACGTTAAGACGCACGAAGCGCGCCTCAATGCCGGACATTTCGTCTTTTAGCACGCCGTTTTTGCCAACCTTGTAGTATACGAGGAAGATGCGCTTATCCTTAGAATAGCGGACGAGGCAGATATCCTTATACGGCACGCGGGTCATGACCACGCCGAGGAAACAGTAAAGCTTGTCTTTGCCCAACACATAGCAGGAGGCGAACGTGACCGATATCATACACAGCTCGACAAAGGACATCATGCATATCGCGAAGATGTCGAGAGCGTGGTTGGTAGAGGTCAGGTTTCCGACCTGCGCCAGTCTCAAACAATTGACTGTAATGCAAGTTAATGCTATAATCGTAACGATCGCGAAAAGCACGTAGACCAACGCTTTTTGCCTGAAACGGTAACGCTTTTTCATAACGAATATTATATACAAAAAATATAAATAAGACAAGGGATTTATTGTTGTTTATGCAATTTGTAAAAATAAAAGAGAGCGACAAAACGCGTATTGACGAGATCCTCGCAAAGACGGATTATACGGGAAGCGATTATTCCGTTCTTTATCTGTCGGGATGGGATTTTTTCGACTTCGACACTATGACTATCGCATTCGAAAACGGCTATGCGTTCATAAGATTCAATCCTCATCTGATGAAAGAAGACGAGGAGTCTGACAGTCACGGTTATATCTTTCTTCCGCCGCTCGCGCCCAAGGGCGAATTTACGAAAGCGGTAGACATGCTGAGAGAATACTGCGAACGGTCGGGAGAGGAATTTTATATGTCGTCCTGCCGCAGAGAGGACGCGGAAAGTCTGGATCCGACCGTTTACGAAATAGCGGACAAGCCCGACTACCGCAATTATGCGGAGTATCTTTACAACCCGTCCGATCTGATAGAATTGAAGGGTAAGAAGTACCACGCGAAACGCAACTTTATATCGCGTTTTATCAACACGTACAGGGAAAAATACGTTTTCAGGACGTATACGGAAAAAGACTTTGACGGGGTATGCGAACTCTTCCGCGAATGGGCGGAGACAAAGAGTTTCGACGAGTACCACGACGACAGCGAAAGGCAGGAAAAGAAGGTCGTTAAACTAGCCCTGGAATACTCGCTTAAATACGACGACTTTTTCGCCGACGTTATGGAAGTGGACGGAAAAATAGTCGGCTTCGAAACGGGCGAGCTGACCGCGTCGGGCGTCGGTATAGTCCACCTGGAAAAGGGAGACGTCGACTACGACGGGATATATCCGTCGCTGTGTCAGATGTTTGCGGCGAAGCACTTTTCCGGCGCGCGTTTCATCAACCGTCAGGAAGACATGGGGCTGGAAGGGCTGAGAAAATCAAAGGAAAGCTACCATCCGTGCGGATTCGTCGAAAAGAGGATCGTAAGACTTGTCGGCGCGAACGCGAGGGAAAGAGCGGAAGCGGAGACCAAATAAAATAAAGTTGTATAAAGGCGCGCGTAAAGGTCGAAAAAATTTGATTTTTGCGCGCGCTTGTAGTATTATTAACTAAACGATTTGATGAAAAGAGGTCGAAAATGATTAAAACCTATTCGAAAGGCATGTATTACGTCGACGGCAAGTTCGTGGACGAAACCCGTCTCAAAGCATACAATTTCAGCGACGACGCGCTCGCGGCCGCATACAAGGGCACGATGGCTTATTCTGTGCTTAACGCCCACAACACGGCGGGCGAAGCGAAGAAGGGCGATCTTCTTAAACTGCGTTTCGACGCGCTCGCTTCGCACGACATTACCTATGTCGGCATAATCCAGACGGCGAAGGCGAGCGGTCTAAAAGAATTTCCGATACCTTACGTTCTGACCAACTGCCACAACTCGCTGTGCGCGGTCGGCGGCACGATAAACGAGGACGACCACGTTTTCGGTTTGTCCGCGGCTAAGAAATACGGCGGTATTTTCGTGCCTCCTCACCAGGCGGTTATACATACGTATATGCGCGAATGTATGAGCGGTTGCGGCAAGATGATACTGGGCAGCGACTCTCATACCAGATACGGCGCGCTCGGCACGATGGCTGTCGGCGAGGGCGGACCGGAACTGGTCAAACAGCTTCTTTGCAGAACGTACGACATAAAGTATCCCGACGTCGTCGCGATAAATCTGAAAGGCAAACCGCGCCGCGGCGTAGGTCCCCAGGACGTCGCGCTTACGATAATCGGCGAAGTGTTCAAGAGCGGTTTTGTGAAGAACAAGGTGATGGAATTCGTCGGCGACGGTGTGAAGAATCTGCCGATAGAGTACAGAAACGGCATTGACGTTATGACGACCGAAACGACCTGTCTTTCCAGCATATGGCGCACGGACGACGACGAGGTGAAGAACTATTACGCGGTAAGAGGCAGACTGTCCGATTACAAGGCGATAACTCCCGCGCCGCTTGCGTATTACGACGCAATCGTCGAGGTCGACCTTTCAAAGGTGACCCCGAAGATAGCGCTTCCTTTCCACCCCAGCAACGTTTACGATCTCAAAGAGCTTATCGAAAACCCGTATGACGTGCTTGCAGAAGCTGAAAAGAAGGGTAACGAGCTGCTCGGCAACAAGAACGTCACGTTCAGACTTACCGATAAGATAAAGGATGGCAAAGTCGTTGTTCAGCAGGGTATCATCGCCGGCTGCGCGGGCGGTACCTACGACAACATTTACGAGGCGGCGAGTATACTCGACAACGCTTCGACAGGCAACGACGCATTCACGCTCAGCGTTTATCCTTCGTCCACGCCGGTATTTTGCGATCTGTTGAAGAAGGGCGCGATAGAAAAACTCGTCGCGGCGGGCGTCAACGTAAAGACGGCGTTCTGCGGACCGTGTTTCGGCGCGGGCGACGTGCCCAACAACAACGCGCTCAGCATAAGACATACTACGAGAAACTTCGAGTCCAGAGAGGGAAGCAAGCCGGGCAACAACCAGATCGCTTCGGTCGCGCTTATGGACGCGAGAAGTATTGCGGCGACCGCGAAGAACGGCGGCGTACTGACCGCGGCGACCGACATCGACTACGACGATTGCATACCCGCGTTCGATTACGACGGCAGAATATACGAGAGAAGGATATACAACGGCTGGGGCAAGGCGCAGAAGGAAGAAGAGCTGCACTACGGTCCCAATATCAAGGACTGGCCGCCCGTCATCGCGCTGACAGACAACGTGCTGATAAAACTGGCGGCGGTCATCAACGATCCCGTCACGACTACAGACGAACTTATACCGTCGGGCGAAACGTCGAGCTACCGCAGCAATCCGCTTAAACTCGCTGAATTCGCGCTCTCGAGAAAAGTGCCGGAATACGTCGGCAGGGCTAAGGCAATCGCGGCGCAGCAGAAGGAACTGGAGGGCGGAAAGCTCCCAGAAGAATACGCGGCGGCATTGAAGACTTGCGGCGTTGAGCTTAAAGGCAGCGTCTCGATAGGCAGCGGCGTTTACGCGGTAAAGCCCGGCGACGGAAGCGCGCGCGAGCAGGCGGCGAGCTGTCAGAGAGTTCTGGGCGGCAGCTGTAACATCGCGAAGGAATACGCGACTAAGAGATACAGGAGCAATCTTATCAACTGGGGTATGATGCCTTTCCTCAGCGAAGAAAAGTTCACCGACGGAGAGATAATCATCGTTGAGGGCATAAGGACGGCGATGGAAAAAGGCGATACGACTTTCGCGGCGAAAGCGGTGGCAAAGGACGGCAAGGTGCGGAATATCGTTCTCAGAACGGATCCGCTTACCGCGGACGAGCGAGACATAATCGCCGACGGCTGTCTGATGAATTACTACAAAAACAGGAATAATGGATAAAAGATCTCTTCGCAGACAAGTCGCGGCGAAGATCGCCGCAATGAGCGCGAGGAAAAAGCAAAGCGAAAGCGCGCTGGTCGCTTCAAAGGTCGAAGCCCTCGGGATAACGGGCAAAAAGGTGTTTATATACAACGCTTTGCCCGACGAGGTCGGCACGGCGGACATAATAACGCGGCTTTCGGAGAATAACGAAGTTTATCTTCCCGTTGTCGACGGCGGGGATATGTTTCTGGCAAGATATTGCGAAAAGACGTCAAAAGGCGCCTTCGGGATATACGAGCCGGAAGGGAGAAGATACGCGGCGGCTGAAATAATGCCGGATATATGCATAACTCCGCTTCGCGCGTTTGACAAAGAGCTGAACAGGCTGGGCAGAGGCAAAGGGTATTACGACAGATTTTTCGCGGAGTGCGGCTGTGAAAAGATAGCGCTTGCGTTTGACTGTCAAAAGACAGAAAAAATAAATGCGGACGCGCACGACGTCGGGATGGACGTCGTGATCACCGCGTCGGAGATCTATCGCAGATGAGGATAATAACCGGCAGATACAGGGGCAGAAAGATAATTCCGCCCGAAGGAAACGATGAGATAAGACCCACTTCCGATATGGCAAGGGAGGGCATTTTCAACGTGCTTCAGGGCTATGTCGAAGGCTGTCGTTTCATAGACCTTTTCGCCGGCAGCGGCGCTATGGGGATCGAGGCGTTGAGCCGCGGCGCGGAAGAGGTGCTGTTCTGCGATACCGGTAGGCAGAGCATGCAGCTGCTGAAGAGGAATCTGATCGGGATAGAAGGAAGATACGGCGTGACTTCGCGCGATTTCAGGGACGCGCTGAGGTCTGCGAAAGGCAAGTGGGATTTTATATTCTGCGATCCGCCTTACAAACGCGACTATATCGCGGACGTCGCTGCGATAGTTGCCGAAAGGGAACTGCTCGCCGACGGCGGATACGTGATCTACGAGCACGACAACGATGTAAGACCGTCCGCGCCGGAAGGTTTTGAATGCGTAAAATCTAAGCGATACGGCAGGGCTACGGTCGAATTTTACAGCCGCAAAAAAAGCGTGTGCGCGGTGACGGGCAGCTTCGATCCGTTCACGAAAGGGCACAGATACGTCGTCGAAAAGGCGCTTGAACAATTCGACAAAGCAGTGGTCCTGGTCGCGGTGAACCCGGACAGAAAAAGGCTGTTTTCGCTTGACGAAAGCCTGCGGATAGCACGGGAGTCGCTCGCCGATCTCGGCGAAAAAGTCGAAGTTGACATATGCTACGGCATGGTCGCCGACTACTGCGAAGGGCGCGGTATAAGGGCGATAGTGAGGGGATACAGAAACGAGCGCGACTTCGCTTACGAAAAGGAGATGAGCGCTTACAATTTCGAGCGAGGCGGCGTGGTCACCTACCTTGTCGAAGCGCACGGAGAGATTCAAAAGATAAGCGCGACCGGGGTGAGAGAGACTCTCGTCACGGACGCGCCCGAATACGACGACCTCTGCGACGGCGGCAAGGACGCGGTGAGATCGCTTATGAAAAACAAAATGAATCAGGAGATATAATTATGGATCTGGAGATCGAAAGACTCCTCGACAAACTGGAAGAGGAAATCAGAATAGGCAAGAAGACCGTGTTTTCGGGCGGAAGAACGAGCATTGACGATATAAAGTGTCTGTCTATCATCGGGCAGATAAGAAGCGCGCTCCCGACTGCGATAACAGAGGCGAGAGTGGTCCTGCAGGACAGCAATAACATAATAGAACAGGCTAACCTGCGCGCGAACGATATCGTTACGAAGGCTCAACGCGACGCGAACGCGATGCTTTCGGAAAACAACATAATCGCTCAGGCTCAGCACGAAGCGGACAGGATAGTCGGCATGGCGCGCCAGGAAGCGGACGCGATAAGGACTGAAAGTTACGCCAGTATATACGACCTGTTCAACAATGCGGAAAGGGAGCTCAGACATTCCCTTGAACTCGTGTCCGGCAGTAAACAGGAACTTTCTGTCGCGATGAATACGCGCAGACGCTAAAGGAAGAGAGAGACGGCAAGCGCGACCGCGAAAGATATCGCCGCCTGCGTAGTCTTTGTCGCGATATAATACAAAGGGCTTACTTTGCAATTCCCCAGGAAGGTAAGGGATTGCAGAGATACCGAAAGCCCGCCGAAGGACAGCAGTCCCGCCACTATCGGCAGGGCTGTTTTTATTTGAGTGCCGCTTACAGCGATGTTTTGACAGCCGCGCGTTATCTCGATAAGTCCGATCACCGTACCTTGCGCGGCTTCCGGCTCCCAGCCGACGGCGGAGTAAAGACAGGAGAGAGGTTTTGCCAGCGCGGAAATCACGCCGATATCCGTCAGAACGTCGGCTATCATGCTGAATATCGCGATATAGCCGCCGACTATGAAAAGACTTGTCAGCGCGCTCGTCATCGACTTGCCCAGAAGATCGTCGAAGTCGGGCGGAGTGCGTAAGAGTTCGCCGTATTCCTTTGCCTTTTTCCTGCTTATCCTGAAGATAAACCCGTTTAAAAGAGCTGAAACAAAGTGGACGGTCATGAGAATATAGCCGAACGCCGCGCTTTTGAACATCACCGTTCCGACAGTGCCGACTATGAAAAGAGGACCCGAAGTCGACGTGAACGCGCTTATCGCCTTTACCTGCCTTTCGTCGACTATCCCTGCGGCGTAAAGATCGCTTAAAAGCCGGCTGCCGACGGGATAGCCGCTTATCGCGCTCATAAAGAACACATAACCGCCGACGGACGGGCAGTTGTACATTTTCGCGATCGGCTTTTTCAGCGCGTCGCCCAGTATCTGCGCCGTGCCGACAGAGGTCAGTATGCGCGTGAAAAAGAAGAACGGAAACAGCGCCGGAGCAACGCTTGTCGCGAACAGAAGCATACCGTTGTAAACGCTTGCGATATAGCGTTTCGGGTCGGCGACCAGGCATATCACGAAGAATCCGACCAACACCGCGATCGTCGTCGCCAATCGTCTTTTTCGTTTGTCGAGTGCTTTTGTAAAGTCCATACGATATTTTATGCGCGCGCAGCCGCGGGTATTACGCGGACGGTGCGTACGTGCGCGCCGTCCGCATACAATATATATGTATAAAATCGCAAAGAAAAAAATACGTTCGGGGTCGGGCAGGGTAAAAGCCCGCGTTTGAGTTCTGAAACGGAAAAACGTAAATTAAAAGCCGGGGACTTAACCGTTATGGCTCGGGGAGGATAAAAAAGCCCGCGTTTTACGGACTTGATTTAACGAAAATTCAAAGAGCATCTTTTATCTCTGTACGAAAAGAGTATTGTCGCCGAAAGGGTAGCGCGCGGCGGAAAACAGTTTGTCGGCGCGGTCGGTCGTCGAGAATTCTTCATTGAAAGGAGCGCGCGTGCGTTTTGAAACGGCTAAGGGTACGCTTATTTCAGACAGCAGGTCTTCCTTGCCTTTCGCTACCGCCAGCACGTTTATGAAGGATACGGGTTTTGCGCTAAGCTCGTTATGAGTGAAAGTGTTGCCGATCACCGCGTTCAGAGAAAGTCTTTTCACCCTCGCGCGGGTATAGCGTTTCGACGCGGCGGCGGCGCAGAACTCCGCGAAAGTCGTTGAGGATAAAGCCGCGCTTCTGAGTCTGTTGACAAGCCCTTCCGCGTCGTCGTATATCCCGGTCGCTTTCAAAGCGGTAAGGCAGTATTTTAGCACGGCAAAGTAAGCGGCGTCGTCAAACGTGCGCCTTTCAAGGTCTTCCAAAACATAAGCGGGTGTGAAAGAGGGGTCTATCTTATTGCCCGCAGCCGCAGTTTCGCGCAGCGAAGAAGAGGTCGGATATCCTTTGGGCGCGTCGTCGTCCGGCGCGCTCTCGCGTTTTATCGTAAAAGATGAAATTTTCTTGCCCGTGTCTGTTATCGCATTTAAATACTCTATTCCAAGCACATTGTTGGGACTTGAAAAAAGGTCGTTTCCGGTCGCCGCGGCGACTGCGGCGGGATAGCCCGCGCCTTGTTTTACGAGGGATCTTATCCTCTCGTTCACGGCGGGGTCGGAAAGCGCTTTCGCCGCGTTCTCAAGCGCGGCAATATCCCCGCATTCGCTGCCGAAAACAAGGGTGGCGTCTTTTATGAGATTTGCGATCTTTACCCCTCCCGTCGCAAACTGCGGAGCGGCGGAAAGAGAGTATTCGGCGGGAAGTTCCACGACTACGTCCGCGCCCGCGAGCGCCGCGTGCTTCGCGCGTGTGTATTTGTCGAGGCAGGCGAGTTCTCCTCGCTGAACGGCGCTTCCGCTCATAATGCAGAACACGTTTTCGGCGCCCGCTTTGCGCGCGCTGTCCAGCAGGCGTTTGTGCCCGACGTGCAGGGGATTGAATTCGCAGATTATCACCGCGTTTTTCATAAAAAATCTCTCTTCTACGACCGCTTTTGCCTTTACAAAACGATTTTGCGGTAGTATAATCAATTTGTAAATATATTGTAATATATTTTTGCGAAAATATAAAGTGTTTCGGAGGTCTTTCAAGTGAACAAACTCATTTCTGCAATAATCGAAAAGGCAAAGGGTCTGAAAAAGACGATCGTTCTCGCCGAGGGCGAAGAGCCCCGTACCGTAAGGGCGGCGGAGATAATCACGAAGAACGGTATCGCAAATATCGTGCTTCTGGGCAATAAGGACAAGCTGGCGCAGATGTATCCCGACGTGGATCTGTCGCTCGTCAAGGTAGTCGATCCCCAGACCGCCGATATCGAGGAATTCGCAAACGAGTTTTACGAACTGCGCAAAGCGAAGGGCATGACGCTTGAAGAAGCGCGCGTCCAGATGAGAAAGAACCTCAATTTCGGCGCTATGATGACGAGAAAAGGATTGGCGGACGGTATGGTCGCGGGCGCTATCAACTCAACAGGCAATGTTCTGCGTTCGGGTCTCACGATCGTAAAGACGAAGCCGGGTATCAAGACGGTTTCCAGCTGCTTTATAATGTGCTTTGAAGGCACCCCGTACACCGCTCAGGACGTAATGGTCTTCGGCGACTGCGCGGTCAATATAGATCCGACGGCGGAACAGCTGGCGGATATCGCGATATCTTCGGTCGGTTCCGCAAAGGCGCTCGCCGGTATCGAGGAGCCCAAGGTCGCCATGCTTTCGTTCTCGACGAAGGGCAGCGCTAAGCACGAAAACGTAGACAAGGTTGTCAATGCGGTCGCGCTGGTAAAAGAGAAAGCTCCCGAAATAAGCGTGGACGGCGAATTGCAGCTGGACGCGGCTATAATACCTACCGTCGCTATGCTCAAAGCGCCGGGAAGCGAAGTCGCGGGCAAGGCGAACGTACTTATTTTCCCCGATCTGCAGTCAGGCAATATCGGTTACAAACTGACGCAGAGATTCAGCGGCGCGGACGCGATCGGACCTATCTGCCAGGGCTTTGCGAAACCGGTAAACGACCTTTCCAGAGGTTGCTCGTCCGACGATATAGTCGCGGTCGTCGCGATAACCGCCGTACAGGCTTCTCAGAATTAAGGAGGGAATATGAAAGTTCTCGTTGTAAACGCAGGCAGTTCTTCACTCAAATACCAGGTCATTGAGATGAATACCGAAACCTTGCTGTGCAAGGGCGGTATCGAGCGTATCGGCATAGAAGGATCCAACCTGACGCAGGAGTCGGGCGGCAAAAAATACAACGTCGAAAAACCGCTCGCAAACCACACAGAAGGTTTCGACCTGCTGATAAAGTGCCTTACCGACAAGTCGGTCGGCGGCGTATTGGACGATATCTCAGAGATAGAAGCGGTCGGGCACAGAGTGCTGCATACCGGCACCGATTTCGACGATTCCGTGCTCATCACGCCGGAAGCGCTGAAAATTCTCGAAAAGAACGCGTTCCTGGGACCTCTGCACATGCCTGCGAATATCGCGTGCGTAAAGTCGTGCATGCAGGTGCTGCCCGGCGTTCCCAACGTCGCGGTATTCGACACGGCGTTCCATACGACGATGCCTGCGTACGCTTATATGTACGCAATTCCTTACGAGGATTACGAACAGTTCAAGATAAGAAGATACGGCTTCCACGGCACCTCGCACAAGTTCGTGTCGCAGACGGCTAAGAAATGGCTTGAAGACAACGGCTTTGCGAGCGGAAGGATAGTCACATGTCACCTGGGCAACGGTTCTTCGATAACCGCGGTAAAGGACGGCAAGTGCGTCGACACCTCTATGGGTATGACTCCGCTCGAAGGCGTGCCGATGGGCACCAGAAGCGGAGACATTGACGCGTCGGTCGTCGAATTCCTCTGCAACTTCAAGAAGATGACGGTCGGAGAGGTGATCACCTATCTGAACAAGAAGAGCGGTTTCCTGGGCGTAAGCGGTGTAAGCAGCGACAGCAGAAATATGTTGGAAGAGGCACATAAGGGTAATGAGCGCGCACGGCTTGCGGCGGATATGTTCACCTATAAGGTTAAAAAGTATATCGGTTCGTACGCGGCGGCTATGGGCGGTCTGGACTGCATAGTCTTTACCGGCGGTATAGGCGAGAACAGCGACGAGATGAGAGAGGGCATAGTCAAAGGTCTTGAGTTCCTGGGCGTAGAGCTGGACAAGGCTGAAAACAAAAAGCGCGAAAAGCCGCCCGTAAGAGAGATAAGCACGAAGGCGTCGAAGGTCAGAGTGCTGATCGTTCCGACCAACGAAGAGCTGATGATCGCGAGAGATACCAGGCGTATCGTGAAAGGCGAATAATTTTTGCCGGATACGCAAGAAATATTGCAAAAAAAGTTTGACAAAACGAAAAGCAAAATATATAATAGTGAAGCAATCACGTTAAAGAATTAAATGGAGGTGTGCGAAAATGGCAGTACCTAAGGGAAAAACGTCAAAGGCAAGAAAGCATTCGAGGTCCGCTAACTGGAAGATCGAAGCGCCGACCATGGTCGAGTGCCCTCATTGTCACGAATTGAAGCAGAGCCACAGAGCGTGTGATAACTGCGGTTATTACGACGGCAAAGAGATCGTTGCTCAGAAGCAGAAGAGCGCGAAGTAATTTTATACTCGTTTGAAATTGCGGAACGGAGCGATCCGTTCCGTTTTTTTTATTTTATGTTGCAATATTAAGTTAATATATTATATAATAGATTTGGTCCGCAATATACCGCGCGTACGCGGGAGGGCAAAACTCTCACGGGAGGAGCATATGAAAGTATTGGTCGATTGCCACGGCGCCGACGCAGGCGTATCCGTAGCGGTTGAAGGCGCGCTTGCCGCGCTTGAAGAGAACAAGTCGCTGAAAGTCGTCCTTTGCGGCAGAAAGCAGGATATAGACGCGTGCTTTGAAGGCAGGACTTTCGATAAGGAAAGAGTTGAGATCAAAGAGGCGGGAGAGCCGATCACCAACGACGATTCACCCGCGCTCGCGATAAGAAGAAAAAAGGACAGCTCGATGGCGCTCGGACTGCGCGCTCTCGCGGCGGGCGAAGCGGACGCTATGGTAAGCGCGGGCAATACAGGATCTCTTCTTGTCGGCACGCAGGTCATTGTAAAGCTTATCGAAGGCGTGACCCGCGCGACTCTCGCTTCAGTCGTGCCTACGATAAAGGACACTCATACTATAATCGTCGACAGCGGCGCGAACGTCGATTGCAGACCCGAAATGCTGGAAGAATTCGCGGTAATGGGCGACGTCTATATGAGAAATGTGTTCGGAATTCAAAGACCTTCGGTCGGACTTTTGAGCAACGGCGCGGAAGAGGAAAAGGGAACTCCCGCTATAAGGGAAGCTCACGAACTGCTTAAAAAAGGCGGGCTGAATTTCGTCGGGAACGTAGAGGCGAGGGACGTGCTGACGGGCGTCGTCGACGTGCTGGTCACGGACGGCTTTGCCGGCAACGTCGCGATAAAGGCGTGCGAAGGCATGGGCAAGGCGATGTTCTCGCTTATAAAAGAAGGGATAATGCAGGGCGGACTTAAAGCCAAGATAGGTTACGTCCTGCTCAAAAGCGTGTTCAAGGGAGTTAAAAAACGCGTGTCGTCCGACGAGGTCGGCGGCGGCGTGTTCCTCGGCGCGAACAAGATCGTTATAAAGACTCACGGCGCGTCCAATGCGTTCAGCTATAAAAAGAGTATTCTGAACGCAGACCGCCTCGCGGAAAAAAACGTGGTCGGTCAGATCGCGGAAGGACTTAAGAAAGTAAAGGAATGAAAGAACTCAAAGGACTTGAAAAGGCGGTAGGATACGTTTTTAAAGATAAAAACCTGCTTCTGACGGCTGTCACTCATCCGACTTACGCGAACGAGCACAGGACCGAAAGCTACCAGAGACTTGAATATCTGGGCGACGCGATACTCGATTTCGTCGTTGCGGAAGATCTTTTCGCGCGTTTTCCCGGTGCGGACGAAGGTTATCTGACGAAGTCGAGAGAACACGCGGTATCTCACGAACCTCTCGAAGCGGCGGCGAAGAAACTTGGGTTTGAGAAGTATTTGAAGATACTTCCCAACGTAAGCAAGGACAAGGCGCTCGAAGACATGTTCGAAGCGGTCGTCGCGGCAGTATATCTGGACGGAGGAATGGAGCCGGCAAAGCGGTTTATCCTCGTCGCGCTGGAAGAATTCCTTGACGTGAAGGCGGGCGCGAGGGATTATAAATCGCGGCTCAACGAGGCGCTGCCGCAGGCGAAAGTGATATACAGGGAGATCGCAAGGTCGGGACCTCCGCACGATCCGGTGTTCGAAATAGAGCTGGAGATAGACGGGAATCCGGTCGCGACGGCGAGCGCGGGAAGCAAGAAAAAAGCCGAGCAAAAATGCGCGTCAATCGCGCTGAAAGCGTTGAAAAACGACAAAAAACGCGGATAAACGGCAGAATATGCACGGTAAAAGCAGGCGCGGATATGAGTTGCCAACGCGGTTTTTTCGTGTTATAATATCAAGGTATACGGTTTGACGGATATGTCCGTCGGGAAGGAAGAATGAATTTAAAGAAGATAGAATTTTTCGGTTTTAAATCTTTTGCGGACAAGCTGGGCGCGGAATTCGACGACGGCGTTACAGCTATTGTCGGACCCAACGGTTGCGGTAAAAGCAACGTAGTCGACGCTATAAGATGGGTGCTCGGAGAACAGGCTCCCAAGGCTTTGCGCGCAAGCAAGATGACCGATATCATTTTCGGCGGTACCGAAAAGAGAAAATCTTTGTCCTACTGCGAAGTTTCGCTTTATATGGACAACTCCAACAATATTTTTCCGAAAAGCCCGTTCGAAGAAGTCATAATCTCCCGTAAGCTTTACAGAAGCGGTCAGAGCGAATATCTGCTCAATCGCGAGACTGTCAGGCTTGCCGACATCCTGGATCTTATCCGCGACACCGGTCTGGGCAAAGACGGTTACAGCATCGTCGGGCAGGGCAAGATCGACGAGATAATGAACACAAAGCCCGAAAACAGGCGCAGTATCTTTGAGGACGCGGCGGGCATACTTACATACAAAAAGCGCAAGCAGGAGACTGAAAACAAACTCGCGCGTGCAAATGAAAATATTGAAAAACTCAAGCTGATAATGGCAGGTTACGAGCGTCAGCTGGGACCGCTCGAACAGCAGAGCAACGACGCGAAGAAATATCTTGCTCTCCGCGACAGACTGAGAGAACTCGAGGTCAGCGACTATCTGTACCGCGTGGACAACTCAGAGAGTCAGAAGAGCAAGATCCGCGACAAGATAGAAGCGTTCGACCTGCAGATAAAGAACAAAGAGAACGACGTTCGGCACGCGGATGAAGAATATACGGACACGATGGTGAGGATAGGCACGATCGACCAGCAGATATCAAAGCTGCACGACGAGCAGACCCGCCTCGCGGTCGAGGCGGAAAGCGTACGCGGAAAGGGCAATACGCTTACGGAAAGGATCAGCAACCTCATAGAATCGCGCAAGCAGTCGGAACAGAGGCAGGTTGAACTGGAGAGGCAGCTTGAAGACAAGTCGGAAGAGCTTGCCGATTACGTCAACCACCTCGGAATGTTCACCGAAGAAAAAGAAGATCTTGACCGCGAAATAGCGGATACGGACAAAAAATATCTCACCCTTACGGACGAGATCGTCGGCAGGGAAAGAGACATCGAAAACACCAACCGCGCCCTTCTCGAAGCGATGGAGAGCATTGCTGAGATAAAGGCGGACAAGGGAAAGCTGAGCGCGGAAAGAGAATCCGCGCTGCAACGCATAGGCGAACTCAACGACGAATGCAACGCGCTCAAACTGATGATAGAGCGCGAAGAGGAGAACAAGCGCAAACTCGAAGAGAGCGTCGCTAAATTCGAAAAGCAGAAAAACAAGCTGTCGAAGAACAAGAACGACGTCGCGCAGGAAGTCGCGGATCTGCGCGCGAGGATAGACGACAAAAGGCTCACGCAGGAAGAACTGGCGGGAGAGGTCAGCGCGCTCGAAACAAAGCACAGGATACTTTCCAACAACGACACAAAGATATCGGCTAAACTCCTGCTGAAAACGATAGAGGGCAATCCGCAGTACGAAAGCAGGGTTGAAGGCATGATCGCTTCGATGATAAAGGTGCCCAGGGAATACGAGATAGCGATAGACCTCGCGCTCGGCTCGGCGTCGCAGAACGTTGTCGTACGCGACGAAGACGACGCTAAAGCGCTGATAAAGCTGCTGAGAGACAGAGACCTCGGCAGAGTCACCTTCCTGCCGATGACCAGTTACGGCGGCAAGGGACTTGAAACCTATCAGAAGTCGATACTTCACGAAAAGGGCTGCATAGGCGTCGCCAACGAGCTCATCTCGTACGCGCCCAAATATCAGAGCGTAATGCTCGGACTTCTGGGCAAGACTGTCGTATTCGATAATATAGACAACGCGGTCGCCGCGGCACGCCGCAACGCGTACAGCGTAAGGATAGTCACGCTCGACGGCGACGTGCTGAATACCAGCGGATCTATTTCCGGCGGCTCAAACAAGAGAAACAGTCTGCTTATGCAGGAACGCGAGATAAAGACGACCGAAGAACAGATAAAGGCGAAGAAAAAGGAATACGCCGCGCTCCAGCATGAGATATCGCAGGACAGGGAATATCTCGCGGAGCTGCAGGCGCAGCTGGAAGAGTACGAAGAAGAAGTAAAAAACGCAGAAGTCGCTTACGCTACGGAATTCGAAAGACTCGACCGTATCTCCAATAAGATAGAGACCGCGCTCGAAGATCTGGACAACAAGTCCAAGATGCTCGAAATACTTAACGGAAAGCTCGAATTCATAGAATCCAATCTTCTCAATATCGACAAGAGCGTGACCGACATTTCGGGCGCAAAGGGCAACAGAGACGAAGCGGACAGGACCAAGGCGGAATTCGAGGAGAAAAAACGCCTGAGAGACAAGTATTCAAAAGACCTTTCGGACATGCGCGTAAGGCTCGCCGAAGTCAACTCCGCGATAGTCAAAGTCAACGAGAACATCGTGCGCGTAAAGCGCGAGTGCGAGGAGATAAACGAGGAGATCAACGACTGTAAGGCGAGAATAAAGGAGCTCAATTCCCGTATCGGTTTTGCGGAAAGCAACCGCGCGGACGCCGTCGTAAGCGAAGAGGACAAGAAGAAGTATGCCGAAGCGACCGCGAAGATAGAGGAACTGAACGGGCTCAAAGTTACGCTGAACGAACGCATTACCTATCTCAACGAACTCAAGGACGCGCAGTCCAAAGAGATAATGACTTTGAACGAGTCCAAGGTAAGGCAGGAAGCCGCGCTCGAAAAGATCGACGACATGATGGTGTCCGCAAGAAACCATATTGAGGAAGAATACGGGCTTGCGGACGACGAGATGAACCGTTACAGGCTGGACGATTTCGACCCGTCCGTTTCTGCGGGCGAGATAACCAGGCTGAAACGCGAAAAGACGGCGCTGGGCGCGGTCAACACGGCCGCTATCGAGATGTTCAAAGATTTAAGCGCCGAATATTCGACTAAGAAGGTCGAGTATGACGATCTCGTAAAGGCGAAAGAGGACTTTGAAAAGATAATCGCAGATCTTGCAAAGCAGATGCAGGAGCAGTTCAATACCGAATTCGCAAAGATAAACGAAAATTTCAAGAAGATATTTGTAGAGCTGTTCGGCGGCGGCAGCGGCAAGCTGGTCATAGAGGATCCGCCCGAAGGCGGCGACATGCTCGAAGCGGGCATCGAAATATACGTTCAGCCTCCGGGCAAGAAACTTACCAGCATGACGCTGATGAGCGGCGGCGAAAAGGCGCTGACGGCGATCGCGATACTGTTCTCGATACTCAGACTGCGCCCGATGCCGTTCGTCGTACTGGATGAGATAGAGGCGGCATTGGACGAGTCAAATGTCGAGATATTCGCTAAGTATCTGAAAAGATTTTCTGACAATACGCAGTTTATCGTCGTCACGCACAGAAAGCCGACGATGGAACTCGCGGACAGACTGTACGGCGTCACGATGCAGGAAAAGGGCATTTCGACGATCGTTACCGTTTCGCTTGCAGAGGCTATAAAGCACAGCACCAAGGACAACGCTTAAAACGGAGGCAATATGGGCTTTTTCGAAAAATTAAAGGCGGCGCTCCGCCGTACCAAGGAAGCGTTCGCTAAGAAGATGTACGAGCTTTTCTCCGGCAGAGAGCTCGACGACGAATTTTACGAGGAACTTGAAGACGCGCTTATAAGCGCGGACGTCGGCTTTACCGCGACGGAGCAGATAATCGACGAATTCAAGGACGAGTGTTTCAAGCGCAAGATCAAGTCGCCCGAGGACGCGAAAGACCTTCTCAAAGAGATAATGGTAAACGCGATCAATTACGAGATAGAGCCTTATTCCTATCCTCTCGTGATACTCGTCGCGGGCGTCAACGGCGTGGGCAAGACGACGGCGATAGGGAAGCTGGCGAAATATTTTAAGAGCAAGAAAAAATCAGTCGTGCTCGCGGCGGCGGATACGTTCAGAGCCGCGGCGGCGGAACAGCTCGAAGTGTGGGCAGAACGCGCGGGGGTAAGGATAATCCGTCACGAAGAGGGCAGCGACCCCGCGGCGGTCGTCTACGACGCGCTCTCTTCCGCAAAGGCGAAGGGCACCGACGTCGTTCTTATAGATACGGCGGGCAGATTGCAGAATAAGAAGAACCTTATGAACGAGCTGGCGAAGATAAACAAGGTCGTCGGCAGGGAATATCCGGATTGCGATTACCGCACATATATCGTCATCGACGCGACGACGGGTCAGAACGCGTTGCAGCAGGTCGAGGCTTTCGACGAAATAATAGATATGGACGGAATAATCCTGAACAAGCTGGACGGCACGGCAAAAGGCGGCGTGGTTTTCGCGATATCGGCGGAAAGAGAGCTCCCCGTGGTGTTCGTCGGCGTCGGCGAAGGAATAGACGATATCGAAGAATTCGACGCGGAAGCGTTCATCGACGCGCTTTTCTGATAAACCCGTGAATTTCGTTTGACAAACCGCGGAAGCGGTGATAATATGTAAAGGCAAAATACTTTAACAAGTAAATATACTTTACAGCTAAAAATGGATAAGAAAGACAAACTGTACATCGCTCTGTACAACGACTATTACGGCGGTTTGCTGACGGAGTATCAGAGCGATCTGATATCCCGGTATTACGACATGGATATGTCGCTTGCTGAGATCGCGGAGGTCTACCGCATATCGCCACAGGCGGTAAGGGACGCGCTCCAAAGAGCGCAGAAGACCCTCGAAGAATTTGAAAGCAAGCTCGGGATAGCCCGTAAGACCGCACAGATCGTCTCTCTTCTCGAACACGCTAAAACGTGCGGTATGAGTGAAGAGGCTGAAAGCGACGTCGACGCGGCTTTGGATATTTTGAAGCGATAGGAGAATTTATGGGAGCATTCAGCGGACTCAGCGAAAGACTTTCGCACATTTTCAGCAAGTTAAAGGATAAGGGCAGGCTGACAGAACTCGAAGTCAAGACGGCGATGAGGGAGATAAGGATAGCCCTTCTCGAAGCGGACGTCAACTACCTCGTCGTAAAGAATTTTATTTCGAGAGTGTCCGAAAAGGCTGTCGGAGAGGGCATTTTAAAAGGTCTCAATCCGACTCAGCAGGTCATAAAAATAGTCAACGACGAACTGGTCGCGACGATGGGCGGCACGTTCAGCAAGATAGAGATATCGCCCAAACCGCCCACGATAATCCTTATGTGCGGCTTGCAGGGCAGCGGTAAGACGACGATGTGCGGCAAGCTGGCGGTAATGCTAAGAAAGCAAGGGAAAAACCCCCTTCTGGTCGCGTGCGACATCTACCGTCCGGCGGCGATAAAACAGCTGCAGGTCGTAGGCAGGAACGCCAACGTACCCGTTTTCGAAATGGGTCAGGTGGACGTAAAGAAGATTGCCAAAGAAGCGCTCAAAGTCGCGGCTTCCGGCAATAACGATGTCGTAATCGTCGACACGGCCGGCAGACTGCACATAGACGATCAGCTGATGGACGAGATAAAGGGGCTCAAAGAGCTTCTCGATCCGACTGAGATACTTCTCGTCGTCGACGCGATGACGGGTCAGGACGCGGTCAACGTAGCGCAGAAATTCAACGAGGTGATGGACGTCACCGGAGTAGTGCTTACAAAGCTGGACTGCGACACGCGAGGCGGCGCGGCGCTGTCGATAAGAGAGGTCACCGGAAAACCGATAAAGCTGTGCGGCGTGGGCGAAAAGCTGTCCGATATAGAGGTTTTCCACCCCGAAAGAATGGCGTCGAGGATCCTCGGTATGGGCGACGTGATGACCCTTATCGAAAAAGCCCGGAACGCTTATTCAGAAGAGGAAGCGAAGGAAATGCAAAGAAAGATGCGGGAGCGTTCTTTCACCCTCGAAGACTTCCTCGTCCAGTTTGAAAAGATGAAGGAAATGGGCGATCTCAGGCAGGTCGTTTCCATGATCCCGGGGCTTGCCGGCAAGATAGGAGACAACGTCGATATCGATGAAAGCAGGATAGATAAGATGAAGGCGATCATCTATTCTATGACTCCCGCCGAAAGGCAGGATCCCGACATCATAAAGTCGTCGCACAAGAAGCGTATCGCGGCGGGAAGCGGCACGACGATACAGGACGTCAACTCCCTTCTCAAACAGTTCTATCAGACTAAAGAGATGATGGGCAGAATGGCGAATATGGGAAAACGCGGCTTTGCCGGCAGATTCCCGTTTTAAAGACAAAAAATAAAAACAATATACATTTTACGGCCGCAAGGCAAAAAGGAGAAATAATATGGCAGTTAAACTCAGACTTACCAGAATGGGCGCTAAGAAAGCGCCGTTTTACCGCATCGTGGCTATCGACGAGAGAAAGGCGAGAGACGGACAGTATCTCGAAAACGTCGGTACTTACAATCCCGCTACCGAAGAGCTCAACATCAAGAGCGACCGCGCTCTGTACTGGCTCGGCGTAGGAGCTCAGCCCACCGAAACGGTAAGAACTCTGCTCAAGAGAAAAGAGATCATTAAGTAAGGCGAAGTATGGAAGAATTGGTCAGATACATCGTCAGCGAGCTGGTTGACAACAAGGACGCTTATACCGTCGAAAGCTCTGAGCAGGACGGTATCACCGTGATAAACATTATCGCAGACAAGGACGAGATAGGCAAGATCATCGGCAAGCAGGGGCGCATCGCGAAGTCGATCCGCACGCTCGTAAAGGCTGCTGCGGGCAGCAACGCGAAGAAGATCTCTGTCGAGATAATCGAGAGATAATGACTCAATCGAGGATCACGGTAGGAGAGGTCGCAAGACCTCACGGGGTCGGAGGAGCGCTTAAAGTCAATCCTCTGACCGACGACGCGCGTCGTTTTGAAAAACTGAAAAGCGTCATCGTGGACGGCAAAGAATACGCCGTCCTGCACGCTTCGGTTTCGCAAAGCGGCGTTTTTTTGACCCTTGAAGGGGTATCGGACAGAAACGCCGCCGAAGCGTTCAGAGGCAAGAGCCTGCAGATAAAGCGCGAAAACGCCAGCGTCGCGAAAGGGCGCGTTCTCATCGTCGACGTGCTGGGCTGCACGGTAAGCTTTGAGGACGGTCAGGTCGCGGGCGAAGTCGTCGACGTCCTGCAACACGGCGCCGCCGACGTCTGGGTGCTCAAAAAAGAAAAAAAGCAGATACTTTTTCCCGCTTTGAAACGCGTTTTCATAAGCGAGGATTACGGGGATAAGAAGATAACCGTTTCGCGCAAAGCGTTCGACGAAGTAGCGGTTTATGAAGATTAAAGTTGCGACCCTGTTTCCAGAAATGTTCGACTGCATGCATGTCGGAATAATAGGAAAGGCGATCGAAAAAGGGCTTTTATCGCTCGATTGCATAAACATCAGGGATTATTCAAAGGATAAACACTCAAAGACGGACGACTATCCGTTCGGCGGCGGAGCGGGCATGGTGATGACCGTCCAGCCTTTGCACGACTGCGTGAACGCTATTGATCCCGCGCACGAATACAGGCGCATATATATGTCGCCGCGCGGCGCGACATTAAATCAGAAAAAGGTCGTTGAGCTCAGCAAGACGGACAAGATACTCTTTGTTTGCGGCAGTTACGAGGGCGTGGACGAGAGATTTATCGAACTGGATATAGACGAAGAGCTGTCGATAGGCGATTACGTGCTTACAGGCGGCGAACTTCCGTGCATGGTCACGGTCAACGCGATCGCGCGCTATGTGGACGGCGTGCTGGGAAGCGAGCAGTCCACAGAAGAGGAAAGTTTTTCCGCGGGGCTTCTGGAGTACCCGCAATATACGCGCCCCGCAGTGTTCGAAGGACTGAGCGTGCCGGAAGTGCTGCTGTCGGGCAACCACGGCAACGTGGATAAATGGAGAAGGGAAAGACAGATCGAGATAACCAAAGAAAGACGACCCGATCTGTACGAACTTATCAGACCTCGGATCGAAGAAGAAGAGGCGAAAAAACAAAAGAAGAGAAGGAAAAAAGGAGGAAATACGGATGAACGATAAAGCGCTTATCGACGTATTGCTTGACCCCGAAGATTCGGCGGACCTTACGTTTTACGACAAGGACGGCAAAGCCGTCGAAATGGCACAGATAGCCGTAATTCCTTACAACGGCGACATATACGCGATTCTTGCGCCCAAAGAGCTTCTCGCGGGCGGCGACCCCGACGTGGCGATGGTCTACAAGGTCGAGGGCGACAATATAGAGCTCGTGGAGGACGAAGAGACGGCGGACGTTGTGTTCGACCTTTACGACGCGCTTTACGAGGAGCAGACAAGGCGCTGACCGCGCAACGCGGATAAGCGGAGAAAAAGAAAGTCCGCGGGGAGGCAGCTTCTCGCGGTAAAAGGCGGAAAAGGCGTAAATGAGAATACAATGGTTCCCCGGTCATATGACCAAAGCTTTCAGAATGATGCAGGAGCAGCTCATGCAGGTAGATTGCATTATCTACGTGCTGGACGCCCGCGCCGTTTATTCATGTATAAATCCCAAATTCGAAGCACTGACCGGTAAAAAACCGGTGCTTTACGTGATCAACAAATGCGATCTCGTAGAAAAGGACGACGTCAACAAATGGCTTACGTATTTCGCTTCCCGCGGCGAAAAATGTGTCGCGGCTGACAGTCTGAACGGCAGACAGCGCGACTTTATTGTGAATATTTTAAAAGAGCTCAACGCCGCCGTGATAGAAAAATACAGACTGAAAGGCGCGAAAAAGAGCGTTCGCGCGATGGTCGTGGGCGTGCCCAACACGGGTAAATCCACGTTTATAAACAACCTTTGCAGCAGCAGAAAGACGGTGACGGGCAACAAGGCGGGCGTTACGCGCGGCAAGCAGTGGGTCTCGCTCGCGGAAGGGGTAGAACTTCTCGATACTCCGGGCAGTCTGCCGCCCGCGTTCGAGGACGAAGAACGCGCGCTTCACCTTGCTTTCATAGGAAGCGTGAAGGACGACGTTCTGGATATCGAAGAGCTCGCGGCGGAGATGATGTCTTATTTTTCTAAAAACCATACCGACGCGTTCCTTGCCCGTTATTCTCTGAATGAAATGCCGCGGGACGTAGAGGAGAGATTTATTGCCGTAGCGAAGGCGAGAGGATTCATGCTGTCGGGCGGAAGAGTGGATTACGCGCGTACCGCGAGGGCGGTCGTAGACGATTTTCGAAAACAGAAATTCGGCAAAATAATGCTCGATCTTCCGGAGGAAATATGAAAAAAGCGGCAGAAATGCTCGAATATGAAAAGGTCTACACTCAAAAGGGCTATAACGCGATATGCGGAATGGACGAAGTCGGCAGAGGACCGCTCGCAGGTCCGGTCGTCGTCTGCGCGGTCGTGATGCCGCTTGAAGAGGACAAGCTGATAGACGGCGTGGACGACAGCAAAAAACTCAGCGAAAAGAGAAGAGAAGCGCTGTACGATAAGATACTTTCGGTTGCGAAAGCCGTTTCGATAGTCCGCGTTGAGCCCGGGGAGATAGACGAAATAAACATACTCAACGCGACAAAAAAGGCGATGAGACAGGCGGTCGAAGAAATAAAGGACAAGGCGGACATCGCGTTCGTCGACGCGGTAAAGCTCGATCTTCCGATCCCCGAAGTCGCGATAATAAAGGGCGACGCGAAGAGTTACAATATAGCGGCGGCTTCCATAGTCGCAAAGGTGTACCGCGACAGGCTTATGTACGGATACGCGAAAGAATATCCGCAGTACGACTTTGCGTCCAACAAAGGCTACGGCACCGCGAAGCACATCGCCGCGCTCAGAGAGTACGGCGCAACGCCTATACACAGGCGCAGTTTTATCAAAAATTTTGTCAATGAATAACCGCGAGACAGCGATAAAGGGCGAAAACGCCGCCTGCGAATATCTTAAAAAAAGGGGTTACGCGATCTTAGAGCGCAACTACTCGTGTCCGGTCGGGGAGATAGACGTGATTGCGAAAGACGGCGACACGGTCGTGTTCGTAGAGGTAAAGTCCAGAATTAATACGGACTTCGGTTTTCCCGAAGACAGCGTGGATATGCGCAAAAGGCGCAAGATAATATTGACCGCGCGGTACTGGGCGAGCGCGCATACGCGCGAATGCCGCAAAGGCTGCCGCTTTGACGTCGTCGCCGTTTTAAGGGGAGAAGTCAGGCATACCGTCAACGCTTTCGACGCGTCGGGAAGGACGTAAAATGTCTGCGAAAGAGACTAAAACGTTAAAAAATCCGCTTTTTACGGCGCAAAACGAAAGAAAGCGGCGACAAATGCGAAATTTGATAAAAATCGGCTGAAAAACGCTTGCCAAAGGCGCGTTTAAATGATAAACTATTATAGCAAAAAAGACTTCGGGCGTTCCTCCGCACAAAAAATCTTTCAGACGCGAACGCTTGGCTATGGAGGTAGAGTCAAATGAATATCGTAGACATTATTGAAAAAGAGGCAATGAAGACCGATCTTCCCGCACTCAGCATCGGCGATACCGTAAAGGTATGGGTCAAGGTCGTTGAAGGCAACAGAGAGAGACTGCAGGCGTTCGAAGGCATCATCATCGCGTTCAAGAACGGCAGCGTAAGAGAAACGTTTACCGTCAGACGTCTTTCGTTCGGCGTAGGCGTTGAGAGAACGTTCCCCCTTCATTCTCCCAAGATCGACCACATCGACGTCGTACGTCACGGTAAGGTCAGAAGAGCGAAGCTGTACTAT
This sequence comes from uncultured Christensenella sp., assembly GCA_949287655.1. Taxonomy (GTDB): domain Bacteria; phylum Bacillota; class Clostridia; order Christensenellales; family UBA3700; genus Ornithoclostridium. The sequence continues at coordinate 135,374 of CASEHD010000001.1, read as the reverse complement.
CTGCGCGACCGCGTCGGCAAGGCAGCGAGACTCAAAGAGGTCATAAGATAAGTTTGACGAAGTTGCCGCTCTGCTTTCGCAGAGCGGCGTTTTTATGCGCATAAACGGTATCAAAGCGCGCCCGGGCGGAAAAGTCCGGGCGGCTTTGCTTATATATATAATAAAATTAATAAAAAATTTTAATAATACTTGTCAAAAGGGCGATTATCCTTTATTATTATACTTGACTATCCATATTCGGGAGAGGAAATATGAAAAAGAAAATTTTGATCGTCGCTTTGCTTATTGCCGTCGTCGCGGTGTTCTTGACCGCATGCAACGACGTCAAGGAATACAGCGAAGTGATTTCAAACGGCACATTCGAGACCCTTTCGGACAAGACCGTCGTAGGCTGGACGAAATCGAGCGGCAGTTCGATCACGTTTAAGTCCGATAACGATTCTCAGGCTTCGGAAAGCGATCCCAATCTCGGCAAACGTTACGCTTATATCGAAAAGAGCAGTTCGTCCGCGGCTTACGACTATCTGTCTCAGACCGTTGAGCTTGAAAAGAATCAGCTTTACCGCCTCAGCGTTTACGCGAAAGTAAGCTCGATCCAGACGAGCAGTACTTCGGGCTTTTACGTCGGATTCAAAGAGGATCTGAATTACAGCGGCATAAGCGTTAAAAAGACGAGCGACGGATATCAGACTTACGAGGTATATTTCCGTTCTACCGCGAGCGGAGACTTTACTCTGACGGTAGGTCTCGGAAACGAAAAGTCCACCGCATACGGTACGGTCTCTTTCGATAACGTATCCCTTATGCCCGTTGACAGCGTCCCTTCCGATTATGAAGGCGAGGTCGGCGTTCTGAGGACGAGCGCGGATTACACTCTGTCCAACGGCGGGTCTGTGACTTTCGTCGTGCTGGGAACGATACTCACGGTTGCGCTCGCATACGCGGCGTACATGCTGATAAGAAAGTTCACTAAGCCTGAAAGCAATTTCGATCCCGAAGGCGGAAAACCGCAGATGAGCAATAAGGGCTTCCTTCTGTTTATCGGCGCGATCGTCGCCGGTTTTATAATAAGATTCGTGATACTGTTGTGCAACTACGGCATGGGCAGCGAAATCGACAGTATGGCTACCGCGGCGCTTGCATATGCCAATAACGGCATTTCGACCGCGTTTACCGATACTTCGCTGACCAATTACCCGGCGGGTACGGCGTATCTGTTGTGGATGCTGGGCATGATAGCGAAACTTATGGGCGTAGAAAGCGGTTCAATGGGTATGGCGATGCTTATGAGGATACCCACGGTGATCGCAGATCTTATTATATGCTATACGGTCGCTTCGTTCGCGTTCCAGGAGAGAGAGGACGAAAACGGCGCGGTGATATTCGGCTGGATATACGCGATCTTCCCGTTGTTCTTCACGTTCGGCGCTATGTACGGCAGTTATGAGACGATAGCCATCCTCTTCCTCGTGCTGACTCTCATATCCATGCTCGACAAGAATTATATCGCGTGCGGCGTCTTCTATGTGTTCGCGCTGTTTTTCAGCTACTATGCGCTTCTCGCGCTGCCCGTCGTGCTGACGTTTGAGATCGTCACTCTGATAAGGGAGATCGACGTCGCGTCCGGGAGCGGCGAGGTGAGCGAAATAAAGAAGTCGAAAAACAATATCCTCGCGATCGTGCTGACGATGGTCGGCGGATTTATTTTGTACTACGTCGTCACTTTGCCGATGAGTCTGTCCAACATAAAGCAGGGCAATGTGTTCTACTGTTTCAAACAGATATACGCTTTCTTTAAGACGAGCGCGCTTCTGAACACCGACACGTTCAACCTCTACGGCGTGTTCGGCGCGGCTAACTCGACGTCGCGCAATACGATACTCGAAGTAGCCAACTGGCTGTTCGTGATCGGTATGGGCGTTGCTACGGCGGCAGCTTATTACAGAAGCAAAGACCGTTCCGACCTCGTACTGTTCGCGGCGGCGGCATTCGCGCTGTATTCGGCGCTCGGCGCGCAGGCGACCGTCGTCACGATGCCGATAGCGGCGGTGCTCCTTCTCGTCTATCTCGCGATGGTGCCCGACAGAAGAGTGTTCGCGATATTCGGCGGCGTTTCGGCGTTGTCCTTCCTCAATATTGCCGGACTTATTTCAAGGAGCGGCTTCCTCGGCGATCATACCGAAGCGGGTTATCTCGCTTTCTATTCAAAGAGTCCGCTGATGATAATATTCAGCATAGTTGCGGTCGCGATCGCGCTGTGGCTGATATACGTCGTCGTCGACATCTGCTTCTACGGCAACGTCCGGGAAGTGAAGCCGATATACGGCAAGATGAGCGACGAGATCAAGGATACTTTCACGCTGCGTTCGCTCAGAGAGCGTTTCGCAAAGAAAAAGAGATAAAAGGAGCAGGGGGAATGCTGGCTAAGGTCGAAAGTTACGCTCTGAACGGGCTCGAAGGCTTCGACGTCGCCGTCGAGGTGGACGTAAACGCGGGACTTCCCGCATACGAGGTCGTAGGACTTGCAGATACCGCGGTCAAGGAGTCGCGCGAAAGGGTGAGAGCGGCGATAAAGAATTCGCTTCTCGATTATCCGATAAAGAAGATCACGGTCAATTTGGCGCCCGCCGACAGCAAGAAGGAAGGAAGCCTTTACGACCTTCCGATAGCGGTCGGCATACTCGCGGCGACGGAGCAGATTCCCGCTTATTCTTACAAGCCGTACGTCGTGGTCGGGGAACTTTCTCTCGACGGCAGCGTAAGGCACGTAAAAGGACTGATGCCGATACTTCTGTCGGCAATGCAGAACGGATACGATAAATTCATCGTGCCGGAAGCCAACGCGACGGAAGCGTCTTACGTTGCCGGGATAGAGGCGTTCGCGTTTTCTTCTCTCAAAGACGTAGCTGACTTTTTAAACGGCAGCAAAGAGTTTTCGCCCGTGCCGACGCGCACTTTCAGCGCCCAGCAGGCGGAAAACAAATACAACGTTGATTTTTCGGAGGTAAAAGGACAGGTGTTCGCGAGGCGCGCGATGGAGATCGCGGTCGCGGGCGGGCACAATATCCTTATGATCGGACCTCCCGGCGCGGGCAAGACGCTTATGGCAAAATGCGTGCCGACGATAATGCCCGACATGACCTTTGAAGAAGCGGTCGAAGTTACTAAGATACATTCGGTTGCCGGAATACTCGACGCGGGGAAGGGAATAGTTACCGCAAGACCTTTCCGCACCCCTCACCATACGGTGACGGTGCCCGCGCTTATGGGCGGCGGCGCGAAGGCAAAGCCGGGCGAGGTCAGTATGGCGCACAACGGCGTACTTTTCCTGGACGAGATGCCTGAATATCAGCGGCAGACGTTAGAGAGCCTGCGCCAGCCTCTCGAAGACGGCGTCGTGACGGTATCGCGCGCAAAGCAGTCTTTAGACTATCCGGCGAAATTTATGCTGGTCGCCAGTATGAACCCGTGCCCGTGCGGCAATTTCGGCAGCAAGACGCAGCAATGCAGATGCACGGCGGCGGAGATAAGAAGATACGTTTCAAGGCTTTCCGGACCCCTTCTGGACAGGATAGACCTGCAGGTCGAGGTGGACGGGATAAGTTACGAAGAATTACGGTTCGCCCCTCCTTCCGAGGACAGCGCGACGATAAAGGCGCGCGTAGAGAAGGCGAGGGCGTTGCAGAGGGAAAGATACAAGGGCACCGGCGTGCATACCAACGCGCAGATGACCAACGCGCAGATGAAAAAGCATTGCGCGCTTACGTCCGACTGCGAAAGAATACTCGAAGCGGCGTTCAAAAAACTCAACATGACCGCCCGCGCGAGCACAAGAGTGCTCAAAGTTGCGAGGACTATCGCCGACCTCGAAGGCAGCGAAAACATCCTCGTAAAACATATAACGGAAGCCGTACAGTACCGCTCTCTCGACAGAAAGTACTGGGAATGACGGAGTAAGGACGGACAAAGATGAATTACAGCGACGACGACAAGGCTTTAATAATGCTTTCTTTCGAGACCTCTTATCAGAAAAAGAGGGACGCGGCGGACGGCGTAGACAGCCCGAAGGAGCTTTACAGAGATTACGCGCACGCTGACGTCGTTATCGAAGAGATGAACAAGAAGGGCATAGTCGCCGTCACGAGGTATTCGAAGTATTATCCGTCCGCGCTCAAAGATATCTACGACCCGCCGCAGACGCTTTACTGCAAGGGAGACCTCTCCCTTTTGGGCGACGACGTCGAAAGGATAGCCGTCGTAGGCACCCGCCGCGTAACGCGTTACGGAAAGGACGTCACAAAAGCGTTTTCGTCAGAATTCGCAAAGGCGGGGATATGCGTGGTAAGCGGTATGGCGAGAGGGGTTGACAGCATGGCTCACAACGCCGCGCTCGAAGAGGACGGCAAGACGATCGCGGTCCTCGGCTGCGGTCCGGACGTCGTATATCCGCCCGAAAACGCCGAGCTGTACGAAAGGATCGCCAAGAGCGGGCTTATCGTAAGCGAATACCCTCCGGCGACTCCGCCGCACGCGTTCAGATTTCCTGAGCGCAACAGGATAATAAGCGGACTCTCGAAAGGCGTGCTGGTAACGGAAGCGGGCGCGGGCAGCGGCTCGATGATAACCGCCGACCTTGCAATAGAACAGGGAAGAGACCTTTACGTCGTGCCCGGCAGCATATTTTCAGAAACGAGCAAAGGCTGCAACGACAAAATAAAAGAGTTGCAGGCAGCGGCGGTCACGACCCCGGAAGACGTGATCGGCGTAAGAGAAAAGAGAGCGGACAAAGAACAACTCGCCGTTCAGCTCACTTTGGAACAGGCGAGGATAATATCCGTTCTGGAGGACTGCGAGAGCGCGCATTTCAGCGAGCTTCTCGAAAAAAGCGGGCTCGGAGTAAACGAACTGACCGCGCTTTTGTCCGAAATGGAGATCTATGGATTTATAAACAAGCTTAGCGGCAACTATTACGCGCTCGCCGCAAAGCTGTAAGGAGTTATAATGAAACTTGTCATAGTGGAGTCGCCTTCAAAGGCAAAGACAATTACAAAGTACCTGGGACCCGGTTACAGGGTCATCGCTTCCGGCGGTCACGTCAGCGACCTGCCGCAGAAGAGCCTGGGTATAGACGTAAACAACAACTACAAGCCCGAATACGTGATCACGCCCTCAAAAGAAGAGACGATAAAGCGTATTAAAAACGAGCTGGCTAAATGCGACAAAGTATATCTCGCGACCGACCCCGACCGCGAAGGGGAAGCCATTTCCTGGCACCTTGCCAACGTGTGCGGGATAAAGGAAAAGAACGTGCGTATCGTGTTCAACGAGATATCAAAAAAGGCGGTCAACGCCGCGATACAGGAGCCGCACGGGATAAATATGAATCTCGTCAACGCGCAACAGGCGCGCCGCGTGCTTGACCGACTGGTCGGCTATGAGCTTTCGCCGGTCATTTCGCGCAAGGTAACAGGCGCGATGAGCGCGGGAAGAGTGCAGTCCGTCGCCCTCAAAATGATAGTGCAGAGAGAGCGCGAGATCCGCAATTTCAAACCGGAAGAATACTGGAACATATACGCATTCGTGCTTCAGGAAGGCAAGAGCGCGGTTTTCAAATGCGAATTCGTCGACGTGGACGGCAAGAAATACGAGGCGAAAAACAAAGAAGCCGCGGAAAAGATAGTAAAAGCTTCAAAAGAGGGAACGTGGAGCGTGGATAAGGTAAAGAGAGTGAATTCTCAGTCCAAGCCGCAGCCTCCGTTCACCACCTCTACGATGCAGCAGGACGCGTCGGGCAAGCTTTCGCTTACCGCTCCGCAGGTAATGCAGCTCGCGCAGCAGCTTTACGAAGGCGTTGAGCTGGGCGCGGAAGGGCAAGTCGCTCTCGTTACCTATATCCGTACCGACAGCGTGCGTATTTCGGACGACGCGCAAAGGGAAGCGCTGGCGTTTATAAGCAATAATTACGGCGCGGACTATTGCCCCAAAAAGCCGAACGTCTACGTTACTAAGAAGGGCGCGCAGGACGCGCACGAGGCGATAAGACCCATTTCGCTCGACCGCACGCCGGAATCCATCAAGGACAAGGTCCCGCGCAATATCTACAAGCTGTATAAGCTGATCTACGACCGTTTCGTAGCTTCGCAGATGGCGAACGCGGTCTACGACACTCTGAACGTGCATATCAATTCGCTCAACCCCAACGGGCACACCTGCGGCTATACGCTTAAAGGAAGGACGCTCGTTTTCAAAGGCTATCTGGCAGCGTACACCCCGGTCAGCGATGGCGAAGAGGAGAAGGACAGCAAGACCCTTCCCGATTTTAAAGAGGGTCAGCCGCTCGCTCTCAAAGAGATGCAGAGCGAGCAGAAATTCACCAAACCGCCGCTCAGATACACAGACTCCACGCTGGTCAAGGCAATGGAAGAAAACGGCATCGGACGCCCGAGCACTTACGCGGCGACGATAACAGTGCTGGCAAAGAGAAAGTACACGGATAAGGAAGGCAAATACATTTTGCCGACTGAACTGGGGGAACTTGCCTGCGACTGCCTGTGTAAGTATTTTCCGTATATAATGGACGTCAACTTTACGTCCAATATGGAAAGCGACCTGGATAAGATAGAGGACGGCTCCACTCAGTGGCAGTCAGTAATAGCGGATTTCTATCCCGGTTTCCACGAAAGGGTACTCAAAGCGCGCGGCGACAACACGGTCAAGGTCAAACCCAAAGAGGAAGTCAGCGACGTGATATGCGAAAAGTGCGGTGCGAAGATGGTAGTCAAAGAGGGCAGATACGGCAAATTCCTCGCTTGCCCCAACTATCCCAAGTGCAAGAACATAAAGCCGATAGGCGAGCCGGTCGCGAAATGTCCCAAGTGCGGCGGCGACGTGTTCAGAAGGATATCCAAAAAGGGCAAGGCGTACTACGCGTGCGCGAACTATCCAAAATGCGATTTTTATTCTTGGGACGTTCCCGCTCCCAAGCTGTGCCCCGAATGCGGAAGCTATATGAAGATGTTTAAGGATAAGGCGGGCAATACTAAATACGTATGCGCGGGAAAGGAATGTAAGCATACCGAAGTCATACCGCCTGCGGATAACGGGGATAAGAATGAGGATTGACGTCGTAGGCGGCGGATTGGCGGGCAGCGAAGCCGCGTATCAGCTCCTTAAAAGAGGCGTTGAGGTCGTGATGTATGAACTTCGCGGCGCCGGAAGCACCCCGTGCCATAAGACGGACAGCTTAGCAGAACTGGTTTGCAGCAACAGCTTAAAGAGCGAAGCGGAAGACACGGCGAGCGGACTTTTGAAAGCCGAACTTAACGAGCTCGACTGTATGTTATTGAAGTGTGCGCGAGAATGCCGCGTGCCTGCGGGCGGAGCGCTTGCGGTGGACAGAGAGAAGTTTTCAAAAGAGGTCGAAAAGAAGCTTTTTGCGTTTGAAAATTTCAGGCTGGAAAGAAAGGAGATAACATCTCTCGACTTTGAATATCCCGCAGTGATAGCCAGCGGACCGCTTACGTCGGACGCGCTCGCAAAAGCGATAGCGGACAGGCTGGGAGCCGATCATCTGGGCTTTTACGACGCCGTCGCGCCGATAGTCGACGCGGAAAGCGTGGATATGGACAGCGCGTTTTTCGCGACCAGGTACGACAAGGGCGACCCGACCGATTATCTGAACTGTCCGCTGACAAAAGAAGAATACGACGCGTTCGTAAAAGAACTGGTGAACGCGAAAGTCGCGACGTTGCACGAATTCGACAAGAGAGAGATATTCGAAGCGTGCATGCCGGTAGAAGTTATGGCAAAGAGGGGCGGCGACACGTTGAGATACGGACCCATGCGCCCCGTCGGGATAAGAGACAAAGACGGAAAACGGCCTTACGCGGTCGTACAGCTCAGAAAGGAAAACGCTCACGGTACCGCGTACAATCTCGTCGGATTTCAGACCAATCTTACTTTCGGGGAGCAGAAAAGGGTGTTCGGAATGATACCGGCGCTTAAAAACGCGGAATTTTTAAGATACGGCGTGATGCACCGCAACACGTTCATTTGCGCGCCCAAGCTGCTTACCGCGGGTTTTTTGCTCAGAGAGAACGAAAGCATAGCGTTCGCGGGGCAGATGACGGGCGTCGAAGGCTACGTCGAGAGCATAGCGAGCGGACTTATAGCGGCGCTCAACATATACGCTAAGGCGACGGGCGGGGAGGAGATAGTTTTTCCTGCCACGACGATATGCGGACAGCTTCAGCGGCACGTTTCGACTGACAGCGAAAATTACCAGCCGATGAACGCGAATTTCGGAATATTACCGCCTGCGGGCGAAAAAATAAGAGACAAAAAAATGCGTAAAGCCGCGTATTTTAAGCGCGGCGTACAGGATATGAAGCGGTTTATCGAATGCCGCGGGATCTGAAAAGGAGGCTATATGAGCACTGAACTTAGAGGCACTACGATCTGCGCCGTCCGCAGAGACGGAAAGATAGCGATAGCGGGCGACGGACAGGTAACAATGGGCGAAAGCGTTATACTGAAAGGTACGGCGAAAAAAGTCAAGAGGATCTACGACGACAAGGTCGTGATAGGCTTTGCCGGCTCCGTTTCGGACGCTTTCACACTCAGCGAAAAATTTGAAAAGATGTTGCAGAAATATTCGGGAAACCTTATGAGAAGCGCGGTCGAACTGGCTGAACTGTGGAGAAACGACAAACTTCCCAGAAAGCTGGAAGCGATGATGATAGTCGCTGATAAAGACGAACTTTACATCGTGTCCGGCAGCGGCGACGTTATCGACCCGGACGGCGACGCGTGCGCGATCGGCTCGGGCGGCAACTACGCTTTGGCTGCGGCGAGGGCGCTTCTCAAAGAAACAGATCTTTCAGCAAAGGAGATCGCGTATAAGGCGCTGAAAATAGCCAGCGAACTGTGCGTGTTCACCAACGATAACATAGTTGTCGAGGAGGTGTAATATGGAAAAACTTACCCCAAAACAAATAGTAAGAGAGCTTGACAGATACATCATCGGTCAGCACAACGCGAAAAAAGCGGTCGCGGTCGCGCTCAGAAACCGTTACCGCCGCAGTCAGCTTCCCCCCGATGTCAGAGAGGAGATAACCCCCAAGAACATAATCATGCAGGGTCCCACCGGCGTGGGTAAGACAGAGATCGCGAGAAGGCTCGCAAAGCTCGTCAAGGCTCCGTTCGTAAAGGTCGAAGCGACTAAATATACTGAGGTCGGCTACGTCGGAAGAGACGTTGAGTCGATGATAAGAGACCTCGCTGAAGCGTCCGTACGCATGGTCCGCGACGAGATGATGAAGGATGTTGAGATAAAGGCGAAAGCCAACGTATACGCTCAGCTTTTCAAGGCGGTTTTCCCGCTCAGAAAGTCCGTTTACGCGGATAAATCCGACGACGAGATAAAAGAGATCGTCAAAAAAGAACTGGAAAGCGGCGCGCTGGACAATCTTACGATAGAGATAGAGCTTCCCGAAGGCAATAAACCGCAGCAGCTGATGCCGGGCGGGGTCGAGATCAATATCGGCGACATTATGGGCGGCATACTTCCCAAGCGCAAAAAGCTGAAAAAAGTCACCGTCGCGCGCGCTTATTCCGTGCTTATGGAAAGCGAAGCGGAAAGGCTTATCGACCAGGATAACGTGAACGCGGAGGCTATACGCCGCGCGGAAAACGAAGGCATTATATTTATCGACGAAATGGACAAGATCGCCGGTAAGGGAGCGGGCAACGGCCCCGACGTATCCAGAGAGGGTGTTCAGAGGGATATCCTGCCGATAGTAGAAGGCTGTACGGTCAACACCAAGTACGGACAGATAAAGACGGACTATATATTGTTCATCGCGGCGGGCGCGTTCCATATCTCGTCGGTGTCCGACCTTATCCCAGAACTTCAGGGCAGATTCCCGATAAACGTAAAACTGGACAGCCTTACCGAGAACGATTTCGTAGAGATATTAACTAAGACGGACAACGCGATTTTAAGGCAGTACGAACAGCTGCTCAAGGTCGACAAAGTGCTGCTTGAATTCACCGACGAAGCGATAAGAGAGATAGCTTCGGTCGCGGCGGCGGAGAACGAAAACAGCGAAAACATCGGCGCGAGAAGGTTGCATACGATAATGGAAAGCCTGCTCGACGACATATCCTACAACGCGGGCAACCTTGACAGCGAGGTCACCGTAAGGATAGACAAAAACTACGTTTTAGAGCATCTCGACAAGACGATAAAGACGCTCAATCTTCGCAAATACGTGCTGTAAAGCAAAAGGATAAACTATGATAAACATACCCAAGGGCACAAAGGACGTACTCCCTCAGGAGTCGTATAAATGGCACTACGTCGAGGATCTTGCCAGAAAGACCGCGAAGGATTTCTGCGCCTGCGAGATACGCACCCCGACCTTCGAACATACAGAGCTTTTTCTGCGCGGCGTAGGCGACACGACGGATATAGTCAATAAGGAAATGTACACCTTTGAGGACAAGGGAGGCAGAAGCATCACCCTTAAACCAGAAGGCACGGCGGGAGTAGCGCGCGCGTTCATCGAAAATTCGCTTTACGCCGGCGCGCAACCGACAAAGATGTATTATATCACCCCGGTATTCCGCTACGAAAGACCGCAGGCGGGCAGACTCAGGGAACACCACCAGTTCGGCGTCGAGTATTACGGCAGCGACAGCCCGTACGCGGACGTCGAAGTAATGATGATAGCAAAGACCTTTTTCGACCGTCTCGGCATAACCAAGCTCAAGCTGAACATCAACAGCATAGGTTGCAGAAAGTGCCGCAAGGATTACAACGATGCGCTCAAAGAGTATCTGCGCTCAAAGCTGGACAAGATGTGCCCGACCTGCCGTGAGAGATTTGAAAAAAACCCGCTCAGGATACTCGACTGCAAGGAAGAGGGGTGCAAGGCGATAACCGCAGGCGCTCCGGTCATTTTGGATTACCTCTGCGACGACTGCCGCGCGCACCACGAGAGCGTATGCGCTCAGCTTACGAAACTGGGTATAAATTTTGAGGTCAACCCGCACATCGTCAGAGGTCTCGACTACTACACCCGCACCGTGTTCGAATTCATTTCTTCCGATATCGGCGCGCAGGGCACCGTAAGCGGCGGCGGCAGATACAACGACCTCATCGAGGACGTCGGCGGCAAGCCGTGCCCGGCGGTAGGCTTCGGCATGGGTCTCGAAAGGCTGATACTTACGATGGAAGCGCTCGGGCTCCCGTTCGGCGAAGCGGGCGTGCCGGACGTATATATCGCTCCGCTCTGCGACGAGGCGAAGGACGAAGCGATGCTGCTGGCGAATATGCTCAGAAGCGCGGGAATATCTGTCGATACAGACCTTCTCGGCAGAAGCTTCAAGGCGCAGCTCAAATACGTGAACAAGACGGGCGCGCGCTATATGATAGTCGTCGGCACCGACGAGATCGCAAGTGGAGAATATCAGGTCAAGAACCTGCTTTCGGGCGCGTCCGAACAGGTGAAGAGAAAGGACCTTACCGCATATCTTACAAATCTGAAATAAACTTTTGGGATAAATAACGGAGAAAAAGCATATGGTAGACTTTTTAAACGGAGCAAAACGCACTAAGATGTGCGGAGAATACAGGGCTTCGGATATCGGCAGCCGCGTTACGGTGATGGGGTTTGTCGCGAAGTACCGCAACCTGGGCAATCTTATGTTCATCGACGTAAGAGACAGGACGGGCATCGTCCAGGTCGCGTTCGACGACAACGTGGATAAGGCGGTTTTCGAAAAGGCGACGACGGTCAGAAACGAGTTTGTCGTCTGCGCGAGCGGCGTGGTCAGAAGCCGCGGCGGCAACGTCAACGCGAATATGCCGACCGGAGAGATAGAGGTCCTTGCGGACGATCTGAAAATTTTGTCGGAAGCTGAGACAACCCCGTTCGTGATCGCGGAAAACGCAAAAGTCGGCGAGACGCTCAGACTTAAATACAGATATCTCGATCTGCGCAGACCTTCTTTGCAGAACATACTTATTCAGCGCGATAAGGTCACGAGGATCCTCAGAAATTATCTGTCGGATAACGGCTTCCTCGAAATAGAGACCCCGTTTCTGGGCAAATCCACGCCCGAAGGCGCGCGCGACTACTTAGTGCCCAGCCGTATACATCACGGTGAATTTTACGCGCTTCCGCAGTCGCCGCAGATATACAAGCAGCTTCTGATGATATCGGGCATGGACAGATATTATCAGATCGCACGTTGTTTCCGCGACGAGGATCTGAGAGCCAACCGTCAGCCCGAATTTTCGCAGGTCGACCTGGAAATGTCCTACGTCGAGCAAAGCGAGGATGTTATGGAGATAGCCGAAGGCGCGATAAAGAAGGTGTTTACCGAATGTTGCGGGCTTAAGTTCGATAAACCTTTCCGCCGCATACCTTACGAAGAGGCGATGAGGCGCTGGGGCAGCGATAAGCCGGACACCCGTTACGACTTAGAGATTCACGATCTTGCGGACGCAATCGAAGGCTGTGAATTTTCCGTATTCGCAAACGCGCTCGCGGCTGGCGGCAGCGTAAGAGGTATAAACGCGAAAGGGCTTTGCAAATCGATGACCAGAAAGGACGTCGACGCCTGCGCGGATTACGCCAAGAGCTGCGGCGCGAAAGGTCTCGCTTACGCGATGCTCAAAGAAGACGGCTCAATCACATCGTCCTTCTTCAAGTTCCTGACCGAAGAGCAGATACAGGCTGTATGCAAGGCGCTCGACGCTGAAAAGGGCGACGTTATATTCGTCGTCGCGGACGAAAGTTATATGACGACCGTCACCACGCTGGGTTCGCTGAGGTGCTACCTCGCTGAAAAATATTCGCTGTACGACAAGAGCGTTTTCGACTTTTTGTGGGTTGTCGATTTCCCTCTTCTCGAGTACTCCGAAGAGGAAGGCAGATACGTTGCGGTGCACCATCCGTTTACAGCGGCTAAGCCGGAGGACATTCCGCTCCTCGATACCGATCCTCTCAAAGTCCGTTCCAACGCTTACGATATCGTTATCAACGGACAGGAAGCGGGCGGCGGCAGTATAAGAATACACGACCCGCGTATGCAGGAAAAGATATTCGGTCTTCTCGGACTCACGCAGGAAGAGATAGAGACGAAGTTCGGTTTCTTCGTCGAGGCGTTCAGGTACGGCGCGCCTCCGCACGGCGGTCTCGCGTTCGGTCTCGACAGACTGGTGATGATAGTCTGCGGCACGGACAACATAAAGGACGTCATCGCGTTCCCGAAGGTGCAGAACGCGTCCTGCCTTATGACAGGCGCTCCGTCCAACGTGGACGAAAAACAGCTTGAAGAGCTTGCGCTTATTTGCAAGCCGGATAAAGAGTGAGAGCGCAGGCGAAAGCGCGTACGGTAGCCCTTCTGGGCGACGACGCGGTCGCTAAGCTCGAACGTTCGCGCGTCGCGGTCGTAGGACTGGGCGGCGTGGGCGGTCACGTGCTCGAGACTTTGGCGAGGGCGGGAGTAGGCTCGTTTATCCTTATCGACGGCGACGTTGTCGAGGAAAGCAACTTAAACCGCCAGATAATCGCGACCGTCGACACGGTAGGTATGCCAAAAGCCGAGGCGGCGAAAGACAGAGCGCTTTCGATAAACCCGCTCGCGGACGTCATCGCCGTGCAGGCGAGGTTTACCGAAGTAAGCGCGGAAAGCCTGCTTTCGGGCGATATAGATTATATCGCAGACTGCATCGACAGTCTTCCGGACAAGGTCGCGCTGGTATGTTTCGCCGGCAAAAAGGGTATACCCGTAATAAGCGCGTGCGGCGCGGGAAACAGAAGCGCGCTGTGCGACTTTGAGATAACCGACGTGTTCAAAACGCAGTACGACCCGTTAGCGAGAAAGCTGCGGAGTATGCTGAAGTCGGCGGGGGTAAAGAAACTCGACGTTTGTTATACCCGCGAACTTCCGCAAAAGACGAGCGGAGTGGCGAGCGTGCCGTACAATCCTGCGGCGTGCGGGATAAAGATGGGCGGATATATCGCGCTCGGACTTATAAAAAAATAAACCGATAATCATATGGAAAGGAGATAATATCATGAGCGAATTCGTAAAAGAGATAAGCTCCGCTGAGCTTAAAGATGTAACGGCGAAGGACGGCAAAGTCCTTATCGACTTTTTCGCGACCTGGTGCGGACCGTGCAAGATGCTTGCGCCCGTGCTCGATAAAGTTGCGGCAGACGAAAAGGACGTGACTTTCGTCAAGGTCGACATCGACAGGAACGTCGACGCGGCAGAAGCGTACGGCGTGCAGGTGATACCCACCCTCGTTCTCGTAAAAAACGGCGAGGCGGTCGCGAAGCAAATGGGATTTATGCCCGAAGCCGAACTTAAAAAGTTCGTTGAGCAATAACCGAAATAGTAAGATGAACTCGTTTCAGCGCGAAAAAGCAGATAACGCGTCGCTTTTTGGCGGCGTTATCGTTTGCCTTTTGCGCGCGCGTGTAGTATAATTTGACTATAATAATTTTTAAATACTAAGGAGTTATTATGATAGACCTCAAAACGATCAAAGAGGCTGACGTCGAGCTTTACGAAGCCCTCGAAGCCGAACTCAGAAGACAACAGGGCAACATAGAGCTTATCGCGAGCGAGAACATAGTTTCTCCCGCTGTTCTTGCGGCGGCAGGCACACACCTGACCAACAAGTATGCCGAAGGCTATCCGTCCAAGAGATATTACGGCGGCTGCGAATACGTCGACGTAGCAGAAAGACTGGCTATAGAGAGAGCGAAAGAGCTGTTCGGCGCGGAATATGCCAACGTTCAGCCGCATTGCGGCGCGAGCGCAAACCTTGCGGTATTCTTTGCTTTGCTGCAGCCGGGCGACACCGTCCTCAGCATGAGCCTCGCCCACGGCGGACACCTCAGCCACGGCAGTCCCGTCAATATCAGCGGCAAATATTTCAATATCATGCCTTATTTCGTTGACGAAAAGACAAGTCTTATTGATTACGACGAGGTCGAAAGACTGGCGAAAGAGTGCAAGCCCAAGCTGATACTCGCGGGCGCAAGCGCTTACCCCAGAATAATAGATTTCAAGAGATTCAGAGAGATCGCGGACAAAGTCGGCGCATACCTGATGGTGGATATGGCGCACATTGCGGGTCTCGTCGCTGCGGGCTGTCACCCCAGCCCCGTTCCTTACGCTCACGTCGTCACGACGACCACTCACAAGACTCTGAGAGGTCCCAGAGGCGGTCTTATCCTCTGCAAGGAAGAATTGGGCAAACAGATCGACAAAGCGATCTTCCCGGGTACGCAGGGCGGTCCTCTTATGCACATAATCGCGGCTAAGGCGGTTGCGTTCAAAGAAGCAATGAGCGACGATTTCAAAAAATATCAGCAGCAGATCGTCAAGAACGCTAAGAAGCTGAGCAACGAGCTTATCGAAAGAGGTATCAGCCTCGTTTCGGGCGGTACGGACAACCATCTTATGCTAATCGACCTGACCAACAAGGGCAGAACGGGTAAGGAGATTGAGGCGCTTCTCGACAAGGCGCACATCACCGCCAACAAGAACGCGATTCCGTTCGACAAGCAGACCCCGTTCGTCACCAGCGGCGTCAGAGTGGGCACCCCCGCGGTCACTTCGAGAGGTATGAAGGAAGACGACATGGTGATAATCGCCGAATGTATCGCCGATATCGTTGACAACGGCGAAGAGGCGGTCGAAAGGTGCGCTAAGAAGGTCGCAGCGCTCTGCGAGAAATATCCCATTTATGCTAACGACGTTATAAGATAACTTATCGGCGATAAAAGAAAAGACGGGTCAGACCCGTCTTTTTTTATGTCTGCGCGTAGAAAAGGCGGGGCTTTACCGCAATTTACGATATATAAAAAATATTTTTAAAACCTGCGTATCAAACGTTTGACAGACAGCGACAATAATAGTAAGATAATACCTAGAAAATTGATAGGGATTAAAAATGAAGCTGTCGTCAAAAGGAAGATACGGTTTAAAAGCTATGTGCGAGCTTGCGAAGCATTACGGCGAAGGGGCGCTGTCTCTGCCGTATATAGCGAGCGAGACTTTTTTAAGCGAAAAGTATCTTGAGCAGCTCTTGTCCGTACTCAAAAAGGACGATCTTATCGACGCGACCAGGGGCGCCAGCGGAGGTTATTTCCTCAAAAGACCGCCTGAGGAGATAAGCGTCGGAGACATATTGAGAAGCCTTGAAAACGGGCTGGAGATAGTAGACTGTCTTTCGGGCGACTGCCGCAACAAATCCACCTGTCAGACATACGGGGTATGGGCTAAACTGTACCGAGAGATCAACAAATGCTTAGACGGTATCAGCTTGAAAGAGCTGGTAGAGGGAGAATAAAATGGAACGCAGAATTTATCTGGACAACTCGGCTACGACGCATACCGACCCGGAAGTATTGCAGCAGATGCTGCCGTATTTTTCCGAAGTGTACGGAAACGGTTCGTCTCAGCACTTTTTCGGAAGAGAAGCGCTGGTCGCGATCGACGCGGCGAGAGAGAGGGTTGCAAAGGCGATAAACGCAAAGCCGACCGAAATATATTTTACGTCGGGCGGCACGGAAAGCGACAACTGGGCGATAAAAGGCGCGGCGCACGCTTTTCGCGAAAAGGGCGATCATATCATCACTACGGCGATTGAGCATCCCGCGGTGATTCAGACCTGCAAGAGGCTTGAAAAAGAGGGCTTCAAAGTCACATATCTTCCGGTAACGGAAGAGGGCTTCGTGACCGCAAAACAGGTCGAAGAGGCGATCACGGACAAGACGATACTCATATCCGTGATGAGCGCGAACAACGAGGTCGGCACGATCGAGCCGATAAGAGAGATAGGCGCGGTTGCCAGGGCGCACAAGATACTTTTCCATACAGACGCGGTCCAGGCGGTCGGCAACCTGCCGATAGACGTTGTAAAAGACAATATAGACATGCTTTCGATGAGCGCGCACAAGTTCTACGGACCCAAGGGCGTCGGCGTTCTTTATAAGCGCAACGGCGTGAAGATAGAACGCTTTATGGACGGCGGAGAGCAGGAAAGGAATATGCGTGCCTCTACGCTGAATACCCCGGGCATTGTAGGACTCGGGTACGCGATCGAAAAGGCGGTGCGCGATATGGAAAAGAACAACGCTCATATCGCCGCTTTAAGAGATTATTTCGTAAAAGAAGTCATGGCGAACATAAGCGACGTCAGATACAACGGTACGACGGATACGTTAAGAAGGCTCGCGTCCAACGCGAATTTCTCGTTCGAGTATATCGAAGGGGAGTCGATATTGATGAGTCTCGACCTGGCGGGTATCGCGGTATCCAGCGGATCGGCATGTTCCAGCGGGTCGCTTGAGCCCAGTTACGTATTGCTTTCGCTCGGCGTTCCGATAGAGCTGGCGCACGGGTCGATACGCTTCAGTTTCGGCAAGGACAACACGATGGAAGAAACTGAATACACGTTGAAAAAATTATACGAAGTCGTGGCGAGACTCAGAGAAATGTCGCCGCTTTTCAAAAAATTCGAAGGAGAACAAAAGTATGTATAACGAAAAGGTAATGAAAGAATTTGCAAACCCGCAGAACGTGGGATATATAGAGGACAACGACGGCGCGGGCAAGGTCGGCAACGCGACCTGCGGCGACATCATGGAGATAACGATAAAAGTCAAGGACAACGTTATCACGGACGCTAAATTCCGCACTTTCGGCTGTGCGGCGGCTGTCGCGACCAGCAGCGTGGCTACAAATATGGTCATCGGCATGACGGTGGACGACGCGCTCAAACTGACCAACGCGAAGGTCGTCGAGTACCTCGAAGGACTTCCCCCGCAGAAGATACATTGCAGCGTTCTCGCCGAGGAAGCTATAAAGGCGGCAATAGAGGACTACCGCAAAAGACAGGCTGAAAAGGAAGCTAAATAAATTATAAGACATTATCCCCTGAAACAAACAAAAGATCCGTCCGCGGTTTTCCGCAGGCGGATTTTTTTGGCGCCCGTGTAGGTTATACCTGTATTTCACGTTAAAAAACGGTCAGGCGCATACGCCGTTTTCCGTCACGGCTCAGTCCAGAAGGCTTACTATCTTTTTTCTTATCGCCTTGCCGCGCGACTTGACTTCGCCGCTCGTTACGGCTTTCGCCGCTATAAGCGTGGTAGCCATGCCGACGCCGAATCCCATAATAGTAGAAAGTTTCATTATATCACCTCCCGCGCTTAGTGTGTGTGCGCGGGCTTCAAATATTCTGTGAGTAAAAGGAAATTAAAGGATAAAAATACCTCCGCCGACTGCGGAGGCAGGTTTTTTCCACCGTGTTATTTTGCGGGCGGCATCGGGATATACGTTTCATTTTTAATATCGCTTTCGAATATGAAATTGTCCGCCTTTGCTTTCGCGAGTCCGAGTTGTTTTTTAGTGCGAATCGTCCATGTGACAATTGCGACCGACGGGTCAGCCGCTTGCGTCTTTGAATAGAAGCCGCTTTTGAGCGTCTTTATGCTCGCCGCGAGGAAAGCCGCCTTTTTGTGCGTCCCCAGTCTGTGACAACAGATTCTCTGTATCGGGTTGGGGTCGTACAGCTGACCGATGAGAAGGTCGGGGCGCTTTTCCTGCATATACAGCACGGCGCGCGGGTCAAACGATTCCAGGCAATAGTCGCCCTTGTAATCCTTGAGCGCCAGAAGTACCGCAGAGCAGGTCTCTTCGTACTTTTTCGTGACCTTTATCTCGATTATCAGTTTTACGCGTCCGTCGACAAAAGAGAGCACGTCTTTGAAAAGCGGTATCTTTTCGTCGGTGCCGAAAAGCCTGTATTTGTCGAGATCGGCGTTCTTGATCTTTTCCGGGTGAAGTTTTATTCCGCAGGTGCGTTTAAGCGACGGGTCGTGATGGACGATAAGCGTACCTTCGTCTGTAAGATATACGTCGAATTCAATCCCGTAACCGTGTTCGACTGCGTTTGCGAACGCTGCCATTGAGTTTTCGGGGATAGTCTTGTTGTCGTGCAGTCCGCGGTGAGCGAAAGGTATCCCTTTAAAAAAATCTCTGTCTTTCATATATCAATATCCCAGTTCTTCGTCGACGAGCAGAACGTATACGTTTTCCTGATACCTGGTCGGGTGGTGGACTATCGTCGTCACGTTGCACATGCACTCTTTGCCGGTGCAGTAAGCGCACTTGCCGGTAATGGCGCAAGGGGTGGATTTTCCCAGGCGCACAGCGTTGAGGTGGCAGGTGTAGTTGCGTATCCTGTCGATCGCGGCGTCGAGGTCTTTGACTATCTTGTTTTTGCCTACGACGTAGATCACGTTGGGTACGCCGAAGATGAGGGAAGAGACCCTGTTCGCGGAGCCGTCTATATTGACTATGTCGCCGTTTTCGGTCATAGCGTTCGCGGAAGAGAGAAACCATTTCGCGCCGGCGGCTTCAACGTAAGAATTCCTGTCGAAGAAGGTGTTGCCGCGCTCCGCGAGTTTTTCGGCTATGCCGATCTGTGAGAGAGTGACGCTTCCGCCTTTGCCGACAGAGTCGGCAGCGGGAATTATCGACAGTATTTTTTCGGCGGCTTCTTTGCCGCTGCCGCATATCTCGGGAATAAATCCGCGAGCTTTGAGTTTTTTGGACAGTTCTTCAAGTGTCATGATATCACCTCGCTGTTTATGTTTATATTATATAAAATATATTTGCTAAAATCCAGTTATTTTTATATAATATTTGTAACGGCAATTTATGTGCGGTGCGCGCAAGTATGCGCGAGAGGTTTTTATGATTTCTGAAAAAATGCGCAATATGGTTAAGAACAGTTCGGCTATCCGCGCGATGTTCGAAGAAGGGAAGAAACTCGCCGCGGTCTACGGCGAGGAAAACGTATACGATTTTTCGCTGGGCAACCCCAATCTTCCGGCTCCGCGCGAAGTTGCGGACGCGCTTAAAAGCGAGGTCGAAAACTGCGACGCGCTGACCTTGCACGGATATATGTCCAACGCGGGTTTCGAGGACGTAAGACAGGCGGTCGCAGACAGTCTGAACGCGCGTTTCAGCATGAATTACGACCAAAATTGCATTGTTATGAGCGTGGGCGCGGCGGGAGGACTCAACGTGTTTTTAAAAGCCGTTCTCGACCCGGGCGACGAAATCGTCGTCATCGCTCCGTTTTTCGGCGAATACGCGAATTACGTTTCAAATTACGACGGCAAGCTCGTCGTCGTACCGCCCAATCCTCCGACCTTTCAGCCCGATATCGCCGCGCTGAGAAAGGCGCTTACTGCTAAGACGAAAGCGGTGATAATAAACACCCCCAACAATCCGACAGGTGTTGTGTACGACAAAGAAACGCTTGTCGCGCTCGCCGACGCGATGAGGGACGCGGAAAAGGAATACGGCACCGCGATATATCTGTTGTCGGACGAACCTTACAGAGAGCTTGTTTACGGCGGCGTAAAGCAGGAATATCCGGCGAAATACTACGAAAATACGGTGAGCGGCTATTCGTTCAGCAAGTCGCTTTCGCTCGCGGGCGAGCGGATAGGCTATCTCGCGGTAAATCCCGGCTGCGCGGACTTTGAAGAACTCATCGGCGCGCTGGGCGTCGCGACCCGCGTGCTGGGTTTCGTCAACGCGCCTTCGCTGATACAGATGGCGGCGGCGAAATGTCTGAACGCGAGCGTGGACGTAAGCTATTATGAAAAGAACGGCGCGGCGCTCAAGGCGATAATGGATAAATGCGGCTTTGAGTACGTTGAGCCTCAGGGAGCGTTCTACCTGTTCGTAAAAGCGCCCGACGGCGACGATATAAGATTCGTCGCGGAAGCGAAAAAGCAAAGGCTTCTTATCGTACCCGCAACCGGCTTCGGCTGCAAAGGCTGGGTCAGGATAGCTTACTGCGTGTCGCCTGAGACGATAGCGCGTTCAGAGCAGTCTTTCGTAAAACTTTCACAGACGTACGGCAAATAAGCCTTAGGAGCAAAAGGAGAAAATATGCCCAAGGATCAGAGCAAAATAAGAAATTTCTGTATAGTCGCCCATATCGACCACGGCAAGAGCACTCTTGCCGACCGCATCATGGACGTCACGGAGACGGTCAGCAAGAGAGAGGCTAAAGAGCAGCTCCTCGACAGCATGGACATAGAGCGCGAACGAGGTATAACGATAAAGTTGACCCCGGTCAGGATGAACTATACCTATAACGGAGAGAAGTACGAATTCAACCTTATCGACACACCGGGACACGTCGACTTTACTTACGAGGTCTCGCGTTCTCTTAAGGCGTGCGAAGGCGCGATACTCATCGTCGACGCGTCGCAGGGCATAGAGGCGCAGACTCTTACCAACGTATATCTCGCGCTGGACAACGACCTGGAAATAATTCCTGTGATAAATAAGATAGACCTTCCGTCCGCGCGCCCCGGCGAGGTAAAGAAGGAGATTGAGGACGTCATCGGTCTCGACGCCGAAAACGCGCCTCTCGTATCGGCGAAAGAAGGAACGGGCATTGAAGAAGTGCTGAAACAGGTAATAGAGCTTCTGCCTTCTCCGCGCGGCGATTACGACAAGCCTTTCAAGGCGCTTATCTTCGACTCGTATTACGACAGCTACAAGGGCGCGGTGTCTTTTATCCGCGTTTTCGACGGCAAGGTAAAGGCGGGCGATAAGGTCAGGTTTTTCGCGACGGGCAAGGAATTCGACGTCACCGAAGTGGGCGTATTCACTCCGCGTTCGACCCCTGTCGAAGAACTCAGCGCGGGCGATGTCGGCTATCTGTGCGCCAGCATAAAGAACGTCAGCGACACAAAGGTCGGCGATACGATAACCCTTGCGGTCGGAGGGGCAAAAGAGCCGCTCGACGGCTTCAAAGAGGTCAGCCCGATGGTGTTCTGCGGCATATATCCGACAGACGGCGCGAGATACAACGACTTAAAGGACGCGCTTGAAAAGCTCAAGCTCAACGACGCGTCGCTTATGTACGAACCAGAGGTCTCTACTGCGCTCGGCTTCGGTTTCAGATGCGGATTCCTGGGGCTTCTGCATATGGAGATCATACAGGAAAGACTTGAAAGGGAATTCGACCTCGACCTGATCACGACCGCGCCGGGCGTGTCTTACAACGTCGTCAGGAACAACGGCGAAACGCTGCTGGTTTCCAACCCGTCCAACCTGCCGCCGGCAGGGGATATCGACCATATGGAAGAGCCTGTCGTAAAGGCGTTTTTGTATACGCCGCCGGAGTACGTCGGGCCGATAATGGAACTTTGCCAGGATAAACGCGGAACGTTCATTGATATGACTTACCTCGAAACGACGAGGGTAAAGATAGAATACGAAATGCCGCTCAACGAGATAATATACGACTTTTTCGATTCTCTGAAATCGCGTACGCGCGGCTATGCCAGCCTCGACTACGAGATAATCGGATACAAGGAAAGCGACCTCGTAAAACTCGATATACTTCTTAACGGCGAGATATGCGACGCGCTCAGTATAATCGTACACCGCGACAAGGCGTACGCGCGAGGCAGAGGTATCGCGGAAAAACTTAAAGAGGTGATCCCGCGTCAGCTTTTCGAGATCCCGATTCAGGCGGCGATAGGCGGCAAGGTCATCGCCAGGGAGACGGTCAAAGCGATGAGAAAGGACGTTCTCGCGAAATGCTACGGCGGCGATATAACGCGTAAGAAGAAGCTTCTTGAAAAGCAGAAAGAAGGCAAGAAACGCATGCGCCAGATAGGCTCGGTAGAGGTGCCCAGCGAGGCGTTTATGACCATACTCAAATTCGATAAATGAGCGCGGCGGGTATATACGTTCATATCCCTTTCTGCCGCTCGAAATGCGCTTACTGCGATTTTGTTTCGGTATGCGAAGGAGAGGATAAACAGAAAGAGTACGTTGCCGCGTTATTGCGTGAAATAAACACGGGCAGGAAAATTTTTGACGGCGAAGCCGACACCCTGTATATGGGCGGAGGCACGCCGTCATGTCTTTATAAAGGCGCGGTAAAAGAGATCGCGGACGCACTGAGATCCGCGTTCGGACTTTGTTTAAATGAGTTTACGGCCGAATGCAATCCCGACACTTTCGACGACGAAAAAGCCAAAGAGCTGAAAGAGGCGGGCGTGACCAGAATAAGCCTGGGCGTGCAGTCGCTCAGCGACAAGGCGCTCGCGGCGGCAGGTCGCCGTCACGATGCGTTTACCGCGAAAGAAGCGTTGAAGCGAGCGGTACGTTGCAGCTTTGACGTGAGTGCGGATATGATGCTCGGACTTGAAGGTCAGAGCGAAGAAGACGTAAAGGAATTCGTATCTTTCGTCTCCGGCGAAGGGATAGATCACGTTTCCGCTTATATGCTCAAGGTCGAGGCGGGTACTCCGCTTGCAAAGAGGGTGGAACAGGGGTTGATATTGCCGTCGGACGACGATTGCGCGCGTTTTTACGACGTCGCTTACGGCGCGCTCGAGGAGAACGGGTATAGGCGTTACGAAACGAGTAATTTTTGCAGAAACGGCAAAATATGTCTGCATAATATCAAATACTGGACGATGGCTGATTATCTCGCTTTCGGCGTTTCCGCGCACGGAAAGATAAGAAAACACCGCTATTACAATATAAGCGACGTAAACGGGTATATATCGTCGGTAATGACGGGAACACACGGTTACGTGACCGAAGAGGAACTTACGGACGAAGAAGAGCTTGCCGAGACGCTGATGCTCGGGCTGAGGCTTGAGGACGGGATAGACGTCGGGACGATCGAAAGCAGATACGGCGTCGATTTTAAAAACAGATATTCTTCCGCGCTGAAAAAGTGCGCGCCTTATATCCTGTTCGACGGTCGGACGCTTAAAATCAAGCCGGAGTTCGCCCTCGTCGCAAACTCTGTGATAGCGGAATTCATCTGAAAAAATATACGAGGGCAAAAAAAAACAGCATACGCATCGCGAAAAAACGGAATAAAACAAAGAACGATATGAAAAACGGGACGATCGTCCCGTCTTTTTTCAGTCCTTGGTAAATGTCGTGTTGTTGCAGTTGGGGCAAGGCGGCATTTTGTCTTCCATACCAAGTTTCAGGCTGAAACCGCAGTTGGTGCAGACGTAGTTGCCCTTGCCGGGCTTCTGACCGGTGCTGTACTGTTGAGTCTTCATTTCGTTTACCTCCTTTGCACGATCGTGCTATGTAAACGGGGACGACTTCACGCTTTCCGGAAAATATTATTTACAGCGTCTGTCAAAATTATTCAAACAGTTGCGCGCAAACGCGGGTTTGATATATCATATAATTATGGAAAAGAAGAAGAGTATGTCTGCCGAAGCCGACGCTAACTGCGCGGCGGCACAAAAGGAAGAGTCGAAGTTTACCAAATTCATGCGCATAAAGCGCAATCTGTCAATCGCGTTCAATTTCATATACATAATAGCGTATATGGCATTCACGGTCTTTACCTTCGCCGGAGACAACGCGCATATAACATGGCTGCCGTATCTGTTCGGAGGTTTTATCGTGTTGTACTGCGTGCTGTTTATCGTTTCGCTCGCGATGGCGAAAAGCAACAGGAGAAAGGAAAACACGGTAAAGGATTACAAGAGCGGTCTTAAAATTGTCAAGAAGCTGCTCAAGCTTGTCAATCTCTTGCTGGCTGTCGCCCTCGTCGTAAACGCGGTCAGCGGCGACAGGAACATATTCTCGCTCATCATTTCGTGCGTATCCGTGCTTTACGTGGTGATCCAGATAATCCTCGAGATCCGCAAGATGATAAAGCGCCGCAAGAAGATGAAGATCAAGGAAAAGAAAGAGGAATGCGACAACCGCTTTATCGCAGACGTAAAGAGTATATGGAACGGAAAGGACAATAAGCAGACCGGAGCAGAGACCGGGAAAGAGGCTGTGAAAGCGTCGCCCGCGAGCGCCGTCGTCGCTGCGGACGGCACAAAGGAGGTTGCCGGGGCAGACGGGGCAGAGGTAAACGCGCCCGCGGTCGCAAAGGAAACTTCCGCGGAAGTCGCCGTAACGGCGGAAAAGCCCGTTAAGAAAGGAGTATCCGCGAAGATATCTTCTATCGGCAAGAACGCGACAAAGAAGATAGAGGATGTTAAAAAGAGCGCTATGGACAAAGTCGAAGCCGTAAAGAGCACCGCCGAAAAGGCTAAGAAGATCGGCGCGCGCGCAAAAGAGTATTACGGAGAACGCAAGCAGATAGAAGAAGAGATGTCCGGAAAGAAGAAAAAGAAGGACGCAAACAAAAAGTGACCGAAGTGGAAATAAAAGTACTCGAAAAAAGCGAATACCCCGCGGCGCTTTACCTGATAAGGGAGACCTTCGACAAATTCGTCGCCGGGTATTATACGGAAGAAGGCGTAAAAAACTTCAAAGCCCGCTTTTCGTCGCCGGAAGTATTTGACGACGCCGTCGTTTACGGCGCTTTTTCGGATGACGGAGAGCTCGCCGGCGTTATCGCGGCAGTCAACGACTTGGCGCACATTATCGCGTTTTACGTAAAGGAAAAATATCAGAAGAAAGGGGTCGGGAAAGGGCTTTTCGAAAGGCTTGCCGCGGACAGCGGCAATTCGTACGTCACGGTCAACGCGTCTCCCTACGCGGTCGGTATCTACCGCAGACTGGGGTTTATCGACGCCGGCGAGACCGAGGACAGGGACGGCATAGTGTTTACCCCGATGATGAGATCGCTTTACGGCATTACCGGCGGAGAGGGAAAGTAAGCTGAATAACAGCGGCAATCCGATAAAAGATAAAAAACGGGCGGACGGTTTTTGCCGTCCGCCGTTTTGTTGCTTTTTGATTACATTGTAAGCCCTTTTTCGTCGAACTCGTTTATAAAATCTACCGTGATGTCGAGGACTTTTGAAAGACATTCGGGACTTAAATTGTCGTAGTTGTCCAGGCGGGTATGGTAATATTCCTTGACCTGCGGAGCCATTGCCGCGATACAAGCGGATTTTCTGCCTGCCTGCGCGAACGCCGCCGCGTCGGTCGCGCCTGCGTAGACTGAGCCGAAATGCAGCTCCATTCCGTTCTTTGCGCCGGCGCGTTTGATCATTTCGCAAGCGGGCATATTGAGTTTTACCGTTCCGTTCAGATCCTTATTGTATATGACGAGATGTTCGAGCTCGCGCAGAGTTTCGTACGTGACGAACAGCGTTTCGACGTCGTCTTCCTTCCATAGGTCGGGATTGTTCTTGCAGAAGAATTTTGCGCCGCGAAGTCCCGCTTCTTCAGAGCCGGTCACGAGAGCGACGACCTCTGTGTTTTCAAGGCGTATATTGTTTTCCTTCATCAGCTTGAGCACCGCGATGGACATATAGCACGCGGTCAGGTTGTCGTTTGCGCCCGGAACGGGTCTTCTGATGTCGGAGAACAGGAAGAACGCGATATAGAAGGGGACGAATATTACCGAAGCGACGCCCATATAGAGGGGCACGCCGCTCGGCGTTCCGATAACGCCTTTCATGCTTATGCAGGCGACGACCACACAGGCGAGTATATAGATGACGCCGATTATCGGTATGATTATACTGGTAAGGAAGAGGTTGTAACCGCCGACGTAATGCCAATGCCATTCATAGGTCGCGTCGGAGTGTCCGTTGAGTACGATGCGGCGTTTGAGCTTGCCGCTCGGCTTTATACCGCCCCATACGTTGCCCGATTCGCGCTTTTTGAACAGCCAGTCTATCGTCTCGCGGTAGAGCACGAATTGTCCGATCATCGGAACGAGAGCGAAG
Organism: uncultured Christensenella sp.; assembly: GCA_949287655.1. Taxonomy (GTDB): domain Bacteria; phylum Bacillota; class Clostridia; order Christensenellales; family UBA3700; genus Ornithoclostridium. The sequence continues at coordinate 108,618 of CASEHD010000001.1, read as the reverse complement.
ATTACGCATACCACGCTGATTATCGGCGCGAAAAAATAGGTCGCGATCGCCAGCATCATGAATACGCCGACAAAGTACGTCCATCCGAAGAACGCGTGAGGCGCGACTTTAAAGCTTTCGCTGTAAGAGTCGTCCGCATAGTCTGCGATCTGAGACTTCATATAATCCAGAGCTTTGCGTTCGCCGTCGTTGCCGGGGTCGCGGTCGCCGAAGTCTTTGATCACGTGTTCGATCTCGTCGCAAATGAACTTTACGGCGTCGTCTTTTTGCTGTCTGGTAAAATCCATAAATTCACCTCTGTTACATATAATACAGTAATTATACAGTATGTCCGCGTGCCTTGTCCACACTTTATTTTACAATATGGCAAAATTCATGCGCGTCCATGAAAGCAACTGCGACGGAGGGCGGTACGGCAATACGACGGAAGAGGAAGAAGTGTTTACAATGATTTTACTTGCATACGCGCCGTGCGTGTGCGATAATAATGTAAAGGAAAGAGCCATGAAGAAAAAAATCGTATTAACAGCAATACTTGTCGTGGTCGTATGCGTGCTGGCAGGTTCAACCTGCTTTGCGGCGACGGAAACAAACGTAAAGCCCGTAGACAATATGGGCGATATATTCTTTTACATTCTGGCGGCAATTCTCGTCGTTGCGGTCATCGCGATATGCGTGATTTTCAGATACAGCAAGAAATTCGTCGTCAAGGAAAGGGAAAGGCTTATCGAGCAGAAAAAGGAATACGTCCCCGCCAAGGAGATACGCGTCACGGATACGCCGCCCGAAGAAAAACAATCAAAGAGTCCCGCAAAGAAGAAAAACGAATAAAGTTTAAACGCTACTGACCGATGTGCACCCCGAAAGGCAGCCGCTTTCGGAGGTGTATATTTTATTGCCCGAACTAAAAGTCGAACGAAGAGGAAAGGCAGCCGCGCTAAAATTTAAAACAACTGTTGAAAACGCCGTTAAAGCGTGTTATAATAAAACAGTAATAAACGTTTCGGGGGAAAGACCGTGAAAAAGACAAGATCGGCGGTTGCTGCCGCAATAATTCTCGTACTGGCGCTTGCGCTTTCCGCATGCGTGCCAAGCCGCGACGCCTGTAAGACAAAATACGAAAACGCGGGATATACCACGACTCCGCTTTCCGCGAATACTCTCGAACTTTCGGGAGAGGACGTCGATTTCATATATTGCGGCGTAAGGGAAGCGTCGTCGGATTATATCAGGGTCGTCGCGTTCAAGAAGAAAGACAAGGCTACAGAATACGCAGAGCTTATGAACATAGAGAATACCGGCGAAGGCGCCTATATCGTTGAACAACACGGCAAGGTAGTGCTTGTAGGCACTCAGAACGCGCTCGATATTTACAATAACAAAGGCGGGCTCGTAGAGGACGGATCGGACAGCGACGCGGGCGGGGAAGAAACCGCGGAATAAACGCTTTGCAAAAGGCGCGAAACAACTGAAAATATAACTGCTGCCGCGGCTGTCCGCGGCGCTTTTTTTATGTTTACGGTTTTGTCAAGAGATGCGCTCTTGTTTACTGCCGCGTTATTTCGGAAAACCGCCGCGTTTATGTTCAGGGCAAACGCTCCCCGAAGTACAGTCGGAATATTTCCTAGCGTATCGTACATTATGTGCATAAATATACAAGGATCGGCGAAAAGACAGAAAATATGAAACGATTATGCGCATAAACCGGAAATATTAATCTTCTTTTCAAAAATTTTACATTATTTTATTGAAAATTTATAAACGCAATGATATAATTAAGTTATCTTAACCTGAGGAGGTTTTTATGAAGAAGTTTATTACGGTTACATCTATAGTCGTACTCGCGATCGTTCTCGCGACAATGCTCATGGCTTGTACGCCCAGCGAAGATTCGCTCAAAAAGAAGTATGAAGAAGAGGGGTATATCGTTGTCAGCGGCGCTGCTGACGATATCCCCGGATACGACGCTGAGGACGCAGACATCAAGTACGTTCTCGTTGCTACGAAAGTCGTTAAGAATGTCGTTATCGTTTGCTTCGGCAATTCCGACGACGCTAAGGCTTGCTACGATGAGATCAAGGGCGACGGCGTAAAGAAAAAGGGCAACGCTATCGCGATCGGCGACGAGGAATCTCTCAAACTGTTCTGATAATTAAACAGACAAAAATTACGGGCGCGGAAGCGTCCGTTTTTTTATGCCGTTATTATTGCAAATAAAGGTTGCAACGCGCGCTGAAAAAAGCTATAATTTGATATATGAACAACAAAAAAGCGTTTTCGATAATATTGACAGCGATCGCGGCGATAATGCTGCTGACGTTCGTTTCGTGCGCGACGGAAGAATCCGCGCTCAAAGAGAAATACGAGCAGGCGGGCTTCGACGTGCAGTCTTTTCCGTTCGAAAGAGCGTCGGTAGATAAAGAGCTGGTCGATTTTGCATACCACGGACTTAAAAACGCCAATTCTTCCAACATAGAGCAGGTCTTTGTCATCACGTTCAACAACATCGACGACGCTAGGGCGTATTACGACGCGCACGCCGGCGACGGAGACAAACCCAATATGATAAGACAGGGCAGAGCCGTCGTCTACGGCAGTAAAGACGCCGTATCGATTTATTAAAATCAAATATTACGATCAATGCGGCTTTATGCCGCTTTTTTTCAACGGCAAATTGCGAAATCGGCGTTGTCGTTTAAGCGAAACGGTGCATAAGTAAGTCCGACAATAACGATTGAACGGGCTTTAATAAGAAGCTGTCGCAACAAAAAAAGGAGTATAACGGACGATTTAAAACGAATGTCAATAACGTACAATGATATACATAAAACATACGTGTTATAGAAATAAGAGGGAAGGCAGTTTGAATTTTCGCGCGACGAAAGAGAAAGGGCTTTTTCGGCTCGTTCCGAAAGTCGATTTTGTTTGACTTGCGTGCGAGTTTATATTATAATAATAAACCGAATACATTTGAGGTTGATTTTTATGCAAACACAAGACAAAAATCTTGCAGAAGACGTGCAAAAGACAACCCAAGAGGAAGTAGTAGTTTCAAATCCCCCTCAACCCCCGACAAAAACGCAAAAAGTTCGGGCAACGGTCAAGAAGATCGCGAAAAGGTGGTTTATTGACGCATTTACGGGAATGGCGCAAGGGCTGTTCGTCACGCTGATCGCGGGCACTATCATCAAGACGATAGGCACGATCATCGGCGACAACGCGGTCGGCAGGCTGTTCACGACGCTGGGGCAGATAGCCTCGATACTCATGGGCGCCGGCATCGGCGCGGGTATCGCTAGTCATCTGAAAGCGAGCAAACTGGTGATATTCGCCGGTATGGTCGCGGGCTTCGTGGGCGCATTCTCGGACAAATTCATAGGATCCGCGGCTAACTTTACGCCGGGAGACATAACCGCGATATCGGCATTACTGGGCGCGGGAAGCCCGGGCAACCCGATCGGCGCGTACGTGACGGCGCTTGCGGCGACTGAGCTGGGCTCACTGGTGTCGGGTAAGACGAAACTGGATATATTGCTCGTCCCGCTGACATGTCTTCTGACGGCGCTGTTGTTCTCTTACGTCGCGTATCCGTTCACATGGCTGATAAACATGCTGGGCGAGGGCATTGCGATAGCGACTGACTTTACGCCCTTCTTTATGGGCATAATAATAGCCGTCGTAATGGGGATATTGCTGACGATGCCGACTTCGAGCGCGGCGATATGGGTCGCGGTCGCCAGCCCGATACTTTCAGACGCAACAGCGAGCGCGGCGACAAAAGACGCCATGCTGATAGCAGGCGGCGCGGCGGTCGTAGGCTGCGCGTGCCAGATGGTCGGCTTCGCGGTGATGAGCTTTAAGGAAAACGGCTGGAGTGGTATCATCTCGCAGGGGTTGGGCACAAGTATGCTGCAGATACCCAACATAATGAGAAATCCGCGGATATTCATTCCGCCGATCGTCGCCAGCGCGATATGCGGACCGATAGCGACCTGCGCGTTCAAGCTCAGATGCGGCGCGTCGGGCGGCGGTATGGGCACCTGCGGATTCGTCGGGATAATCGACGCGTTCGATATGAGCGTGACTTCGGGCGCGATGCCGTGGTGGCTGTTCACGATATGCGTGCTTTTGCTGTTCATAATCCTTCCGGCGGCGATATGCTGGGGACTGGGGCTTTTGCTGAGAAAAGTCGGCTGGATAAAAGAAAACGATTTAAAACTCGATTACAACAACTGATCGGGCAACGGAGGTAATATGCAAGTTAAGACGAGAGACGAGATCGACGAGAAGTATACCTGGAAGACAGAGGACATGATAGCTTCGAAAGAGGAGTGGAATAAGCTGTATTCGGCAGTCGAAAAAGGCATAGGCGAGATAAAGGCGTACAGCGGAAAGCTTACCGACAAAGAGAATATCCTCGCATGTCTTAAAACTTCTACGAAATACGAGGACTGCCTCGGCAGGATGTTCTGTTACTCTCACATGAAGCGCGACCAGGATGTCGGCAACGGAGAGAACAAGGCGCTTTTCGACAGCGTTTACAATCTGTATATCAGGTACTCTGGAGAGACCAGTTTCATTATGCCTCAGCTCAGCGCTCTTGACGAAAGTTATCTCAAAGAACTCGCATCGGACAAAGACTTTGCCGATTACAGCTATCTTATCGAAGGAATAATAAATGATAAGAAATATACGCTCGGAGAGAAGGAAGAGAAGATACTCGCGATGACGCATATGTTCTCTTCGGTGCCGCAGGAAGCGTTTTCAATGCTGAACAACGCGGATATCCGCTTTGAGCCGTTCAAGGACAGCAAGGGCGAGGAGATAAAACTCTCGCACGGCGTTTACAGCCTTATGATGCAGTCGCCGGTAAGAGAGGACCGCAAAAAAGCGTTCGAAAGTATGTATCACGCGTTCGAAAGCAATATAAACACCCTGGCTTCGCTGTATAACGGCAACGTGCAGAAAAACGTGTTTTACGCACGCGTGCGCGGTTTCGAAAGCTGTCTCGCGGCGGCGGCTCACGGCGAGGACGTGCCGACGTCAGTCTATGAAAGGCTGTCCGCCTGCATTGACGAGAACGTCGGAAAGCTGCACGAATATCTTGAATTCCGCAGGAAGAAAATGGGGCTCGACAAGCTGCATATGTATGACCTGCACGTGCCGATCGTCGAAGGTTATGAGCTCGGCATGGACTACGAGGACGCCTGCAAACTGGTCGTCAAGGCGCTCGCGCCTATGGGCGAAAGATACTGCAAACTGCTCGAAAAGGCGTTTGCCGAAAGGTGGGTTGACGTTTACGAAAACAAAGGAAAGAGAAGCGGCGCATACTCGACGGGCTGTTACGGCTGTCACCCGTACGTGCTTCTGAATTATCAGCGCACGACGCACGACGTGTTCACGATCGCGCATGAGATGGGGCACAGCCTGCACACATATTTTTCCAACGAAACGCAGCCTATGCCAAAGGCGGATTACAAGATATTCGTCGCGGAGGTCGCTTCAACAGTCAACGAGACTCTTCTACTTAATTATCTGCTGAAAAATTGCAAGGATAAGAAGGAAAAGGAATTTTTGCTTTCGTATATGCTGGATATGTTCCGCACGACCGTGTTCAGACAGACGCAGTTCGCGCAATTCGAATACGCGGCGCATACCGCTGCCGAAAAAGGCGCGGCGCTGACCCCCGACTTCCTCAGCGACCTGTATTACAAGCTTAACTGCAAGTATTACGGCGGTGAAAACGTCGTCAACGACGATCTGATCAAGTACGAGTGGAGCAGAATCCCGCATTTTTATACCGCGTTTTACGTCTACAAGTACGCTACCGGTCTCATCAGCGCGGTCTGCATAGCGGCGGATATACTCGAAAAGGGCGAAAGCGCGCTTAAAAACTACATGAAATTCCTGAGCGCGGGCGGAAGCATGCCTCCGGTCGAGATACTCAAACTCGCGGGCGTGGATCTTACGACGAGCGAGCCTTTCGAAAAGGCGATGAGGGTAATGGACGACTATCTGAAAGAGCTGAAAGCGCTTTAAGATAAAGGGATAAATTTATGGCAAGACAACAGAAAAAAGACAGCAATTCGTCCGCGGTAGCGCTGCGCCGCACTCTTCCTCACAATCAGGAAGCGGAAGACGCGGTACTGGGAGCGTTCCTGACGGACGCCGATATAATGGCGGACAACCTCGCGAATCTGACCGAAGACGACTTTTATTCTCACGCAAACCGCACTGTTTTCGAATGTATGCGCGCGCTTGCGGCGAAGAGTATGCCTGTCGACATAGTGACGGTAACGGGCAAGCTGGAGAGAGAGGAAAAGCTTGCGGACGCGGGCGGTCTGGAAAGGCTGGAAGAACTCGCCGACACATTGCCGTCTGCGGCGAACTGCGAATATTATATCGGCATTTTAAAGCGCGACTCGCTTATGCGCCGGATAATAAGCACATGCGGAAAGGTCATAGACAACGCTTTCTCGCTGGACGACGCGCAAAAGGCGCTCGCGGTCGCGGAGGCGTCCATCTACGAGATAGGTACCGAAAACCAGAAAGGAGAACTGGTGCCGATAAACAATCCGGTCATCGAGGTCGTAAACAGGCTGTCAGAGGTTTACAGGACAAAGAAGCCCGCGACCGGACTTATGTCGCACTACCGCAACCTTGACAGAATGACCAACGGATTTATGCCCGGTCAGATGATAATAATCGCGGCGCGCCCCGGTTGCGGTAAGACGTCGTTCGCGATGAGCATAGCGACCAATATCGCAAAGTACAGCCCCGAAAAGGTTGTCGCGGCGTTCAATCTGGAGATGTCGTCAGAAGAACTCGTGCAAAGAATACTCGTTTCGCTTACCGGCATAGACAACTCGACGCTTATAAAAGGCGAGGAAACGCAGGACGAACTGCAAAAGCTTTTCGAGGCGCAGAGGCAGCTGTCGGACAGCAAGCTGTTTATCGACGACACCGCTTCACAGACTGCGGAAGAGATAATGTCAAAATGCCGCCGCCTGAAAGCGCAGCAGAAGAGACTCGACCTCGTAATAATAGACTATCTGCAGCTTATGAGCCCCAGTAAAAACAGAGAGGGCAACCGTCAGCAGGAAGTCGCGGATACTTCGCGTTTCATAAAGATGATGGCAAAAGAGCTCAAAGTCCCGGTCATCGTCCTTTCGCAGATGTCTCGCGATATCGAAAAGAGAGAGGACAAGACCCCTATGCTTGCCGACCTCAGAGAGTCGGGATCCATAGAGCAGGACGCGGATATGGTATTCTTCCTGAACAACGCGGACGGAGACAACGAGGACACCGTGGAAAAGAAGAACGTCAGCCTTATCATCGCAAAGCACCGTAACGGCGCGACCGGCACGATATACTACGTGTTCGACAAAAAACATATGCGCTTCTCCGTCGCGGTCAACAAGAAGCAGGCCGACAACGCGGCGCCGACCGCGGAAGGAGCCCCCGAAAACGTCGGGGATATCGCAAAGACTCTGAACGAAGAGGAAGAGTATTACGCAGAGGACGAATACGCGCCGGTAGGAGAACCGGACGACTATTATCCCGAGGGCGCGCCCGAGGACGCTCCCGTCGACGATTACGGTCTGGCAGAACTCAACGATTCCGTTGATTTCGTTCCGCCTCCGGACGAGGAATAAACGCGCATCGGCGATAAAAGAGCATAAAGCGAAAGCAGGCTGAAAACGCCTGCTTTTTCATTTTATCCCGTTATACCGCATATACTTGAAAAGACTTATTTCATTGCGGGAGAACGGGTATGGCGTACAGGGACGAACTCGCCGAAAAATTCGACGGAGCGCTTAAAGACGGACTGGCGACATTTTTGTTTACTATGTACGGTCCGCGCGCGGCGTCTGTCGAGGGCGCGAAAAGGATAATATATTACGACGAAAACCGCGTTGAATTCGCGGTCGGCAGAAGGGTCCTGAAGATAACGGGGAAAAAGCTCTCGATAACTTCGTGCGCGGCGGGCGAATATTACGTCGCCGGCGAGATATGCGGCGTGGAGGTGTCGGAATGAAAGAAAAAATTAAGATAAAGGTGGAGGGAGCCGACTTCGCGGCGTTTCTGAGCGCGGCAGCAAACGGCGGCGCAGACCTTTCCGATATCGAAAGAAAAGAAAGGGTCTTGACGGCGGTCTGCGATGAAGAAAGCGAGAGGGAATTAAGGCGTTTTGCCGCCCGCGCTGGGCTTTTGTTTTCTATCGCGGAAAAGAGGAATTTCGGGTCGCGCGCACGCGCCGTGATAAGACATTCGGGCGTCGTCGCCGCGGCGCTCGTCGTCGCGTTATCTTTTGTAGTATCCCGCTTTTTCGTGTTTTCGGTAAGCGTCACCGGCGCGTCGCCGACGGTTTGTTCCGAGATATTGTCCGCGCTTAAAGAAGAGGGCTTGAACGGAGCGGCGTTAAAGAGCGCGATAGACCTCGAAGAGATAGAGAATACCGTGGAAAACGGAAACGACAAAGTGGCGTTTGCAGAGGCGTATATCGACGGCGTAAAACTGGTTATAAACGTAAGAGAACAGCTGCCTGAGCCGGTCGCGACAGAGGAGAGCGGCAAACTTTATTCGTCGGTCGACGCGATCGTGACGAGGGTGGAAACTACGGGCGGCACCGCTGTCGTAAAGGCGGGCGACACGGTAAGAAAAGGAGACGTTCTTATAGAGGACCATATAGTCGTAGGAGACCCTCTCGACCCCGGGCATAAAGAGATTGAGACCGCCGCGAAAGGTTATGTCTACGGCAGAGTGTGGTATACCGAAAAGCTGCTCATACCGACCGTGCGCGAAGTGACGGTAAGGACGGGAAGGAGTTACGTTTCGACCGCGCTGTATCTGGGCGACAAGCTCGTGATTCCGGCAAAAAGCGCACACGGTTTTAAGGAATACGAAGTCACGCAGACGAAGAAGAGAATAAACGGCGTCCTGCCGTACTCTCTGGCGACTTACGGGTATTATGAAACTCAGAAGCGGACAGTAGCCACGGACGAAGCGTATATCGAAAGCGAGGTTTACGCGTCGTTTGCCCGGCTTTACGCGTCGCTAGACGATTCCGCGGCAGTGCTCGGGAGCTATAAATATCAAAAAAAAGTAGACAATTATTATATAATTATATTATACTATGAAGTAGAGCAACTTATCGGTTGCAGGGAGGCGTGATTATAATTACATCCAGGATCAACGTCACCGACGTGGAGCCGGTGATAAAGCTGTTCGGGCAGTTCGACGAAAACGTATCTTATCTTAACCGCGTGCTGAACGTCAAGATAAACGCGATCGGCGATTCGCTCAGCGTATGCGGCGAGGAAAAAGACGTCGCGCGCGCCGTCCGCGTTGTAAACGCGCTTCTTGAACAGGCAGACAGGAACGAACATATCGGAAAAGCTGCGATAGACCTCGTTATAGATGCGGTCGACAACGACAGCGAGCATAAGCTCGAGGACGTGACAAAAGTCGTCGCGCATACCGCGAAGGGCAAGCCCATCCGCGCCAAGACCTACGGACAAGCCGTCTATATCGAAGCGATTCAGAAAAACAGCATCGTGTTCGGGATAGGACCGGCGGGTACCGGCAAGACTTACCTTGCGGTCGCGCTCGCCGCGCTCGCGTTCAGGAACAAAGAGGTCGAAAAGATAATCCTTACCCGTCCCGCCGTCGAAGCGGGCGAAAAACTGGGCTTTCTGCCGGGAGACCTCGGCGCAAAGGTCGACCCGTATCTGAGACCGCTTTATGACGCGTTGCAGGAGATGTTCGGTCTGGAGACCTTCAACCGCCTGGTAGAAAAGGGGTCGATAGAGATCGCGCCGCTCGCGTATATGCGAGGCAGGACGCTTTCCGACGCGTTCATTATTCTCGACGAAGCGCAGAACGCGACAAGGGAACAGATGAAAATGTTTCTGACGCGTATGGGCGAGGGCAGCAAGATCGTCGTTACGGGCGACGTCACGCAGATAGACCTGCCCAGAGAGACTATGAGCGGTCTGATACACGCTTCTAAGATACTTGACGATATTCCCAAAATAGCTATAATACAACTCACCGCGAAGGACGTTGTCCGTCATCCGCTCGTGCAGGCGATCGTCGCCGCGTATGAAAAGGCGGAAAAAGCGCGCGGGGAGAAAACAGAGGAGAACGAATAATGTCTCAGGAGAAAAAACAGGCGATATTGCGCACCGCCGCGATAATGTGCATACTCTTCGTCGTTTCGGCGGTCACCGTCGCGGCGGGTATGATGATGACGCTTAAAAAACTCAACGTGTTTACTGAATACGTGATGTTTGCGGCGCTCACGGTCGCGGTATTTGTGCTTTTCGCGATATTTTACGTATATCTGAATTACAGCGCGAATTCGAGGGCTCTAGAAAGTATGAGCAATACGAAGCTGCTCGCGGTCGCGTATACGGGTATAGTCATCGGCATACTTCTTTCGTGTGCGGCGGGGGCTTACCTCAGCTGGTACGCTTTGCCTCTCTCGTTCGTGTCCCTTATCGTCGGCATACTCATCCGCGTAAGGGTGGGCATAATGGCGACGATAATCGCGGGCATGGCGGTCATGCTGATCTCGCCGGCGACAGAGTACCTTCTGGACGCGCAAGCGGTGATGCCGGTAGTTTTGGGCAGCTTTATCGCGATGCTTTCCGGCTTTATAATGGCATTCCTCATCAGAAAGAGGTATTCGCGCTTCAAACTGACGTGGGGGGCGCTGATCGTATCGCTTGCGATGATGCCGTTCAGCGCGCTTATGACGATAATCTACACGCGCGACCCGTCCGCAATACTCAACAACGCGGTGCTCACCGCAATCGGCAATATGCTCGCGGTAGCGGTGATAACGGCGAGCCTTCCGCTTTACGAGAGGGTGTTCAACGTGTGGACGGATTTCAGATTGCAGGAGCTGATAACCATGCGCCAGCCTCTTCTCAAAAAGCTGAACGAGGACGCGCCCGGCACCTTCAGCCACAGCATGGCGGTAGCCAATCTCGCGGAAAATTGCGCGGTCGCGATCGGGATAAATCCTTATATGGCGCGCGCCTGCGGTTATTTTCACGATATAGGCAAGAGCAAGAATCCGCAGTTTTTCATTGAGAATCAGAAGGACGGCTACAATCCGCACGACGAGCTTATACCTGAGGTCAGCGTAAGCATGATCACAAGGCATACGACAGCCGGCTACGAAATGCTTAAGGCGGCGCATATGCCGGAGGAGATATGCAAAGCGGCGCTCGAACATCACGGCGACAGCCCCGTAAGCTACTTTTATATGAAGGTCAAAAGCATTACCGAAGGGGAGGTCGACGACAAGGAATTCTGCTATGACGGACCTTGCCCGACGACCAAGTACAGCGCGATAATCATGATCTGCGATATATGCGAGGCAATGTTCCGCGCGAAGCCGCCTGAGGATATGGAAGCGCTCGAAAACGCGGTAGACGGCGTTATAAAATCACGCCTTACGGAAGGGCAGCTTGACGACTGCGGTCTCACGATGCACGACCTCAAACTCATCAAACAGACGATATGCCGCGCGATACCCGCGTCTATGCATAAGCGTATAGATTACAATAAGGCTAAGGAGAGAAGGTAAATGATAAGCGTTTATGACGAGGAAAATCTGCTGGACGGGGAGATCGACCCGGATGTTCTCGACGAGATATGGTGCGAACTGCTCGCGACGCTCGGTCTCAAAGATGAATTTGAAGCCGAACTCACGGTGGTGAGCAAGGACGAGATAAAGGCGCTCAACAACAAAGCGAGAGGAGTCGACGCTGTGACGGACGTACTCAGTTTTCCCGCGATAAACGTGACTTTGCCTTTCGACAAAGACGCGCACAAAGAGGATAAGGACCCGGGAACGGGAAATTATATCCTCGGCGATATCGCCCTCTGCGCCGAAAGAGCGGTAGAACAGGCGGCTGAATTCGGGCATTCTGTAAAGCGAGAGGTCTGTTATCTGGTACTTCACGGGCTGTGTCATCTGTTCGGTTTCGACCACGAAACAGAAGAGGATAAGCGCAAAATGAGAAAGGTCGAAGAGGACGTATTGTCAGGACTCGGCATAACCGGATAAAGTTAAAGCGCGGACGGCGGTAATGCGGCGCCCGCCGTTTTTTAAGGAAATGAAAATGAACGAAGAGGTAAAGGATAAACTTATCGCTGAGGCGAAGAAAGCGGCTGAAAACGCGTATTGCCCTTATTCCGGTTACGCGGTCGGCGCTGCCGTGCTCACCGCGGACGGAAAGATATACTCCGGCTGCAATATAGAAAACGCGTCTTATTCGCTTACGCTGTGCGCCGAAAGGGTCGCGCTTGCGAAGGCGGCGTCGGACGGCGCGAAAAAGATATCGGCGATTTGCGTATATTCCGCAGGAGGAAAGATGCCTTATCCGTGCGGCGCGTGCAGGCAGTTTCTCGCAGAGTTTTCTGACGACCCTGACGTGCTTGCGACGGACGGCAAAGCGGTCGAAGAACATAAGTTATCTGAGCTTCTTCCTCATACGTTCAGATAAGGTTAAACCGCATATAACGGACACGGGCGTAAAAAAATAACGCTGCAAAAAGTATACGAACACCGCTTTTCAAGCGGCGGAGGTAAAAATGAGATCCGGATTTATAACCATCGCCGGCAAACCGAATTCCGGCAAATCCACACTGACCAACGCGCTGGTGGGAGAGAAGGTCAGCATAGTTTCCAAAAAGCCGCAGACCACCCGCAACAGGGTCATCGGCATAGTTAATAAAGAGATAGACGGAGAGCAGTATCAGGCTGTGCTCGTCGATACGCCGGGCATACACAAACCGCGCAATATGCTGTCCGAATTCATGATGAAAAGCGTCGACGTCGCGCTCGAAGGAGTGGACGCGGTGATCTATATGCTGGCTTGCGACAAGAGACCGGACGAACACGACGACGCGTATATCAACCGTTTCGCAAAGAGCAGAACACCGTTCATTCTCGTCATCAACAAGTGCGACGAGGTCGAAGAAAAGGCGATAATCGAGCGGATCGAAAGGTATAAGGACGTCGAAGGGATAACCGCGATAATCCCGATATCCGCGCTCAAAGGCAAGAACGTGGATATGCTGGAAGACGAGATAATGAAGCTTCTGCCCGAAGGCGAACGTTTTTATTCCGAGGACATGTACACGGACAGAAGTCTGAGATTCCTCTGTTCGGAAATAGTAAGAGAAAAGGCGCTCAGGCTCCTCGGCGACGAGGTGCCGTACGGGATCGGCGTTTCCGTCAACAAGTTTGAAGAGAGAGATGACGGCGTCGTCGAGATAGACTGCGACGTGATCTGCGAAAAGCAGGCGCACAAGGCGATAGTCATCGGCAAGGGCGGAGAGATGATAAAGAAGATATCGACGTCCGCGCGTATGGATATGGAAAAGCTTTTGGACGCAAAAGTATTCCTGACCCTTTACGTCCGCGTGAAACCCGACTGGCGCGACAGCAGGTCGGTTATGGGCGAACTGGGGTACGACAAAAAGAATCTGTAAAAATTTTTTGCAAAGGGTATAATATTTTTCCCGTTACGCATACCAGTTACGGAAGGTGAACATGCAAGATTTAAAGACGACCTTGAAAAAACTTTTCGAAACGACCGGCGAAACGGGCTGTTATATGATGCTCAAAGCGCTTGAACGCGAGGAAAAAGAATAATCGGCGAAGTTTGCGTTATTTCGCTTTATGCGATCGAAACGGGATAAGCCGGACGGGGTGCGACTTTGGATATTGTGAGTCTTGACGGGCTTTGTATAAGGGCGACCGACTACAAGGATAACGACAAACTTATCACCTTATATTGTGCGGAGAAGGGTAAGATAACCGCGACGGCAAAGGGCGTAAAGAACGCCAAAGCCAAGCTGAAATTTTGCGCTTCTCCTTTTTGCTTCGGTAATTACCGGCTTGCCGCGAAAAACGGCAGGTATACGGTCGCGGGGTGCGACGTTTACGACGGTTTTTTCTCTCTGACCGCGGATATAGAAAGCTTTTACGCGGGCGGCTGCGTGCTCGAAGTGCTGGACAAGACTGCCGCGGACGGGGATTTTATCGGCGATCTTTTCACGGCGGCGCTGAGGGCGCTGAAAAGTCTTTGCTACGAAGACGTCGACGCGCGCGGTGTATTGAAAAAATTTCTCAAAGAGGCGGTCTCGGCTCTCGGGTTCGGAGAGAGGGATATGTCTTTAACCGACTTTTCGCGATATTTTTATTCGACGTTGGGCGTAAAACTCAATTCTTTGAACGAGCTTCTGAGATTGTGAAAAAATGCGCGATATCCGGTTTGCGGCGGGGAGGCGACCCCGCTTTTTACTTTAAAAGAGACATATAAATCTGATTTTGCGCGTATAATATATTTTTTAAGTTTTTCGCTTGATAAAATTTGTTCTATATTGTATCATATTGTTGTAGTTTACAACAGGAGGTTTGATATGACAAAATATGTCTATTTGTTCAAAGAAGCCGACGGCGATAATAAGGCGTTGTTTGGCGGAAAAGGTGCAAATCTGGCGAAGATGACGAGTTGGGGCATGCCCGTTCCGGAAGGCTTCACCATTACTACGGAGGCTTGTACCAAATATTACGACGACGGCGAAAAGATCTCTCAGGATATAATCGACCAGATCTTCGACGCGCTCGCAAAAGTTGAAAAAGAGGCCGGCAAAAAGTTCGGCGACGAGGAAAACCCGTTCCTCGTATCCGTCCGTTCGGGCGCGAGAGCTTCCATGCCCGGTATGATGGACACCATACTCAACCTGGGTCTCAACGATATTTCCGTCAAGGGTCTCGCGAAAAAGACCGAAAATCCGCGTTTCGCTTACGACTGCTATCGCAGATTCATCCAGATGTTCTCCGACGTCGTTATGGGTTCTCCGAAGAGTTCTTTCGAAAAGATCATCGACGAGCTCAAACACGAGAAGGGCGTCACTCAGGATACCGAACTCACCGCAGAGGATCTGCAGGAACTTATAGCTAAATTCAAGAGATTCTATAAAGAAGACCAGGGCGACGATTTCCCGCAGGATCCGAAGGTACAGCTTATCGAAGCGGTAAAAGCCGTCTTCCGCAGCTGGAACAACCCGCGCGCTATCGTCTACCGCCGTATGAACGATATCCCCGGCAGCTGGGGCACCGCGGTCAACGTCCAGTCGATGGTATTCGGCAACATGGGCGACACTTCCGGTACCGGCGTTGCGTTCACCCGCGACCCGTCCACCGGCGAGAAGAGACTGTACGGCGAATATCTTATGAACGCTCAGGGCGAAGACGTCGTCGCAGGTATCCGTACCCCGATGAAGATAGATCAGCTCAAAGAGTCCAACAGGGAAGTCTATGACCAGTTCGTCAAGATCGCCAACCGCCTCGAACAGGAAAACAAGGATATGCAGGATATGGAGTTCACCATCGAACAGGGCAAGCTCTACATGCTGCAGACCAGAAACGGCAAGAGAACGGCGAAAGCGGCTATAAAAATCGCCTGCGACCTCGTCGACGAAGGCATGATAACAAAGCAGGAAGCGCTGCTTAAGATTGAGCCCAAACAGCTCGACGCGCTGCTGCACCCGACTTTCGATCCCGCGACCTTGAAGAAGGTCAAAGAGATTTCCAGCGGTCTCCCGGCATCACCCGGCGCGGCTTGCGGCAAGATATCTTTCAGCGCGGAAGAAGCGGTCGAAAGGGCTAAGAACGGCGAAAAAGTCGTCCTCGTAAGACTTGAGACCTCCCCCGAAGACATCGAAGGTATGTACGCGGCGGAAGGCGTCCTGACCGCAAGAGGCGGCATGACCTCTCACGCGGCGGTCGTCGCAAGAGGTATGGGCGCGTGCTGCGTCGCGGGTTGCCCCGATCTCAAGATAGACGAAGAAAAGAAAATACTTTATATCTGCGGCAAGAAGTTTACCGCAGACGACTACCTGTCTCTCGACGGCTCCACAGGCAAAATATACGCTGAAAAGCTGCCGACCCAGCAGGCAAGCGTTACCGGCGACTTCGCAAAGATAATGGATTGGGCAGACCTCAACCGCGCTTTGCAGGTACGCACCAACGCAGATACCCCGCACGACGCGGAAGTAGCGGTCGGCTTCGGCGCGGAAGGCATAGGTCTTTGCCGTACCGAGCATATGTTCTTTGCTGAAGACAGAATACCCGCGGTCAGAGAGATGATCGTCTCCAAGACCGAGACCGAAAGAAGAAGAGCGCTCGACAAACTCCTGCCGATGCAGAGAAGCGACTTCGAAGGTCTTTACAAGGCGTTGAAGGGCAGACCCGTTACGATACGTTTCCTGGATCCGCCGCTCCATGAGTTCGTTCCGCATAAGGACGAGGAGATCGCAGACCTCGCTAAGACCATGGGGCTCACGTTTGAAGAGCTCAAACAGACCGTCGAAGGACTGCACGAGTTCAACCCGATGATGGGTCACAGAGGCTGCCGTCTCAGCGTTACTTATCCCGAGATTGCAGAAATGCAGACCAGAGCGGTTATCGAAGCGGCTATCAACGTCAGCAAGAGCGAAGGTTTCAGCGTTATCCCCGAGATAATGATCCCGCTTGTAGGCGACGTAAAAGAGCTCAAGTACGTCAAAGACGTCGTCGTAGCTACCGCTGAGAAGGTCCTCAAAGAGAACAATACCGCGATGGAATATCACATCGGCACGATGATAGAGATCCCGAGGGCGGCTCTTACCGCGGACGAGATCGCGAAGGAAGCGGAATTCTTCTCATTCGGTACCAACGACCTTACGCAGATGACCTACGGCTTCTCGCGTGACGACGCAGGCAAGTTCCTGAACGAGTACTATGCAAAGAAGATATTTGAATCCGACCCGTTCGCAAAGCTCGACCAGGTGGGCGTAGGCAGACTTATGCAGATCGCCATCGCAGGCGGAAAGAAGACCAGACCCGACATCAAACTGGGTATCTGCGGAGAACACGGCGGCGACCCGTCGACGATCGAATTCTGCCACAACATCGGTCTCACTTACGTATCCTGCTCGCCCTTCCGCGTACCGATCGCAAGACTTGCGGCAGCTCAGGCAAACATCCTGAACCCGAGAGTCAAGAAGACCAGTGCAGACGGCACCAGATACATTCAGGAAAACTGATACAATCTGAATAAAAAATTCGACCGCTATCCGAAAGGGCAGCGGTCTTTTTTTTGCGTTAAGCATAAGGATATCGGTAACGACCGTTTTAAAGCATGCAGAGACACTCTTTCTGCATTATCGGTTGATATAAACCGCGTTATATGATATTATTATTTTATAAATCGTCTCTAAACGCTTAGGCAGAAGACAGAGGGGTGGAAAATTATGGAAATTCAGGATATATTTATCGCTTATCACGGAACTTATGACGGAAGAGGCTCTCTGCAAAAGGCAAGAGATTTATTTTATTATCTTGAATCAAAGGGAGTAAAATGCTATTTCTTTCCCAACGAGCCCAACGAATATTTCGCCAATACTCCGATAGCTGTAAAGAATTCGAAAAAATTCTTGCTGGTATGCAACGATACGATAGCAAGAAAACCTGACGGAAGTATAGATTGTAATGGCGTTTATCAGGAAACTACTACGTTCTGGAACTGCATTTACGAAGGTAAAAGGAGAAGAGGAGACGCAAGGGTGTACGCGTTCGGCGGAATGACTCTCGAAGCCGCCAACGACCTGCATGTCGCGTTTCAGGGTGTTGCTCATATTCTGGAAAAAGAAAACTCAGAAGAGTCTTTTGAGGACGTATACCGTTGGGTAGTAGGCTATGAAAATGTCGGAAACGGAGGGAACAAAAAGAGCGACGTTCCGTCAGATCTTGTCATAAACGACGTTTCTTCCGAACTTAAAACCGTCTACGTCAGGCGTTCTGCGATGAATAAAAACTGGGATCTGAGAAAGATGGTGCTTGTCGCAAAAAAGGTGGAATGCCTGGGCATTTCAAACAACGAAATGACTTTGAAAATGGATGAATCCGTTTTAAGAGAAGCTCTGAATAACGGTACGCATATCGAACTTATGTTTTTAAAGCCCAACGGCAAATTTACCAGATTCAGAGAAAAGGAAGAAGGTCAGGCGAGAAACACTATAAGAAACAATACCAACGCGACGCTGAGTTTTGCTCTCAGATTAAAAAAAGGAGACAAAGCAGGCAAAACGTTTGAAAATTTGAAAATCTATACCTACGACTGTGTTCCCAGGATGAATCTCATAATCATCGACGAAACGCACATGTTGTTGCAGTATTATGCCAACGACGTGCCGGGAGGAAGCAATCCGTGTTTTTACATAAAGAAACAGTGCGATAATCAGATATTTGATTTTTACTATAACCAATATAAGAAAATGAGAGCGGAGGCAAAAGAGCATGTTTGATTATGAAGAAGAGCTGGAATTTATTTCCGGCGCGATGGTCGACGGGTATAAAAAATGTTTAAAAGATATATTGCAAATAACGGCACAGGATAAATCAGAATTCGATCTTGTTACGGAATTAGATTTTTCCATCGAAAAATATATCATGGACTCCATTGGGCAAAAGTATCCTTCAGATATCATACTCGGCGAGGAATTCAACTCTGATACCGTGGTCAGACAACGTACGTGGACGATAGATCCGATAGACGGAACTGTAAACATGGCGTCGGGAATGCCTTTTTTCGGCGTTCAATGTTCGCTTATCGTTGCAGGCGAACCCGTGCTCGGCTGTATATATCTGCCCGAACTTAAAGAGTTGTATACCGCGGTGAAAGGACACGGCGCGTATCTGAACGGAGAGAGAATATATGTCAAAGAAAAAGACGCATCTCATTCAGTGCTTAGTTTCGGAGATTATCCTCATTCCAGAAAAAGCGAATCAGACGTACAGCATAAAATGATAGACGTCCTGAGAAACAAGGTTTCAAAGATAAGGATGTTCGGAGCCGCCAGCATAGATTTTGCGTTCCTGGCGGCAGGGAGAACGTCGGGTCTCGTCATATTCACAAAAAACAAATGGGACATAACGCCCGGCATAGTTATATGCAAAGAAGCGGGAGCCGTCCTTGCTTCTCTCAACGGCGAATATTCTTTTGATGAAAACGTTGTGATAGCTACGGCAGGCAGCGCGATAAGAGACGAAATATTAATGTCGGGAAGATCTTGACGATTTTACATTTTTAAGCGGATTAAGCGTCGCTTGAGGGCAAACTTTATCTAAAATACGAACATGTGTTTGCATTTTTTAAATATATGTAGTATTATATAGATATGAAAACGATACTGCATTGCGACGCCAACAACTTTTACGCTTCGGTAGAGTGCTTTCTCAATCCGGCATTGAAGGATAAGTTCGTAGCCGTTTCGGGAAATCCCGAAAAGCGGCACGGGATAATACTCGCTAAAAATCAGGCGGCGAAAAATATGGGAGTAAAGACGGGGGAGACGATCTGGCAGGCAAAGCAGAAGTGCCCCGACCTCGTGTGCGTGCCGCCGCATTTTGATACGTACGTAGAATTCAGCAACCGCATTTTCGATATATATTCTCAATATACCGACCGCGTTCAGCCGTTCGGTATCGACGAATGTTGGCTGGACGTCACCGGGTCGAAGCGGCTTTTCGGGGACGGCTTCGCCATCGCGGAAACACTCAGGGAGAGAATAAAGAAGGAGATCGGGATCACGATATCGGTCGGCGTTTCGTTTACCAAGGTGTTCGCGAAGCTGGGGAGCGATATGAAAAAGCCGGACGCGACAACGGTCATAACTCCTGAAAATTATAAGGATACGGTATGGAAACTCGACTGCGGCGACCTTCTGATGATCGGGCGCAGGACGGCTGAAAAGCTGCGCAAGATAGGCATAATGACGATAGGAGACCTTGCGAATACCGACGTTGAGGTGCTGAAAAGGCTCCTCGGTATAAACGGCGTTAAACTGCACGACTGCGCCAACGGCATAGAGGACGA
This sequence comes from uncultured Christensenella sp., assembly GCA_949287655.1. Taxonomy (GTDB): domain Bacteria; phylum Bacillota; class Clostridia; order Christensenellales; family UBA3700; genus Ornithoclostridium. Next base: position 88,672 of record CASEHD010000001.1, on the reverse strand, counting down.
AGAAGTGCGTTACAGCTATGAAAAGTACGTGCCGAAGAGCGTCGGCAATTCGACGACTCTACCCGTCGACGTAACGACGAAAGAGCAGGTGACCGCCGTAGTCACCGCGCTAAGCGAAATGGTTGCGACCAGAATGAGAAAGCACGGGTTTTTCGGCAAGGGGATCGCCGTAGGCTTACGTTTTAAAGACCTTTCGCATACCGGCAAGCAGAGCGCGATGATCCCGACGGACAGCGCGCCGGCGATAAGCGACGCGGCGTTGAACCTTATCGACAGGATATACGTTTACGGCAAAGACGCGCCGGTAAGAGCGGTGTCCGTATGCGTTTTCGACCTTTCGACGGACGCGAACGAACGCCAGCTCAGCCTTTTCGACAATGAGGAAGAAGAGGGACATTCTCTGGGTACCGCGCTCGACAAGATACGCTCGAAATACGGCTACAATTCGATACTTTCCGCTTCCGTACTCAAGAACGCGGTGATATGCGACGGCTTGGAAGAGACTGAATTCCGGCCGTTCAAGAAATAAGCCTGAAGCCCGTTCAAAACGCGCCGCTAATCCCGGTCGAACGATGTTAAAAAAGCGCGCGTAAAGGCAGCGGACTTTGAAAATAGTTTGCAAAACCGATGAATAGTTTATCTGCCGGGAATATCATAAAGCTTAGGGAGTGCGGGTGCGTCAGATAATATGCGGAGCGTAAGATCCCCGGGCGGTTATGACGGATCAATTTAATAAGGATATTTAATTTTTTAATAATTTTCCCGGTATTTTTTTAATCCGACCAAAGAGTTTTAACGTCAGCTTAACGAAAATTGTAAACCAAGTTGCTTAAATAAGTTTACAATATGTTTTAACTGTGCTATGATACTTTGCGGAGAAAAGCTATGAAAGTATCGCGTTTAAGATCGAAAGATAGAATAAAAAAGCTAACGCTTACGGCGATGTTTACCGCGCTGATCGCGGTCGGCGCGTTTATAAAGATACCGATAATGACGGTGCCGTTCACGATGCAGTTTTTGTTTGCCAATCTTGCCGGTATACTCCTTGGCGTGAAATACGGCTCGCTTGCGCTCGCGCTCTATCTCGTGCTCGGGCTTGCCGGAGTGCCGATATTCACGGGCGGCGGAGGCATAGGTTATGTGTTACAGCCCACGTTCGGTTACCTTATAGGATTTGCGGCGGGCGCCGTTATAGCCGCTTTGATATGCTCAAAGGGCAGATATTCTTATCCTCGTCTGATCGCGGCGGGGGTCGTCAATCTTATCGTCGTTTATGCTTTGGGCATGATATATTTTTCCCTTTTGATGAAATTCTACTTCGGCAAGCCGCAGGACGCGGGTTACGTACTGGTCAATCTGTGTCTGATATTTTTGCCGATGGATATTATATGGTGTATCGTTTCTGCGGTCGTCGCGAAGAGGATATTACCCGTACTTTATAAAAACGACCCCGCAAAGATGTTGAGGATAAGCGATCTTTACGCAAGCAAATGCAAAGTATTAAACGGCGGCAGGCTGACGGAAAAAGAGGTGAGGCGGCTGAAATACGCACCGCTCGGCGCGCTGTGTCAGGCGGCGGACGATATAAGAAGAAGGTTTATGAAAGACTCTTTCGACCTTTGCTCGATAATCAACGCAAAAAACGGCGGGTGCGGCGAGGACTGCAAATTCTGCGCGCAGGCGGCTTGTTACGGTTGCAAAGACAAGGGCGCGTTGATAAGCAAAGAAGAGTACGACGGCGCATATCGTGCGGCTGAAAAAGAGGGGCTGAACGCGCTTGGCTCGGTGACTGCGGGAAAGGTCCTTCCGGAGAAAGATATGCAGATCCTTTCGGATTATTATTCCGCGCACAGAGACGGAGCGGTCGAAAGGTGCGTATCTCACGGGTTGCTGACGAAAGAGAGAATAGAAAAGCTGAAAGAGTGCGGCGTGACGCGCCTTCACAACAACCTGGAAGCGTGCGCCGAATACTTCCCGAAACTGTGCACAACGCACACCCACACGCAAAAACTTGAGACGGTGCGCGCCGCGAAAGCGGCGGGATTAAAGGTCTGCAGCGGCGGTATAATAGGCGCGGGCGAGAGTATGAACGACAGGATAAGGCTTGCGCTGGAATTAAGAGAAGAAGGGGTGTTTTCCGTGCCGGTAAACGTGCTTATGCCGGGGAAAGGCACGCCGCTCGAAAACGCGAAACCGCTGTCTTACGACGAGATAAGGCGTACCGTCGCGATATTCAGATTTATTCTGCCCGACGTTTATATAAGACCTGCGGCGGGCAGGCGCGAGCTTCCGGACAACGGAGAAAAGCTGTTTAAGGGCGGTGCGAACGCGGCGATAACGGGCGACTTTCTGACCGTGAAAGGGGTGGCGGTTTCTGACGACAGAGAGATGTTGAAAAGGCTTGGATTTGCACTGAAAGAGGTCGACTGTCGGAGAGAACGGAACGACGACTGAAAAGCGGGTTTAAGACAAAAGGCGGCGTCAAGCCGTCTTTTTTTGACGCCGTTTATTACGCGCGGGGGCATACGCAGACACAAAAATCGGACTAACTGTTTACAAAACGCACAGAATATAGTATATTGAATATCAGAGGGCGACGTTCGTCGCGCAAATTATTTTAAAAGGATGGGAATATGAACAAGATAAGAAAAGCGGTAATACCCGCCGCGGGTTTCGGTACGAGGTTTCTTCCCGCGACCAAGGCTATACCCAAAGAGATGCTCCCGATAGTCGATACTCCGACTTTGCAATACGTCGTCGAAGAAGCGGTAAAGAGCGGCATTACCGAGATTTTGATAATAATAGGAAAAAATAAAAAGTGCATTGAGGACCATTTTGACAAGGCGGTAGAACTGGAACAGATCCTCGAAAGAGAGCATAAGGACGCGTACCTTAAGATCGTGCGCGATATCACCGATATGGCGCATATCCACTACGTAAGACAGAAGGAGATGAACGGCAGCGGCAGCGCGGTGCTGGAAGCGGAAGCGTTTATTTCGGGCGAGCCTTTCGCGGTGATGTACGGCGACGACATCGTCTACAACCCCGAAAAGCCTTGTCTTAAACAGCTGATAGACGCTTACGAGACGACGGGTAAATCCGTCATAGCCTGTCAGGAAGTGCCGGACAGCGAGACGAGCAAATACGGCATAGTCCGCCCTGGACGGGTAAAAGGCAGGTATGCGGAAGTTCTCGAACTCGTCGAAAAGCCACAGCCGGGCACGGCGCCGTCCAACCTCGCGAACATAGGCAGATACGTGCTTACCGCCGATATCTTCGACCTGATAAAGAAGTGCAAGCCCGCGCCCAACGGCGAGATATATCTTACCGACGCGATAGAGATGATGGCGAAAAGCACGGGCGTATACGCTTGCGCGTTCGAGGGCAACAGATACGACGTCGGCGACAAGCTGGGATTCATAAAGGCTACCATAGAGTACGCTTTGAGAGACAATACGTTAAAAAACGGTCTTACGGAATATATCAAAGACCTTTCGAAAGAGCTTTGACGGGGCTGAAAACAATAAATAGCCAAAACGGGCGGCGAAAAACGCGCGCCCGTTATTTTTTATAGAAGATACGTTAAAAAAATAACCGGACGGCGGAAAGGCGACCGGCCGGGAGCAAACGGATATCGGACTTAAAAGAGAAGCCGGGGCATGAAAAGTTTTTTAGCGGGGAAAATTACAGCGCCGCAGTCAAAGAGAGAAAGGTAAGGGAAGTATATATTAAAACTTTCGGAAAGAATGATTAACGCGTAAAATATATAAAACACAATTAATTAAGAAAGCTGCTGCCGGGCGCGGCGCAATATCGCCGGTTGTCAAAAAAATTCTCAAAAAAATTGCAAAAAACTATTGACAATATCTTAGTTCGTGATATAATTGAGTCGAAAGGTCAAAGAAAGTCAAACTTTCAGAGACTGGGCCGTACGCAAGGTACGGCAAAAGGGCGCAAGCCCGAAGGAGGCGGAAAATGGCTAATATTTCGGACAGCATAGAAAAGTTCATATTGTCGTTTTTCGACGACGGCGACGACAGCGTGCAACTGTCCAGAAACGAGCTGGCACATTATTTCAACGTATCGCCCAGTCAGATTAATTACGTGCTGACGACCCGCTTCGGCGTGGACAGAGGCTATTATATCGAATCGAGAAGGGGCGGCGGCGGGTTTATAATGCTGGTCAGACTGTCTCAGGACAAAGAAGATCTGCTCCCGGCGCTGATAAAGGAACTGGACGATGAAAACGAGCTGACTTACAATAAGGCGGCTGACGTGGTAGACAGGCTGGAAAGACAAGAAATAGTAACGCCCGCGGAAGCGGACATAATCAAAAGCGCGATAAGCGACAAGGCGCTGCAATCGGTGGCGGTCGAGAATCTGAGAAAAAACGTATTCAGAGAGATACTCATCGCGCTTATCAGGAGGTAACTGAAATGAACAACGAAAACGGAAAACTTCATATGTGTCAGATGTGCGGTAAACGCCCTGCCACGGTGTTTATAAAAAACAGCTACAACGGCAAAACGGTTGAAAAGGAGCTGTGCGCGGAATGCGCGGCGCAGCTCAGGGAAAACGGAATGATGCAGGACATCTTCTCCGGCGGCGTAAACGATCTGTTTTCTTCGATAATGGGTATGCCTCTTTACGAAGAGGATATGCCGCGCGTCAGACAGGGGCGCGCCTGCCCCAACTGCGGTATGACCGAAAGGCAGATAAGAGAGAGTTATTCTTTCGGGTGCAGCGAATGTTATAAGGTATTTTCGGATCTCGCGAAGGAGTTCGTATCCAGAATGGGCGGCAGCGCTCACAAGGGCAGGGCTCCCGGCAGATACAAGGGCATATCGGATACCACCGCCGCGGCAAAGACCGCGAAAAAGGAGCTCAGCGTCGAAGAGCGCATAGAGGATCTTGAACGCAGGATGAAAGAAGCGGCGGCAAACGAAGATTACGACAGTGCGCTTGAGTATAAAAAACAGATAGAAGAACTCAAGAGGAGGGGCTGAAATGGACAAAGTCGACGACGTGGTCGTATCCACCAGAATAAGGCTGGCAAGAAACATCAAAAAACTCCCTTTCCCCAAAAGGCTGAGCGGACAGGAAGAGATATACTCCGTTCTGATGAAAGGGGTTAAGGAAGCGTGCGACGAACTCTTTGAGACCAAGTTTTATAAGATGTGCGACATAGACGAGCTTCTCGCTCAGTCGTACGTAGAAAAGCATCTGATAAGCAAAGATCTGATAAAGAACGTCAATTTCGGCGCGCTCGCCGTCAACGCGGACGAAGACGTATCGGTGATGATAAACGAAGAGGACCACATCAGGGAACAGTGTATCACGGAAGGCTTCGACCTTGACGGCGCATACAGGAAGATACTGAAAGTGGACGAAAAGATATCGGAAAAGCTGGATATCGCTTTCGACCCGGTGCTCGGTTATCTTACCGATTGTCCGACCAACCTGGGCGCGGCGATGAGGGCTTCGGTGATGGTGTTCCTTCCGGCGCTTACGATGACGAAGAAGATCGACAGGCTGATAAACGACTTGCAGAGGCTTGAATTCACGACCCGCGGCGTATACGGCGAGGGCAGTTCTGCGCAGGGATTTATGTATCAGATATCCAATCAGGCGACGGTCGGCAAGAGCGAAGATGACATAATAAAGCTGGTCAAAAAGACGGTCGGCAGCATAATCGAAATTGAAAGGAAGGAAAGGGAAAACCTTAAAAATACGCACGGGGTGGAATTGCAGGACAAGATAATGCGCGCGTTCGGCATTCTCACCAACTGCTATCTGATAGATTCCGCGGAGTTTTCTGAACTTCTCGGATACGTCAAACTGGGCGTGGCTCTGGGCTATATCGACAGGGACATGTCAAAGATAAACAAATTGCTTACGTTGTCTCAGCCCGCAATGCTGTGTATGCTCGCGGCGAAGGTGCTTCAACCCCGCGACAGAGATAAAGCGAGAGCGGCGCTGGGAAGAAAGTTTCTGGAAAAATAAAGGAGGTAGAAGGATATGAGTAATTTTTCTAAAGAATGCAGAGACGTCGTTGTGAACGCGCAGAAGTTCGCGGCGACTTCGGGCGGGCTTCTCGGTACGGAACATCTGCTTATGGGCATGGTGACCGCGAAGGGATGCCGCGCTTATCAGATACTCAAAAAATACGGAGTGACCGAAAGTTCGCTCCAAGGGCTGGTCGTTCCCGACGGTTCGACAGTGGGAAATATCGAGCTTAGCAACAGAGTGCAGTCGATATTCAGATACGCTAAAAGCATAGCGGGCTCGATCGGCGAAAATACGATAAGTTCGGACGCGTTGCTTTACGCGATGTTCGAAGAGCCGGAAAGCGTCGGCGTAAGGGCTATCGCTTCGATCGCGGACGTCGAGAGCGTCAAGAATACGACCGCGAGGTCTCTTCTTAACGGCGAATTTAACTTCGGCGACGAAGAAGAGGAAGAAAGCACCGGGACGGGAGACGATTCGTTCGGCGCGCCTCAGCAGGGAGGCAAGGCCCGCAAACTGTCGGAGACTCTGCTTAAATTCGGCAGCGACCTTACCGAAAAGGCGGCGCAGGGCAAGCTGGACCCGATCATCGGCAGAAGCAAGGAGATCGAAAGGATAATTCAGATCCTGTCCAGACGTACAAAAAACAATCCGGTGCTCATAGGCGAGCCGGGCGTAGGCAAGAGCGCTATCGTCGAAGGACTCGCGCAGGCTATCGTAAAAGGCGAAGTGCCTGAAACGCTGAAGAACAAGAACGTTTATTCGCTCGACATTACCTCGCTCGTCGCAGGCAGCAAATATCGCGGCGAATTCGAGGAAAAACTCAAAACCGTTATAAATGAGATAAAGTCAAACGGCAACATAATCGTCTTTATCGACGAGATCCATATGATAGTCGGCGCGGGCGACACAAAGGACGGCGCGATGGACGCGGCGAACATTTTAAAACCTATGCTGGCGAGAGGCGAGATGCAGACGATCGGCGCGACTACGATTGAAGAGTACCGCAAATTTATTGAAAAGGACAGCGCGCTGGAAAGAAGGTTTCAGCCCATCATGGTGGACCCGCCGTCAGTCGAAGACACGGTCACCATACTCAAAGGCATACGCGAAAAGTACGAGGCGCACCACGGCGTCAAGATAACGGACGAGGCGCTCGTCGCGGCGGCGGAGATGTCCGACAGGTATATCAACGACAGATATCTGCCCGACAAGGCGATCGACCTTATCGACGAAGCGTCTTCTAAGAAAAAGACGGGCTCGTTCACTCTTCCGAAGGGCGTAAGAGAGCTCGAAGAAAAGGAAGCGAAGCTTTCGATAGACGAAAAGGCTTGCGCTTCGAGAGAGGACTATGAGGGCGCGGCTAAGATCCAGAAGGAAAAGAAAGCCGTGCACGAAGAGATACTCAAGGCTAAGGAAGACTGGATGAAGAACCGCGACAAAGAGGACCTCACCGTGACCGCGGACGATATCGCGAACGTAGTCGCGGGCTGGACTTCGATCCCCGTCGTCAAGCTTACCGAAAGCGAGGCGGAAAGACTGCTCAGGATGGAAGATATTTTGAGAAAGAGGGTCATCGGACAGGAAGAGGCGATAAGCGCGGTATCCAAGGCGGTAAGGCGCGCGAGAGCGGGCATCAAAGACCCCAAGAGACCTATCGGTTCGTTTATTTTCCTGGGGCCTACCGGCGTCGGCAAGACGGAGCTTTGCAAAGCGCTCGCGGAAGCGATGTTCGGCGACGAAGACATGCTGATCCGTATAGATATGTCCGAATATATGGAAAAGGAGAACGTATCCAAACTCATCGGTTCGGCTCCCGGTTACGTCGGTTACGACGAGGGCGGTCAGCTCACAGAAAAGGTCAGGAGAAAGCCTTACTCCGTCGTTCTGTTCGACGAAATAGAAAAGGCGCACCCCGACGTGTTCAACATCCTTTTGCAGATACTCGACGACGGCAGACTTACCGATTCTCACGGCAGGACGGTCAACTTCAAGAACACGATAGTCATCATGACTTCCAACGTCGGCGCAAACGAGATAAAGGCGTCGAGGCTCGGCTTCGGCAGCAAGGACGACGACAAGAAATACGAGGATATGAAGGAAAGGCAGATGGAAGCGCTGAGAAAGAAATTCCGTCCCGAATTCCTCAACCGTATCGACGATACGATAATCTTCCGTTCGCTTAACGACGACGATATGACGAAGATCGTGGATATGCTGCTCGGACAGCTGACAAAGAGGCTTGAGCCGACCGGTATCTCTCTCGAGATAACCGACAAGGCGAAAGAACATATCGTTAAAGAGGGCAGTAACGTCGAATACGGCGCGAGACCTCTTAAGAGAGCGATCCAGAAGATGATCGAAGACGAGCTCAGCGAAAAGATCCTGACCAAGGAGATAAACGAAGGCGACGAAGTAAAAGTCGATTTTAACGGAGAAAAGCTGACGTTTGCTTCTGTCGGCAAGAAGAGCGAAGAAAACGCCGGGAAAAACGAAGAAAAGCCCGATAAAGGCGACGACGGCAAAGACGGCGAATAACAAAGCTTAACGCGCGGGCGACGGGAATATCCGCCGCCCGTTTTTTGCGCCCGGAGGACGCGTAAAAACATTTTAAAACTTTTCCGTTAAATGGGTAAAAAAACTATACTGATTTTGCTGTCGGGTAGTATAATATTATACAAAAAGGATGAAGAGGTGTTTGAATGAGTAACGCGGGCATAGTGGTTCTCGGCTTTTCGCTTATATTTCTGTTTACCTGCGCCGGCTCCGCGACGGTCTATCTTTTCAAAGGCGAGATCTCTCCAAAGCTTAATACGCTTTTTCTCGGATTTGCGGCGGGCGTAATGATTGCGGCGACGATCTGGTCGCTTCTTCTGCCGTCTATGGAAGGCGCGATGGAGATCTTCGACAACAAATATCTTTCCGTGGTCCCGGCGGCGGCAGGCTTTATAATCGGAGGACTTTTCCTGGTGTTTCTGGATAAAGTTATTCCGCATTTCCACCCGGGAACGGATAAGGAAGAAGGTCGCCGCAGCAATTTTCAAAAGACGACTAAACTCTTCCTTGCGGTGACGATACACAATATCCCGGAAGGCATCGCGGCGGGCGTAGCGTTCGGCGCGGCGGCGTCTCTCGGCGACCAGGCGTCTTATCTTTCCGCGCTCGGTCTGGCGATAGGTCTCGGAATTCAGAATTTCCCGGAAGGCGCGTCGGTCGCGTTGCCGATGAAAAATCTGACGGGCAGTAAACACAAGGCGTTCCTGCTTGGCTCGTTCAGCGGTATAGTCGAGCCGATATTCGCCGTTCTGGGTTTTTATCTCGCAGCGTACGTCAGCGTGCTTCAACCCTGGCTTCTCGCGTTCGCGGGCGGCGCGATGATATTCGTCGTCGCGGAAGACCTTATCCCGGACGCAAAACTTGCGGAACATCCGCACCTCGGCACCTGGGGTGTAATGGTAGGTTTCGTCGTGATGATGGTGCTGGACGTCGTTCTGGGCTGACAGCGATATTTTAATAAAACGGCTTTAAGAAGTCCTCTGAAAGGGCTTCTTTTTTATTTCTCCGCTTACACAAAACTTACAAATTACTGACGCGGACGTGATAGTTGTATTGCTCGCTTTCTGCTAAACTTTGAGTGTAAAACGCAGGAGGTAAAAAAATGAAGATCAAAAGAATATGCGCGCTTATGGCGATATGCGTAGTCGCGGCGCTTACTTGCGCGGCTTGCTTTACGGCTTGCACCGGCTCGGACGGCAGCGAGATCGTTATCACCGGCTCGACGTCGGTCACGCCGCTTATGGAAGAACTTGCGGCGGCTTTCGAAGCGAAAAATCAGGACGTAACGATACAGATCACGGGCTCAGGGTCCTCGCAGGGTATTGCGGACGCTCAGAAAGGAGCATGCGAGATAGGAATGTCGTCCAGGGCGCTGAAAGATGAGGAGCTCGAGACTCTCGAATCAATTGAGATATGCAAGGACGGTATCGTGATAATAGTCAATAAGGATTGCGAACTGACGGACGTCACATCTCAGCAGGTCTACGATCTGTACGCAAAAGGCACGGCGATCGGCGGCGTGAACACACCGATGAACCGCAGTAACGGCAGCGGCACGAGAGACGGTTTCAACGAACTTATCAAGAACGCGGAAGGAAACAGCCTGAAAGAGCTGAAAGAGCTCAAAGGCGAAACGCAGGATCAGACGGGCAGCGTCATCGAAAGAGTTGCGGGCGCTGAAAACGTGATGGGTTATATATCGCTCGGCTCGCTGAACGACAGGGTAAAGGCGGTATCTCTCGACGGCGTAGCGGCTACGGTCGAAAACATCAAGTCGGGCGCTTATAAGCTTCAGAGACCTTTCGTCCTCGCGGTAAAGAAGGGCGCTCAGCTCAGCGACGCGGCTGAAAGATTCATCGACTTCATACAAAGCGAAGAAGGCAAGAAGATCATCGCCGACTTCGGTTGCATAGTCTGACGGGCGCGATGAAAAAGAGAATAAAAGCATCGGATATAAAAGAGACCGTCGCCAAAGCGATATTCGCTATGGCGGCGTGTTTCGCCGTATTGTCAGTCGCGGCGATAATAATATATCTTCTTTACGCAGGCATACCCGCGTTCAGAGAGACGGGGGTGGGCAATTTCCTGTTCGGTACGGCATGGGCGCCCGGCTACGATGGACCGGCGTCGGAAAAGTTCGGGATATTGCCGATGATAGTCGGCTCGACGATAGCGACGGGCGGCGCGCTTCTGATCGGCGGCTCGCTCGGCGTTGCGGTCGCGGTGTTCACCGTGTATTTCTGTCCGAAAAAATTGAAGAAGCCGCTTGTTCAGGCGGTAAGCGTACTTGCGGGCATACCCAGCGTGATATACGGCTATTTCGGACTCAAACAGATAGTCCCCGCTCTCGCGTCGATAAGTCCGACGGGAAACGGCACCGGTATACTTGCGGTCTCGCTCGTCCTGGGAATAATGATACTGCCCACGGTCGCGAGTTTAGCGAAAGACGCGCTTCTCGCGGTGCCGGAAGCGTACCACGAAGGAGCGCTCGCGCTGGGACTTACCAAAGAGCAGAGCGTGTTCAAGGTGCTGATACCGTCCGCAAAGTCGGGAGTGATGACAGCGCTAGGTCTCGGTATAGGCAGGGCGGTCGGCGAGACGATGGCGGTGATCATGGTCGCGGGCAATACGGTGCAGTTTCCAAAAGGGCTGTTCGAAGGATTTATGACGCTGACCGGCAACATAGTGATGGATATGTCGTACGCTTCGGGCGTACACAGAAGCGCGCTGGTCGCAACGGGTTTTGTGCTTCTCGTGTTCATACTCATACTCAACGGTATACTTTATTCGATCAAAGGCAGGAGAGCGCAGGACGCGGATAAAAAGTCTTTCAGAATGAACGTTCCCGTTGCGGAAAAGTCCGCGGGGTTTAAAGGCAGGACCGCGTACGCTTTCGCGGTATGCGGCGCGGCTTTCACAAAGACTTTCAACGCCTGCGCGGACGCGGCGGACAGAGCTAAAAAAGCGGTCGGAACGTGTTTTACAAAGGCGGGAGCCGCGTTTTCGGGCGCGGTTAGCAAGGCGACGCGCGCGTTTTCGGGCAGTTGTAAGGATGAAAACGGGGCTTATGTATACAGGACGAAAACGGCGTATTGCAGATTCCTGAAATATCTGTGCGTTGCCGGCGCCGCGGTCATGGTCGCGGCGATCGCCTATCTCATAGGATTTATAATCGTCAAAGGCGTCGCGGCGTTTACGCAGATAGGGTTTGCCGATTTTCTGTTCGGAGAGAGCGGGTCGGGCAAAAACTCCCTCGCCCCCGCGTTCGTCAGCACGGGCGCGCTGATAGGGATCGCGCTCGCGGTCGCGCTTCCGATAGGGATATGTGCGGCGATATACCTTGTCGAATACGCTAAGAGCGGCAGCAAGGTCGTAAAAGCGATAAGGCTTTTCACGGACACTCTTTCCGGAATTCCCAGTATAGTTTTCGGACTCTTCGGCGTCATAGTTTTCAACGACGCGCTCGGGCTGGGGTACAGTCTTTTGTCGGGAGGGCTCACGCTTGCGGTGATGATACTGCCGACGATAGTCAGGTCTGTCGAAGAAAGCCTTATCAACGTACCGACTGCGTACAGGGAAGCCAGTTACGCTTTGGGCGCGGGCAAACTGCATACGATAGGAAAAATAGTGCTGCCGTGCGCGCTTAAAGGTATTCTTACCGCGGTCGTGCTGAGCATAGGACGCATAGTCAGCGAATCCGCGGCGTTGCTGCTTACCGCGGGCTCGGTTAAGAACATGCCCAAAAACATAATGTCGCCGGGCAGCAGTTTCGCGGTCATGATGTATATGTTCGCCAGCGAGGGACTTTATATGAACGAAGCTTATGCTACCGCGCTGACGCTTATAGTTATAGTCGTGGCGATAAACGCGCTGGTATTTGCGATAAAGCCCGAAAAGGAGAAGAAAAGTGAAAGAAAGAAACAGAGCGGACGGATTTAAGCTCGGGGACGTCGCGGTGAAGATGAGAGACGTGAATCTCTACTACGGTGACTTCCACGCGCTGAAAGATATAAATATGGACGTGACCAAAGGGGAGATAACGGCGTTTATCGGACCTTCGGGGTGCGGAAAATCCACCCTTTTAAAGTGCATAAACAGAATGAACGACCTGGTCGAAGGGTGCAGGATAGAGGGGCTTTTCGAGATCGGCGGCAAGGATATTTACGCGCCGGGGACCGTGTTGCAGACGTTGAGAAAGAACGTCGGAATGGTCTTTCAAAAGCCCAATCCTTTCCCGATGAGCGTTTACGACAACATCACTTACGGACCACGTCTTTACGGGATAAAGGACAAAGCGACGCTTTCGGAGATCGTCGAATCCAGTTTAAGAAGCGCGGCGATGTGGGATGAACTCAAAGACAGACTGGACAAGTCCGCGCTTGCGCTGTCGGGAGGTCAGCAGCAGAGGTTGTGCATAGCGCGCGCGTTGTCGGTAAGCCCCGAAATATTGCTGATGGACGAGCCGACCAGCGCGCTCGACCCGATATCTACCGGAAAGATAGAGGAACTCTGCGCGGAACTCAAAGAAAAGGTGACCATCATCATGGTCACGCACAATATGCAGCAGGCGGCGAGAATATCAGACAAGACCGGATTTTTCCTTCTGGGGGAACTTATTGAATTCGGTACGACCGAAAAGATATTTTCCAATCCGACGAAAGAACAGACCGAACGTTATATTACGGGCAGATTCGGTTGACGTGTCGCGCGCGCTTGCGCGGTGCGGCGCAACAATGATACAATATAAAGGAGTGAGTATGGAAAACGGACTGGAAAGCAGACTTAACAAGCTTAAAACGGATTTTGCAAAGATGTGCAGGACGGTCGAAGGAATGTTGGCTTCGGCGAACGCGCTTCTGGTAAAACCGGACAACGCAGCCGCCGCGGACGTCGTAAACAGGGATAAGCTGGTGGACGAAGCGGAAGCGGATATAGAAAACGGCTGTATGAGACTTTTGCTCCGCAATCAACCGTTCGCAAAGGATTTCAGAGACGTTTCGTGTATGCTGAAAGCCATCACGGACGTCGAAAGGATAGGAGACCAGGCGGCGGATATAGCGGGGCTGACGATATCTCTTAGCGGGGGAACGGACGAAAAGGCGATCCTGAAAATGGGCGCGCTCGCGCTCACGATGGTAAGAGATTCGGTAAACTCTCTTCTCAACGAGGACGTCGCGCTTGCCGAAAAGACGCAGGCGCTCGACGACGAGATGGACGGGCTTTTCGACCTCGCCTGCGCGGGGATAGTCGAAAAGATAAAACAAGATCCCGATATAGCGGGCACTGCGGCGGAACTTCTGATGATCGCAAAATATTACGAGAGGATAGGAGATCACGCCGTCAACATCTGCGAATGGGCAGAATTCGGCAATACAGGAATACACAGCAAACACCAATGAAAGATCTGATATACGTTATCGAAGACGACGAAGGAGTACAGGAGGTCTACGAAAGCGCGTTCGACGGGCTTTACGAGACCCGCATTTTCGTCAGCGGCAAGGAGTTTTTCGAGGCTTTCAAAGAAGAAAAGCCCGCGCTTGTCATCGTGGACATAATGCTTCCCGATATGGACGGCTACTCTATAATCACGGGTATACGCGCGAGGGACGAAAGGATACCGGTGATAGTAGTATCCGCAAAGACTGACGAGATGAGTTTCGTCAAGGGTCTGAATAAGGGCGCGGACGACTATATGGCGAAGCCGTTTTCGGTAATGGAGCTGCTGGCGAGAGTAAAGGCGGGACTCAGGCGCGCCAGGCTCTTCGTGCGCATTCACGGCGACTTTGAGATAGATAAAAACAATTACCGCATTTTCTATAAAAAGACAGATCTGAATCTTACGCTCAAAGAATTCAGACTTTTCGAATATCTGCTTTCTGCCAGCGGCAGGACGGTGCCCAGGGAAGAACTGTTCAACGAGGTCTGGGGAGAGAACTTTATGGGCGAAACGCGCGCCCTCGATATGCACATCGCCGAAATAAGGGTGAAACTGTCGGGCGCGGGCGCTCCCAACGTGATTAAGACGGTGCGCGGCGTAGGTTATAAGGTGGAATGATGAAAAAAAAGATAATCCTGCAAAGTTTCGTGATCTCGCTCGTTACGGCGCTCGTCGTCTTCGTTTCGGGAATAGTCACTTATTACAGCGTTCAGGAAAGCAGGATAAAGAAAGAGATAGTGTCGGACGCAGGCGTCTTTTCGGACGTGATAAAGGATGACCTGTCCGCGCTGGAAAGAGTGACTGATTTCGGAAACGCGCGCGTTACCGTCGTCGACGAAACAGGAAACGTGCTTTTCGACAGCGGCAGGAGCGGCGGCGAAAGTATGGACGATCACTCGGGAAGAGAGGAGATAGTAGCCGCGCTGAACGGCAGTCCGAAGGTCGTCAAAAGATATTCAGACACTCTGAAAAAGGATATGTATTACTACGCCGTAGCGGTAGAAACGGCGGAAGGGCTCAGGGTCGTAAGGGTCGCGGAAAGCGCGGCGGACGTCTGGTCTTTCGGCGGTATGGCTCTTTTATACGTCGCGGCGGCGCTTCTGATAGCCTTCGTGCTTTCATACGTCCTTGCGAAAAACCTTTCGGATAAGGTGGAAACAAAACTTGTCGGTCTCAGAGACGCGTTGAAGAGCGCCAGCAGCGGCGATTACGAGATAAAACCCTGCGACACTTCGGACGCGCTCGATTTTTCGATAATAAGCGAGCTCAACGGTCTCGCTTCTTCGATAAAAGACAGCTATGAAACGCTGAGAAAGGAAAAAGCGAAGCTTGACAGCGTCGTATACAATATGACTCAGGGGCTTATCGTCGTCGACAAAAATCTGAACGTCGTTTTGAGAAACAGCGTTGCTCAACAGCTGACCGGAAAGGCGAAAACGGGCGTAAATCTGATAAATATGATAGACGACGGCGAACTTTTCGACAGACTGCGCGCGGTTTTGGAAAGCGGCGAAAACATGACTTTCCCTTATGAATACAAGGGGAAAGACCTTGTCGTAAACGCATTCAGACTTAAATTGGGCGCGGACGACGACCTGGGCGTGATACTCATAAGCGACGTCACCAAAGAAAAGGAACTGGCAAGGCAGAAGAGCGAGTTTTTTGCGAACGCTTCGCATGAATTAAAGACTCCGTTGACGTCGGTGCAGGGGCTCAGCGAGGTTTTGCTGTCGAGAACGGATGAAAATTCATCCGACTATAAGTATATAAAGAGGATATACACTGAAAGCGTGAGGCTTCACAATATAGTGATGGATATGCTGTATATAAGCCGTCTGGAATCGCGCGAAGTGGCGAGAAACCGCGACGACGTAGACCTGCGCGCGCTTGCGTCGGAGTCGCTGCAATCTTATAAAGAGGAGATCGAGGCGAAAGGGCTGAAAGTTACCGTAGAAGGCGAAGCGCACGTCGAAGGCGACGACCACAACGCATACGAATGCGTCAACAACATTATAGGCAACGCGGTACATTACAATAAGCAGAACGGCTATATCTCGGTAACGCTGTCCGAAACGGACGGCAACGCGGTGTTCGTTGTCAGGGACGGAGGTATAGGCATCGCGAAAGAACATCTGCCTTATATCTGCGAAAGGTTTTACAGAGTGGACAAGAGCCGCTCGAAGCAGACGGGAGGCACGGGACTGGGGCTTTCGATAGTAAAACACGTGGTCGCCCTTTACGGCGGAACTCTGGATATAGAAAGCATAGAAGGCGAGGGCACGGCCGTGACGGTATCGCTGCCTTTGAAACGCGCGGACAAATAAGACCGTTATCCGGTAATTTTAAAAAGAAGTCCTATGAAAAGGCTTCTTTTTTTGTATACGTATTCAAAAAACGCGGTAATTTATAAAAATCGCAGTATATCAGACCGGAATAATACAAACAAGGTTTAAAGCGGCGAATTGCAAAATTTTTGTCAAATTGTCGCATAAATTTCAAAAAGCATCTTTTATTTGCTTTTAAGGTATGTTATAATATTGACAAGGAAAAGCTCTACGCGAGTACGCGGGGGCGAAGGAGGCAAATTATGCGTATAGAAATCAATGCAAGGAATTACCGTGTCAGCGACAGGCTGAGAGAGATCATCGACAAGAAAATGGAAAAATTTTCCCGTTATTTCGAAGATGACGCTAAGGCGGTCGTAACTCTCAGAGAAGTTGGCAAAGACAAATACGCTATGGAGATCACAATCTTTTTCGGCGGCAATATGGTCAGAAGCGAGGTCGTTTCAGACAATATGTACAACAACATCGACATCGCGCTTCCCAAGATCGAAGGTCAGATCAGAAAACACCGCACGAAGCTCGGCAAGAAGATCAAACAGACGGCTATCGACGAGGCGAGCATATATGAGCCGCAGCCCGCGCAGGAAAAGAAGCGCGAACTGGTCAGAACAAAGACCCTCGACCTTAAAAAGATCAGCGTGGAAGAAGCGCTTGAAGAGATGGAACTGGTCGATCACGACTTCTATATATTCCTGAACGAAAAGACGGGCAAGGTCAACGTGGTATACCGCCGTACCGACGGCAACGCGGGACTTCTGGACCTGTCTTATGCGGGATAAAAAATAATTGAAGCAAGAATAATTGAAGAAAAAAACGTCCGTCGCATTATCGCGGCGGACGTTTCATTTGCTCTTTAATATTGTTTCTGTCGAA
The DNA here is from genome assembly GCA_949287655.1 of uncultured Christensenella sp. Lineage (GTDB taxonomy): Bacteria > Bacillota > Clostridia > Christensenellales > UBA3700 > Ornithoclostridium. The sequence goes on along the minus strand of CASEHD010000001.1, from coordinate 71,455 downwards.
AAGCGGGGAGTCGGAAAATTCTTTAATACTTAAATATAATCCTTTGAATACCGAATACAAAGTTTTTATCTGAAGCGACTTATTGCGTTTTTTATTCCGGGCAGGTATTGACATAATGTCGTCTGCGGCACGCCGTTTTTAAGAAGAAGGTCGTACCCGGACATATTTTTTTAACGCACAATTGTTATATTATCGATGCGACGGCGTTTTCTGACAAAATTTTTATTCCGCTTTCGCGCGCAAGATATAGTCTTCCATAACAAAGCCGTCGCCGATCGCGGTGTCGAGAGAGCGTTCGTTGACAAAGCCGTTCGCAAGATAAGCCTTTATCGCGCGCTTATTGTATTTGTTTACGTGCAGATATACGGACGTATATCCCAGTTCTTTCGCGCGGTTTTTTACGAAGGAAAGCGCCTTTGAGCCGTTGCCTTTGCCGCGCAGCGAAGAGTGAAGATAAAGTTTTGACAAAAAGAGGGCGTCCTCTTCCTTTCCCAGCACGATATAACCGCGCATTACGCCGTCTTCGGTCAGCGCGTAAAATTCGGCGCCGTTTTCGTAAAGCTCAATCATAGCCTTTTCGCTCTGGAAGTTTTTTACCATATAGTCGATCTGTTCGTCTGCTATTATGCCCGCATAACATTCGTGCCAGACCTCGTCCGCGATGGCGGCGACGTCTTTGAGACAAGCGGGGTCGTTGATTCTCGTGATTTCCATAACGACAGTATTATAATGTCCGCGCGGGCGCATTGTCAAACGCACGGGCGAAACGGAGACAAAATAATTGTTTTTTATCCGAGTATAATATATAATAAAAAATATGAAGAGAGCGGCATTGATACTATTGACGTTGACGCTGTGCGTCTTTGCGTTCGTCGCGTGCGATACGACGGACGACGTCACCTATTATCAGGAGACCGTCGTCGGCAAATACGGCGACGGGATAAGTCTTACCGGTATAGTGATCCCGAAAACGGAGCCGACAGTCTATACCGACGTGCCGCGCGTTGAAAGATCCATATATTTCGATACACGCATAGAGGGGTGGCATTTTACCGGCATTTATGTCGTGAAGGGTGAGGAGATAACCGTCACCGTCCCGGGAGAAAAGGCGGACGGCAGCGTGATCGCGACCGTCGGCAGATATTCGTCTGCCGCGTATACCGTGACGCTGGACAGCCCGACCGTGACTTTCGTCCCGACGGTATCGGGGCTTCTGGACGTAAACCTGGGCGACTGCTACGGCGACGATTTCTGGAATATGACTGTTTCCGGAGGCATTGCGTCGTCTTATTACAGGCTTGGGCTGGACAGGGTCGCCGACTGGGAAAACAGCATAGGCTACGCGGTGGTCGACGCGGCAAACGTCAGGCTGTATCTTCCTTCCGAATATCTCGATTCCGCGACCGACGTCGACAAGGCGGCAACGTGGTGGCGTTCGCTGTGCGAATACGCGGACAAATATCTTATCGGGAATTTCGCCGAGGACAAGCTGACGACGACGGACGTATTCCTGACCGCTTCGGTGACAGTTCCGTATTTCGACGTTAAAAAGGACGCGCTTTACGTGCCCGTTTCGTACGCGGACAAGGTCCTGGACTACGACGCGCTTACGGGCGGAGAGCTGTGGAGCATAATGCTTGCGTTCTGCAAGGGCAAAGCGTCTTACGCGGGCGTGTCAGACAACGCTCAGGTCGCAGAGATAATCGCGGCGGGCGCATTCGTGCAGCTTACCGACTCCGTTCTGACAGAGGGAAGCGGCGGCGAATACTGGATCAACAATGCTTACGACTGTCTGAAGCTCGCTCTTTCGGGAGAGCTCAACTCATACGGCGATCTTGCCGCATATGTAAATCTTATACATTCTTTCGGCGAAGAAAAGGTCGTCGGGACCGCGGTCTCATATCTGTTCCCGGACGAGGGAGAAGACCTTTCGGAAGTTTCTCTCGCTCAGTATTTCTGCAACGCGTTTGCCGCGGACGGTATAGATCTTTCGTCGTATTTTGCGACGGTGTTCGGAATAGAAACGACTGCGGCGGAAGGAGAGCTTACGCGTTACGTGCCCGTTCAGAGCGCGTACGCCATCGGCGTTACCGCAGGCGACGACAAGACGGGAATAACGGTGAATTCCGGTGAAAAGACGGCTTTCGATCTTGAAAACGCGGTAATTTCAACGGCGGGCAAAGCGACTTTGAAGAAGGCGTTCATCGGCGACAAAGAATGGCTGCCGGATGATGACGGGCTTTACAGATACAGACCGGACGACGATGTGATATCTCAGAATTTTACGCTTGAATACGAAGCGGACGGGCAGACGGTCGCGCTTTCCGGCAGGTTTACGAGCAATATCGCGGTATCCGTGTTTACGCGTTACGAAAACGTCCCGTGGCGCGATATGAAGAGCGCGGTCAAGGAATATGCGGAGGAGGGAAGTGCTTATCTTGTAGAAGAAAAGGCGACTTCGAAAGCGGAAGTGCCGCAGAACGACGAGATCGACGACGGCGTTTACACGTTCAGCGTGAACAAGGGCTCGATACAGGTCGAAGAGACCGCGACATACGTGATCTATGTCAGAAGCAAGGGTATGACCCGCGTCGATTTCGGCGTTCCGCAATATATGTTCACGATGTTCGAAAACACGCTTACTGTCAGTGATTATACCGATCTTTTGTGCTATGAAATAGAGTTACAGAAAGGCGTTTCGTATTATTACGACATCTATATCCTCGCGACGAAAGGCAACGCGTACGCATGTCTCGGCATCGCGAAGAAGGGCGAGGACGCAATAAGCGATATCGACGACTCTTACCTTGTATATTATCCGTTTGACAGAGAGGACGTCCCGGAGTACGACGCACCCGCGCTGACGCCCGAAAATTTTTCTCTGAGCAGAGAGGACAGAAAACATTACGAGGATCTCGGCGCGAAGCTGACGGAATATCCGGCGGCGGAGGCGGGATCTGACATTGCGGCGGCTGCCGACGGCAACGACGACACGTCTTTCACCTCAAAAGAAGCGCTTACGCACACCTATGTCTTTGAGTTTGAAGAGAGCGTAACGACAGATTATATATTGATCAAAACGGGATCGGGAGGGGTATCGTACTCTCTTTCGTACAGTGCCGACGGCGAAAAGTACGTCGATTGCGGCAGCGGCACCGTCTACAAGAATATAGACAAGGATTTCTGCAAGGCGGTCGAGCTTAAATACGTCAAGCTTACTCTTTCGTCCGATCAGCCGTTCAAAAGCGTCGTCAAGGATATATATTGCGGCGTTTACGACAAGCTCGCGACGATAGTGCCGTCCAACAGCAGCCGCGTGCTTTACCAGGGTAAGTGGCAGTACAAGACGGGCGGCATAAGCGTCAACGGCTGGATACTCGAAAGCTACGGCGACGACGCGGCGATAGAGTTCAATTTCTACGGCACGGCGCTTTCGGTTTATTGCGCGAAAGGAGACATTTACGGAAGTATGCAGATATACGTCGACGGCAAGCAGTACGGCGCGGTGGAGCTGAACAACCCGACCACGCTGTATAATTGCAACGTGTTCTCGATAGATTTTGCAAGCCCCGGCAAGCATAAGATAAGGCTGGTGGCTTCGTCCAACGACGATATAATCAACCTTGACTATTTCACAGTCGTTTACGCTGAGCAACACGATGCGACACCCGAGGTCGGCAACCTGTGGTATTTCGCGATAATACCAGCGGCGCTTCTCGTGATATTCGCGATATGCGCGGCATTAGACATCGCGGACAGGCGCAATAAACGCCGCAAGCCTGCTGTCGGCTCAGGAATGATAAGCGGCGGAAGAGAAGTCAAAGAGCCGGACGGAAAAGAAAATGATAAAAAAGAAGAATAAGTGTCGCGAACAAGTTTTTGACGGTATACCGCGGATATTCCGCGGTATTTTTTTGCGTTTCTGCGGGATATAACAAACCGCACCCGATATGTTGTGCATGTGGCGATTGCTTAAAATATATAATTTACGTCAATTTTTCAAAAGTTGTCATCAAAGTGTTGACATTTGCATATAATGGGGTATAATTAGATTTAGCAGTCAAGGAGTGAGATTGCTAACAGTTGCGCGATAAGATTGCCAAACTCGTTAAAATCATAAGGAGGGAATAATGGACGACAGATTGTCAGACCGCAAAAAGAGAGTTTTAAGAGCGCTCGTGGACAGCTATATCGGCGATCCTCAGCCGATCTCTTCTTCTGCGATACAATCAAAATATATGCCCGAAGTTTCCTCCGCAACGATAAGAAGCGAACTGGCGACCTTAGAAGAGCTGGGTTATCTTGTCCAGCCCCACGTCAGCAGCGGCAGAGTGCCGTCGTCGAAGGCGTACAGGTTTTACGTCGACTGTATGCTTGAAGAAGGTTGCGGGGAAGACGGGACGCTGCGGCAGAGGTTCGACAAGAATTTCGGGTCTGTCGAAGAGCTGGTAAGGAACACCGCGAAAGTGGTCAGCGACGCGACCAATTACACATCGCTCATGGTCTTTTCGGGCACCGAAAAGGTCGTTGTGAAAGAGGTCAGACTGGTCGATCTTCTGGACGGCAACGCGCTGGTCGTGATTATCACGGACAGCGGAGTGCTAAAAGACAAAGTCGTCGGGCTTCCGGAAGGCGCGGACGGCGGATATATACAGATTGCGGGCAAGCTTCTCAACGCGACGTTCGCGGGTAAGAATCTCGCGGAAATACAGCATTACGAAGAACCGATGGAGCAGAATTTCGAAGCGTACCGCGCGTTGTTCAGACAGGTCGTCGATATGATAGAAGAATACAGGACGACCCGCGACAGTCAGCTGTTCTTGGAAGGCGAAGACAAGATATTCGAATATCCCGAATCGCGCGACGTGGACAACGTAAGGAGTTTTGTTTCGATAATCTCCAAAAAGGAGAAGCTGCACGATCTGGTCAAGGGTGACGGAAGCGTAGAGTTTGACGTAAAGATAGGCGACGAAGAGTCGGAAGATCTTAAGAACATGGCGCTCGTCACCGCAAAGTATACGATAGACGGCAAAGAGGTCGGACACGTAGGCGTGATCGGACCTCAGAGAATGGATTATAAAAAAGTAATGTCCGTGCTCCGCAGACTGGGCGGCGCGCTGGACGACGGCGGAGACGACGATAATGACTGATAAAAAGAGCAAAAAGCAAGAAAAAGAGATTGAAAAAGAGACGCTCGAAGAAGCGGCGGAAACCGTAAAAGAAGCGCTCGGAGAGGACGGCAAAAAGGCTTCCCCGGACGAAAATGCCGGCGTTGAAGAAGCGCGGGACGCCGACGCCGCGATGAGCGAACTGTTTGCGAAATACGTAAGACTTCAGGCGGATTTCGAAAACTATAAAAAGCGCAACAAAGAGACCGCGAAAGTCATGTACGAAGAGGGCGTCGCGGACGTGATAGAAGGCATACTTCCCACTCTCGACAACCTCGAAATGGCGATATTGTCACAGAAAGACGAATCTTTCAGACAGGGGCTGGAACTGGTAAAGAAAGCGTTTCTCGACGCGCTCGCGAGATTCGGCGTAGAAGAGATAGACGCGCTGGGCAAGGAGTTCGACCCCAATATCCACGAAGCGGTCATGAACAAGGACGACCCCGAAAATGCGGGAAAAGTCGTTCAGGTCCTCAAAAAAGGTTATATCCGCAACAACAAGGTGCTGCGTCACCCGCTGGTCGTTGTGGGACAATAATAAAAAATCATCAAAGGAGTATATTATTATGGCAAAAATAATCGGCATCGACCTCGGTACAACCAACTCGTGCGTAGCCGTTATGGAAGGCGGCGAAGCTACCGTTATCGCCAATAAGGAAGGCGCAAGGACGACCCCGTCCGTAGTCGGCTTCGCAAAGAACGGCGAGAGACTCGTAGGTCAGGTTGCAAAGAGACAGGCGGTCGCAAATGCGAGCCGTACCGTCAGTTCAATAAAGAGACATATGGGCAGCGATTACAAGGTGAAGATAGACGATAAGAGCTATTCTCCCCAGGAGATCAGCGCGATGATCCTCACCAAGCTTAAAACCGACGCGGAAGAATATCTCGGCGAAAAGGTCACCCAGGCGGTCATCACCGTTCCCGCATATTTCACCGACAGCCAGAGACAGGCAACAAAGGACGCCGGCAAGATCGCGGGTCTCGAAGTGCTCAGAATAATCAACGAGCCTACCGCTGCGGCGCTCGCATACGGACTCGACAAGGGCGAGAACAAGGGACAGAAAGTCCTTATCTACGACCTCGGCGGCGGCACGTTCGACGTTTCCATCCTCGAGATAGAGGACGGCGTTTTCGAAGTTCTCGCGACCAACGGCGACACGATGCTGGGCGGCGACGACTTTGACAAGCGCATAATGGACTACATTCTGCAGGAGTTTGAGAAGAAAGAGGGCATAAAGATAACCGACGCACCGACCTTGCAGAGAATAAAGGAAGCGGCTGAAAAGGCTAAGATAGAGCTTTCCGGCGTTACCAACACCAATATCAACCTGCCGTTCATCGCGATGGGCGCGGACGGACCCAAGCATATAGACATGGATCTGTCCAGGGCTAAGTTCGACGCGCTGACCAGCGACCTCGTAACGAGGACCATAACCCCGATGAAGAAGGCGCTCGCAGACGCGGGTCTGACCAACGCGGATATTTCCAAAGTAATTCTCGTCGGCGGCTCCACCAGGATCCCTGCGGTCGTCGAAGCGGTCAAGAACATCACCGGCAAAGAGCCGTTCAAGGGCATCAACCCGGACGAATGCGTCGCGCTGGGCGCGGCTATCCAGGGCGGCGTCCTGGGCGGCGAGGTCAAGGACGTACTGCTTCTCGACGTGACTCCGCTTTCTCTCGGCATTGAGACGATGGGCGGCGTATTTACAAAGCTTATCGAAAGAAACACCACGATACCTACATCCAAGTCTCAGGTATTCTCCACAGCTTCAGACAATCAGCCCGCGGTCGACATAAGAGTGTTGCAGGGTGAAAGACCGATGGCTAACGACAATAAGGAGCTCGGACGCTTCCAGCTGGACGGTATCCCTCCGGCTCCGAGAGGAATTCCTCAGATAGAGGTCACTTTCGATATCGACGCAAACGGTATCGTCAACGTAAAGGCGGTAGACAAGGGCACCGGCAAGACCCAGAGCGTAACGATAACTTCCTCGACCAATCTTTCGGACGCAGATATCGACAGAGCGGTCAAAGAAGCTGAAAAGTATGCTGAAGAGGACAAGAAGCGCAAAGAGCTCGTCGACGCTAAGAACGACGCGGATCAGATGATATTCGCGACCGAAAAGGCGATGAAAGAGAGCGAAGACAAGCTGAGCGAAGAGGACAAGAACACTCTTAAGGAAGCTTGCGAGAAGGCGAAGAAGGACCTCGAAGCGGCTGACACCGCAGAAAAGGCGAGAGCGGTCGTCGAAGAACTCAGCAACAAGAACGCGCCGATATTCACAAAGCTGTATCAGGCGGCGCAGGCTGAAGCGCAGGCGAACGCGGCTAACGGTCAGACCGACGGCGGAAACGGCGGTAACAACGGTGACGACATCATCATCGACAACGACGACAACAACGGCGGAAACGGCGGCAACAACTGATCTTAAGACAATTTGATCTGCGGGGCGGAGTGATCCGCCCTGTAAGACTGTTCAATCATTATGGCAAAAAATTATTACGAGATCCTCGGCGTGGACAAGAACGCCGACGAAGAGACTATCAAGAAAGCGTACCGCAAGCTTGCGATGAAATACCATCCGGACAGGTTTTCTACCGCGAGCGAGGCAGAGAAAAAGCAAGCCGAGGAAAAATTCAAAGAGATAAACGAAGCTCACGACGTGCTGTCCGACCCGCAGAAGCGCAGTAACTACGACACCTACGGCAACCCGGACGGTCCGCAGTTCGGCGGCGCGGGCGGCGCAGGCGGCTTCGGCGGTTTCGGAGGGGAAGGCGGTTTCGGCGGCTTCTCGGATATTTTCAGCGAGCTGTTCGGTTTCGGCGGAGGCAGAAGCGCGAATCCCAACGCGCCCAAGGCGGGAGAGGATATCTCCGTAAGGCTGAATCTGACGTTCGAAGAAGCGTATTTCGGCGTTACCAAGCAGATACGCGTTATGCGCGACGAGGAATGCCCCGACTGTCACGGCACCGGCGCGAAAGACGCGTCGTCCGTCACCGTATGCCCGTACTGCAACGGCACGGGATATATAAGGCGCGCGCAGAACACTCCGTTCGGGCAGAGGGTCGTCCAGACCGTATGTCCGCATTGCGGCGGTAAAGGCAAAGTCGTCGCGGATAAGTGCAGGACCTGTAAGGGCAACGGCTATCTGAGAAAAGAAGGCATCGTTACGGTAAAGATCCCCGCGGGCGTCGACACGGGAATGAACGTCATAGTTCGCAACGAGGGCAACTGCGGCAGGAACGGCGGCAAGAAAGGCAGCCTTATTCTTGTGATATACGTGCAGGAGCACCCGCGTTTCAAGCGTATGGGCAGCGACCTTTACATGGAAATGCCCGTCAGCTTCTACAACGCCGCGGTAGGCTGTAAAGTAGAGATAGATACGCCCAAAGGCAAGACGGTTTGTTCCGTTCCCGAAGCGACCCAGTCGGGTACGAAGATACGCATAAAGGGCTACGGCATGAAGAAGAGCCGTCGCGAGGAATACGGCGACCTGTACATCACGATACGCGTCGAAACTCCGAGGGGTCTCAGCCGCAAGCAGCAGCAGGCGCTTCTCGAATTCGAAAATTCGCTTTCCGAAACGCAGTATCCGCAGATAAGAAAATTCAAGAAGGATTAAAACCGATTACGCCGCTCCGTTATGGGGCGGCTTTTCGTTTCCGCACGCTTTTTATGCGCCGCGGACAGAAAAAGCTATCGGCGATTTTAAGAGGATAAAGACGCGCGGACTTTTGCCGGAGATTTTACGCGGCTTTAAACTATTGCAATACGCGCGCGCATTGTTTATAATATAGCTATGAAATACAAAGAGATCACGGTCAATACGACCACCGAAGCAAGCGAACTGGTCGCCGATATCCTGTACAGCGCGGGCAGCGGCGGCGTAAGTATTTTCGACAAAGAAGATTTTATCAGCCTTATGAAGAGCGACGTGATATGGGATTACGTCGACGAATCCGTCCTTCAAAAGAACGAGGTCGTCAAAGTCAAAGGCTATTTTGAAGAAGAGGGCTTTTCAGACGTAAAGAAAGGCATTGAAAAAGAACTCGGACTTTTAAGAGAGAGAAGCGGTTTTCCGCTCGGCTCGCTAGAAATTTCTGTCGCCGACGTGGACGACGAGGACTGGGCGAACGTATGGCGGAAGTACTATAAGCCGATACCTTGCGGCAGGGTCGTCATCGTTCCCGACTGGCTGACCTATGAACCGACGGAGGATCAGCGCATAGTCCGCCTCGACCCCGGCATGGCGTTCGGCACCGGCGAACACGAAAGCACCAGGATATGTCTCACGCTGTTGCAGAAAGAGAACGTAAAGGGAGCGCGCGTGGCAGATATCGGCACGGGCAGCGGAATTCTCGCGATAGCGGCGGCAAAGCTTGACGCGAAAGAGGTCGACGCTTACGATATAGACGCCACCGCGGTAAAGGTCGCTGAAAAGAACTGCGCGCACAACGGCGTGGACGGCATAGTCAAAGCGGAGTGCGGCAATCTTCTCGACAAGTGCAGCGGAAGTTACGACATACTGCTCGCCAATATAACCGCGGACATACTTTCCGGCATGGCGCCCGATATCGGCAAATTCGTCAGAAAAGGCGGCGTTATCATAATTTCAGGCATACTTCTGCCGTACGAAGACAAGGTCAGAAAGGCGTTCGCCGCAGCGGGTCTTACCGTAAAGGAAAGGCTGGAACAGGGCGAATGGTGCGGCTTTGCGTATACGAGGAACTGATGGAGATAAGACGGTTTTTCGCTTCCCCCGAAGATATTGCGGGCGATAAGATATTTATTTCCGGCGAAGAGTTTTCGCATATGAAAGTACTCAGGCAGAAGATCGGGTACAAGGTCGTTGTATGCACGGGAGACGGCAAGGACTATGAGGGTACGATCGTCGGATTACAGCCCGATTGCGCCGTGATAAGAGTCGACGGGGTCAGAGATAACGAAAACGATCCCGCGTTTGACATAACTCTTTTTCAGGCTCTTCCCAAGGGAGATAAGATGAGTTTTATCGTGCAGAAATGCACAGAGCTCGGCGCGCGCAGGATAGTCCCGTTTTTATCCGAATTTACAGAGGAGACGAAATTCAACCGCGACCGTATGCAGCGCGTCGCGAAAGAGGCGTGCAAGCAGTGCGGACGGTCGCTGATATGCGAGGTCGGGGAATTGTGTTCTTTTTCCGATATCCCCGATAAGCTGGAAGACTACGACTTAGTGATAATGCCTTACGAAAATGCGGACTGCGGCAAAATAGGAGACATAAAAGGACTCAAAGAAGCGCGCAAAACAGCAGTTATCATAGGCAGCGAAGGCGGCTTTTCGCAAAAAGAGGTCAGCCTCGCGAAAGAGCGCGGCGCTGAAATAGTGAGCCTCGGCAAACGCATTTTAAGGTGCGAGACGGCGGGATTGGTGACGATCGCGCTTATCGCGTACGAAAAGGGGGAACTCGGCGTATGAAGATAGTCGTGTTCAACCTGGGGTGCAAGGTCAATAAATACGAAAGCGACAGCATAGCGCGCTCATTGAGAGAAAAGGGGCATGAGGTGACGGAAGAGCTTGAAAAAGCAGATATGTACATACTCAACACCTGCGCGGTGACCAACGAGGCGGAAAGAAAGTCGCGCCAGTGCGTCACGCGCTGTCTTAAACTCAACCCGGAAGCGAAAGTTATCGTGACCGGCTGCGCGTCTCAGGCGGACGCCGCACAGTTTGAAAGCAAGAAGGGCGTCGCCTTTGTTTCGGGCGTAGCGGGGAAAAGCAGGATAGCGGAAGAGCTTGAAAAGGTCGGTGTTGAGGTCGATCCTCTTCCGACCGTATACGAAGAGATGAAGACCCCGTCCGTAGAGCGCACGCGCGCTTACGTAAAGGTGCAGGACGGATGCGACAATTTCTGTTCGTACTGCCTTATACCGTATCTGCGCGGCAGAAGCAGATCGAGAGAGCTTGCGGCGATAGTTAAAGAATGCGAAGAACTCGCCAAAGATACCGGCGAGATAGTGCTTACCGGCATAGATCTGTCGTCTTACGGCAAGAATAACGGAAGCTCGCTTACCGAGCTGATAAACAGTCTTTCCGGTATCGATTGCCGCGTGAGACCGGGGTCTCTCGAACAAGGTGTTGTCGACGAGGAATTTTTAAGGGCGACGGAAGGGCTAAAAAAATTCTGTCCGCAGTTTCATCTTTCGCTTCAGAGCGGAAGCGACGCGGTATTAAAAAAGATGAACCGCCATTATACGACCGAGGAGTATTACGAGACGGTAGGGCTGATAAGAAAGCATTACCCGTGCGCGAACATCACGACGGACCTTATATGCGGTTTTCCGACTGAGACGGAAGAGAACTTCAACGAAAGCGTCGAGTTTTTGAAAAAGGTGGGTTTCGGGCAGGTACACGTGTTCGGATATTCGGCAAGGAAGGGCACCGTCGCCGCGAAATACAGGCTGCTTTCTCCCGAAGTCGTAGAGGACAGATGCGCCAGAGCGGGAGAGACCGCCGCAAAGCTTCATAAAAGTTACCTTGAAGGAGTGACAGGAAGAACTCTTGAGGTGCTGTTCGAAGAAGAACAGGACGGCTATATCGCCGGCTACAGCCGCGAATACGTCAGAGTTTATTCAAAGGACGCCCGCCCGGGCGAGATAAGAAACGTCACGGCAAAAGAGGTGTTCCGCGACGGCGTTATCGGATAGCATTACGTCAGCTCAAACGGTAAAAAAGATCGCGCTGCGACGCGCAAGATAAAATAAGACGGAAACAGGAGGTAAGATCATGGAAGACTGTATTTTTTGCAGAATAATCAAAGGAGAGATCCCGTCGTATAAGATATATGAAGACGAGATGACCTACGCGTTTCTCGACATCGCGGGCGACTGCGAAGGTCACACGCTGGTGATACCCAAGAAGCACTGCGCGAATCTTCTCGAGTGCGACAAGGAGTATCTCGCGGCGACGATCGCAAGCGTGCAGAAGATATCGGAGCATTACGTCAAGGACTGCGGCTACGACGGCGTAAACGTAGTAAACGCGTGCGGAAAGGCGGCGCAGCAGAGCGTTTTCCATCTGCATTTTCATATATATCCCAGAAAGAACGGCGACGGCGTGGACCTTTTCCCGCTCAAAGACAAACTGGATATCGACATGGCGGCGGTCGCGAAAAAGCTGGCGCTGTGACAGGCGCGTGAAGGCGGGCGGAACAACGCTTAAAAATATAAATTAAACGAAAAACAGCGTTTAAAGCGTTGACAAACTATCGCGCAGTTAATTATAATATTAAAGCAAATCAAGAAATACTACCTTTACGGGAAGGAGGCGAAAATATGTCTACTGTCAGAGTTGGTGAAAACGAATCGTTGGACAGCGCTCTCAGACGTTTTAAGCGTAAATGCGCGAGAGACGGCATTATCGGCGACCTCCGCAAGAAAGAGGCTTACGAGAAGCCCAGCGTAAAGCGCAAGAAGAAGGCTGAAGCGGCTCGCAAGAGAATGTATAAGTCTTAAAAGAAATCAACCGTCCTTTGAGGTGAACATCACTTAAAGGGCGGTTTTTTCATACCGTATTTTGCGCCTGTTGCCCGTACAGGAGCGTTAAATTTGCCGTACGCTCGGGAATACCCCGCGTACGTTTATCCGGTAAAAGCGCCTTATTGAGACCATAAATACGACAGGCAGAAAACAGGTCTCGGTAAAGGCGTTTCCGTTTAAGTAATTTTATGTAAAAAAGCGTAACCGAAAATCCGCCTTTGTCGAAAAAAGTCGTGTTTTAACTACCTTTGACGAATGGTTATAAAAATGCCGAAAATTGTTGCCAATGTGTCGATAAACGCGCTATTATTCATACGTTGAATTTACAAAAGAGGGCTAAAAACAAAGTGTGTGAGGAGAAATTAAAATGGTGACGCAAAGTGAAAGATCTATGCATTTTCTGGCAAAGCAGGCAAAGAGCAGAATGACAAAAGGGTACTACGGAAGCGCGGCGAGAGGAAGCGAAAACGGTCGCACGCTGAAGCAGACTTTTGAGGACGGATTGCTGCACGACAAGATAACCGCGCTGCTAAATTCGGGCGCGGACACCTCTGACGCGATAGGAAGGCTCGTCGACAAAAAGCTCGTAGAGACGGCTGACGAGATAACGCGTCAAAGGCACGTGTTGCAGATCGCCGCAAGATATCTTAAAGAAAAGAGAGAGATGGAAAAGAAAAGCCGGTCGGTATAACGATTTTCCCCGCTGAAAGGCGGGGATATTTTTTTGTGTTTTCTGCCGCAAAATACGCGTTGAGTCGGCGTTGTTTTGCGCCGCTTTCCGCTTTTTTCAAAGTTTATTTAACGCGATAAAATTCGTGTGCCTTATATCGTTTGTCTTATCCGTCCGTTTATGGTAAAATATCCTTATCGCGCGGGCAGGCGTGCCGCCGCGCGCATACAGGAGAAAAATGGATTACTCGAAATTACTCAATCCCGAACAACTTAAACCCGTTTACGACACAGAAGGCGCGGTGCTCGTCCTCGCAGGCGCGGGGAGCGGCAAGACCCGCGTTCTGACTTACAGAATAGCTTATCTCATCGAACATAAACACGTCGAACCATACAATATACTAGCGATAACGTTTACCAACAAGGCGGCGAACGAGATGAAAGAAAGGGTCGCGGCGGTCACAGGCGCGCAGGGGGTATGGATATCCACCTTCCACTCGCTTTGCGCGAAGATACTCAGAATGGAAATAGCGGCAACAGGCAAATACACCGCGAATTTTTCGATATATACCGACAGCGACAGCGATAAGATCGTCACGCGCATAGTCAAGGAAATGGGCGTGGAGGACGGCGGCGAGCTCAAAAAACAGATACGTTTTCACATCTCCAACGCGAAAAACCACGCGCTTTCGCCCGCCGAATACGCAAAGCGGATAAACGGTATGCCGCACGCGGCTGAAATAAGCAAGGCGTTTATCAGTTACGAAAGGCAGCTTGAAGCCAACAACGCGCTCGACTTCGACGACCTCATCTTAAAGACCTTGTTGCTTTTCAAGGACTATCCCGATGTGCTGAAAAAGTACCAGGAGAGGTTCAGATACGTGCACGTCGACGAGTTTCAGGACACCAACAAGATACAGTTTTTACTTGTCAGAATGCTGACCGGAAAGTACGGAAACCTGTTCGTCGTAGGCGACGACGATCAGAGCATATACGGCTGGCGCGGCGCGGAGGTCGGCAATATCCTCGATTTTAAAAAGCATTTTTCAGGGTGCAGGATTTATAAGCTGGAGCGCAATTACCGCAGTACGTCCAATATCCTCGACCTCGCCAACAAGATAATCGCACACAATTTCGAGCGCATGGGAAAAACTTTATGGACGGAAGGCGAAAAGGGCGTCGGCGTGACCTACCGCAGTCTGTACGACGACAGGCAGGAGGCGGACTTCGTCATCGGCGAGATAATGTCGCTTATCCGCTACAACGATTACAAGGCGGGCGACTTCGCGATACTCGTGCGCCAGACCGCGCTGACGAGGCTTTTCGAAGAAAAACTCTATCTGTACAATCTGCCGTTTAAACTTATCGGCGGGCAGAAGTTCTACGAAAGGAAGGAGATAAAAGACGTCCTCGCATATCTTAAAATCATCGCAAATCCGCGTGATAAAGAAAGTTTAACGCGCATAATAAACGTGCCCAACCGCAAGATAGGAGAGGCGACCGTCGCCAAACTCGCGGCGGCGGCGAGCGACAACGGATATACGATGCTGGAAGGCTTGCTCAATTTCGACGACCTCGGACTCACCGGGGCGGCAAGGACAAAGGTCGAGCCGTTCGCAGAGCTTATAAAAGACCTTGTCGCGCACAAGGATATGCCGCTTTACGACTTTGTTCAATACGCGGACGAAAAGATAGATTTCTGTAAGGACTACGACCGCAGCGAGGACGACGGGCTCAGCCGCATAGAGAACGTCCAGCAGTTGTTCTCTTCGATAAAAGAGTTTTCACGCGACAACCCTGAAGCGGGACTCGAAGAGTATCTGCAATCCGTCTCTCTCGTTTCTGATACGGACGAGGCTGACGACGGCGACAAGGTGACCGTCGCGACCGTGCACGGCGTAAAGGGACTGGAATTCAGATGCGTGTTTATAGTCGGGCTCGAAGAGGGCGTTTTCCCGTCTCTCCGCGCGTCGACGACCGAAAAGGAGATACAGGAAGAACGCCGCATAATGTACGTCGCGGTGACGAGAGCGCGCGAAAGACTGTATATCACCAACGCGCAGCAGCGCATGAGATTCGGGCGTATCGAGAGAGGACAGGCGAGCAGGTTCCTGACAGAGGGCGGACTTATCGCTCCGCGCCCGACATATCAGAGACAGGAATACGAAAGAGGAGCGCGTCCGTCGTTCGGAAAGAGCATAGACGAGCTTCCGGACAAGAGACAGCAAAAGCCGTACGCTCCTGCGGTAGGCTCTGTCGCAACGCAGTCGGCGCCTGCCGTAAAGAACGCGGACGTCTCGCGCTTTAAGGTCGGTATGACCGTCGAACACAGCCGTTTCGGCGTCGGAGTGATAGAGTCGATAACGGGCGAAAACGCAAAGATAAGATTCGAGGGACTGGGCGTAAAGACTTTCAACATGCGTCTTGCTCCGATAAAGATCGTGCTTTGAGATCAGGCTTTGAAAGCAAATGTTTAAAGCCGTGGAAAAAATAAAAATTTTGGTGCGGGTGTAAGTTAAACCGCAAAAAGGTGGACCATGGAAGAGATGAGAAAACTCGTCGATATGCTCAACGACTACGCTTATAAATACTATGTGCTGGACGAGCCTGTCGTAGCGGACGCGGAGTACGACAGACTGTACGACAAACTGGTCGCTATGGAAGCGGAGACAGGGGTCGTACTGGACGATTCTCCGACGAGAAGAGTGGGCGGAGCGCCGCTTTCCAAATTTCAGAGCGTAAAGCACCTGGGCAGACTTTACAGCCTCGACAAGTGCCAGACTAAGGAAGCGATGACCGCGTGGCTGGACAAGCTCGCGGACGGCGATAAGATACCCGCGTGCAGCGTTGAATACAAATTCGACGGGCTGACGATAAACTTAACTTACAGGGACGGCAGACTGGTGCGCGCGGCAACACGCGGCGACGGCGTGAACGGAGAGGATGTGACCGCGCAGGTGACGACGATAAAATGCGTGCCGCTGACCATAGATTTCAAAGGTACGGCAGAGGTGCAGGGCGAAGGCATAATGAGACTTTCCGCGCTTGAAAGCTACAACGCGAATCCCGACGTCGTGCCGCTGAAGAACGCGCGCAACGCGGCGGCGGGAGCGATACGCAACCTAGACCCGAACGAGACGGCAAAGCGCAAGCTCGAGGTGATATGTTACAACGTGAATTACATCGAGGGCAAGCGTTTCGAGCGCGGTGACGAGATGATGGAATTCTTAAAGAAAAACCGCTTTAAGACCAGCGACTATTATTTTCTTACAGAGAGTAAAAAAGAGGTGCTGTCCGCACTCGACGAGATAGCGGCAAAGCGAGACTCTCTCGACTTTCTTATCGACGGAGCGGTCGTAAAGATAAACCGCTATTCGATGCGAGAAGAGCTGGGATACACCCAGAAGTTCCCGCGCTGGGCGGTCGCGTTCAAGTTCGAGGCGCAGGAAGCGACGACGATCGTCAAGGACGTTATATGGCAGGTGTCGCGTACCGGCAAGCTCAATCCGCTCGCCGTGCTTGAACCGGTAGAACTGGCGGGAGTCACCGTAAGCCGCGCGACCCTCAGCAACTACAACGAGATAAAGAGAAAGGGGATAAAGATAGGTTGCCGCGTATTCGTAAGACGCAGCAACGACGTTATCCCGGAGATAACGGGCGTAGCGGAATACCTGGACGGAAACGTGGATATCGAGCCGCCGACCGTATGTCCCGCGTGCGGAAGTCCGGTCGAATGGAACGGCGCGTTCGTCAAATGCACGAACAAGGACGGTTGCGAGACAGCGCTGATATCAAAATTCTCGCACTTCGTAAGCCGCGACGCGATGGACGTTGAAGGGCTTTCCGAAAAGACCCTTGAGCTTCTTTATCAGGAAGGCAAGATCAGGCGTTTCGCGGATCTTTACGCGCTTACCGCTGAAGATCTCACCGGCATAGAGGGTTTTAAGGATAAGAAGATATCCAATACCTTGGCGGCGATCGATAGGTCTAAAGATACGGAGCTGAGCAGATTCTTATTCGCGCTCGGCATACCCAACGTCGGCAAGAAGGCGGCGGCGCAGCTCGCGGACGAATTCGGCACTCTCGAAGGGGTAATGGCGGCGACCGAAGAAAGACTCGTCGCGATGGACGATTTCGGCGAGATAACGGCGAAGGACGTCGTAGGATTCTTTAAAGATCCGCGCAATCTTGAAGATATAGATCTTCTTCTGGCGCAAGGGGTGACCCTGCGCGCAAAGGAAAAGAAAGAAGGCGTGTTCAGCGGCAAAAAGGTCGTTCTTACGGGGTCGTTGAAAAATTATCCGCGTTCAAAGGCGAAAGAGCTTATCGAAGAAAGAGGCGGCGAGGTCGCCGACAGCGTTTCCAAAACGGTAAATCTGGTTATAGCCGGCGAAGAAGCGGGAAGCAAGCTGGCAAAGGCGCAAAAACTGGGTATAGAGATAATTGACGAAGAGACTTTCGAAAAGTTGCTCTCACAACAAAAATAAGAAGAGAGGGTCGAAAACCCGATACTTGTCGCGAATTTAAGTTTACGCGCTTAAATTCCGCGAGGTAATGACGGTGAAAGCCGTTCGGATAAGGCGGCAGACAGGCGCGGGGCATATCAGCCCCGCGTTGCTTTTTATCCGAAGAATCGGCGCGGCGCGCCGACAGGCGCTATATAATAAATTTATTTTTACGCTCGTATTGACTTGTAAAAAGCGCGCGTTTGTGTTATCATTTATTTTGATTATTTGCGCGAAGGAGATTTTTTGATGATCGTCAAGAGCATGACAGGCTACGGCAAAGGCGTTTACGAGGACGGGCAGATAAAACTTACCGTTGAACTCAAAGTGGTCAATCACCGCTTTCTCGATATCGGCATAAAGGCGCCAAAACAGTTTAATTTTGCCGAGGACGCTTTGAGAAAGATCATCAAAAGCGGTCTTGTAAGAGGTCACGTCGACGTATACGTGAATTTTGAAGATAACCGCGAGATCAAGAACGAAATCAGCGCGGATCTCGCGCTCGCGGCGCAGTATTACGAACTTTCCAAAAACATCGCCGAAAAAGTCGGGCTTGCAAACAACGTCGGCGTTTACGAGTTGCTCAAAATGCCCGACGTGGTCTCGATAAAAGTCGGCGATATGGACGAAGAAGAGTTGCTAAAAGCGCTTGACGGCGCCTGTGTACAGGCGATAGAAAACCTCGACAGGATGAGAGTGAAAGAGGGCGAAGCGATGAAAACGGACGTCCTTGCAAAGACCTCAGAGGTCGAAAGACTGGTCGGGGAGATAGAAAAGCTTGCACCCGGTATGACCGCGGTGCACCGTGAAAAGGTGCGCGAAAGGGTGCAGGAATACCTTGCAGGCGTATCTGTCGACGAAGAAAAGTTCATAAACGAAATGGCGTTCTATGCGGATAAGGTTGCGGTCGACGAAGAACTGACCCGCCTTAAGAGCCATATCGCGCACTTGCGCTCAATTGTGGAAAAAGGCGGCGCGATCGGCAAGCAGCTGGATTTCGTCGTTCAGGAGATGAACAGAGAAGCCAACACTACCGGCAGCAAGTGCTGCGACATAAACGTCGCGAATCTCGTCGTAGCGTTAAAGAGCGAGATTGAGAAGATCCGCGAGCAGATCCAGAACATCGAATAAAATTTATCCGAGAGGACAGCGAAATATATGGAAAACAACACTATTCAGAAAGGACAGCTCATCGTGGTTTCGGGCCCGTCGGGCGCGGGCAAAGGCACCGTGCTTGCAAAGGCGTTCGAAAAATACGCGAATTTAAGATATTCGGTTTCGGTCACGACCAGAGCGCCCAGAGAGAAAGAGGTCGACGGCGTCGATTATTACTTCAAGAACATCGACGAATATATGAAGATGCTGCACGACAACGAATTTCTCGAACATCAGTGCGTGTACGGCAACTACTACGGCACGCCGCGCAAAAAAGTGGAAGAGATGCTTGACAGCGGGTACGACGTCGTTCTCGAAATCGACGTCAAAGGCGCGCTTGAAATAAAGAGCAGATTCCCGGAAGCGGTGATGATCTTCATCACTCCCGGCGACAAGGCGACGATCGAAGAGAGGCTGAAAAAGCGCTCCACCGAAAAAGAAGAAGAGCTTATGGTCCGCATGGGATCCGCGCTGGACGAGCTCAAGCAGGCTGAAAAGTACGACTATGTCGTCGTTAACGAGGACGCGGAAAAGAGCGCGGAGGACATCGCCGCGATAATCCGCGCAGAAAAGTGCAGTACGGCGAAAAACAAAATATTTCTGAACAAACTTATCTATGGAGGTAACTGATATATGATGATCGATCCACCCATCGACAAACTCATCAAAAAAGCGGAGTGCAGATACGCCCTGGTATGCGGCGTGGCTAAGAGAGCGCGTCAGCTCGACACCCAGTATCCCGACCTTCTCGAAGAAGCGGGAATGAAGTCGCTGAGCTATGCGGCTAAAGAGGTCTACGAAGGCAAGATAGTTATAAAGAGGGACAACCAGTAATCTATGCTCGAAAATAAGAACGTACTTGTGGCGGTAACGGGCGGGATAGCCTGTTACAAGGCGTGCGGACTCGTATCCGCATTGAAGAAAGCGGGCGCATGCGTCAACGTCGTAATGACGGCGCACGCCGCTCAATTCGTCGCGCCGCTTACGTTCGAAACTCTTTCGGCAAATCCGGTCGCCTGCGATATGTTCGCGCCCAAAGAACACTGGGAAGTAGAACACGTTTCGCTTGCGAAAAAAGCGGATCTCGCGATAATCGCGCCCGCGACCGCCAACGTCCTTGACAAACTGGCGGCGGGGATAGCGGACGATATGCTGACGACGACCCTTCTCGCAACGAAAGCCAAAGTGCTGGCGTGCCCCGCGATGAACACCGCGATGTACGAAAACGAGGCGGTGCAAAACGCGATAAAGACTCTTAAAGCGCGCGGCTATGAATTTCTTGAGCCGGACACCGGGCTGCTTGCCTGCGGCGACGTCGGCAAGGGCAGGATGTGCGAGCCGGAGGAGATATACGCGAAAGCGCTCGATATGCTTATGCCAAAGCGCGACTATGCGGGAAAGACGGTGCTCGTCACCGCGGGAGCGACGCGCGAAGATATCGACGGCGTGCGTTTTATTTCCAATTACAGCAGCGGCAAAATGGGCGTCGAGATCGCGAAAGCGGTCAAAAACAGGGGCGGCAAAGTTGTTCTCATCGCAGGTTTCGTCACCGCTAAGATACCTGCGTATATTGACGAGACGATAAGCGTAAAGAGCACGCGCGATATGTACGACGCCGTTATGGCGAAACTTGAAGAGAGCGACTTTGTGATAAAGGCGGCGGCGCCAGCCGACTACCGCGTCGAAAAAGTCGCGGACGACAAGATCAAAGACAGCGAAGTAACGCTGAAACTTACCAAAAATCCGGATATAGCAAAGGCGGTCGGAAAGGCAAAAGGAAACAAAAAGCTGGTCGTTTTCTGCGCCGAAAAACGCGAACTTGTCGAGCGCGCGAAAGAAAAACTTATAGCAAAGAACGCTGATATGGTCGTCGCCAACGACGTTACGAAAGAGGGCGCGGGCTTTGACGTGGACACAAATATCGCGACGATAATTACGAAAGACGGCAGGGTAAGGGACTGCGAACTTATGACAAAAGCCGCGCTTGCAGACATCATTTTGGACGAGCTGATCGCGCTATGATATGCAAAGTAATAGTCGACATAAGCAACGGCGAAGTCGACAGGATATTCGATTACGTCGTTCCTGACGGCCTTGAGGTCAACAAAGGCGACAGAGTTTTGGTTCCCTTCGGCAATAAAAAGTTGGAGGGTTTTTGCATTGATACGGCAGAAAGAAGCGATTACGATCTTTCAAAGCTCAAACCGGTATTGCAGAGACTGGATGAATTTTCCTGCATAAGCGAAGAGATGCTCGCGCTTATGCGCTTTATGAAAGAAAAATTTTACCTGCGCTATATCGACTGTCTCAGGCTGTTTATTCCCGGGCAGTTGAGAGGCGGCAAGGTAAGAGAACTTAAAAGGCTTTACATAGAACTTGCGCCCGGGCTGACCGACGAGGAAAGAAGCGCGCTTATCCCCGCGAGGGCGAGGCGGCAGCTCGAACTGGTCGAAAAACTTAAAGAGGGCGGTGAGTATTTAAGCGTGGTGACCGAGGAGTTCGGCGCCGCGACCGTCAACGCGCTCGTCGAAAAAGGCGTGGTGAACAAGACAGATAAGCCCGTTTACCGCAAGCCTTACGACGCGCTTAAATGCGAGGCGGACAAGGTGAAACTCACCCCTTCCCAGCAGGAAGCGTCAGACAGGATATTGAACGGGGACAAGACGGTCTCTTTGCTGTACGGAGTGACCGGCAGCGGCAAGACCGAAGTGTATATGAACGCGATAGAGCGCGTTCTGGCGGCGGGAAAGACCGCGATAATGCTGGTGCCGGAAATATCGCTGACCCCGCAGATGCTCAGGAATTTCAGGGCGAGGTTTTCAAGCGGAGTCGCGATGCTTCACAGCGGTTTGAGCCAGGGTGAGAGATACGACGAATGGAAGAGACTTCTGACAGGCGAAGCGAAGATAGTCGTCGGCGCGAGGAGCGCGATATTCGCGCCGCTGAAAAACGTCGGGCTTATAGTGATAGACGAAGAGCACGACGCCAGTTATTTCAGCGAATCGAATCCGAGGTACAACACGGCGGACATCGCTAAATTCCGCGCTGAATACAACGGCGGAAAGCTGGTCCTGGGCAGCGCGACGCCGTCGATCGAAAGCTTCCTTCTGGCAAAGCGCGGGGAGTACGCGCTCATCAGCCTTCCCGAAAGGATAAGCCGCCACGGTATGCCGAAGATAGAGATAGTCAGCATGTCGGACGAGCTTATATGCGGCAACAACGGCGTGTTTTCAAGACGGCTTGAAGCCGAATTAATGAAGACGGTCGAAAGCGGCGATCAGGCGATATTGTTTCTCAACCGCCGCGGACACAGTTCGTTCGCGATGTGCAAGAAATGCGGCTATATCGCCAAGTGCGAGGACTGCGACGTGACGCTTACCTATCACTCCGTCGACAATCAGCTCAAATGCCACTACTGCGGCAAGAGATATAAGATGCTGACCCAGTGCCCGGAATGCGGAAGCAAGGATATAAAATACGGCAAGGTCGGCACGCAGCGCGTCGTCGAGGAGCTTCAAAAGATGTTTCCCGGCGTGGGAATACTGCGTATGGACAACGAGACGACGACGAAAAAATCCGCTTATCTCGACATACTCGGCGCGTTCAAGGCAAAGGAAGCGCAGATACTCGTCGGCACTCAGATGATAGCGAAAGGTCACGACTTTCCTGACGTAACTCTCGTCGGCATACTCGACGCGGATATGAGTCTTTATTTCAGCGATTACAGAAGCGCGGAACGCACCTTCCAGCTGGTCACGCAGGTCGCGGGCAGAGCTGGAAGAAGCGAAAAGGAAGGGCTTGTTATATTGCAGACTTATTCGCCGTCGCATTACGTGTACAGATTTGCAAAAAACTATGACTATACCGGGTTTTTCGGCAAGGAAAACAATACGCGAGAGGTCACCGGTTTTCCGCCTTATTCGACGATACTGCGAGTGTTGATGACGGGCGAGGACGAAGAGACGGTCAGAAACTGCGCTAAAAACGTGTTCGTGGACGTAAGGGCTTACGAACTTGAAAACAAGCGCGAATTTCTGTTTTTGCAGGCGATGAAGTCGCCGGTCGGAAGGATAGAGAGAAATTATCGCTATCAGATACTCATGAGGATAAAAAGAGAGTACGAGGCGGAAGTGACGCGGGAGATATACCGCATAATAGACGAAAATAAAACAAGGGGGGTCAGCGTTTTCGCGCAGATCAATCCCCAGAGCTTGAGTTGAGGTGAATATGGCGCTCAGAGATATTGTGAAAGACGGCAATCCCGTCCTGAGGAAGAAAAGCAGAGAGGTCACGGTTTTCGACGAAAAACTGGGAAAACTTCTCGACGATATGCACGAAACGATGTTGGCGGCCGACGGTTGCGGTCTTGCGGGTCCGCAGGTCGGACTTTTGAAGCGCGTCGCGGTCGTGGAGACGGAGGACGGTTATTTCGAATTCGTGAATCCCGTCATAGTCGCGCAGTCGGGCAGCCAGCGGGGACCCGAAGGCTGTTTAAGCGTTCCGGGAAGGAGCGAAGAGGTTATACGCCCCGAAAAGATAACCGTGGTTTTCCGGGACAGAAAGGGCAACAAATTCAAAGGTAAATTCGAAGGATTCACGGCGCGCGCGTGCTGTCACGAATTCGACCACCTGGACGGAATCCTTTATTACGACAAGGCGGTGAAAGAATGAAAGTTCTCTTTATGGGAACGCCCGATTTCGCGGTGCCGTCTTTGCGGGCGATATCGGACGCAGGGCACGAGATAGTCGGCGTGGTGACCCAGCCCGACAGGGCGAGAAACCGCGGAATAGTTTCCTTTTCGCCGGTAAAGCAAAAGGCTCTCGAACTGGGGCTTAAAGTCTTTCAGTATGAAAAAGTGCGCTTAGAAGGCTATGAAGAACTCTCTTCGCTCGGCGCGGACGTCGCGGTGACATGCGCCTACGGTCAGATACTCGATAAAAAGCTTCTTGAGATGACTCCGTGCGGAGTGCTCAACGTTCACGCCTCGCTTTTGCCAAAATACAGAGGCTCGTCGCCTATACAGTGGGCTGTGATAAACGGCGAAAAGGTCACAGGCATAACGATTATGAAGACCGCTCTCGGCATAGATAGCGGCGACATACTTTTGCAGAAAGAGGTTGAGATATTGCCGGAAGAGACGGCGGGAGAACTCTTTGACAGACTGTCCGCCACCGGAGGCGAATGTATCGTGAAAGCACTTGAACTCGTAGAAAGCGGAAAAGCGACTTTTACGCCGCAGAACGACGCGCAAGCAACTCATTACCCGATGTTTACCAAAGACAGCGGGAAACTGGATTTTTCAAAGTCTGCCGAAGAACTTGTGAACTTTATACGAGGCACCAATCCGTGGCCGTCTGCGTTCTGCAAGCTGGGCGGCAAGACCTTTAAAATATGGAAGGCAAGAAAGCTTCGCGGCGACGAGCCGTCAAACAGAAGATTTTACAGAAGCGGAGAAATGGCGACTTTCTTCGGCAAGCTGTGTGTGGCGTGCGGAAAGGGCGAATTTCTCGTGTTGCAGGAAGTCCAGCTCGAAGGAGGAAAAAGGATGTCCGCCGACGATTTTATGCGCGGACACGCCGAATTAAACGGGGTAATGCTCAAAAATGAGTGATTTGAAGGTTTGTTACAACATATTGTCGCAGGTCTACAAACAGCAGGCTTACGGCTCGATATCGCTGACAAACAAGCTCGGCGAGGCGAAGAACCGCGATTTTGTGACGCGGCTCGTCTACGGCGTGCTCAGAAACGACGTCCGCTATGATTATTTTATTGCGCAGATGACCGCGAAAAAGCCGCAGAACAGCGCGATAATCCTTCTCAAGATAGGCATGTACTGCGTTGAGGAAATGGACGGCATGCCCGATTACGCGGCGGTCAACAATACCGTCGAACTCGCAAAGGAAGTAGGAAAACTTGGCTCAAGCGGATTTATAAACGGCGTTCTCAAAGCGTTCTGCCGCAATAAGCCCGCTTTGCCCAACGAGCCCGCGCAGAGACTTTCCGTCGAAGCGTCCGTGCCTCTTTGGATAGTAAAGCAATATATAAAACAATTCGGCGCTGAAAGAACGCGCGGATTTTTAAGCTGCAAGCCTCTCGAACTCGAACACGCGCGCGTGAATCTCGGCAAGACGGATATAAGCGCGGTAAAGGAAAAGCTCAAAGCTTTAAACGTAGAATTCAAAGAGGACGAGGAAAACGACGATTGTCTTTTTGTCCGCAACTGTCAGGAGATAAGACCGCTTTTCGACGCGGGTCTCATCACGTTCCAGTCGCTGACTTCGGTCAGATGCTGCAAGACCGCAGGCGTAAAGGACGGCGACAGCGTGCTCGATATGTGCGCGGCGCCGGGCGGCAAAAGCGTATATTTCGCGGGGATTGGCTGCAACGTAAAGGTCTTGAGCTGCGACATTTATCATCACAGGCTTCAGCTGATACAGCAATACGCTCGCAGAATGGGCGTAAAACTCGACGTCAGACTTCTTGACGCGACGATCGTAAACAAGGCGCTCGACCGCGCGTTCGACGTCGTATTGTGCGACGTTCCGTGCAGTAACCTCGGCGTCGCCGCAAAGAAACCGGACGTATATCTGTTCAAGGATAAAGACGCAATATTTTCGCTCACGCAGACGCAGGCGAAAATACTTGAAAACGGCGCGGCTTACGTCAAGGAAGGCGGCGTGCTGATATATTCGACCTGCACGCTTCTCAAAGAAGAAAACGAGGATATAATAAAGAAATTTCTTAAAGGTAACAGAAATTTCAAGCTGGAAGATCAGAACGTGTACCTTCCCGACGACAAAGGCTCTGACGGATTTTTCGTCGCGAAAATGAGGAGGACGCGCACGTGAAACTGCTTTGCGATCTTTCGCCCGAACAACTTGCGGAGCTTTTGAAAGAATACGGACAGCCGGCTTTCAGGGCTAAACAGATATTCTCCCATATATCTTCGGGGCGCGAACTCGACGAGATGAGCAACGTTCCCAAAGATCTGACAAACAGGCTCAAGGAAGACGGCTGGCGCGCGCTGGGTCTGAAGATTGAAAAGAGCTTTAAGTCGGCGACAGACGGCACGGTAAAATACCTCTATACGCTGAGCGACGGCAATATAATAGAGGGCGTGCTCATGCGCTATAAGTACGGCAATACTCTCTGCGTGTCCACGCAGGTCGGCTGCGCGATGGGGTGTAAATTCTGCGCGTCGACTCTGGGAGGACTTGTCAGAGATTTGACCGCGGGAGAAATACTTTCACAGGTAATCGTCGTAAACGCGCTGAACGCGGACGGCGGCAAGCGCGGAGTAACCAACGTCGTGCTAATGGGAAGCGGCGAGCCTCTCGATAACTACGGCAACGTGACGAAATTCCTCGATCTGTTGTCTCTGGAAGAAGGACTTAATATCTCAAAAAGAAACGTGTCGCTGTCGACCTGCGGGCTTTGTGAAAAGATGAGAAAACTGGCGGACGAAGGATATACGCCCGTGCTCACCGTGTCTCTTCACGCGCCGTTTGACGGACTTCGAAAGAAGATAATGCCGGTCGCAAGCAGATATACGGTTGCCGAAGTAATAGCCGCGGCGAAGTATTATTTTGAAAAGACGGGGCGCAGGATCATATTCGAATATTCCATGATAGACGGTGAAAACGATACCGAAGAGTGCGCAAAGGAGCTTTCGCGCCTTCTCAAAGGCTTCTCCTGTCACGTCAATATTATAAGACTGAATTACGTAAAAGAGCGCGGACTGAAAGGTTCTTCCGAAACGGCTATTGACAAATTCAGGAAAATTCTGGATAATAACGGTGTGAGCAGCAGCGTCAGAAGGAGTATGGGTTCCGATATCGAAGGCGCGTGCGGTCAGCTGAGAAGGAAGTATATAAACGACAAAAAATAATAATATTATTAATCATTATTAATTAATATTATTAAGTAATAATCAGTAACATTACATAATATGGCGATAAATACGATAACCAAAGGAAGAATAATAAAAGGCGTTGCGGGAAAGTATGTCGTAAAGACGGAAGACGGGAGAATACTGAAATGTTTTGCCCGCGGCAGGCTAAGAGAGGGCGACATCTACGTCGGCGACGAGGCAGAGGTCGAGGTCTCTTCTTCCGACTGCGTAATCAGAAACGTTCTGCCCAGAAAAAGTATGCTGGTCCGTCCTTACGTCAGCAACATCGACGGTGTCGTCATCGTTATCTCGCCTGTTCCGAAGCCAGATTTTCTTCTGGTCGACAAACTGATAATAAGTTGTCTGCAACAGGATATCGACAGCGTGGTCTGCGTAAACAAATGCGATATGGACGGCGTCGACGAACTTTACGATGCGGTGAAAAAGGAATATTCGCCCGTCACCACCGTTCTTTTGACGTGCGCGGAAGACGGCAGAGGCGTCGAAGAATTGAGAAATATAATAAGCGGCAGATACTACTGCCTGGCTGGACAGTCCGCCGTCGGAAAATCGTCGCTGGTCAACGCGCTTGTCGGAGATAAGGTTATGGAGACCGGCGAAGTCGGCGAAAAAAGCGGAAGAGGCAGACATACGACGCGCCACGTCGAGATAATCGAATTCACAGACGGGACGAAAATAGCCGACACATGCGGTTTTTCGCGCTTTGAGATACCGCTTTTCGACCCGATGTTTCTTGCCGGATATTATATTGATTTTGATAAATACCGCGATAATTGCAGGTTCAGAGGCTGCACTCATACAGTCGAAGAATGCTGCGGCGTAAAAGAAGCGGTTGAGCTGGGCGAGATACCGAGAGAAAGATATGAAAGATATCTTAAATTATACGAAGAATTCAATCGCAGATGGGAGAAGAGATATGACTGAAATACTTGTCGCTCCGTCCATATTATCCGCCGATTTTGCGGCGATGGGCGAGGCTGTAAAAAATCTTGAAAAATGGAATGCGGACTGGGTCCATTGCGACGTAATGGACGGCGAATTTGTGCCCAATATCACGTTCGGTATGCCAATGGTCGAAGCGCTCAGAAGGAATACGAAGCTGTTTCTTGACGTACATCTGATGATCGTAAAGCCTGAAAGATATGTTGAGCGTTTCGTCAAGGCAGGCGCGGACCTGGTGACTTTTCATCCGGAAGCGAGCGAGGACCCGCACGGTACGATAGTAAAGATAAAGGCGGCGGGCGCCAAGGCGGGAATTGTTCTCAATCCCGATATCCCGTGCGAGGTCGCGAAAGAATATCTCGGGGAAGTCGATCTTGTAATGCTTATGGGCGTTTTCCCCGGTTTCGGCGGTCAGAAATTTATACCAGAAGTCATGGAAAAAATATCCGTACTTAAAGAGATGACAAAAGGTACCTGCGTTCTTGTCGAACTTGACGGCGGCGTAACGCAGGACAACGCGCCGGAAATGAAAAGGCGCGGACTTGACGTTATGGTCGCAGGGAACGCGGTTTTCAAAGCGGAAGATCCCGCGCTTGCGATAAAAGGTCTCAAAGCTTGAATCGGACAGAGGAAAACGCGTTTATACGATACGTTTTATATGATCGACGGTTTAAGACAAGCGATATTTTATACGTGAAATTATAAAAAGCTTGTTTAAGACTTTAACGCCGGCAGGTACGACGGTACTTTAAAGGGTCTGAGTGTCTGAAACGGTATCGGATATGCGGTTTTAATAAATGTAAGATCAACGCGTTGTCTTTGCAAAAAAAGAGACGGCGCGTTTTTTATACGCAAAATTCACTTGTCTGCGCTCTCGGATATCGAACTTAATCCGCGCGCGATATCCGATCGGGAGACATTAAAACATTGAAAATAATTAAAAATACAATTTTAATAATTCCGAAAGGTTACTACTGCCGGAAATGACGTTTTATATGAACGACAAATTAGATACCGATACTATTAATATTATTATTTATTAGCATTAATTATTATTAAGTATAAATTAAAACCAAAAAAGAGAGTGACGCGCTAAAAAGCAGGTTGTGTAACGAAGTGTAATTTAGCGGCATATTATGAAAGCAGACCGCAAGGAGGTGTTTTATGAGGATTTATTGTATCAATCCGCCCAGGATCGTTAAAAGCATTTTGAGACTGTTTTGCAGGCAGGGGAGAAAGTGATATTTACCGTCCTGACGGCGAAAACGTCTGCAAAATGAAAACATTGCGATATATAATAATAATCGTGGATAATGATATGTCGTTAATGCGCTCGCCCGGAGTAATAAAACGTCAACATGAGGCTGTTGATCCGTGACTATTGATAGTGTTTACGCAGGTTAAATAATATTGCAATTTACCTGAAATGTATGTTTTCGGATGATTTACGCGGGTATGTTTATTCAGGTGCCGCACTTGCGGGATGTATAAAACCCGGTCGCGTTCATTGTGATTTTACGCACGATCTGATGAAAAAGCCGCCTTGAATCAGTCTTTAAATATAAATCGCCGTGACATAAAATAAAATACGCATTGCTGATGCAAAAACAATGAAACGTCGTGAAAATAAAATCAATAAAAACGTTGATTTTGTATGATTTACATAAAAAACGGACGCCTTTTAAGCGTCCGCGGTTTACCGTTCAATATAAATCAGTCGTTGGATTCGGTTTTATCTGCCTTGTTCATCGTTCTGAGGCATCTCGTGCAGACGTAGCCTTTGACCTGTTTGCCGGTTTCGTCGATAAAGTCTACCTTCTGGACGTTAGCTCCCCATGCTCTTCTATATTTACGGTTAGAGTGGCTGACCTTGTTGCCGCTTTGCTGACCTTTACCACAAATACTGCATACTTTGGACATAGAAAAATCCCTCCTGACTTATTCGTTGCCTAAATATATTAGCATTTAAATTTAAATAACGCAACAATTTTCGACCCTGTTTTAAATTTTTTTTTATAATTCGGTGCTTATATCTCGTACATGGGGCGCATAGCCGCGCAGCTTTTGCCGGCAAGGAAAAACTTATCGGCAAAATTACGATCTTGTCGTTATTTTCGTTTTTTAGCGCGGTTTATATTCGCCGCAACGGGGTTTTAAGTCAAATATATTCTATTTTTTGTGCTGAAAAATCGACGTTGGCATGTGTGAAAACGTCTATTTTTTTATAAATTTTCGTTCTGAAAATCCTCTTTTTTGCAAAAAGTGTTAGTTTTCGGTAACTATGCGTATATTTATATATAAGTAAACACTTGCAAAAGTCGAGTTATTCGTGTAATATAAAGTTATGGCAGTAAAGACAACAAACAGATTTGGAAGAATAACTATTTCTGACAGCGCCCTCGCAATGACGGCGCATTATTCTGCCGCCGATTGTTACGGTATAGTGGATTTGGTTTCAAGACGTCTCACCGACAGTCTCGTTGAGCTGTTCAATAAACAGCCCGCGGGAAAAGGCGTAAAGGTTGAGACGGTGAATAACAAGATATATCTTGAGTTGTATGTGGTTCTCAGAGACGGCGTAAATGTGGAAGCGGTCTGTGATTCCGTTCGCAGCACCGTAAAGTATGACGTAGAGACTTACACGGGCATGCGTGTGAGCGGGATTGTGGTAAACGTCGTCGGCGTGAGACTTTAAATGGAGAAAAATTGATGAAAGTTATAGACAGTACTAAGCTGAAAGAGATGTTCCTCGGCGGATACAGGAATCTTCAGCTTCATAAGGCGGAGGTTGACGCTCTGAACGTCTTCCCTGTGCCTGACGGCGATACGGGTACGAATATGTCGCTTACCCTTGCTTCCGCCGTTAAAGAGATAGAAAATCTGCAGGGAGACTGCTCGCAGATACTGATAGATTTTTCGCGCGGTGCGTTGAAAGGAGCGAGAGGTAATTCCGGCGTTATCCTTTCCCAGATAATTAAAGGTCTGGCCAGGGCGCTCAGCGACGAAAAGACGATAACGACAAAGGAATTTGCGGTAGCTTTGCACAGCGCGCGCGACGTTGCGTACAGCGCGGTCACGAAGCCCAAGGAAGGCACGGTTCTCACCGTCATCAGATATATGGCTGAAAACGCTCAGTCGGTAGCGGCGAAAAACTCGTCGTTCCTCACGTTTTTTCCCGCGCTTATCGCAAAGGGCGAAGAGATTCTTAAACAGACCCCTGAAATGCTGCCGGTGCTCAAAAAAGCGGGGGTAGTGGACGCAGGCGGACAGGGGCTTTTATACGTTTTCGAAGGCTTTTACAAAGCGCTTGCGGGCATTGAGATCGCTCAGCCCGAGGACGGCGAAGACGAGCACAAGGCGGTGCTTCCTCAGCTGGACACGGTTGGCAACGACGAACACGACCTTGACAATATCAAATACGCATATTGCACGGAATATTTCATAATCAATCTGAAAAAGCACGTTACGGACGAAGATATCGAAAAGTTGCGCGACAAGCTTATGGCAATCGGCGATTGCGTCATAGTTATCGGTGACATCAATCTCGTTAAGGTGCACGTGCATACCAACACTCCCAACCGCGCGCTTTATTACGCGTTGCAACTGGGCGAGCTGGACAAGATAAAGATAGAAAACATGCTTGAACAGCACCGTGCGCTCGTCAAGGCGCGCGAAGCGAACAAGAAACCCATCGGCATGGTTTCGGTATGCGCGGGAGAAGGCGTTGCGGCGATGTTCAAAGAGCTGACCGTAGACGAGGTCATTGAAGGCGGTCAGACGATGAACCCGAGCGTAGAGGACATTTTGCACGCGGTCGAAAAGGTCAATGCGGACAATGTGATAATCCTTCCCAACAACAAGAACATAATAATGGCTGCCGAACGCGTCAAAGAGCTTACCAAAAAGAGATGCGTCGTGCTGCCTACGACCGAGGTGCCGGAAGGCATCAGCGCGGCGATAGTTTTCGATCCGTCTCTCGATGTGAACACGAACGTCGAGGAGATGACCGATGCGTTCAGGCGCATAAAATGCGGAGAGGTCACCAAGGCGATAAGAACGACCGAGCTGGACGGCTTCAAGATAGCCGAAGGCGACTATATCGGGCTTGACAGCAAGAAGATCGTCTCCAAAGCGGACAGCATAAACGGCGCAGTCATTGATCTCGTCAATAAATTGAAAGGCGACGACGGAGAGGTGATAACCGTCTATTACGGTCACGACGTCAACGAGAAGGAGGCGAACGAACTCGTCGAAAAGCTCGAAGATCGTTTTGACGATTGCGAAGTGGTCTGCTACAACGGCGGACAGCCTCATTACTATTATATGGTATCCGTCGAATAATGCGGACGGGTCTTGTGTAAACGATCAAACTCCGCGACTGCGGAGTTTTTATTTTATTACGGATAATCCTTTTTGCGATTACGAGGGGGATTTTTCGGCTTGCGGCGGAAGCCGCAGAGGCGATATGAAACTGACAGAACTTAAAGGCGTGGGCGAAAAAACGCTCTTAAAACTTGCCGGACTGGGCATAAACGACGAAAGAAGCCTTCTCGACTTTCTTCCGAAGACATACTGGGATATGACGAAAGAAGGCGATCTTGCGACCGCCGGGCACGGCGAATACGTACTTTTGAAAGGAGAGCTGATCAGACTTACAAAACTCGCGAGAGTGCGCGCCGGTTTAAATTTTTTCAGGGCGGAACTTAAGACCGTGAACGCGACCGCGCGTCTGGTCTGGTTCAACGCGCCGTATCTGAGGTCCAATCTCGAAGAAGGAAGAAGGTATACCGTCTGGGGCAAGGTCTCCAAAAAAGACGGAAGGGCAGAGATAGTAAACCCGGGGTTCGAGCCTGAGGAAGGCGATCGCCTGAGAGGTATCGTTCCGATATATGCGACGAGAGGACTTATTCAGCAATCCGTTATGAGGAAGATCACGGCGGACGCCGTTGAAAAATGCAGAGTAGAGCCGCTCCTTGAAAGCGGAGACCTTATGCCGCTTGAGGACGCGTACAGATACGCGCACGTTCCGCTCGACAAGAGGACGGCGTATATCGGCAGGAGAAGGCTTGCGCTCGAAGAGCTGACCGCGAAGCTTTGCGCTTACAGACTGGCGAAAGAAGGCGAAAGCGGAAAAAAGACGAGGGTATACAAAGCCGACGTTCACGTTATGGACGATCTGGTTGCGTCGCTCCCGTTTAAGTTGTCGCCGTCGCAGAAAAGCGCGATACGTGAAATTATGGACGATCTGAAAAGCGGCAAGAGGATGAACAGGATGCTCCTCGGCGACGTCGGGTGCGGTAAGACGATCGTTGCGTTGATAACGATGGCGTATGCGGTGAGGTGCGGATATCAGTCCGCGCTGATGGCTCCGACCGAAATTCTGGCGAGACAACACTACGACAACGCGGTGAAGCTGCTTTCGCCTTTCGGAATAAAGTGCGCGTTTCTCGCCGGCAGTCTGTCGCAGGCGGAAAAGAAGAGTATATATAACGATATAAAGAAAGGCGACGCCGATATCGTCATCGGCACGCATGCGGTGATAAGCGACAAGGTGGAATTTTCAGACCTCGGATATATCGTTATCGACGAGCTGCATAAATTCGGCGTAAGGCAGAAAAGCCTTCTTGAAAATAAGGCGCTTTCCGTCGACGTCGCGATAATGAGCGCGACCCCGATCCCGCGTGTGCTCGCCCTCGGCGAATACGGGGATGTAGACGTCAGCGCGATCGAGAGCAGAAAGACGATTGAGGAGTATCCGAAGACTTTTGTCGTGCCTGCGGAAAAGGAAAAGGCTATGTTCGGCTTTGTAAAGGAACGTTGTGAAAGCGGCGAACAGGCGTATATCGTCTGTCCGCTCGTAGAGGACAGTGAAGGACTTGAAGTCAGCTCTGCAAAAACGGTTTATGAAGAGGTCAAGGACGGCGTGTTTTCGGATCTTTCAGTCGGTCTCGTCTACGGAGGGATGAAGGACGAAGCGAAAGAAAAGGTGATGGCGGCGTTCTATGCGGGAGAATACAACGTGCTTGTAGCGACCAGCGTGGTAGAGGTAGGAATAGACAGCAAGGATGCAACTGTCATATGCGTGATGAACGCAGACCGTTTCGGCCTTGCGTCGCTGCATCAGCTCAGAGGGAGAGTCGGAAGAAGAAGCGGTCAGACTTCTTACTGCTTTCTGCATACGCTTAAAAGCGACGAGTGCGAAAGACTTAAAATACTATGCGATAACCCGGACGGATTTGCGATAGCGGAAGAGGACGCGAGGATAAGAGGTTACGGCGATTTTCTCGGCTTCCGTCAGAGCGGCGGCGCCGGCGGAGCGCTCATCGACAAGAAACTTCTTGAGAGGAGCAGAAGATATCTTGAAGAGATGTTTAAGCCTGAAAACAGAGGCAAACTGGAAAATCCAAGGATAAAAGAGTTCTTAAATAAGGCAAAAAATATATCAATGACTTAAATTAAGGTTTTAAACTATTCTAAAATAAGTGTAATTTTATAAATATATCGGTTAAAAGCAACGCGGAAATACGTATATTTTCCTATTTAGCGCGTTTTAATAGACTATTAGCTTTTTTTATTATATAATTATTTTAAATATAAGCGAAAGGTGAATTTATGACTAAAAAATTCAGACAACCGCAGGGCGTCAGCGACGTATTGACGAGGCAGTGCTACGCAAAAAACAAGATAGAGCGTCAGCTCCTCGACTGTTTTGCTCGCTATGGTTACAATCAGATAGACACGCCGGTGCTGGAATACGGCGACCTCTATTCTGCGGGCGCGGGAAAAGTCAATATGAACAGGTTGTTTAAGCTGACAGACTACGACGGTTCACTTCTCGTGCTCCGTCCGGACATGACGATGCCGATCTCGCGTATTGTTTCCACAAAGATACCCGAAGGCAAGTACAAATTCTGTTACCGCGGTAAGATGTTCCGTTTCTCACAGGGGGTCGGAACGAGAGAATTCTCTCAGGTCGGTATAGAACTTATGGGCGCGAGCGGCGTTTGTTACGACGCCGAGGTCGTCTCACTCGCTATAGAAAGTCTTATGGAAGCGGGACTCGAAGATTTTATAATCGACATCGGTCATGTAGGTTTTTTCAAAGGACTTCTTTCTTCTCTCGAACTTTCGGACGAAGAAAGAAAAGAACTTGCCGGGCTTGTCGAAAGCAAGAATTCGATCGGAGAGCAGCTTTTTGCGAAAAAGACCGGGCTTACCAGAGAGGAACAGGAACGCATACTCAAAATGCCGATGCTTTTCGGCGGCTCTGAAGTTTTCGACGAAGCCGAAAAATATTGCGTGAACGACGATATGAAAGACGCGGTAAAGACGCTCAGAAAACTGGACGGGATCTTAAAGGCGCAGGGGTATGACAAATACGTCAGCTACGATCTTTCGCTGGTCGGCGAAATGTCATATTACAGCGGCATTGTCTTTAAAGGTATGTGCGAAGGGGTCGGGTCTTCGATCCTTTCGGGCGGCAGATACGATCACCTTTGCGACAGCTTTGACAGGGATATCCCCAGCGTGGGTTTCGCGATTGGCTCAGATATGCTTCTTCTCGCGCTTTCGGGTGCGGGCAAGATGCCGGTAAGAGAGTCGAGAGACGTCGCGGTCGGCTGCGACGAGGACGGTATAGCAGAAGAGCTTTCCTATGTCCGCGGACTGGTCGCGGAAGGCAATTACGTCGTCAACCTTTCAGTATGCAAGGAAAGCGAAGTCAAGGAATATGCTGAAAATAACGGTATAAAAAAGGCGATTTATTTTCGCGGAGACAAACCCCGCTGCATTTTTATGAGGAAATAATCATATGGATAAAACGGTTACATTTGCGCTTGCGAAAGGCAGGCTTGCCGAAAAGTCGGCAGAGCTTTTGCAAAGGTGCGGCATAGACTGCGCGAACATTCTTGAGCCGACCCGCAAGCTGGTGCTTACCGACGCGAGCGGTAAATACAAATTTATATTCGTAAAGCCCAGCGACGTGCCGATATACGTAGAGCGCGGCGTTGCGGATATCGGCGTGGTCGGAAAGGACACGCTTATGGAAGACGGCGCGGACGTCTATGAGCTCGCCGACCTGGGTTTTGCGAAATGCCGCCTGGCGGTCGCCGGGTATCCCGGTTTCGACCTTACCGACAAGACGGGGCTGAAGGTCGCGACAAAGTACGG
This sequence comes from uncultured Christensenella sp., assembly GCA_949287655.1. Classification (GTDB taxonomy): domain Bacteria; phylum Bacillota; class Clostridia; order Christensenellales; family UBA3700; genus Ornithoclostridium. The sequence goes on along the minus strand of CASEHD010000001.1, from coordinate 35,416 downwards.
CAACATCGCGCGCAGATATTTTGAAAGCAAAGGGCAGAACGTTGAGATAATCACGCTGCATGGCTCGATAGAACTGGGACCCATCGTCGGTCTTTCGGACGTGATACTCGATATCGTAGAAAGCGGCAAGACGCTGAAGGAAAACGGACTTACTGTACTCGAAGAAATATGCGACGTTTCGGCAAGGCTTATCGTTAACAAAGTAAGTTTAAAGACTAAGGCGCAGGATATAAAGCCGCTCGTCGAAAAGATATTCGGCGCGCTGGAATAAAGCAGGTAACGGGCGCTTTTAACCGGCTGATCGCACCGCCGGTTCGCAGAAAAGAAAAATAAGGCTTATAAGATCCGGCGGGCGGCGCGAAAAGCAAAGACCGTGCCCGAAGATCTTATTCAGCGGTACGAAAAAGAAAGAGGATTTATATGATACCGATAATAAAATACGGCTCGGACGAGATGAAAAGGGTGTACGGACGCACCCAGTTGGGCAGCGCGGAGTTTTCCGGCGCCGTCGCGGAGATAATAGCAAACGTCCGCAAACACGGCGACAAGGCGCTGTTCGACTATGCGAAAAAGTTTGACAAGTCGGACGTAAACGCAGACAACATTCTTGTCACTGAAGACGAGATAAAGGCGGCTTACGCGAGTGTGGACAAAAAGCTTATCGAGAGCCTTCGCCGCGCAAAGGAAAACATACTTTCTTATCACGTTAAGCAGAGAGACAAATACAAAAACGAATTTTTCTCCGGCGGCGCGAACGGCAAGAGCGCTTTGGGCTGGATATACAGACCGCTTTCGAGGGTCGGGCTTTACGTGCCCGGCGGAAAGGCGAGTTATCCGTCGACCGTACTGATGACCGCGCTTCCCGCAGTTGCTGCGGGAGTTGACGAAATAGTCGTCGCGACCCCCAACATTAAAAATCCGCTGATCCTCGTCGCATGCGCGGAATGCGGGGTAAAGAAGATATACAAGGTGGGCGGCGCGCAGGCGATAGCGGCTCTCGCTTACGGCACGGAGAGCGTTGAAAGGGTCGACCTCATCGCGGGACCGGGCAACGTATTCGTCACGCTTGCGAAAAAGCAGGTGTTCGGCGACGTAGCGGTAGACATGATAGCGGGACCCAGCGAGATACTGGTGATCGCGGACGAAAGCGCGGACCCCGAACTCGTCGCTGCGGATATGCTTTCGCAGGCTGAACACGACGAACTCGCCGCTTCGATACTGGTCACGACCGGTAAGGAGCTCGCTGAGGAAGTGCAGAAGCAGACTCAGGCGCAGACAAGCGTTCTTCCCAGACGGGAGATAATAGAAAAATCGCTTAAAAACAACGGCGCGATCGTGCTTTGCGACAATATGGATCAGGCGATCGAGGTCGCGGACAAGGTTGCTCCGGAGCACCTCGAAGTGTGTACGAAAGACGCGCACGACGTTGCGTTAAGGCTTAAAAACGCAGGAGCGATATTTGTCGGAGGATTCAGTCCTGAGCCGCTCGGCGACTATTTTGCCGGGCCTTCGCACGTGCTGCCGACCAGCGGAAGCGCGAGGTTCAGCAGCGTGCTCAGCGTGGATACCTTTATGAAGAAGACGAGCTATATAGCCTACGACAGAGACGACCTTCTCGCGGGTGCGGACGATATAATTTCGATAGCTGAAAGCGAGGGCTTCAACGCTCACGCCAACACGATTATAAGGAGAAAAAGATGATGAACAGAACGGCTACCATTGAAAGAAAGACCAAGGAAACGCAGATAAAACTCACCGTCGGGCTTGACGGAAGCGGTAAAAATTCGATAGACACCGGCATAGGTTTTTTCGACCATATGCTTCAGCTTTTCTCCTGTCACTCGGGCATAGACCTCGACGTCGTATGCAAGGGCGACACCAGAGTGGACGGACATCACTCTGTCGAAGACATCGGCATCGTGCTGGGTAAGGCGATAAACAAAGCGCTCGGCGACAAGATGGGGATCGCGCGCTATGCGGGCAAGACAATTCCGATGGACGAGTCTCTCGCGACCGTAAACATAGACATCAGCGGCAGACCGTTTCTTGTGTTCAATGCGGAACTTTCCGGCAAAGTCGGCGATTTCGACCTCGAACTCGTTGAGGAATTTTTCCGCGCGGTCGCGACTTACGGCGGCATAACGATGCACGTGAATCTGCACTACGGCAGCAACTCGCATCACAAGGCGGAATGTATCTTCAAGGCGTTTGCACGCGCAATGAAAGAGGCTGTGACCGTCGTCGGCACTGAGCTCCCGTCTTCTAAAGGACTCATCGAATAATGATAGCGATAGTTGATTACGGCATGGGCAATCTGCGCAGCGTGCAGAAGGCTTTTGAATATCTCGGCTACGACGCGGCGGTTACCGACCAAGGCAGGACACTTGAAAACGCTTCGCACATCGTGCTTCCCGGCGTAGGCGCTTTCCGCGACGCGATCGCGGCGCTTAAGTCCAAGGATCTCGACGTGCTGATAAAGCGAGAGGTCGCGAAGGGCAAGCCTTTCCTCGGGATATGCCTCGGGATGCAACTGCTGTTTGACAGAAGCTTAGAGGACGGCGAATACGAGGGATTGGGGCTTATAGGCGGCGAAGTCGTCAGATTCAATACCGACCTGAAGATACCGCATATCGGCTGGAACACGCTGTTTTACAACAAAAGGACCGCGCTTTTCGACGGCGTAGACGACAATTATTTTTATTTTGTCCACAGCTACCACGCTGCGAAAGTTGCAAAAGAGGATATAGAGACGACCTGCGTTTACGGCTACGAATTCGCAGCCGGCGTGAACAGAGACAACGTCTGGGGCGTTCAGTTCCACCCCGAAAAAAGCGGAGATACCGGACTAAAAGTCCTCAGAAATTTCGGAGCGATAAAATAATGATACTTTTTCCTGCGGTAGACATTCTCGACAACCGCGCGGTGCGCCTTTTGTACGGCAAACGCGATCTGGTCACCGATTACGGCGACCCGGCGGAGCTTGCCGCGAAGTGGGCGGACCTCGGCGCTCAATATCTGCACGTTGTCGACCTCAACGGCGCTTTCGACGATTCCGCGGTCAACCGCGAAACGCTGAAAAGGCTGATAAAAGAGGTAAAAACACCCGTGCAGCTCGGCGGCGGTATAAAGACGCTCGACAAGATAAAATTCTATCTGGAAGAGGTCGGCGTTACCCGCGTAATAGTCGGCACCGCATGCGTTACCGCGCCCGAAGTCGCGGACAAGGCGTGCGCGCTGTACGGCAATAAGATCGTCGCCGGTATCGACTGCAAGGACGGTTTCGTCGCGATAAAAGGGTGGGTCGAAAAAAGCGGACTGACCGCCGAAAAAGTAGCTCTCGATATGAAGGAGCGCGGCTCCGATACGGTAGTCTATACGGATATAAGCAGAGACGGCGCGCTGACAGGCGTCAATGTCGACGCGACGGTAAGCCTCGCGGAAAAAACGGGCATGAACATCATCGCCAGCGGAGGCATGAGCTCTCTTTCGGACATAGAAAAACTTATGCAAAAAGACGTTTACGGCGCGATACTCGGGCGGGCGATATACAACAAAAACATCGACTTGACCGAAGCGTTAAAACTTGTAAAAAGAGGTTGAAATGCTTGCGAAAAGAATAATACCTTGTCTTGATATCAATAACGGGCGCGTCGTCAAAGGCGTGAATTTTGTCAATCTGATCGACGCGGGCGACCCCGTCGAGATCGCGAAAACGTACAACGCGATGAGGGCGGACGAGATAGTTTTTCTCGACATAACCGCGTCTCACGAAGGGCGCACGACGATGTACGACGTGATATCCAAAGCGGCTGAACAGGTGTTTATCCCTCTTACGGTCGGCGGCGGCATATCGTCGACAAAACATTTCCGCAACCTGCTCAACCTGGGCGCGGATAAGATAAGCGTAAATTCCGCGGCGGTGAAAAATCCCGACCTTATCACGGACGCGGCGCTGAAATTCGGCAGGCAGTGCGTGGTCGTCGCGATAGACGCGAAGCGCAACGACAAAGGCAGTTTCGACGTATATCTGAACGGCGGCAGGATAAACACCGGCAAGGACGCGATAGAGTGGGCGATCGAAGCGGAAAAACGCGGCGCGGGAGAGATACTTCTGACAAGTATGGACTGCGACGGAACAAAGGCGGGCTATGACATTGAACTTACAAGGCGGGTAGCCGAAGCGGTCGGGATCCCCGTTATCGCCAGCGGCGGCGCCGGGAATATGCAGCATTTCAAAGACGTGCTTACCGACGGAAAGGCGGACGCGGCGCTCGCGGCTTCACTGTTCCATTTCGGAGAGATGACAATATCCGATCTTAAAAACTACCTCGCTCTCAGCGGCGTCGCGGTAAGAATGTGACAGCTGTTTTAAAGGCTCGTAAGTAAAAAGATGTTCGCAAAACATGGCTGAAATTGCCCGTATATCCGACGGATACGCTTTATTAACTCGTCGGCGCGTATTATCCAAACAAAAACAACCGCAACGGCGGTAAAATCAATAAGAAAAACAAAAGCTCGCTATAATTGCGGGCAAGACGAGAGGAAAAATGACAGAATTTAAGTTTGACGAGAAAGGACTTATTTGCGCCGTCGCGCAGGACGCCCTGAACGGCGAAGTGCTGATGCAGGCGTATATGAACAAAGAGGCAATCGAAAAGACGCTGGAAACGGGCTACGCCCACTATTACAGCAGGTCGCGCAAATGCCTGTGGAAGAAGGGCGAGACGTCGGGACATACACAGAAGGTCGTAAGGATGTATTACGACTGCGACGCCGATTGCGTGCTTATGCAGATAATACAGGAAGGTGCGGCGTGTCATACAGGCAACCGCAGTTGCTTTTACCGTCAGCTCAAAGAATTTGAATTCTGTCCCGATTACAAAGTTGTATTCGAGGACGCTAAGACTATTAAAGACCGTGCGGAAAATCCGGTCGAAGGCTCTTATACCAACTATCTTTTGAATAAAGGCACGGAAAAGATATGCAAAAAGGTCGGCGAGGAAGCGACCGAAACGGTCATTGCCGCTTGCACGAACAAAAACGACGAACTTGTCGGCGAGATATGCGACCTTGTATATCACACCCTCGTACTTATGCAGGATAAGGGGATAACAATGCAGGACGTCTTCAACGAGATGATGATAAGAAAAGGCAAAGCGCCCAATCCCAAATACGCGAAAGACAATATCGTATCCAACACCGAGCAGATCAAGAACAAGGAATAACTTGTATTTCGGATATCACGTGGGACGTAACCCGGTGAACGAAAGCCGGATATTAGATAAAATCAGATTTTCAACAACTTTAAAAGCCGCTTAACCGCGGCTTTTTTAAATGCTCCGGTTTACTTAAAATTGCTTTCCTACGGTAAAAATTTATATATTACAAATTAAAAATAATTAATAATACTAAATAATAATTAAATAATTGATAAGCGCACACGCGAATTGTTCAAAGCGTTGCGAAGCCGCGCAGGGTAAGCTGTATTCTTTGGACGGAACGAGCGGCACGATTGACGGCGTGTCTTACAGACCGCTCGAAGAGGTAACAGAGGTTTACGTTACGACAAAGAGCGGCAAAACCTATCGCAACGGTATCATTTACGGCTTTAACTGTCGACATTACCTTATCACGTACAAAGAGGGTACAAAGCCGATAGAGGTCAGCGCGGAAACAATCGAGGAACAACGCAGGATAAACAACACACAGCGCGCAATGGAAAGAGAGGTCAGGTATTACCGCGACAAAGCGGTGACAGAGCCGACAAAGGAAGCGCGGAAAGAAGCGCGGCTACAAGCAAAGGCGGCTTACTCGCGCTACAAAGAATACAGCAAGAGAAACAAAGTCGCGTATTACGAGTCAAGGGTATCAATATGGTAACGAGACAAGACGGTCAAGAGCCGTCTTTTTTCATACAAAAAACAAAAAAAACAGGAGGTAGCAAAACAAAATGGGACTTTTCGGAAAGAAAGACGAAACGCTTGACGAAACGCTCGAAAAGCTCCGCGGACATATGAAAGGAATGTCCGACGAGGAGAGGAAAAAGGTTATGGACAAGCTGTCCGATGACGGCAAGGTCACGACCGGCGAGCAGATCGAAAAGGCGAAGGAAGACATAGCGGAAGAGGGCAAAGACAGTCAGACGGAAAAAGACCGTATCGATGAAAGCGTGGCGGCACAGGAAGAGGCAGACGGCGAAGAGGACAGTCAGGACGCCAAAGACCGCGTGGACGAGAGTGAGGGCGAGGAAAAGCACCTCGAAAAGCACGACGAAGCGGCGGAAGATGACAGGATCGCAAAGCTCGAAGCCCGCTTGTCGGAAATTGAAAAAAAGCTCGGCGAAACGGAAGCAAAGAAAGGCGAGGGAGAACTTCCCAAAGCTCGCGAGGTCGACGAAACGACCGAAGACGAGGAAGACGAAGAGGCGGACGAAGACTTCTTCAAAGACTAAAAATAAGGAGAAAAACACAAAATGGCAGAAATCAAGTACAACAGTAATTCGCTGACAGATACAGAGGATCTTCTCAGACTTCCATTCCGGGCAAGGTCAACAAGCATACCGCGGTGAAAGAGCATCGGGAGATCTGCAATGCGACCGGTATAACGAAAAATATGTACTGTTTGCGTCATACGTTCGCCACTCGCTGCGAGGAAACCTGGATCTCTTCAAAACAGACCGCGCTCTGGCTTGGTCACTCGTCGATAAATACCACTCTGAGCTATTATATAAATATAAACAAAGAGTTCGAGCGCGAAAACGTCGAAATCAAAAACGGTTTACACAAATCCTGACACAAATTTTCCAGAAATTTTCGAATAAACGTAAAAATGCGCCCTGAAAGTACTTTTTTCAGAGCATATTTTATGCAAAACGCACTGAGCTTTGCTATGGTGGAGATAGAGTGAGCTTTGCCTGACGGCAAAAACCCTCTCGTCGAGAATATGTGCGCATATTGAGAAGTTGTTCCGCTCGGGCGCACCCATTATAAATAACGGAGTTCTTGTACCCTCTGTCTTCAACAAAAGAAATACGACCTGAACCGATAGACTCGATTCACGTCGTATTTGGTGGAGATAGAGGGGCTCGAACCCGCGACCTCTGCGATGTGAACACAGCGCTCTGACCAACTGAGCTATATCTCCAAGGTCGTATATTTATTTTAATAAAAGAAACGGCAAAATGCAATAGTATTTTTGTAAGAATTTGAAAAATTTAATATTTTGCGATATTGCTCCGTTATGCCATCGTGTGAATTTTAAATTTCCCCAAACGCTTTACCGATTTTAACCGGTTGGCTATAATGAAATTACGATCGGGCAAAGGGAACGGTTCGTCAGGTTCATAGCCTGAAGTCTTCGGTTCGACTCCGAATGCACCCGGTCGTTTTTTCAGAAGTTGAAATTATCAACTTAAAATTTTCGATACGCAATCTAAGGTTGACAAATTGCAAAGCCGAGGTTTGTTGAAAAGTATTCTTGTTTTATATAAAATCCGAGTGTATAACGACAGCGTCGGCTTTTGCATCATACCGGTTTGTCCTGATAGAATTGAGTCTGCACTATTTGTTCATTGGAATGTAAGACGGAGATTTAAAATACGTCGTCACGATAATGGCTGCGGTCACGCCGGCGATTTACATAATATGTCTGACGATTCCTGGAATTGTTGAAAAAAACAAAAATTTACGTTCATAATAACGCTATTTGTTCTTGGGCCTAAAACCGTTGTAGGAATACAGCGGTTTTCCTTTGTTTATGCGGTCGAGAACGTATCTTCTCAGCGCGTTGTCGGCGACGTAATTTTCTCTGTCTTTTTTGTAGCCGAATACGCGGCGTTCGTTCATATCGCTGTCCGGCGCTCTGCCGAGCAGGGTAAACATCTTGCCGAATTTTACGATATTGCTGTCGCTTCCGAGTACGTTTTCGAGGTCCGGGTTAAGAAGCCAGGTTATCACGGTATAGCAGCGGTATTTGTAATCAGGAAAGTATTTTTCAAAAAAAGCGTTTGCGCTTTTCAGAGAGTCGAAACAGCGGCGTGTATCAAGTTTTTCGCCTTGCTGGATATGCAGAGTGACGCATTTTTCACCTAAGCGGTACGGGCATTTAAGCACGTTTTTTATGCCGGCGTGAGGCAGAATCGCGAACTTTGAAAATTCATATTGCAGCCTGCCGATCTTAAATATTTTCATCGACAGGTGCTTTGCTAACCAATGAATATTGACCAATCCTTTTACGCCGTATTGCTCAAAGGCGTTGTCGCACCACACTTTTATATCTGAAAAAGTATCGAAGAAGATATCTTCCGGAATATCATGTTTCTTGTAATTGCCGTAAACTGCGGGCAGCGTATAGAGTACAGCCGCCAACTTTTCGAGCGCGCTCAGCTTTTTCAATTTTTCGCTTTTGCCGTTTAGAAGATAAGTTTTATATTTTTCAAAGCACGCTTTATCCGCGTTGCAAAGCTCAAGCGCGGAAGATATCAATTCTTCGTCCATATTAAGATTTTTATACAACATATCCATATATATAATGATAACCTTATCTGCTTTTCCCGTCAATATTATTTAAAAACAGGCAGGGAAGACAAAGAAAAAACGCGTTGATTCCTCAACGCGTTTTTTGGAGGCGCCACCCAGATTTGAACTGGGGAATGAAGCTTTTGCAGAGCTTTGCCTTACCACTTGGCTATAGTTCGAACTCGCGACATTTGCCTTGGCAAGGCAACGCTCTACCACTGAGCCACTCCCGCGCATATACGTTATTAAGTTTTTGAGCGGGAGACGAGATATACGAACTCAAAGGATCCTATAAACTCGCGTGCATTAGCGAACTTTGTGAGCGTCCATTTGCCTTGGCAAGGGGCGCTTTCTACCACTGAGCCACTCCCGCGCATATACGGTATTAAGTTTTTGAGCGGGAGATCGTCCCGCGAGCCCCTTTTATGAGTATAACGCCCAATCACAACATTATATGTCTGATTATTGACGTTATGCTCACAGGGTATCCGTTAAATAACGGAATATTTGGTGGAAACAATAGGGTTCGAACCTATGACCCCCTGCTTGTAAGGCAGGTGCTCTCCCAGCTGAGCTATGCTTCCGCAAGTGCTTTTATAATATATCAAATATTATTTATATTGTAAAGTGTTTTGAGCAATTTTTTTATTTGTTTTCAAACAGCGCGAGGAAAACGGACTAAGGCGTAAAAAGAGAGTGAAACGGTTGGTACGCTTATGGATAAAGATAAAAGAAAGGCGCGAACGGAGCAGTGCGCGGGGAAGAATACGGCGGCGGAAAAGTTGCGTATAAAGACGTTCGTAAAATACGCCGGTAAGAAATAAAGGGTGCGGCACGATTGCGTAAAGACGCTGATAATAATGATATAATATAGTATCTAATATTTAAATTCTCCGTCATAATAGTCTGCCGGCAAAGACAAAATTAAATTTTAAGGGACACATGTTGACTTAAAGACCTGTATAATACGTTTAAAATGCCATTTGTACAGCTTAATTGTAATATTTATATCCGGTTTGTGATTTTATTTGACAAAAACCGTTTTATACATTAAAATAACCATATCGTGCAAGAAGAGTGCAGGGAGAGATCTTAAAACCGGCGGTGTGAATAAATACCCGTCTCCGGGAAAAAATGAAGAATGGAACGTTGTCCGGAGGTGTACGGACGGCGATCCGGGAGAAAAAATGAAAACTGCGTTTATTGTACTTGATATTATGTTTGCGATCGGAATGTTGCTCGCGTTGTTGACCGCATTGCCTAAGATCGTTAATTATCTTAAAGGTTGTTTCGGAGGCAGGCAGAAGCCTTTGCCTAAAGCTCAGAAAAAGCACAGATTCGCTATCATAATTCCCGCGCGTAACGAAAGCGCGGTCATAGGCAAGCTTTTGGACAGTCTTGACGCACAGACGTTCGGTCCGGATCACGGCGACGTCTTTATCGCTGTCGAGCGGGCTGACGATCCGACTTGCAGAATAGCCGGGGACTTCGGCGCGGAAGTTTATTTTAAAAAGAATTTTGACAAAACCGGCAAGGGGTATGTGCTTGAAGAGGTCGTCGATCATATTTTCAAGAATCGCGCGGACAGAAATTACGAGGCGTTTATGATAATCGACGCGGACAATATTCTTGAACCGGACTATATCGAAAAGCTGAATGACGCGCTCGACGCGGGGTTTGACATTGCGGTCGGCTACCGTAATTCAAAGAACTGGAACGACGGCTGGATAGCCGCGGATACAGGGCTGACATTCACGAGATTTTCGCGTTTTTCCAACTTCGGAAAAGCTTCGAAGGGACATACAGTGCTTCTGACGGGAACGTGCTATTATGTCAAAACCGATATCGTGCGCGCGCACGGCGGTTGGAAATGGCATTCGCTGACCGAGGACGTAGAACTGACGACGGTCGCCGCGATAAACGGATATAAGACGACTTATGTAGAAAGCGCGGTGTTTTATGACGAACAGCCGACGAATCTTAAAGCGTCGGTGGCGCAACGCAAACGCTGGGTAAAGGGCTTTTTCAACAATTCGAATAAATACGGTGAAAGCCTGTATGCGGGGATAAAAAAAGGCAGCAAGTCCGATCGAGCGTCCTGCCTGGAGGCGGCGCTGGGAGCGGCTCCGATGATGTTGTTCGCGATATTCTTCGCGTTCTACACGATAGGCAACGCGTATCTGGCGATCAAATATTTCAACACTCCGGTCGCGTTCGGCGCGTTGTACAGGATATTGGCTGCGTGGGGAGCGTATTTTATGGGACTTTACGCAGATACCGCGACGATATTGTTCGTCGAGAGAAAAAATATAAATATGAGTTTCCCGCGCAAAGTCGAAGCGGTGCTGATGCGCCCGCTCTATTCGATGCTCTATCTGCCGATAGCTTTAAGCGCGCTTACACACAGGGTGGAGTGGGTGCCGATTGAGCATAAAGTCAACACCGTCGGCGGCAAGGAAGATAAAAAATAATAAAACGGATTTTAGTAGCCGAAAAAATTATTGCAAACACCTCCGCGTTATGCTAAAATATATAAATGTTAAAGTAATTTTAGCCGATGTGGTGGAACAGGCAGACACAAGGGACTTAAAATCCCTCGGGGGAGACTTCGTACCGGTTCAAATCCGGTCATCGGCACCAGTTCGCGGCTCACATTACGGCCGCAAAAAATCAGACGAGTTTTTCTCGTCTGTTTTTTACGTCACGTTTTCGCTTCGCCGCTCAAGTGCCGCTGTTCCTGACAGTTCGAAATTGTGACGTTCGCTTCGCTCACTATTCCGTCGCATACGGGGTATGCTCCTTACAAATCCGGTCATCGGCACCAGTCTGCGGCTAGCATTACGGTCGCAAAAAAACAGACGAGTTTCCTCGTCTGTTTTTTACGCCTCGTCTTTGCCGCGCCGCATTTGTGCCTTTGTACAGGATAGTCTGAATTGGTGACGTTCGCGCAGCTCACTATTCCGTCGCATACGGGGTATGCTCCTTACAAATCCGGTATAAGGATAAAGATAAAGCTTCGCCACCTGTGTGCCGCTGTTCCTGACAGTTTGAAATTGTGGTCACTCAAAGCAGGAAGATTGAAAGAAGAGGAGAGCTACTTTTGAGTGATTTCGCGGCTTTCAGAAATAAGGAAAGAAGAAAAGAGCAAGTCAGCGAAACGCTCGTCGTAGGGCAGGGCATATGTGGGTAGGCTCCTCACTATTCCGTCACTCCGCTTTTGTCGTATGCGCCCGTAAAGATATTAAACGGCATATACCGGCGTAAATTCGAAAATATAATAAAATATTTTTGATTGCCAAATGGTGGAAATCTCCTTTTGTTATAATAAAGAAAAAAAAGGAGAAGTCTTTATGAAAAAAAGAATAATCACGGCGGTTTCGTTGTGTCTGCTGATCGTCATGCTGTTTACGCTGACGGCGTGCAACTCGACGACGGCAGCTCACAAAAAGGTATGCAAATACATTAAGGAAAACGGCGAATATTACAAAGGAACATTCTCAGGGCAATATTCAATTGATTTCGGCGACGGATATCAGATGTATTATTACGAAGACAGTGAAGATCCGAAGTTCTGGGTGAATTATTTTAAAAACGGCATCTGGTTCTCTTTCTGCTTTGACAGCAAGAATTCCAATAGTCATTATTGGAGTTTCGAAAGCAAAACCGGCGTTAAATTTTCCGGGTCAGGAACCATGCAAAGCAAAGAATACGACGGAAGCGTCAAAGATATTCCTTACAGGTTGTTATTGAAGGACTACGAAGGGTCGTCTTCCATGAAAAGCACTCACAAAGAGATAATGGAAGTATTTTGCTACTCGACGCTGAAAGCGTTAGACGACTATCTGCAAACCATCGATATAGGAGTCAGGTTGGAAGACCTCGGCTTCCCGAACTACGTCAATCAATAATGTCTATCGGCAACGCAAACAGGCGGGTCAGTCTCGCCTGTTTTTATATGCGTTGCAAAAAGACAATTAATATGATATTATATAATAAATCGGAACTTCCGCTAAACAAATCAAATCCGCAGCGGACAAGGGAGCTTTATGGATAAAGACAGAAAAATAAACAGACCCGTCCTGATAAACAGCGTCCTTCTGGTTGTCAGACTGCTTATTATCGTGCTGATCTGCGAGGTGTATAAGCAGAATAATCTGATCGTGGTCAGGGGATATCCGACGACTGAAAACAATTATTTTTCGATCTCCGTCGGTTGGCTTCCGATAATCCTCGCTTCAATATGTCTTGCGGTGAATCTCGTACGCTTGTTTTTGGCTTACAGAAAGAAGCCGATATCGTATAAAACGGACGCGCTTTCGCTGATAGTCGAAATAGTCGTCCTCGTCTTTTATTCGCTGCCTGTGCTTGCCGCGACGAAGAATATACCCGCGACCGCGTTCAAGGCGACGTTTATAACGCTTTGCGCGGTACTTGCGGCTTTTACGCTTTTCCGCGGGGTGTTCTATATCACCAAAACCACTTTGAAAGAGAATTGTTCCGGACAGGAAGCGGATAATTCTGTCAAAAATATCAACAAATAACATTGTATAAAATACTAATTTAAAAATAATTACAATAAATTACATTAAAATAGTTTACAAAAGCATTTTAATGTGTTACAATAGCCTTACAAAAAAGAAAAGGAGAGTAACACATGGAATACAGTCAGATTATTCTTGAAATGCTTGAACGCATTAAGATACTGGAAAACAAAGTCAAAGCTTTGGAAGAAGCGAATGAAAACGTCGCTTCGGCTAAGCCGATTTCGAACGTCGATTTAAATAAGGTCAGCGCAAAATACAGACAGCTTGCGGAATATCTCGTCAGATCGGGAGCAACGAGGGTCGAGTTGTCGTATGCGGAAATAGAAGAGATCCTTGGGTTCAGATTGCCCGATACCGCCAGAAATTTCAAACAGTCGTTCTGGGCAAACACGAAAACTCATTCTTATTCTTCAAGCTGGCTTGAAATAGGGTATAAGACCCGCGTCGACGCAAGCGGAGATAAGGTAACTTTTTTAAAAAATACCATATAAAGGATAAGTGTTATGGAAAAGAACAAATTACACATGGCAGACGCTATTGAAATTGTTTTGGCGGAAAAAGATAACCGCACGATGCATGCTTCCGATATTGCGGCGGTTATTGCGGCAAAAGGGTTATACGTGCAGAAAAACGGGAAATTTCCCGTATACAATCATGTTCGAGCAAGAGCGGGATAAAGAAGCGATTTATTTGAATGTCTTACAGACAATTTCATTCGCCTTAAAAAGAGGTACGAATAATGAAATTTCTCGAAGCCTGGGACAGATATTATAAATATAAAGCCGTAAGGGAAATAGACAGGGCTATCGAAGCGCATAGAAGAGAAAAGAAGGGGATTATCAGAGTTTACGGCAAAAACTATTATAAAAAAGAAAAGTATTGGCTTAAAATCAAAGACCAAAGGTGGTATGAAACGAGGGAATGTTGGGAAATGCGGCTCAGAGTCTGCGGTTTCACGACAGACGGCGTAGAGATTAAGACAGGAGAGAAGCATTATCAACCGCCTTGCACCAGACCAGAAAGGTAAATTTTAAAGATTTTTAGACTGCGCGGACAAAAATCCGCGCTTTTTTGTATATTTTTTTTAAAATAGGCAAAAATTATTATTCTTTTTTAAGGAAAAGGCAAATTTTATTCGTATTTACTATTAGAAGCATGAAAGAACAGTCGTTTAACGAGTGGCTCGACGCCCTCAAATCAAAAGCGAATATTGTCGATATCGTATCCGGCTATGTGCCGCTTACGAGCAAAGGCGGCAGGTATTGGGCTTGCTGTCCTTTTCATCACGAAAAAACACCCTCTTTCACGGTAGACGAACAGAGAGGGTCTTATTACTGCTTCGGCTGCCACGTCGGCGGCGACGTGATAAAATTCGTGATGGATATCGAAAATATCGACTTTATGAGCGCGTGCAAACTGCTTTCGCAGAAAGTCGGTCTGCCGATGCCCGAATTCAAATCCAAAAAGCCGGGCGAGAGCCTCGCGAAAAAAAAGGAAAGACTTTACGAACTCATGCGCGGCGCGGCAAGATATTATTACGAATGTCTCAACTCCGACGCCGGTAAGGTCGCGCGCGACTATATGAATAAACGCGGCATATCCAAGGAGACTGCCGTGCTGTTCGGTCTGGGGTATTCGCCCGACTACAACGGCTTGCCCGCGCGTCTGAAAAGCCTGGGGTATAACGAACTCGAAATGATAGAGGCGGGCGCCTGCGCACAGAAAGACGGCAGAGTTTACGACGTCATGGCGGGCAGGCTCATCGTGCCGATAATCGACGGTATGAAACGCGTCATCGCGTTCGGCGGTCGCGTGCTTACGTCGGACAAACAGATGAAATACCGCAACACCAACGATACCGTGCTGTTCAATAAAAAATGCGAAGTGTTCGGTCAGGACACTCTGAAAAAATACAGGCTGAAAAACCCGGTCAACAGCGTGATCATGGTCGAAGGCTATATGGACGTGATATCCCTTTATCAGGCGGGCGTCTGCAACGTCGTCGCTTCAATGGGTACCGCGCTCAACGTTAAACAGGCTGAGATAGTCAAACGCTACAGCGACACCGTGTACGTATGTTACGACGGCGACACCGCCGGACAAGCCGCCACGCTGAGAAGCCTGGACATTTTCTACGGCGCGGGGTTAAACGTAAAGGTCGTATCGCTTCCGGATAACCTCGACCCGGACGAATACATAAAGGCGCACGGCGTAGAGAGTTTTTCGGCGCAGCTTGCGAAGGCATTGCCGCTTTTCGAATACAAACTCAGGACGCTTGCGAAAAAATACGATATGAACTCTGCGGAAGAGCAGGGAAAATTCGTCGTTGAGGCGGTCGAGATATTAAAGACCCTGCCCACTCCCGCGCAGATCGACGCGTATATCCCGCTTGTCGCAAAGCTGAGCGGACTGGGATCCGATACGGTAAGACGGCAGTTGATGCAGGGGTCTGAATTTACCGAAGAGGGTGCGCCAAAACTCCTTTCGCAGACTGAGAGGCGCAAGGACGGCAAATACTACAAGGCGATGAGATTCGTTCTTTACGCGCTGTACGGCGGAGTGGAAGGATTGTCTTTCGACAAAGACCTTTCGCTGTACTGCGAGGACGACGACCATAAAAAACTTTACGACTATTACAGAAAGAACGGCGACGGGGAGCTTACTCCCGACGACCTTATCGCGCTGGAAAAGGAGATTCCGGAGGCGGGCGAGGCGCTCGCGGAGGGCAGAAAGGTCAACGAGAAAGCTGCGCGCGACTATTTTGACGGGTGCGTAAAGACGCTCGAAAACGAATTTGTCAAAAAACAGCGCAAACTGCTTTTAAAAGCATACTCCGAAAGCAATTCGGAAGAAGAAAAATCGCAAATACTCGCTCAGATGAGCAATAACCAAAAGAAAAAATAAATTCGGAGGGAATATGGAAATCGAAAAGAAAGAAAGCGATAAGAAAACTGCGAGAGAGGAGAAGATCGCTCAGGAAGTCGCAAAGCTGATCGCGTCCGCAAAGGACGGCAAGCTCAACGAGGACGAAATAAACGAAAAGCTCGCGCGTTTCGACCTCGACGTGCAGGAGATCGAAAACGTATTCACTGAGATCGAGGCGAAGGGCATAACCATTGAGGCTACGGCCATCGAAGACAAGATGTCGCTTGACTCTCTCGAAGGTACGACCGACGACTCCGTCAAGATGTATCTTAAAGATATCGGTCAGGTCCCGCTCCTTTCGTCCGAAGAGGAGAAAGTTCTCGCAGAGAGAATGGCTAAAGGCGATCAGGCGGCGAAAGACAGATTAAGCGAAGCCAACTTAAGACTTGTCGTCTCTATCGCGAAAAGGTACGTCGGCAGAGGCATGCAATTCCTCGATCTTATCCAGGAAGGCAACCTCGGTCTTATGAAAGCTGTCGAAAAGTTCGACTACAAAAAAGGCTTTAAGTTCTCGACCTATGCGACCTGGTGGATCAGACAGTCGATAACCCGCGCGATCGCCGATCAGGCGAGAACGATAAGAATACCCGTGCATATGGTTGAGACCATAAACAAAACGGGCAGGGTAACCCGCCAGCTGATGCAGACCCTCGGCAGAGAGCCTACGCCCGCCGAGATCGCGAAGGAAATGAATATTCCCGAAGAAAAAGTCATAGAGATCCAGAAGATCGCGCAGGATCCCGTTTCGCTCGAAACTCCTATCGGTGAAGAAGAGGACAGCCACCTCGGCGATTTTATTGAGGACAATACCGCCGCTTCTCCCGCGGAAAAGGCAGAAGCCAAGATGCTGAGAGAACAGCTCCTTCAGGTGCTCGACACTCTTACTCCGAGAGAGAACGAGGTCCTGCTGATGAGATACGGTTTGAGAGACGGCAGACCCAAGACCCTCGAAGAGGTAGGCAAGGAGTTCAACGTCACTCGTGAAAGAATAAGACAGATAGAGGCGAAGGCGCTCAGAAAACTGCGCCATCCCAACCGCACCAAGAAGCTGAAAGACTATATCGGCAAGTAAGGGAAAACATCGTTTAATCAACACGGGCACTAAAAATGAGAACGGTAAAAGACATTGAGGAAATACTCGCCGGATTCGCTCCGTTCGATATGCAGATGAGTTTTGACAACAGCGGATTCTGCATAGGCGACGAGAGCGCGGCAGTCACCGGGATAATGCTTTGCGAGGACGTCACGCCGTCGGTTGTTGACGAAGCCGTCGCAAAAGGCTGCAACCTTATTATCAGTCATCACCCGGTGATATTCTGCGGGATAAAGACGCTTTGCAGCGCAAAAGACCGCATGAGATACGCCGTGGTTTCTAAGATGATAAAACGCGGTATCGCGCAGATATCGATGCACACCAACGTCGATATATGCGCCGGCGGCACCAACGATACCCTCGCCGGCATGCTGGGCGTTAATGTCGCGTCGGGCGAGGGCGAAGCTTTAAGGATCGGTGCGCTTGACAAGCCGACGACGCTTGAAAAATTTGCGGCGAAAGTCAGGGATATTTTAAGCGACGAAACCGTGAGATACGTAGGCGCCCCCGGCAGAGAGATACGCAAGGTCGCGGTCAGCACCGGCGCCGGCGGCAGAGAAAGCGAACTTATTTACCGTTTGCAAGACGAGGGCGTCGACGTCCTCGTGACCGCGGAGGTCAAACACAACGTGGCGCTCGAAGCGCGCTATGCTGGCGTAGCGATCGTGGAGACCACGCATTATTCAAGCGAGCGCTGTATCGTCGACATCATCGGCGCGGCGCTGGACAAACACAATATAGATTATCATAAGAGCGAGACGGAGGAAAATCCCTACCGCAGGGCTTGAAGGAGAAATTATGAATATAGAAGGTATGCTCAAATACCAGAGTCTCGACAGAGAGATAAACCAGCTCAACGAGCAGTTCAGAACAAGCGAGGCGACCAGACAGTATAACAAATACATGAAACTGTATAAACAGGCGATCGAGGACGGCAAACGTATGAGCGGCGTTATCGGCGAACATTTCGTCAACGTCGACAGGCTTACCAAACAGTACGAAAAACTCCTTGTAGACATTGAGGAGTACAACAACGTCCTTGACGAGATAACGGACGTGAAACAGGCGGATTATTACGAAAAGCAGCTTCTCAAACTCTTCAACGCGCTCGAAGCGATTGAAAAGGAGCTGGACAACGTACGCAAGGAGCTCATGAAGCTGGACGCGGACGCCAAGGCTTTTTTCTCCAACGTGAACAGCTACTTCATAGCGGTCAAAAAGTGCACTCCCGAAATGGAAAAGGTCAGGCAGGAGATACAGTCCAGGGCGAAAGAGGTCATGCTCGCGCAAAAGGAACTGGAAAAGACGATAGAGCCGGAGCTTGTCGAAAAGTACAAGAAGGCGAAAGAGATCGCGAAATTCCCGCCGCTCGTGCCTTTCGACGAGGCGACCAGCTCGTGTATGGGCTGCGGTCTTGAACTTTCTAAGGATATCGCCGCAAAACTCAGACAGGACGGCGGACTGGAATTCTGCCCCAACTGCAACAGACTGGTATACAAGAAGTGATATGAAAAAAAACGGTATAAGATCTATGATCATAGGTTTCGCCGTGGGCGCGGTTCTTATAGTCGCGCCCATAGTGATACTCGCCGTCTGGGGTGACAATTCCGGGATACAGGCAGCCAAAGCGTCGCTTTACATCGCGGTATTCGCGGGCGCGCTCGCCGTCGTGTTTTCCGCGGCTTATGCGGTAAGATACCTGACGTTCAGGATAACGCTCGCAAAGGGCAGGAAAGCCGAAGCGACTTACCTCGCATGCGAATTGAAGTCCACAAGTTCTGCGAAAGACTATTACAGCGTGACTTATTGCTACGACGACAACGGCAAGAACGTGACAAAAACGACCGGCATCGTATACACCTGGGAACAGGCGCTCGCGCTCAAGTTTGCCGGACATTTTGAGGTGACCGTTTATAAGAGTCACAGCTACTTAACGCAGGAGATCGGACCTCTGATCGCCGAGCATAAACAGGAGATAGACGAATTCAAACGCGCTTACGCCGAAGCGTACAACAAATATCACAATGCATAAAAACGTTACGAATTTAGCGATTGCGCCCCGCAGGACGGGGCGCATTTTTTGTGACGCACTGTATAATGTCGTGATCGCAGTCCGCCGCGCTTCACTATACGGCGAGCGCATGCGATTGTCGAAAGACCGTAGAGGACACGCGAAAAGAAGCTTTAAAACGTACTGGCGGGCAGTCTGAACACAGAGTAAATTCAGAGACGGTATCCGCGTGAAATAAAATACGGTTGAAAGGTATGGTAACCGCGGAAGCGAAAAGCTTTTTTCTGAAAATTTTGAAGAAAAACGAACATAAAAAACGCGGAGGGAATACCCGTCCGCGTTTTTTGTAGTTTATCCTTGCGGTTTCCCGCAGGAAAGAGGATTGATTTAAAGGGATGCGACCAGGTCGGGCATTGAATAAAGCCCCGGCTTGCGACCGGCGACGAACGCCGCCGCGCGTATCGCGCCCTGCGCGAATACCGCTTTGCTGTGCGCTTCGTGGGTAAGGGTGACGACCTCGTCTTCGCCGAAGAAATGAACTTCGTGCTTGCCGACGACGGTGCCGCCTCGTACCGCGTGCACGCCGATCTCGTCCTTCTTGCGCTTTGTGTCGTTACCGTGTCTGCCGAAGGTCAGATAAGAGCCTTCTTTTTCTTCCTTTATCGCGTTTGCGAGGGTGAGCGCGGTGCCGGACGGAGAGTCGACTTTTTTGTTGTGATGAGTTTCGACTATCTCTACGTCGAAGCCGTCGCCCAGTATCGCCGCCGCCTTTTTGCAAAGGTGGACGAGAAGGTTTACGCCGACCGACATATTGCTTGCGCGGAAAACGGCGATCTTTTCGCTCGCAGACTTAACGGCGTCTTCCTGCTCCTTTGAGTAGCCGGTCGTAGCCAGCACAAGAGCGAGGTTGTTTTTTGTCGCGTAAGAGAGCAGTCCGTCGAGCGCTTCGGGTCTTGAAAAGTCGACGATGACGTCGGCTTTTACGTCTATATCATGCGGTTTGTCAAACACGGGTACGGAAAATTTGCTTTTATCCGCATACGCGTCGATACCGCCGACGCAAGTCACGTCGTCGAAATTCTGCAAGGTTTCGAGCACCTTAATGCCCATCTTTCCGCCTATGCCGCAAATTACGATATTGGTCATTTTTTCTCCTTACAGGATCGCGAGATCCTTCATGATTTTTTCAAGTTTTTCCTTGTTGCCTTCGGTGAGAGCGGTGAGGGGCAGACGCATGAAAGGTTTGCACATTCCGAGAAGAGCGCAAGCAGTCTTGACGGGTATCGGATTAACTTCGAGGAACATCGCGTCGAAGAAAGGCTGATACTGCATCTGCATATCGAGTGCCTTTGCGTGATCGCCGTCCAGCCATGCGTGTATCATCTTAGACATCACGGCGGGGATCGCGTTGGAAGCGACAGAGATCAGACCGCTTCCGCCGACCGACATTATCGGTACCGCGATGCAGTCGTCGCCCGAATACAGGTTTATCTGCGAGCCGCGGATACGCCTGGATGTTTCGAGGATCTGAGCGATATTGCCGCTGGCCTCTTTCACGCCTCTTACGTTTTTGAGCACGGTCAGTTTTTCGACTGTCTCGGATTTCATATTTACGCCCGTTCTGCCGGGAACGTTGTATGCGACGATCGGGATGTCGATCGCGTCGTTTATCGCCTTATAGTAAAGGAAAAGACCGTCCTGAGTGCATTTGTTGTAGTACGGAGTGACCGCGAGAACGCCGTCCGCGCCCATAGCCTGAGCCTGTTTGCTCATCTCGACCGCATGCGCGCAGTCGTTGCTTCCCGTGCCTACGAAGACCGGAATCCTGCCGTTCACCTGTTCGATGACCGACTTTACGACCTTTTCTCTTTCCGCCGCGTTCATTGTCGGCGGTTCGCCGGTAGTGCCGCATACGAAAAGCGCGTCGACGCTGCCGTTGAGCTGACCGTCTACAATTTTTTCGAGAGCGGAAAAATCAACCGCTCCGTCTGCGTCAAACGGCGTTATCATCGCCGTGCCGAGACCCTTAAACATATCTTTCACCTCTGCAAAGAATTAGATTTTTCCGTTTTCTATCATGTATTCCGCGATCTGGACGGCGTTGGAAGCCGCGCCCTTGCGGATATTGTCTGCGACGACCCACAGGTTTACGCCGCTTTCTACGGTATCGTCGATCCTTATTCTGCCGACAAACACTTCGTCGTGACCGGTAGCGTCGACGGGCATCGGGTACTTGAGATTAGCGACGTCGTCGACGACTACTATGCCTTTTTGTCCCTTGAGCGCTTCGATGACGCCTTCCTTGGTGCAGGGCTTATTGAATTCAACGTTGATGGATTCGCTGTGAGAGTTGAGGACGGGCACGCGTACGGTCGTAGCGGTGACCTTGATATTCTGATCGCCAAGTATTTTTTTGGTCTCTTTGATCATTTTTTCTTCCTCTTTGGTATAGCCGTTGTCGAGGAACACGTCGATATGGGGCAGACAGTTGTTGACGATCTGATAGGGGAATTTCTGAGTCTTGTAAGTTTCGCCCTTGCTAAACGCCTTGACGCCTTCCATAAGGTCGTTGTAACCCGCGACGCCGGCGCCGCTGACCGCCTGGTAGGTGCTGTAAACTATTCTCTTTATGCCGTATTTGTCGTAAAGCGGTTTAAGAGCGACCATTGCCTGAATGGTAGAGCAGTTGGGGTTGGCGATGATGCCGTGATTCCAATCGATATCCTGCGGATTGACTTCCGGAACAACGAGCGGAACGTCATCGTGCATACGCCACTGACTGGAATTGTCGATGACGACCGCGCCGTGCTTAGCGAAAACGGGCGCGAATCTGGCGCTGGTGGAACCGCCTGCGGAAAACAGCGCGATATCTATCTTCTTGTCGAGGACGTTTTCTTCGGTCAGTTCTATGACCGTATAGTCTTTGCCCATAAAATTGACCTTCTTGCCCGCGCTTTTAGCGGAAGCGTAGAGGTAATAGTTTTCGACGGGGAGTTTTTTCTCCGCCAGAACTTCGAGGAATTTGTTGCCGACCATGCCGGTCGCGCCGACGACGGCTATGTTGTACTTTTTCATAATAACTCCTGTATTTTGCGGCTTAAGCCGAATATTTTATCGCGTTTTGTTGAGCAAAGGGGAATAAAAAATCCGTTCTCTCGACGAAAGAACGGAAAAGGGAAATCAAATAAAGGTTTCCGCAAATAGCGCTCCATCGTACGATGACAGATCCGGAGCTCTTAACTCCGCATCCAGCCGCAGACCTTTCAAGGAAGAAGAGCGACTTCGGCGGTAAACCCTTTCTGCGGCGTTCCCTGAAACGTTGCCCCGCGTACTGATGAGTACCGCGCCTCTATTGCTTTGAACAATAATAACATAAAGCAACCGTTATGTAAAGCATTTTTCGCTTAATTTTGCAAATAGTTGACGATAATTCTATTGCTCTTTTTATAAAAGTAGTGTAAAATAATGTGTACAACATTTTTATTATTCTCAGGAGTATATATGTCTAAGTTGACACTGCTTGCTTCAAAGATGACTTTGGGCAAGGATCTCGGACCCGAAAGGGAT
The DNA here is from genome assembly GCA_949287655.1 of uncultured Christensenella sp. GTDB lineage: Bacteria > Bacillota > Clostridia > Christensenellales > UBA3700 > Ornithoclostridium. The sequence goes on along the minus strand of CASEHD010000001.1, from coordinate 12,760 downwards.
TACGGCGAAAGGGGAAGGATACGCAAGGCGTTCTCGGTATTCGGCTCCAATCTGAAAAACATGCTGGCGATCAACCTTATGCTGGATGTTTTCGCGTTGCCGCTCATCGTGATGTTCATATTTTTAATGCCGATGTACGAACAGAATCAGATAGCGGAAGCGGGTTACAGCTTTTCAGGCTTTCTCGGCATAGGATACGGGCTTGTCGACGACACCGTAGCCGGCATAAATATGATATACGGTATAAGAAGCGACTTTTTCCTTTACTTCTTCACGCCGGGGCTTATGATACTTTCGATAGGGCTTGCGGGCGCATATCACTGCATCAGAAACTATTACTGGGGAGTTGAAGTCAAGGTTTTGAAGCACTTCTTCAGAGGAATAAAACTTCACTGGTGGAAATTCCTCATCACCTTTACCTACCTGGGGCTGGTCGGAACGAGCGCGGCTTGCGGCACGATTGAGCTTATACGCCTTATGTCTACGGTCGGTTCCGCAAACGCGGGTATATGGGTGTGGAGCATATGCTCGCTTCTTCTCGGACTTTTGTCGATGATGTTCGCGGCGGTATTCCTTCCGACGTCGATATCTTTCAGATTCGGCTATAAGGATCAAATAAAGAACAGCTGCATATCGGCGATAATAATGTTCTTGCTGGCGCTGATGCTGACGGTAATTCTCGTGGCGCCGATGTTCCTTATAATGGTAAACATCGTCAAGTATATCGTATATATCGCGATGATAACGGTGGGCGCGGGGCTGTATATCACACTCAACGTCGCGTTCGGCAATTTCTGCAACGATCTTCTCGTCAACCAGATGTACGAATACGAGCAGGAACAGGCGGCAAAGAACGCGCAGATGCAGAGGAAGCAGCAGCTTAAAGAAGCGGCTAAGGCGCAGCGCGCCAATCCTAAGAAAGGAAAGAAAAGATGAACGGTTACGGCTGTCTTGCAGCGTATTACGACCGGCTGATGACCGACTTCGACTACGCCGGGTATCTCGCGTTGCTTGACAGGTCAAGTCTCGGTGAAGAGGGCGTAGACCTGTGCTGCGGCAGCGGCGCGATAACGGTAGCCCTCGCAAAGAGGGGCAAGAGGATGACCGGCGCGGACATAAGCCCTGAAATGCTCGGCCGCGCGGCGCAGAACGCGAGAGAAGCGGGGGTCAGACCCGTTTTTGTACAGGCGGACGCGACGACTTTCAGACCGCATAAGCCGGTCGACTTCGCGACCTGCGTATGCGACGGGATAAACTATATAAAGCCGAAAAATCTCGCCGTGTTTTTCAAAAACGCGGCTTGTATTCTCAAAGAGGGCGGTAAGCTTATATTCGACGCGTCCAGCGAATACAAGATCAAAAAGATCATAGCCGACAACGTGTTTTTCGAGGATTACGATGATCTGACCTACCTCTGGACGAACACGCAATTCAAAGGCGGCGTGAAAATGGAACTGACCTTCTTCATAAGAGAGAAGGACGGCAGATACATCAAACAGACGGAGGAGCATACCCAGTACGCCCACACCCGCGAGGATATCGAAAACGCGATGAAAGGCATGTTTTCTTTCAAAGCGTACGATTTCCGGACGATGAAAGAGGTCGGCGCGAAAACCGCGCGTATTGTCTGGGTCTGCGAAAAATTGTAATGGATATACTTTTAAGGTCTATGCTTTTCGAAGGAAAGGCGATAGTGACCGCAATAGATTGCACAGAGACCGCCGAAGCGGCTCGCAGGATACACGGCACGTCGAAGAGCGCGACCAACGCTCTTGCGAGAGTGCTCGCCATGGGCGTATTCATGAGCGCCGGCTTCAAGGGGCTGAAACACAAGCTTACGCTCATCGTCGACGGCGGCGGCGCGGGCGGAAACATAATAGTATGCGGCGACTGCGGCTCAAAGGTGCGTTGCCGTATGGATAACCCCGATTGTTTTGCGGGCGAAGAGATGCGCCCGGTAAGCGACGTGATCGGGAAGAACGGCAGACTGACCGTGATAAAGGATTTCGGTCTGAAAGAGCCGTATAACGGCACGGTAAAGCTGGTAAACGGAAGCGTTGACGCCGATTTCGCGTACTATTTTACGATCTCGGAGCAGCTGCCCAGCGCGATCGCGACAGGCGTAAAACTCAACGAAGACGGCAGCGTAAAGGCGGCGGGCGCGGTCATAGTTCAACCCATGCCCGGTTGTCCTCCCGAGATAGAGGAAACGCTTGCGGACGTCGTCAGAAATTTCAAGGATATGGACGACATCGTCGAAAAGCATACGCCGTCGACCCTGATCGACGAGTACTTCGGACATTTTGAGATAAAGGCGTTGCAGCCGACTTACCCGGCGTATGTATGCAGTTGCAGCAGAGAGGCTATGGAGCGCATATTGATATCGATCGGAAAGAAAGACGCGCTCGACATAATAAAAGAAAACGGGAAGATAGAATTCCATTGCGATTTCTGTCACAAGACCCGGGAATTTACGAAAGAGGACGTAGATAGAATATTTGAGGAAGCAGATGACAAGAATAACCGTTCCGACACCGAATGATTTTGATCCCGAGCAGATAATAAAACTGGCGGAAGGCATGCTCGCGAAGGGCAAGTCCGCAGAATGCGTCAGAATGCTCAACCGTTTCGGGCTCCGCGACATGCGCGCCGACAAGGCGCGCGGCGTTGCGTTTGCCGAAATGAACAATTATCCCGTGTCCAACTACTATCTGCATCGTGCGTTAAAGCAATATATGAAGACGGGCGGCAATGTAAAGGACGCCTCCGTAAAGCCTATAATAAGAGAGTTGGTCAACAACAATATCCAGATGGAAAACGCCGAGGCGGTCGGATATTATTTCGGACTCGTCAAGGACACTCTTGATTTTTCGTCCGCGCCCGAAGGTGAAAGGAAGGTGCTGGAAAGGGCTTTCCGCGATTTTGCCATGTCTCTGCAGAACTTCTCTCAGCCTATGGACGGGCTGGACGGGGAGCCGATGCCGGACGAAAACGTCTTTGCGATAATGCAGGAAGCCAAAGAGATGGTCGAAAAGGGAAAGTGCCGACAGGCGGCGAATTACCTTTTGGGCAAAATCGACCTTGCAGGCGAATATACTTGCGAATTTTACAGAATAATAGCGCGTTGCTGTCTGCGTTTCGACTGCGAAAAAGCCGTCGTTTACGCCGACAAAGTGCTGGAGATAGTCTCTTCGGACGTTGCCGCGCTCTGCATAAAATTCAACGCGGCGCATATCCTCGGCGACGACTACACCGCGGGCGAAGTCGCGGACAGACTTATCGACGCGGTGGATTCTGACGACCTGAAAGGACTGAGGGATATATTTGCGGCGTTCGTCTCATGCGGGTACAACGAAAAGCTGCTTGAACTTTCGCGCGCTCTCGCGATCGAAGATCCGGACTATTATTATTACAGCAAAATGTACGCGATCGCGCTCAATCTTTGCGGGAAGAGAGACGAGGCGCTCAAAGTGATAAACGCGCAGGTCGCGCTTATGGGCGATCAGGACGACGCGAAATTCGTGAAACTCTATCTTGAAAAGTACGCGGACTGTCGGATAAAGCCGTCGTTCTATGACTTTGCGCCGCTTGAAATGAGCGCGGATATGAGGGCGGGACTCGACGACATCATCCGCTTTCTTCCTATGCGCACGACGCGCGAAGGCACGCGTATGGCGGGCACGGACAGAGAACTGAAAAACGCCCTTCTGAAAGTAGGCGACAAACTTACCGCATACGAATATTTTATCCGTTTCGGACTGGATAATTATGCTGTCGACGAAAAGATGGGCATCATCACTTTCGCGATATTCCTCAGCAACAGCAAACAGCTTGCCGATATGAGGGAACGCGTCGCGGATATGCTTTTAGACGACGACATTACGCCGGTGCTCAAAGAGGAGATAATCACCTGTATGTTCCTCTATTCGTCGGCGAGCGTGATATATTACGTCCACGACGGCAGAATGTACAGAATGAACACCAGGGCGCCCAGAATAATCGACAATTCAGACCTTGTTTTCAGGCGCGCGTACGTGACGCTTCGCATAAAGGGCGCGATGGAAGGCAAATATTCTCATAAACAGCTCGACGACGCGGTAGAACGCGTTATGGCGGCGCTTATTTCGCAGAATAAGGCTGACAAGATAGAGGATTATCAGACCTTTGTCAAGATGGTGGTATATTATCTTGAACACGCTGTCGGCGACGTCGACAACCGCCGCGTCCTGGAAAAGGCGACAGACATAGCGTTCGTCGAAAAACAGGACGACTACGAACTGTTTACTTAAAGGGGGAATTATGGTAACTTACGATGACGTCAGAAACAACAAAGAGATCCAGCTGATGATAGACGGCGCCAATCACGTACTCAGCGCGATGAAATATACAGAGCACGGTTTGAGGCACGTCGGCTACGTTTCGCGCACGGCGTATATGATACTCGACAAGCTCGGTTACGACGAAAAGACAAAGGAACTCGCGAGGATAGCCGGCTATGTTCACGACGTCGGCAATATGATAAACCGCAAGGATCACGGCGTTACCGGCGCGCTGCTTATGTATCCGATATTGAAAGAGATGGGTATGCCGCTGGAAGACGTCTGCAAGATATGCACGGCTGTCGGCAATCACGAAGAGGAGATAGGCAACGTAGTCAACGAGATCGCGGCGGCTGTCGTCATAGCGGACAAGAGCGACGCGCACCGCACCCGCGTCAAGAGGATAAACGAGCGCAACGAAGATATACACGACATCGTCAATTACTCGATAAAGAAGAACATCGTGCTCGTCGACGGCGAAAAGAAGATAATCAGCGTAAAATTCTATATGGACAACTCCTCGTCCGTCATGGATTACCTCAAGATCTTCCTGCCCCGGATAGTCATGAGCGAAAAAGCAGCGAAATTCCTCGGCTGCGAATTCAGACTGTATATAAACAACGTCATAATAAATACGGTCAAGAGAATGAGCAGAAGGCAGTTGGACGAAGTGCCGAAGCCGGACGACGACGATATAGAATAAACGCCGCGTCGCGACGAAGATCAAAAATAATAAGGCTTCCGCAAGGGAGTCTTTTTTATGCGCGCGCCCGTGCGCCGCGTTCATTATATATTGAATAAGATATATGCGTTTTCTGCGCCGAAAGTTTTCAGTTAAAAAAGATATCGGCGCATAGCGGAGCTTATTTGAGAGTTTAACGCGGGCAACGGTATGAGGTTTGGGGGAGAAATTTATCTGCCTTGCGTTTACGCGCGCCTGTCCGATCTTTCGCCGATAACTCTCGCTATCACTGCGAGGACGAGTGAGACCGTCGCGACCGTTATATAGTACGCTTTCAGCGGCGTAAGCAGCGAAAAGGCGTACAGAATGACGGCGACGATCGCGAACCGGTACGAGTTTTTCGTGTTGAAGACTATCGGAATAAGGGTTTTTAATGTCGGGCGCGGCGCGGGGCGTATGTCCTTTCCGCTCAATAGTCCTTGTTTTCTCACCTTTTTGAACAGCGGACGCAGAGTTCTGAATCTTATCTCGACTTCGGGCAGAGTGCCGGCGATCGCAACGCCCGCGCGTTCGAATGCGGCGCACCATACGGTCAGTTTTCCGATCTTGTTTTTCACGCAGTTTTTGTACAGAGTAACGATATAATCGCGGGACGGTTTTGAAAATTTGAGGTAAAGACACGCCGCTCCGTCGGGCGCGGGATAAACGCCGTCCGATATCTCCGCGCTTGTAATAAGTCCGGTCTTTTCGAAAAGCGCCGCGATCTTTTCTTCGTCCGAAAGGATGCAGTATGTAACGAAAGATCTGTAATCAGGAAAGTCGCGTCTGCCGCCGCGCACCAGATATGAGATAAAACAGACGGCGGCGATCGAAACCAGGAAAGAGACAGTCAGCTTGACCGCGAATTTAGCCGTTAAAAATCCGCAGACGACAAAGCTTATCACAAATACGCCCAATACGGTAAAAAATACGTCTATATATCTGTTCATACCTTTATTTTCGACAAAACGCGGGAAGTTAAACGCGGCAGAACGAGAAACAGGTAAAATTTTATAAAATAATTGATTGAACGCGCGTTTTGATATATAATATTCTTATGGCGAAAACAGGTATTTTCGGCGGGGCGTTCGACCCCGTTCACAACGCTCATCTGGATATGGCAAAAACGGCTCTTACCTGCGGTCTTGACAAGGTCGTATTCGTGCCGTCCGGCATCCCGCCTCATAAAAAATGCAACGTATCTTTCCGCGACAGGATAGAGATGCTTGAACTCGCCGTCGAAGGCAATGAAAAATTTGAGGTATGCACGCTGGAGTACGAGCTGGGCTGCATTAATTACGCCTGCGACGTGATACCCCGGTTAAAAGAAATTTACGGCGATATCTCTTATATAATCGGAGGGGACAGCCTTATCGACCTCAATAAATGGAGAGAGCCCGAAAAGCTGATAAAACAGACGTCGCTGACCGTTTTTCCTCGCGCGGACAGGGAAGAAGAGTTTAAAAAAGCCCTTGCGTACTGGCGCGGAAAAGGGGCTGAAATAAGCGTCGTCGACAAGATTCCGGAAGCGGTCAGCTCGACCTGTGTAAGGTATCTGATAAATATGGACAAAACGGATTATATTCCGGAAAAGGTCGCGGACTATATAATGAAAAACGGGCTTTACGCGCAATATGCGGACAAAGCCGCGAAGCTGAAAAACGAAGTGCTTCCCAAAACGTACGACCATATCGCGCGCACCTGCGAATGCGCTTTAAGACTTAACTTCGAATGTTCTCTCGGGCTGGACAACGACGAAGTGTTCTTGTCAGCCATGCTTCACGACTGTGCGAAACTAAGGTGCAGGAATCCGCACGACACGTCTGAAGTGCCCGCGGACAGCATAAACAGCGAGGTCGAACACCAGTTTTACGGCGCTGTCGTCGCGAAAGAGGAATACGGGATAAAAGACGAAAGGATAATAAACGCGATCGCCTGCCATTGCACCGGTAAACCCGGCATGAACGATCTCGACAAGCTGATATTCTGCGCGGATATGCTGGAAGAGGCGCGCGATTTTCCGGGCGTCGACGCTTTGAGAAAGCTGATAAGAGAGGACTTCGAAAGCGGCTTCAAAGCCTGCCTGAAACGCTCGTACGATTACCTTATCGAAAAAAAATGCTATATCTATCCGCTTACTCAACAAGCGGTCGATTACTACAAATAAACGGAGAAAATATGCAAACGGAAGAACTCAAAAACACAATCTGCAGGATATTGGACGACAAAAAAGGCAACGACATCGTCGTGATCGACATCGGCGAACTTTCGATCGTCGCGGACTATTTCGTGATAGTAAGCGGTCGTTCGACCACCCAGGTCAAAGCGCTAGCGAACAACCTTGAGGACGAGATGAGCAAAAATTACGGCGTGGAGCCGTTGAGAAGCGAAGGAAAGCGCGACGGCAGATGGGCGGTCGTAGACTACGGCAGCGTCGTCGTACACGTTTTCCACGAGGAGACGAGAAAGCTTTACAGCCTGGAACAACTCTGGGGCGACGGCATGAACGTTACCCGTTACGGGCAGCAATAAAGCGCACGTAATTAAGGCAGGCGCGTATATTCCGCGCTTTTTTGCACACGGATAAAGTATGAATACTTTTATTTTAGCGGCTTTGACCGCTTCCGTTGCAACAATAGCCCCCGCTTATGCTGATATAGATTCTTTCCTCGGCGATTACAAGCTGATAAAAGACTACCGGTACGCCTGCGCGGGCGACTATCTCGCGGTCGGCGTGGTATCCGAACCGATATTCACTTTAAGCGGGATAACCGCCTATACGAAAGAGCTTGAACAGGCGCTTTCCGAAAATTTCGGATTTAAAGAAGTCGCCGTCACTTTCGATACCGACCTTGTTTACGTGATCGGAAAGCTGGGCAAGGACTGTGATGAAAACGCCGTGAAAGAGATAGTCGAAACGGCGAGAAAAAGGAGATAGAATGCGCATTTACGACGTCATAGAAGACAAACGCAATAAAAAAGCGCTCTCTAAGGAACAGATAGATTTCTGGATAAAGGGCGTCGTCGACGGCAGCGTTGCGGACTATCAGTCCGCCGCTTTGCTTATGGCGATCACGATAAACGGAATGACGGACGAAGAGACCTTTTACCTGACTTCCGCGATGGCGGAAAGCGGCGATACGATAGACCTTTCCGCGTACGGCGACAGGACTGTCGACAAGCACTCGTCGGGCGGCGTAGGCGACAGCACCAGTTTTATAGTGATACCGGTGATGGCTGCTCTCGGCAAGATCTGCGCGAAGATGAGCGGAAGAGGGCTGGGACATACCGGCGGCACTCTCGACAAGCTGGAAGCGATAGACGGCGTGACCACCGCGATAGACGAAAAGGCGTTTTATGCGCAGATAGAAAAGGTCGGGCTCGTGATCGCGGGACAGACAAAGGACGTATGCCCGGCGGACAAGATACTTTACGCGCTTCGTGACGTTACCGCGACGGTGGAGAGCATACCTCTCATAGCCGCTTCGATAATGTCGAAAAAGCTGGCAGCGGGCGCGAAAAACATAATCCTCGACGTAAAATGCGGCAAGGGCGCGTTCATGCACGACCTGAAAAGCGCGGAAAAGCTTGCCCGCCTTATGGTCGCGACCGGCAGGCGAGCGGGAAGGAAGGTAAGCGCTCTGATAACGGATATGGACGAACCTCTTTCCGATTACATAGGCAACTCGCTGGAAGTCGAAGGCGCGGTCGAGGTGCTGAAAGGCAGGACGGACTGCCCGCTGTATACGGTCGCAAAGGCGTTATGCGTAGGTCTTTTAAACTGCGAAGGCGCGGAAGAGAAAGTGGACGACGCGATAAAGTCGGGCGCGGCGCTCGAAAAATTCAAAAGCATGCTCGTCGCGCAGGGCGCAGACGAGAACGTCCTCGAAAGACCGCTTTGCAGCGCGCAATGCAAGATAGAGATATACGCTGAAAGGGGCGGTTACGTTCAGAGCGTGGACGCAATGAAAGTCGCGCGGGTAGTACTTGCCCTCGGCGGCGGCAGGAATAAGAAAGAGGACGACATCCTTCCTCACGTAGGGCTTAAACTCAACGTAAGGAGGGGGGACAGGATAGAAGAGGACGGACTTGTCGCGACGATGTATTTCGACAAATACGAAGACGTCGCTTATGCGCGCGACGTGCTCGACGCGGTAAAAATCTCGGATAAAGACCCGGGCAGAAAAGACCCGATACTCAAAATAATCAAGTGAGGCGGTTATGGAGATCAACAAATACATAGATTACACCAATCTCAAAGCTGACGCGACGAAAGCGGATATCGAAAGACTCTGCGAGGTCGCGAAAGCGCACGGTTACGCGAGCGTTTGCGTAAATTCCCGTTATGTATCTTTTTGCAAGGAACTTCTAAAAGGCACGGACGTAAAGGTCGCCTGCGTCGTCGGATTCCCTCTCGGCGCGATGAGCGTAGAAGCGAAGGCGTTTGAGGCGAAACAGGCGGTAGAGGACGGCGCGGACGAGATAGACATGGTCATCGCGGTCGGCGCGCTGAAAGAGGGCGACAGGGCGTATGTTTTCGCGGACGTCAAAGGCGTTCACGCGTGCGGCGCGACGTTAAAAGTCATTCTCGAAACCTGCCTTCTTACCGACGAAGAGATCGCGACGGCTTGCGAGATATGCGCAGAGGCGGGGGCGGATTTCGTAAAGACCAGCACGGGCTTTTCGACGGGAGGCGCGACTCTGCACGCGGTAGAGATAATGAAAGCGCACTGCGGCAAGTGTAAGATCAAGGCTTCGGGCGGTATACGCGACTATGAGACGGCGGTGAAGTATATCGAAGCGGGCGTCAGCCGCATAGGAACGAGCAGCGAGTTATGAGCGCACGCGAGCGCAAAATACTGTTTTCTCCGTCCGACGACGGGGTCGCGGAGCTGTACGAGCTTGCGGCGGAGCTTTCCAAACTCTGCATGATCGTATGGGCGTATGAGTATTCTGAAAAGTACGTTAAACTTTTTGAAGAATATTCTGACGACGACAGGGTAAGGCGGTCGAGAGACGCGTCATACCTGTGGTCGAAAGGCGTGATAAAGATGCCTCAGGCACGGTTGGAGATACTCGCGGCGCACAGGGCGGCGAAAGAGTGCGGCAACGCGGTCGCCGAAGCGGCGGCAAGAGCGGTCGCGCATGCGGCTTCGAGCGTACACAGCAAAAGGCACGCGACGGGACTCGCGCTTTACGGGCTTACCGCGCTCGCGAAAAAATACGGCAAGGACTCGAAAGAGGTAAAGGAGGAAAAAGCAAGGCTGCTGAAAGGGCTTCTTACGGTATCTTCCGAAAAGAGATATCTTTCTGAAAACCGGGCGGATTTTCTTGAAAAATGCGCGGAAAGGCGGGAACAATGATATACGACGCCGCAGATTTTAACGAAAAACCGCGTTTTCACGGCAAAAATCGCATACAAATGTAAAATTTTTGTCCTGCATATTGTATTTTTATAGACTATGGTCTATAATATAGTTGACCGAAGGCGATATCATTAACCGCAGTTATTAATAAGGGAATGCGGAGTTGACGGTCGGATGGCGTGCCTCGTTAAATCGCATTGCGTTGAGGATTACAGAACATCGTCACAGCATACCCACCTGCTTGTAGCGGGTTTTAACTTTTCGTCTTTGGTTGTTTGCAGCAAAGCGGCTCTGCCGAGGCATAGGGACTTGAAAAAGTCCCTTTTTTATTTTCTGTTTCTTTTTGCGCGTTTTATTTGCTTTTGGCGCGACCGTGTGCTAAAATCAGTAATATTGATAAATACTTTTTACAAACGGAGCAGTTATGCAGGAATTGACTTTGAGGCAATTGGGCGAGCAGTTCGCCGCGCTGGACGGTCAGACCGTCAAGGTTTACGGTTGGGTCAGAACTATAAGAGACAGCAAGAATTTTGCTTTTATAGAGCTGAACGACGGCACGAAATTCAAGTCTACGCAGATCATCGCGGACGCGGATATGGAAGGCTACAAAAACGTGGTTTCACAGAACGTCGGCGCAGGTCTTTCGGTCGTGGGCAAGGTCGTCGTCACCCCTGGCGCGCAGCAGCCTTACGAGATAAAAGCGGAGAGCATTGAGGTCGAAGCGGCTTCTTCTCCCCGGTATCCTTTGCAGAAGAAGAGACACAGCCTTGAATTTTTGCGTGAGATAGCGCATCTCCGCCCCAGGACCAACACCTTTCTCGCGGTATTCCGCGTAAGAAGCGTCGCGGCTCAGGCGATACACGCTTTCTTTGCTTCCAGAAACTTTATCTACGTCAACACTCCGCTTATCACCGGCAGCGACTGCGAGGGCGCGGGCGAGATGTTCAGGGTCACGACTCTTGACGCAAAGAACCCGCCGCTCAAAGAGGACGGCAGCGTAGATTTTTCGCAGGACTTTTTCGGCAAGAGCGCAAACCTTACCGTAAGCGGTCAGCTCAATGCCGAATGTTTCGCGCTTGCGTTCCGCAACGTATACACCTTCGGTCCCACGTTCAGAGCGGAGAAGAGCTACACCAACCGCCACGCCGCTGAATTCTGGATGATAGAGCCTGAGATCGCTTTCGCCGACTTAAACGACGATATGGACCTCGCGCGCGACATGATAAAGTACGTTATAAAGGACGTCCTTGAAAAGTGCCCGGAAGAGATGCAGTTCTTCAACACCTTTATGGATAAGGGGCTCATCGAAAGGCTCAACCATATCGTAAACAGCGACTTTGAAAAGGTCACATATACTCAGGCGGTAGAGATCCTTGAAAAGAATAAGGATAAGTTCCAGTATCCGATATACTGGGGCGCGGATCTGCAGACAGAGCACGAAAGATTTTTGACCGAACAGGTATTCAGAAAGCCTATCTTCGTCACCGATTATCCCAAGGAGATAAAGGCGTTCTATATGCGCCTCAACGACGACGGCAAGACGGTCGCCGCGGTCGATATGCTCGTCCCCGGCGTAGGCGAAATTATCGGCGGCTCGCAAAGAGAAGAGCGCATCGACATTCTCACCTCGCGCATGAAAGAACTCGGTCTCAAAGAAGAGGACTACTGGTGGTATCTCGACCTGCGCAGATACGGCGGCGTAAAACACGCCGGTTTCGGTCTTGGCTTTGAAAGACTTATCATGTACCTCACAGGTATGCAGAATATCCGCGACGTAATTCCGTTCAGCAGGACTACCGGCAGCGCCGAATTTTAATCTCGCCGCGAATATCACGACATCTTTTGCCGTTTCGGCAAGACGCGAAGGCGACCGTGTACGATAAGTACACTGGGTCGCCTTCTTGCTTTTGAAACGACAAAACCTGCCGCAATCTTCACGGCGAGATGCGTTAAGCGTTCTTTTGTGTTTTTCGCCCTGTCAGCGAGCAGACCTTCGCAACCGCGCAGCAGTTAATACGCGGTGTAATTTATTATCAACTTATAAAAAGCGACCGAAGGGAGCGAAGCCGATAAAAAGTGGTAGCGAAGCGTGCTTTTTATCGGAAGCGAAAAAGCAAAGCGAAAATAAGACTTTTTAAAGAAAGTCGCCATGAGCTTTTGCTTATGAGCAGGGTTGCTCGGTCTCTCTTGCACGGACGAAACCTGCACCAATCTGCGCCGTTTGAAACAATAGCTAAATTTAAACGACCCGGCATATTGAGGTGAACCCCAAAAGTTGGACAAAGAATTAATTAAATTGTATTTGAGTGAGTTCTGTATTGTACAGGACTCATTCCTTTTAATTTGAGAGATAT